>CAZIOH010000131.1:0-13651 GCA_964540815.1 uncultured Myxococcales bacterium | reverse complement strand
GATCGAGCCCCGATCAGGCCGCGGTCCGATGATAGAAATTCAGCAGGCCGCCGAGTCGCTCGCGCCGTTGCACTCGGCCGTTCTCATTCGCCGGTTCAGGCGATCCTCTCAGCAGCACATTGCCAAGACCTTGGTGGTTCCGTTCGGCATGGTAGTGGGCGAGGTACTCCACGATGGCCCGCCGGAGATGTCTTTCCCCCAGCGGCACGATCCGGTCCAAGCATTCGCTCTTGATCGAGAGCACAAATCCACTGTCGCTTCCGATCCGGCGCAGGCTCGATGCCGTGCTCCCTCAGGATCCGCTCGACCGTCGTTCGCCCGATCTCGTATCCCAAATTGTTCAGCGCGTCGCGCAGCCTCGTATAGCCCCATCCCGTGTTTTGCTTCGCCATCTCGAGTAGCAGCCGCACGATCTCCTCGGCCTTCCGAGGCCGCCCCGGTCCGCGCTTCTTGCTGCCGTCGAACTTCGCCGCCACCAACTCGCGGTACCACCTCAGGATGGTGTCCGGCGTTGCGATCGTCGCCACCTGTTGCAAGGCCTTCCGGCCTAGTTCCTTGCCCAGCATCGCCAGCCGTCGGCGCTCACCGTGTGTCAGTCGGAGCCGGTGCTTTCCCAGCCGATCCAACAGCGCCGTGTTCTCCGCCCGCTGGTACCCGATCAACCGAGCCTGATGCGCTCCCAACCTCATCCCGATCCACGCGGCCAAGAACGTCCGTCCCGTTCCCTCCCTTCTGGGCGCCGAGATCCCGTCTGTAAAGCTCGCCCTCGCGTACCGACAAGCGCCGGGAATTGCACACTTTCCACCCCGTTCTGTTCTTCTGACATGACGGAGTGCGGCGACGCCGTAAGGGCGGGTGGAGACAGTCGGGCGCTGACGACGTGATTGCGTCCTACTCCGACTCTTTCGGAGAGGGCACCACGGCGAACACCGACTCGTTCTGGGCCAGCGGGAAGGTTCGCGGCGCCCACTGAGACGACTTGAGTCCCGCTTCGTCATCAAACACGACCAGGACCGATCCGTTATCGTGACTGACACCGTCTGGCTTGTGAATAAACCTCTCCAGAAGCATCGCCTTTTGGCCGGAACAATGGCAGGGATCTCCTTTCTCATCCTTCTTGCAGCCCAAGTCTAGCAGCCACAGCGCGCCGCCGACCTGAGGCGTCGCCGCCGAGCCCTTCTTCGCGGCACGTCCCTCCCCCTGCACGCTGGTGGTGACATAGATTCGGCCGGAGGGTGCGGCGGCCAGGTCCGAGATGCCGCCTCCGTCGTTGATCATGGCGACGATGCTCGAATCCATCGAGCACTGGTTGTCTCGCGCCGGAAAAATGCGCTCTGGATTCGTCCAGGCGCCCTTCTGGTACGTCATCCGCACGATAACGACCGTCTTGCGCGCTCCTACTTGCTGGACGCCGAGCAACAACTCGGGCGGCTGTAGACCGTTGCTCCGGAACGCGATCCCTTCGACAAAACATGTCTCGGTGTTCTTGTCCAGCGCTGCCTCGCAGACTGACGGCAGCGGCTGCGCCTCGATGTCGGCGATGCGCAGAATCTCCTCGTCGCGCAATGAAGGGTCGATCTTCAGACAGAAAGACAACAGCTGCGCCTGCTCGGCGCCGAACCGGTTCGGACCGACGAAGATGCGGAACGCTTTCTGGTCGCCCACCGGGCTGCAAGGCCCGGCCGGAGGCAAATAGTTGTTGCCGCCGTTGACCTCGAACGCGGCCAGCGACTCGATCGTTCCGACAGAACGCAGGAGGAACCTGTCCTTCGCCTCGTCCACGTGCAGCGCTCGCGGGTGCTCCATCCGGGTCCCGTCCTCGTTGAGGGTGAACAGCCAGAATGGCTCATCCTCGCCCTGATCGCTGGCCACCAGCACCTCCGAGGTATTCCCCAGGATCTGCACGGCGGCAGGCTCCAGTCGGCGCTGCTTGTGGTGGTGGGCATCTTTTGCGGGGGCGGCGCCCGGACCGTACGGCTGGTGCGCGTCCTCATCTGCCGGAGGGAAAGCCGCCACCACCGGGAGCGCCGACGCCTTGCCCAGGTGGTGCGCCGGCTCGCCTTCGTGGGGTTCGCCTTCGCCCGGTAGCGAGAAGACGTGATAAGGTGATTCGGGCGTCAGGTCCACTGGCTCTGCAACCAGCCGAGCTTCGCCATTCTCCGTGGCCCCCAGATGCTCGGACTGCAACGCTAGGTAGTATCCGAACACCCGCTTGGCGAACTGGTCTTCGGAGTAGACGCAACCTTGATTGCTGAGCGCCGCCAACCCAGCGCAGGCACCACTTAGCAACAAGATGTGGAAAGCCGCGATGCCGACCCAGTGCTCGCCCATGTTGATGGCGCCGTTTCTCCACTCTTCTCGCCACGAGCGCCTCTCGCCCTTGTGGCGCTCGCTCTTCTCTGAGGGGGACGACGTACCGAACACGCGGTTCACCCACCTTGTCCACAGGCCCGGCCTGTTGCGCTTCCCTACCTCCGCGATTACAGCGACGACGAACACCACGCACAGTTCCCGGAAGAACCACTTCGTCAGCAGGTTGAACGAGAGCATGAAGTTGATTCGTGCCTCTAGAAGGGACAGCTCTTCGTAGTACTCGCGATGCTGAAAGACAACGTTCTTGGCGTTGTAGAAGAACTGGGTGACGCGCTCATCGACTTGATGGCAAAGGGAAGGTGCGCTTTCCTTGGGCTGCCCCTTCTGAACCACGGCGTGGCAAGCGTTGTAGTCAGAGACGAAGCTCGCCAGGCGGTGCGATGCGGTTCCGCTGTTCAGCTTTCCGCTGGCCACCTTGTAGAATGCCTCGCGCTTCTGTTCGACGTTGTCCTCGTGGTGGTAGTCGTGCGACCCTGCTTCCCAGATCAAGCCCAGCCCATACAGGATGGCCAGCAGCAGTATGAGCGCGAACTTCAGGTGATTTTCGTCGCCGGCCTCGGATTTCGACCGGCGCGGCTCGCTGTGGGCGGTCGAGCGGGTGCCCTCGCTTCGTTCGTCGGGCACGATCCGCGTTACGAGCGGTGATGGCTCGCTGTGCGTCTCGTGTTCAGGCGTGGTCAGTCGTTCGCCGAACAACGTGTCGAAGAACCGCCGCATCATCGAGACGTTCCAGATGTGGCCGAACGCGAAGAAGATTAGCGACAAGACCAGCAGGCTGACCAGCGCCCCCACCAGTAATTGTTCGACAATTGTTTCGAGACTGAACTCCATCGCCCTTTCCTGGCCCTGGCGGCCTCGCTCGACCGAATCGTAACGCAAGGCGGGGCGCCAGAAAAGAACACGCAGCGTCGAGGCGCCCGCATGACCGGTTCAAACGCTGGCGAACGACGCTAAGATGCGTGGCCGGGAGGATACGATGGCTGTAGCTCTTTCAGCCCGGGATCGGGTGTTCGTACTGAAAGCGCGACGAACGGCCGAGTACGCGCTGTTCTTTCTCCTACACGTGGGAAATATCTGCCAGGAGGTCGAGGACGTGGGCCAGCGGAGCCGCAGACGCCGGCGGATCGTCGGTGATGCATGCACCTACGTCACGTTCGCGCTCGAGCAGGTGGCCTCGCTCGTCTACAGCGTTCATGTATCGCGTGACTACCTGCCCGCGAACGTCGAGGCCGCCCAGACAGTGCGAGAAGAACCATTGCCGCCGGCCCCTGCGCCGATCGCGTTCTGGCGGGATGAGATCTGGGAGCGAACGAATCGGATGAGACCCGAGCGGGACAGCCTCTGGCGGGTCTGCGCCGTGGAAGGCGGGGGCGGTGAACAAATGTCGCCTGACCCGCGCGCCGACGAACCTGCGCTGGAGGCCGTCCTGGCCTGCGCGGCGGGTCTGACGGCGGCCCTGGAGGCATTTCTCGACGCAACACAGGCGTCGGATCCGGAAGGGCGTGCGCTCGCGATTCTGGCAGCCGCTCGGCAGGCCATTGGCCGGCGCTTCACCTTCTGCCTCGGCGTGACGGTCAGCCTCGGCCTGGTGCTGGGGGTGGAAGCCGTGAGGAGCCTGATCCTGAACCAGGGCGCCCGCGCCCTGCTGCCGATCGGTTTGAGCGCGCTGCCGTTGCTCTTGTTCCTGCCCTGGTCGGAGCGCCGACTGAAGATCGACTGGGGGCGGCGGGCGTTCTTCTCTCGCCATACCGCCGAGCCGGATCCGGTGATCGTCCGCTGGCCGCCGCGCAACCCTTTCACCTACCGGATGCCATGCGAGACCGCGTTCAGCCTGGCCTTGTTCATCGGCAGCTTCGCGGTCATCGGCCTCGGGCTGGCGCTTTTCGCCCTGCATGTCCCGAAATGGACCAGCTTCCTGACCGTTTACCTGTCTTTGGCCCTGGTGCTGGTGTTCCTACGCCTGTGCACCTTTCTCGATCGCTGGGACTTTCTGGACGAGCGACCGATTCGCCTGCGGGCCCTTTCGGTGGGCGCCGTCGTGGTGGCGCTTATCCTGGCCGAGTGGTTCTGGGCGCTGGGACTGTTCTTGCTGGGCATCGGGGTCGCCATCGTGTTGCGGATGTGGCAGCGGCGCGCGCCCCGGCTCTTGATGGGAGCCGCCTCGGCGCTCACCGTCCTGGTGACGGCCTCGTCGTTACAGGCGGCTCTCAGCCGAAGCACGAACGCTTGGTCCGACAAGGATACCTCGGAGCCGGGCGACCCCGAACTGCGCCACGTGAGCGTCACGAAGTGGCCGTTCGACAACAGTGGAGATCCGGTCGTGGTCCTGGCGGCGTCGGGCGGTGGCTCGCGCGCCGCGATCTACACGGCCAAGACGTTGATGCACCTGACGACGGACCTGCCGGAGGTCGCGGATCGCCTGCAGGCGATCAGCAGCGTCTCGGGGGGCAGCCTTGCGACGGCGGCCTACATCGCCCGCCGCTACGCCGGCCTGCCGGTCACGGATCTCGAAGCCGCGGTCAGCAACGACTTCCTGTTGCCCACCCTGGTGGGCGCGTTCGCGCCCTGGTCGACCCGGGGCACGGCCATCGAGGACAGCTGGCGCAAGTCCGGTCCGAACCTGCCGGGAATGGGCGATCTGCGGATGTCTCACCTGGCCTTGGCGTGGGCACGAGCGAAGGATCGGCATCTGGCGCTACCGCCGTTCCCGCTACCGCTATTCAACACATGCGCGCTGGATGGTCACGACGTGGTGGTCACACCTCTGGACCGCACGCTTTACACCGATGCCAGCGACCAGCGTTGGCGGCGATTGCGGAGCGAATACGACCTGCAGCCCGCGGCCGTTCCGACCTGGGTGGTCGACCGCGACGCCATCTACGGGCTTGAGGATCTGTTGCCGAACGCCAACGTCCTCCTGGCCAGCGCCGTGCGCGCTTCGGCGAACTTTCCGTTCGGCTTTCCCCTGGTCGACGTGGAGACCTGCGACGAAAGCCTGTTCCTCAGCCCCGTCCGCGGCATCTCCACCGCCGAGGCGGTGCGGCGCACGGCTGTCGCCGTTCAGGCGGGGAAGGCGCGCGGCTGCCACGGTCCGGCCACCGTTCATTTGACTGATGGTGGAGTGCTCAGCAATTCGGGCATGTGGTCCCTCTTCCAGCTGCTCAGCCGTCCTCAGAGCATGGAGTCTCTGAAGAAGCGGGGCGTCCTGGTCATCCTGGTGGAGGCGTCGAAGATGCCCGAGTACAGCGAGTCGCCCCGCTCGCTGCTAACGTTGTTCGGGACACTCGGCGATCGGAAGCCCGTCGCCCAGAGCCTGCACCGCCGCATGTTCGAACTACTACACCAGCGGTACGGTGGCCGGCTGGCCGTCGTGCAGCTCGACCTGATTCCGGAGGCGTCGCCCGAGTCATTCAACGTGTACACTACTTGGGCCCTCGACCCGAAATCCCAGGACCGGCTCGGGCGATCCTTCGAGCTCGTCTGGAAGAAGGCGCGGGGCGAAATCGTCCGTCGCTTCAACATTCTGCAAGCCGGCGGTTCGATGGGCGGCGACGACCTGGTGCGCCCGCCGCTCGATTGAGGCGCACCGGCCGCTTCGCGCCCCGCAAAGCCGAACTGTCGCTCGGCGGCTGGCATGGGCCGGTTCGCCGGCGTCCTGTCCCAAAATCTGAGCGAGCCCCGATCAGACTTTGGGACAGGACGGGGAGCAACTGGAGACGGAGATCGCGACCCTGGCGGCCGGAGAGGAATGAAATCGAGGGCTTGGCTCTAGGCCCCCTTGCGGCTCCTACTCGACGACGTGCACGCGCGTGATCGATCGGCCCCACCCGATGCCGAACGAGATCGCGAAGCTGGGCACGTAGGTCGTGTCGAGTGTGGTGTTCACGAACGTGGTCGTGTTGTAGCCGGTGCTCGTCACCTTATAGAAGGGCAGGGTCGCGTCGGCCTGGATGAAGATGCGAATGGTGCTGGCCCTCAGCAGCTCGTAGCCTGCCGACAGCTCGGCCTGGAGACCGCTGCCGGTGTAGGAACTGCCGCCGCTGATCGTACCGTTCATGGTGTCGGTGCGGCTACGGGCCACGGCAGTCCCACCCCAACCAAGTCCGCCGCCGAGGTAGCTGGATCGGCTGGCCTGAGGGTTGAGGAAGTACAGCGCCATCAGCTTGATCCAGGAGCCGGTCGCGCCCACCGAGGAGCCGTTGTTCGAGGACCCGCTGTCGATCATGAAGTTGAGGAACGAAAAATCGATTCCGAGCGAATCCAGCTCGTACCGGTAGCCGAAGCCGAAGGCCGGCCCGTGGCTGAAACTCGGTCCGATGGCGCCACCATATCCAAGGCGGGCGTACCACAGGGAGTCCGCCTCGACGCGGTTCGGAGCCTGCTGGGCGGAAGTCACGTTCGTCCGATCCACGGTGTCGTTGATCGTGTTCATGGGCTGGCCGGTCAGCAGCGAGCGCACCATCTGGCTGTACACCGGCGGAACCTCTTCCAGCGTCCGCGCCGTCGCCTGGCGATATCCCTGAGGCGCCTGCATGAAGACGGTGATGCTGTTGCCCAGCTTCACATGGTAGACGACGAACGTCCCTGCGCAGTTTGTTGGAACGACCTGCAGACCCTGCTGCTGGATGACCTGGGCCAATAACAAGCGGGCCGCATTGCGGTCCCCCTCCGACAGCGTGTCGCGAGAGGCATCCAGCTCGACGCAGACGCCCGCGGAAGCGGTGCGTGCGACGAGGGCAGATCCTGCGAGCGCGCAAAAGATTAGTGGCAATCTTGTCATGCGGGACGGTCAAGCAAATCTGAGACCGCCCCCGTCCGTCGAACTCTTGAACCTCGTTCATGCCGGTCGCTCCGGAGATGCGGGTTTCCGGCAGGTCCTCGCTTCCAACATGAAGTTATTGTGGTCGAGAGTGACCGCAGGTGTGTGTGCGATTGGAGGCTCACTGTGTGCCGCTCACTTCCGGCCGCCATGAAGGTGTCGCCCCGATCGGGCCAACCGTCAGGAACCTGACGCACCGTCGGCGCAACTGGCGGCCGGGGTATGGGTGGTGCGAGGATGAAGCGCATGAAGATGAGGCGCGCCCCCGGGTCCCTGGCATTGGTCTTCCTGGCGGCTTGCGGCTCGAGCCAGGGTGGCTCTTCGGCCCTTTCGGGATCGGGGGGAGCTGGCCTGGGAGCGGGCGCAACGGGGGGAGAGCAAGGGCGGAGCGCGTCGGGGGGACAGGCCTCGGGAGGAAGTGGCCTAGGTAACGGCGGCCACGGCGGTATCGGGGCGAGCGGTTCGGGCGGACGTAACTCGACGGGCGGTGCGAGTCTGTCGGGTTCAGGCGGCAGCGCCGCAATCGGACCAGGTGGCGGCGCGAGCGGCGCCGCCGGGGGGGTGGCGGGTCACAACGGCGGGAGCACGGTCGGGGGTGCTCCTGCTCAGGGAGGCGGAGCTGGTGCTGGCGTCGGAGGCCGCGCCGCCGGAAGCGGCGGTGTCGGCGGCGCGGGTGGCGGCGCAGGAGCCCTAGGAGCAGGAGGCGCCGGCGGCGGAGTGGCGCCCAGTCCCAGCGCTGGTTGTGGCAAGAGCGGGCGCCCGAGCGGCGGCATGGTCATGGTGGCCAACGACCACCTTTACACGTTCCCCGAGAGCTACGATGGCAAGACCCCGGTGCCTTTGTTGCTGGCCTTTCACGCCAACGGCAACCCCAACACCCAGCTGCTCAACTTGACCAACGGAACCGGCCTCGAGACCGCCTTCATCCGCGCCTTTCCCAAGAGCGTGGCGGCTGGCTGGGACATCGGCACTGACGGTCCCCGGGTCACGACCATCTACAACGATCTGCTCGCCAACTATTGCGTCGACACCGGACGCGTGTTCGCGACGGGTCACAGCTCCGGGGCTCAGATGGTGATGCAGATGCTCTGTGCGCCGGCCGGCGAGCGGCGGTTCAAGGCGGTGGCGCCCGTCGCGGCGTCCAAGTACTGCGACAAGGTCGCTCCTATCCCGGTCATGTACATTCAGGGCCAGAAGGACGCGGGGCGGGGCAACTCCAACGGGATCGACGTGGTCAACGTGTTCTCCAGCAGCAACACCTGTGCGGCGACGACCGCGCCCTACGCCGTGGCGACCTGCAACAGCACGCTCGACAATCAGCCCGTGACGCCCGGGTGCGTGTCCTACCAGGGCTGCTCGCAGCCCACCGTCTGGTGCTCGCACAACGACAACAGCTACAACCTCACCGACGGCAACATGCACGGGTGGCCCTGCTTCGCCAGCGTCGCCATGTACGACTTCTTCACCAGCCTGCACTGAGCCTGCACTGCGCGGGTCAGTCGGTGGTCGAGGACAGCAGGCGCGCCTCGTTGGCCTGACCTGCCATGGCGATGTTGTGCTGGCTGATGGTTGCGCCGTCGTTGCTCTCGAGAGTCCGGAAGACCAGGGTGGACGCGGCGGCCAGCGCGCCCAGCGTCAGGCAGGCCCGGTGGATCCCACGAATGATCTCGGGCGCCTCGGCATGGAGGTGGTGAGGGATGAAGAACACCGCCGAAGGGAGGCCGCCGCGACCCCGAAGCTCATCGAGAGCTGGTGTGCGGTGCTGGTGAGCGTGCTCGTCATGCTGGTCTGGTCGAGGGGCACGTCGGCGTAAGCCAGCGTGTTCATGCTGGTGTATTGGAATGACGACATGGCGCCGAAGCAGCGAGGGGGTGTCCACCGACTCGGCCGCCCCTTTGGCGGCGCCGGGCCGGGCGCCGTCGGCGAGCGCGTGCGAGCCGTACCGCGAGGTGGTCGAGGAGGCGGCTGCCCGCGGCCGCAACGCGATGGCGATCTGGCCGGACCTGGTCGACGACCACGGATTCAAGGGCAAGTACGCCAGCGTGAAGCGGTTCATGGCCCGACTGCGCGCAACTGCGCCGCCGGAAGCGCGAGTCGTGATCGTGACGGCGCCTGGCGCAGAGGCGCAGGCGGACTAAGGCGAGGGGCCGATGGTGCGCGACCGCGAGAGCGGCAAGTACAAGCGCGTGAGGCTGTTCGTGCTGACGCTCGGGTGCAGCCGGAAGTCGGTGCGCCTGCTGGCCTTGAAGTCGTCATCGCGCGTGTGGGCGGAGCTGCACGAGCGCGCGTTCCGCCAGCTCGGCGGCGTCCCGCGCGTCATCGTGCTCGACAATCTGCGCGAGGGCGTCATCACGCCCGACATCTACGCCCCGGCGCTCAATCCTTTGTACCGCGATGTGCTCGCCCACTACAGTGCCGTCGCGCTGCCCTGTCGCGTGCGCGACCCCGACCGCAAAGGCAAGGTCGAGTCCGGAGTGGGCCACGCGCAGCGCACGCCCCTGGGCGACGTTGGACCCGGTCTACCATCTAGTAGGTCGGCTGAGAAAGGCCCTCGACCTCGGTCGGCCTTCAGCCGTCGAAAGGCCCGGCAGCCAGGTGGCGTCGATGGTAGACCTCCCACCCGTGCGCCCACCGATCCCTCGCGCCAAGACGGCGGACCGCATCCTCGACGTCGCCGAGCGACTGGTTCAGGTCCACGGGTTCAACGCCTTCAGCTATGCCGACATCGCGTCGGAGCTCGGGATCCGCAAGCCGAGCCTGCACCACCACTTCCCGACCAAGGCCCGACTGGGCAGGGCCCTCATCGCCCGTTACGAGGATCGGTTTCGCGAGGCCCTCACAGCCATCAGCCGAAGCACCGACGACGCACCCACCCGGCTCCGGGTCTACGCGGAGCTCTACGGCAAGGTGCTGCGAAAGAAGCGAATGTGTCTGTGCGGGGTCCTGGCGGCCGACTTCCAGACGCTGCCTCGTCCGATGCGCGCCGGCGTCCTGGGCTTCTTCGCCCTCAATGAGCAGTGGCTGGCCGGTGTCCTGGAAGAGGGGCGCCGCAGCAAGACCCTCCGCTTCGACGGCCCGGTCGCCCCCATCCCGGCATTCCTCGTCAGCTCGCTCGAAGGAGCCATGCTGCTGGCGCGCTCGCATGGCGATGTCTCGAGGTTCGACGCGGCCGTGGCCAGGCTCCTCGGCGACCTGGCCCGGGCCGCCTGAGCGGCTGTGGTTCTCGGTGCATCGGGGATCGGTCGGCAACGCGCCCTGAAGGAGGAACGCAGGTCAAAGCGATTGGTGGGCGGCGGCGGGGTGGATGCGCAGACCGACCGTGGTATCGTAAGAGGCCCCCCACCCCCTGGCCCTGGCGCTCGACAGCGAGGACGTCCAGCCAGGCGGTGGTGAAAGCAGCGGCAACAAAGGCACCGGGAGCTTGCCGCTGCCGTGCAGCTCGTGTTCGCGGAGACCCGCCGGATCACGAAGGTGCAGTGGAACAGGCCCTCGAGCTTCACCGCGAGCGGCGTCCCCGGGAGGGGGAATCGCACCGGTGACAACGCCGCGCCGGCCTCGAGCACGGGACGCCAGCGAGCCGTATCCGCCGTGGCCAGCAGCACCTTGCGCACCCTCAGCGCCGGGACGATCGTGGTTCGACGGCGCGGTGGACGTCATCTGGCTTCCGTCGGTGCCCGCCTTCCATTCCTGGGGGCAGCCTCGGTCGAGCGGCTTCAGCGCCTTCTTTGAACCTCCGCTTTTTCGGCGTCTGCCGCGCCGTGCTGCTCCGGATGTGGTCCGCGTTTTCCATCCGCTTCGGCTTTGCGCAGCTCGTCGCCCTCCGGACCGTCGAGAGCATCGGCGGCCTTCTTGGCCAGTCCGTCGACGTCACCTTCCTTCGCGTGCTTTTCGACGGCGGAGTTGTACCGATGAGTTGCTTCGTAGCTCCCCTCGCCTTCGATTTTGGGTTTCGATGTCTCAGACATGGCAGCCTCCTCAGTCTTTGTTCCGAGCAAGGCCTGTACCACGCCCCTTCCGTGGCGGGCGCGGCGCGGCGCGTGGGACAGGGTCACGGCGGGTGGATCCCGTGAGTGGACACCCTGCGTTCCCATTGTCCGGATGACGCGACATCGAGATGAGCGACGGCCGCTGCGGGAACAAGAATGTCCGAGGCTGAGTGCGATCCTGACCAGATCCAAGGAAAATCAGTAGTTTACGACCGTCACCCGTTACCGCAACCGGAGAAGCGTCAGCAGTTCTCTCAACTTCCAAGGATCGGCGATGCCGTAGCGTGCCCATGTCCAAGTCCGCAGACTACGTTAGCTTCGCCCCCTCCCCCTCCCACCCCGCCTTCGGGGCTTCTCGAGAACTCTGGTGAAGGGGGACTGCCATGACCTGCCTTCGCTTGCGCTATCCTCGAACAGGTCATGTCCAAGCCAGCCCGCGCGCACCCTCTCGCCACGGTAGCCGACTTGCTGTTGCTTCCCGAGGCGACCCGTTTCCATGAGATCGTTGCGGGCGAGCTGGTGCAGAAGGCCGCACCGACCGGTGAGCACGGGGCGGCCCAGGTCGCGCTCGGGGCGACCCTGTTTGGATCATTTTCGCGCCCGCCCGGCGGTCGCCTCCCCGGCGGATGGTGGTTCGAATCCGAGGTTGAGATCGAATTCGAAACTCATGAGGTCTATCGTCCTGACCTGGTCGGCTGGCGCCGCGAGCGCTCCCCTCAACGGCCCGGGGGCACTCCGATCCGTCTGCGCCCTGACTGGGTTTGCGAGATCCTGTCCGCGTCGAACGCGAAAGACGATCAGATCACCAAGTTCGAAACTTACCGGCGCGCCGGCGTCCCCCACTACTGGATCGCCGATCCGCTGCAGCTGACCTTACGCGTCTTCCGCTGGACCCCCGAGGGGTACCTGGTCGCGCTCACCGCTCAGGCCGGGGAGCGTGTGCGCGCGGAGCCGTTCGAGGCCATCGAGATCGAGGTGGGGGTGTTGTTCGGGCGAGATCCAGAACAGTAGAGATAAGAGATAGGTATTCGTGAGTCGGACCGAGGAAGGCGGGGAGCGCGAGGCCCGCATTCGCGAAAACCTATTTCTTGCGCGGTCGTCCCTTGACGGGAACGCCACGAACATGAAGCAGCTGGCCCCATATCTGGCCCACGACGCGGCGGGAGAACGCCTGCTGAGGCTTCTCGTGTTGACCGTCGCCGGTCGAACGGCTGTCCCGGCGGCGTAGACACCGCTTCGGTGAATATCGTTGTGCTGGGTCAAAACGTCGAACCTCTGAGCGCGCGCGGGCGCTCCACAGCAGGCCCGCGAAGGTTGCAATCGTGACCATCGTCTTACTTCGCGTCATGTGATCGACTCTCCTATCCCTCTTCCGGTCGGGTCGCGCCTGACTCCAACCGCGTTCGGTTCGCAGCTCACGAACGAGGTTCTTCATCGAACTCATCCGAGCGGCGGATCTGCCGGATCCGCACGGGATCCTGAATCCGGGGAAGGCCCTGTGACGCGGGCCTGGTTCGGCGCGTGTGGAGGATGGTATCGATGGGAATGGCGAGCTTCAAGACAATCTCGGGGTGGTTCAGCCTGGTCCTTGCTGGGTGCTTGACCGAGGTCAGGACCTCGAGTCTCAGCTTCCTCGGTCCGGACCAATCCTGCACGAAGCTGGCCAGCCCGCCGCACGAGGCCGCATTGAAGGTGGCGGGGCGGTTCGAGGTGCGCGGGCTGCAGCTCATCTACGCGCACCCCACCGACCTGCCTGGCCAGATCGTCATGAAGTTCATCAACTGGCCGCACCGCCGGATCTACGTCTCCGAGGTCGAGGAGGCCGTTCGGCACCAGGTCGGTTCGGCGTACTACGCGTGGATCACGCCCGCGCCCTCTGGCGGGGGCAGCCTGGTCCGCCTGGTCGGAAAATCCACGTTCGACGGCACGGAGCCCTGCAGCTGGGACACGCCGCAGCTCGCCTGCCGCGCGGTCGAGGTCGCTCCGGGGCTCGCCGATGACCTGTCCGGGCGAGCCGAGGCCCTCACGATTGAAGGCGTGCTGGCCGAGCTCGCGCTCGAGGTTCCCATCTCGGGACCGCAGGGTCCGAGCCTCGTGAGTTCGACTCCGCCCGAGGCGCTGGATTGCCGCGCTCGTCGCCACCAGATCTTCCTCGAAGCCGGGAAGCTCGCGGACATCCCGGGGCGGGCACGTCTCCTGAAGACCGCCCCCGAATGCCCGTGAGCGAGACGCCGACGCCGTGCCGGCCCTCGCATCGAGCGTCTGGCCAGCCCAGGCGTCGAAGGCTCGAGTTTCCCCGGATCGCAGCCAAGACTGCGGGTGCAGCATGCCGCGCCTGAAAGACGTCGTGCCTGCCCCGGAATTGGCCCCGGACATCACCCCGGAATTGGCCCGGGCCTCGGGTCGCCTCGCCTGCTGCTGGTGGGCATCAACCCGGGCCTGCGATCGGGCGCCGAGGGGCATCACTTCGCGG
>CAZIOH010000130.1:0-14102 GCA_964540815.1 uncultured Myxococcales bacterium | reverse complement strand
CGGGAGCCCCCGGCGATCGGCCGAGCCTGCCCCGACGAACGCGTACGCTTCCCGTGCCATCAGCCACCTGTCCGAACCGCGGGCGGGCCACAGCGTGAGCTCGGATCTCGTCGAGGAGGCCCTTGACCATCGTCCGACTGGGTACGTAGCGACAGCTCGAGCGCCGGAAACCGAGCACGGTGCAGGCCCGGCGCTCGCTCATCTCGAACTCGCCACGCAGAAAGCCGACGGCTTGGCGGAACGCCGAGGGCTTCACCATTCTTTTGCGACGACGGCCTTCAGCGCCTGAATGTCGAGCGCTTGGTCCGCCACCATCCGCTTCAGGCGCCGATTTTCGTCCTCCAGCGCCTTCAGCTTCTTTGGGTCTCTGACCTCCATCCCGCCGTATTTGGCCTTCCAGCGGTAGTGCGTCTGCTCGCTGACGCCCAGGCGGCGGATGACGTCTTGAAGCTTCGCCCCAGCGTCGACCTCCTTCAGCACCGCGATGATCTGCTCTTCCTTGTACTGGCTCTTCTTCATGAGTCCTCCGATTGAAGGACTCGCATTCGAAGTGGTCCAGTCTTCGGGGGTCAGGTCAGCTTCACCCGCCTATCAGGGCGGGTTCGCTGTGGAGGGCGAGGAGCCTGGCGCTGGAAGCAGGCGGGCATCGACGTACTGGTCATCGCGAAGGAAGTGGCGAGCGGCCTCTTTGATGTTGTCACTCGTCACGCGTTGCGTGAGCTGGTGAAGGATGAGGATGTTTCGTGGATCTTCTTTCATCTTGAACTTCTCGACCAGCCTCTCCAGCCAGAAGACATTGGTCCGATATTCTTGCTCCAGATCCCGGGTTCGCATCTTCTTCAGCTTCTCGACGTAGGCTGCCTCGACTCCCTCTGCCTTCGTCCGCTCGATTACCTCGTGAGTGACGCGGACCAGGTCCTCGACCTGGGACGGCTGGCACGGGAACCCGATGCTCAAGGAGTAGGAGTCGAACGGGATTCGTTCGAAGTCGTAGGTGACGGTGGGGGTGTACACGCCGCCCATCTGCACCCGCAGCACCTCGCGCAACCGGATGGCGAGGTAATCCCGCAGAGAATTGAGATCAGTGTGCGCATTCTCGGACCATTTGACTTCACCATGATAGGTGAGGTTGACCATGGCCCGGTCATCGGTTCCGGCCTCGGCTCGCACGGAGAGGACCCCCTTCTTCCTGTGCAAACCAAGGTCGTGAAACGTGTCCCCGGCCCCCCCGCCGGGAAGACTGGCGAGGTAGCGCTCCACCAGCGGGCGAAGGACACCCTCGTCGAAGTCGCCCACGAAGACGAAGACTGTCCCGCTCACGTCACCAAAAATCTGTCGATAGAACATCAGCCCGTCGTCGAGATTTTGCTCGTCGACCGAGGTGGAGCGCGGTCGTAGGCGGCGAGGCTCAGCGCCCCAGAGCCCGCCCAAGAGCGCATCGAGGAGCCGGATGCCGGGGATGAGGTCCTGGTGGCGAAGACGTTCGCGCGACGAAGCGCGATACCCCTCGAACGCGACCTCGTCCCGCCGAGGGGCGGTGCTGTAAGAGTAGATAAGCTGGAACATCGTCTCAACATCGATGGGGGAGCCGCTGGCGCGAATGCCGTGATCTTGCTCGGACACCCATGGATAGGCGGTCACCACCTTCCCGGAGAGCAGCCTGCTCAGCGCCCGCCGATCGTGCCCGCCCACTCCACTCGCCACGACGATCTCGGTCGAAGCTAACCCGGATCTGAAGGCGCGGGTGGGAAGGCGGTTCGTGCCTCCGAACCCGACCGACTGTTCCAGGATCTCGTCCTTTTTGAAATCTGTGTGCTTGAGCACCACTTTCGCTCCATTTGCGAGCGTCCAGACAGTCACGCCGATCTCCGGGATATCCGATTCACGGATGATCTCGCCGGGGGTCGGAGTCGATGACATCAGATTTCTTGGCGGCTCTGGATGGTCCTGGTAGCGCTCTACCGATTGGTGCTCGACTCGGCCGATGTCCGCGAGGACGGCGTCCTTCGAGGGCAGTGCATCGCGCGCGGCGCCCAGGGCAAGCACCAGCTCGGAGCCCGTGACGAAGAGCCGAGTAGCCGCGCGGCTGACGTCGGCAGCACTGATGTCTCGCAGGAGCTTGGCAGCAAGGGCCTTCTCTCCCTCCGCACCCATCACGGCATTGCCAGACGCGAATCCTTCCGCCAGCGCCACCGCGAGAGAGACCCCCGCTTCGGTGCCCTCCGCGGACGCGCGATGGTCGAGCATGCGGGTCCTCTCCTGTTCCGCGCGCTCGACCTCCCGCGCCGAAAATCCATACCGCTTCGCGCGTTCGATCTCCACCAGGAGGGCTTCGATGCTGTCACCGGCCTTTCCGGGCCTGGGCGACGCAGTGATCTGCACGACGTCCAGACGTCCGAGGAGCCCCGAGAGGAGCGACGCCGACGCCGAATCCCACGGTGCGTTCGAGTTGGCCGCCAGCGCACCCAGTCGATGGGTCAGGGCCACGCAGGCCAAGCTCGAGAGCACCTGGGCTCGGTAGTCGCCTTCGGTACGAACGGCCTGCGACGGAAGCTTGAACCAGACGCCCGCCATCGAGACTGGCGCCTCGGCATCAGTGATGACGGCCGCGGTCGCTTCGTGTCGAACCGGAATGTCGAAGATCGGTGTGGGGCCCGCATCCGGCGATGCAGCGAGGGACCCGAAGTGCTTCTCCATGGCGACTGCGAATGCCGAGGCGTCGATGTCTCCCACGGCGACCACTGCCATGCGCTGGGGCCGGTACCAGCGCCGATAGAAGTCGAGGAGTTGGTCGCGTCCAGCCCTCTCGACCCCGGACTTGTCCCGCAAGCTGGACCGCGCGGCAAATCGGGAGCCCGCCACGAGGAGCGGCAGGATCTGGTCGCTCGCCCGCTGAACTACCCCTCGACGGCTCAGCCACTCGGCGAGGACGACGCGGCGCTCTCGCTCCACCTCCGCGGAGTCGAACGTAACGGCGACAGCCCAGTCGGCCAGCACATCGAGAGCGATGTCCACCAACTTGGGATCATCGGTGGGCACGCTGAGCAGGTAGATTGTCCGGTCGGGCAAGGTGAACGCATTCGCGTCTGCGCCAAACGTGAGTCCACTCTGCTCGAGGAAATCGATGAGGGACTGCTGGGGAAACCGCTTGGTCCCACGGAAGGCCATGTGCTCGACGAAGTGGGCCACGCCGTTCTGTTCATCTTGCTCGTTCAGTAGCCCGGCTTTGACGACGAGCAACAGCTGCACCCGCTTGTTCGCGGCCAGGTGCGGCTCGACGAAGTAGGCAAGTCCATTCGCGAGCTTACCCGTTCGGACCCGCGGATCGAATTCGAGGGTAGGGGACGGCGAGCTGGTGGGGGGCGCCGAATCGGCGGTCAGCTGCTGCCGGTCGGCGGGTTTCATGCCCGAGCGCAGGGTGGGCGTCGTCGAGCATGCCACCGTCAGCGCGACTGCCCAGAGCCTGGCCAAAAGACGCGCGAAGGTGCCATGGCCTACCGCGCGGGCGCCCGTGATGGGCTCCGCGACCAAGCGCTCATTCACATTCACCCTCAAGCAGACCATCGATGCCACCCACCCTTCTGCAGAGAATGCCGGTCATGCAGTTTGCAATAGGAACGCCGGAAAAAACCGACTGGCGGGAGCGACTTCTCGCTCGACCTTCAAAGGCGCGCAGCTCCATCTTGATGGTTGACAAGGATTTCGCGAAGGTAGAAGGCCACCGTCGCGTCCTTGGCAAGAAGGCCCACGACCGTCAGCCCCGCGGCGGCAATCAGCTCCAACATCGGGAGGTTCGCTGGGTAGGCGAGGCTGTTCACCCGGAGAGCAAGGGGCGGAAACAGATCATACAGCGCGGAGCGCGGCCATGTCCGCCGGAGCATTGAACCGCCGATTCGCAGGGTGCCTCGCACCGACCTGGTCGTCAGCGCCAACGCCGGTGTGACGAAGGTGAACGCGAAATCGAGGGCCACGGAGATGCATCCCCAGACGATACGATGCGGTGACCTGGACTGTTTGGGAGAGCCGCCGAGAAGGAACGATAGACCCGCAAGGGGTAGCATCGCTGCCAGCGTGAGCAGACCGAGGGCGAGAACGCGCCCGACGAACGTCCGCGCCAGGGAGACCAGCTGCCTCATGCTTACGCTCCTGCCTTCGAACTGACGCATGAAGAAGACGCGTTCAGAACCGAACCAGCCCAGCTGAAATATCAAGGGAGCGGCCGTTGGGATGAGGCGCCATGAATTCAGTTTGCGGGCGAGCGTAACGGATCGGCAGACACGATAAAGAAACGGAGACCAACGCCACAGTTGGTTGATTGATGAGGGCGTGGGTCGCCGACAGAATGTCCGTGCCGAACCCCATCGGCGCTTGCCTGAGCTCATGAATCCCCTCGACGGAATCATCGACACTGTCTGGTGCGCCCATACCACCCGATGATGCAATTGAACAATGGCTGCTATCAAGGTTGCGCGAGTTTGCGGCGGTATGGCCCCACGTAAACTGCACTGTACTCGCTCTAGACTTCCCTCCCGAGCGCACCAGGGCCTCGCCTCCGTGATCTGTAGCACGCGGTGGTTCCGCGCGGTCCGCGGGCGATCCGCCATGGTATCGTCCAGCCGCCTTCGACGGCCGATTCCAATCGAGTGGTGGGGGAAAGATGAAGACGGACCTAACCAACGTGGTTAAAGCGGCCTACCAAGTCGAACAGAGCGAGGACGCCTGGTCAAAAGGCATCCTGGGCGCAGTCAGATCTGCGATCGATGGCGGCCTTGGAGTCGGTGAGTGTCAAGGGCTCGGGCCGCCGGGCGGCTCTTCGTCCTTTCGTTTGTCCATCGCTTCAACCGTAGCTGTCTCCCGCAGCCAGCGCGACAGCGTCGGCTGCGATATCCCCACCTCCGCCGCCAGCGCCGTCGCCGTCAGCGCCTTGGGACCCAGCATCCGTCGGACCATTCGCGCCCTGAACGTCTCCGTGTACTCCATCTCCTCGTCATCATTTCTCGCCCTCTTCTGGCTGTCCGATCCCGGTTACGACTCGCGTCGCTCCGGGCGTCAACTACCCTGGCACAGGGGGGGGCTTCGGGGCTGCCAAGACGACCGATGCGCCCACCATCAAGGTCCGCCTGGTGGATCCCGACTATCCGCTCGGCCGGGCGGTGAATCTGACGGTCTGCCGAGGGGAGTTCTGTTCGCAGGTCTGCCAGGGTCCGTAGCGGGGGGAGGCGGGGTGACCGGCTGCCGGCGATGGACGCGCACCGATTGGCGTCGGGGGCGTCGTGCGTCTCCAGAGGCATTTTGCTCGACTTCACGATGCTCCCGTCCGCTGGCTACGATAGAGTAAGTCCTTTCGATATGGTCCCTTCGCCCTACCTATTTCGGGTGGGTCGCGGATGCTCAACCTGCCTTCTGCTCTCCATTGTCTTTGGAGCCCACGCGTGCGCGGGGGTGCCTCCAAGCAAAGTACCCGACAGGAAGCCCGCCTCCTCCGTTGTCCCCGTGGGGTTCCCGCAAGTGTATTCGAGAGATGTTGCGCTCGATCCCGCCGTGAGCCCCACTCCGCTTGAGCTGGCAGCCTCGCCATCAATATTTGGTCCGTGTACGACCGATCCGACGTCGAAGCCGAAGGGGAAGGGAACCGTTTCTATCCCCGGTCTTGGCGCGGCCCAAGCTGGCTCGAGCCCGTCGCCTGGCCCGGCAGGTATCCCCTCCCCCACCGCACGGGACAATCATTCAGGACAGGGGAACCTGGACGCGCGACTCATCAGGCAAGTCATACGGGACCATATCGGCGAGGTGAAGTCTTGCTACGAGCCGCAGCTGGCCAAGATGCCCAATCTTCAAGGCCGGATGACGGTGCGGTTCACCATCGCAGCCTCGGGCCAGGTCGTCGCGGCGGCTCTCCAGGACTCGACGATGGGCGACGCCCTGGTTGAGAGCTGCACCGTTGCGACCGTACACCGCTGGCAATTCCCGGAGCTCTGCGGCCGCACGACGCTCGTCGTGTCGTATCCGTTCGTACTGAGCCCCGGTCGAACCGCCGTTGGGTCCGTCCCTGGTAGCCCGTAGTCCGATGGCTTCGCACCAGCTCGGTTCGAGCCCCTCAGCTCGCCCTCAGAGTTCACTCAACGCGCCGCTCAGCCCGTAGCTCACCAGCTCCATCGTGAAGGGCTTGCCCACCTCGCGACTCCGGACCATTCCCAAGATCGGGACGGCGGGTTGCCACCACGAATCCCAGACGCTGTGAAAGAAACCCGCCCACTCGCACTCCGAGCGCACCCGGAAACAGCCGGCGAACCGTCCGGGCGGCACCGAGGCCGACTCCTGCGGCTGACCCTCTCATTGGACGACCATCCAGGAGAGAGCCTTCCGAGGCAGGACTGCATCGGCCCGATCCTCGGCTGGGGGACCTCCGAGATCCGCCCCATGCTGTCCTTGTTCTGATGGCCCAAACCTCGACCTGCGCGAGATCCTCCCGGTTGCCGACCGCGACCTGCATCTGCGACACCGCCCGTCCGCGGTCGGTGTCCCGAACCGTCTCGATCCATAACGTGTCAGCCTCGGCCGACAGGACCTTGGAGGTCTCGAAGGAAGCCTCGCCCTTGTCACTCATGATCCTGTGCTGGATCCACTGGCCGGGTGCGAGCGGCATTGGAATGAACGTCTCCGGCGCGCGCGGAACGCCGCGGTCGGCGTCCGACTCTTGACCGAGCCTCCTGAAGGGCCGAGAGCCCGGTGGCGAATGACCCGCAGGGGGGATGATTCTGCCAGAGCAGCTGCCGCCGATCGCACCGGCGGCCGGCGAGGTCATCGATGACGAGCAGTGGGACGGTTGCGAGGTCGGCCAGCAGCTCCTTCCGGGTGCCGTCTATGGTCGCATCGGCGAGGTCCTCGATGAGCGCGTGCGCCTCGCGATAAAGGACGCGGTGACCTTGCTGGATCGCGCAGCGACCAATTGCCTGGGCGAGATGGCTCTTGCCGGTGCCGGGCGGGCCGAAGAAGAGCGCGTCCTCGTGCTTGGCGACGAAGTGGCCGGCGGCGAGCTCGTAGATGAGCCGGCGATTCATCTTCTTGTTGAAGTCGAAGTCGAAATTGTCGAGGGCGCGGCCCGACTCGGGGAAGCTGGCGTGCTTGGTTCGGCGTTCGAGCAGGCTGTCGGCTCGACGACGAAGCTCATCGGACACGAGCGTGGACATCAGGTCGATGGGCGCCATGTGTTCGGTTTGCGCCTGCTGAAGGCGGCTTTCCAAAACAGCCGCCATGCCGCCCAGGCGCAGCTGTTTGAGGGCGCGGTCGAGTTCAACGAGGTTCATCGGGAGGCTCCTTGGTCATGCGGTTGTGGATGTGGTCGCGGTACTGGGTCAGCTCGCGGATCAGGGGATCGATCTGGCGCAGCGCCAGGGGCGGCTTGGGGTTGCGGTCGAGGTACCGCCGCACGAAGCGGTACGTTGGAACGCACATCTCCAGCGCGGCGGCGCAGGCGTCGTCGACGGCGATTGGACCGTGCTGGCGAAGCAGTGATCGCACTCCGAGGATGCCTTTGACGCCCGACTCGCCCTTGTCTCGATGGATGGCGGTACACAGGGCGCCCACGTTCCGGCCGGCATGCGCCGCCATGGCCAGAAGTTGCAGCGTCGTTGTCGGCGTGCGCGTGGGCACGTACTCCGTCGGCGTGCCATAGCGCCCGCGCTCCTGGAGCCGGTACTCGCGCATCAGCTGCTTGGTCTGTGGGTCCATCAGCCGCACGTGCTGTTCGTCCCACTGGATGGGCAGCACATGCCCGATGTGGCCAGGCGGTGCGCAGTAGTAGGCCCCGTTGACCTCGAGGTGGCCGTCCAGGTGGACCGTGCGATCGCCGTACTGGTAGTAGCGGAAAGGCTCGAGGGGAAGCGGCAGCAGCGACGGCCGCTCCTCCTCGTACATCGTAGAGACCTGGCGCTTGGTCGTCCCGTGGATCCGCGCGTCGGCCCAATTCGTCTCCCAACGATCGAGGTGCGCCTGCGCCTCGGCGATGGTCTCGAAGCGCAGCCCGCGCAGCGGCGTTCGCTGCGCGTGTCCGACGCCGGACTCCACCTTCCCCTTCCGGTCGGGATCCCGCACGCGGCACGGCAGACAGACGACGCCGTAGTGCCGAAGGACGTCGGCGTACAGCGGGTTGAGCGTCGGGTCGTAGAAGTCGGCCTTGATGACGCCCTCGCGCAGGTTGTCGAGGACCACCACGCGCGGCGCCCCGCCCAGCCGGCGGAAGGCGCGCTCGTGCAGCTCTGCCCAGATTCGCGAGCTCGACCTGAGGCTGATCAGGCGGATCGACTTTCGACTGTACCCGAGCGTGAAAACGAACAGCCGTGTCCGACGGTACTTCCCGGTCTCCGGCTGCCGCACCATCGGCCCTTCGCCGTAGTCGACCTGGCCTTCCTGGCCAGCCTCGGTGTGGATCACCACGTGCGCCTCGGGCGCCTTCTGTGCTCGCAGCCTCGCGACGAACCGCCGCACGCTCGCGTACTTGGCGCGCAAGCCGTGCTCGCTGACCAGGTCCTGGTAGATAGCCATGGCGTTGCGGCCAAGACCCACCGCTCGCTCTATGATCTCGCGGTACGGCTCGCACGCGCCTGCCGCTGGCGCTCTTCCAGGCGGTGGCCACGGTGTCTTCGCAGCGGTGCAGTCGGTGGACACCACCTCGCTACTGGCCGGTTTTGACGGCTCAGAGTCGGTGGACACCCCACCGGCGGTGGCCGGTTTTGACGGGAGCCCTACCTGCCGTGGTGCCCTGATGGCAATCGAGGCAGCGCGCAGGTACGCGCCCGCAGTCTCGCGGCGGATCCCCGTCGCGGCCTCGATCTTTCTAAGCGACCAACCCAGTCGCCCAAGTGCCAGTACCTGCTGCTTCTTTTCGTCGCTCAAGACGTTGGCCATTCCGGCGCGGGAGCTTGCTCCTGTCGCCTTCGTCAACGTCCCGGCGCCCTACATCAGCTGGCCGGTTTTGCGGTGTCCATCCCTGGCCGGTTTTGGGTGTCCGCCGAGGGTCACGAGGTTGCCCTCGACGGGCGAGGCGTGAGCGTCTCCTTATCCGTCTCCGTAGCCGTCTTTGGACGCGCCATTCGCCGCGGCCTTCCCCGATGAAGCTGGCCAACCTCGTCGCCGAGGCCAGGGCATGCACCCTGTGTGCACCGCACTTGCCGCACCCGCCACGACCGGTCCTGCGCGTGGGTCGCGGGGCCCGAATCGTGATTGAGGGGCAGGCCCCGGGAGCGAAGGTCAACGAGTCGGGCGTCCCATGGCAGGACGACTCGGGAGATCACCTGCGAGAATGGTTGAACGTCGATCGAGAAACCTTGGAGGACCCGGACTCGTTTGCGATATTGCCGGTCGGCTTTCGCTGGCCCGGCCGGCGCCCCGGTGGCGATCTGCCACCTCGTCCGGAGTGCGCGCCGACTGGCACGAACGAATTCTCGCCGCCTTGCCCAAGCTCGAGCTTTACCTGCTCGTCGGTCAGTACGCCCAGGCCCGCTATCTGAGCGGGCTGGTCAAACCAACGCTCACCGAGACCGCGCGAGCTTTTCGCGACTATCTTCCCAACCGCATTCCCCTTCCGCACCCGAGCTGGCGCAGCAAAACATGGATGAAGAAGAATCTATGGTTCGAAGAGGCTCTGTTGCCCGAATTGCGGCGACGCGTGGCCGAAACCCTGGACCGGTAGATTGGCTCCGGTTGGCCAGCCTCCGCTCGAACGGCCCCCTCACGGAGTCCTCGAGGTTCCCGCTTGCGCCCCCGCCGATCGAGCCCCTTCGGCGCAGAGGGGAATGACGGCGAGCTCAGGCCCGTTACTGAGAAGCCAGGCCCCCGTCGATTGTGAGGGTCTGGCCGACCACGAATCGCGTCTGCGCCGAGGCGAGATAGAGGATAGCTTCCGCGATGTCCGCCGGAGTGCAGGGAACGCCGAGCGGCACGCCAGACTTCGCGAACCCCCTCATGTTGTCGAGCGATCCGAAAAATCGAGCGCCCATGTCGGTCTCGATCGGTCCTGGCGAAACGGCGTTCACTTGCACGCCCGCCTTCACGAACTCGATGGCTGCGGTTCGCGTCAGGGTCGTGATGGCTCCCTTGGTGGTGGCGTAGACGGTCGCGCCCGCCATGCCTATATCCGCCGCCACCGAGCTGTTATTGACGATGGTGCCTTTGGTCGCTGCGAGGTGAGGCAGGGCGTGCTTCATCACCAACCACGTCCCGCGCACGTTGATGGCAAACGTCTCATCGAAGTCGGCCGCGGTCAGATGGGACCGAGCTTCCCTTCCAGGCCGGCGTTGTTGAAGACCACGTCGAGCTTGCCGAAGCTCTTCACGGCGTGAGCCACCATGGCGGCAACGTCTGTCTCGAGTGCGACGTCGCGGCGCACGAATGCACCGTCGCCGCCCTCGGCTCTGATCTGCTTCACCACTTCCACACCTCTACTTCACGGCGTCCGGCGACCACGACCTTGGCCCCTTCGCGCGCGAAGGCCAGGCCGGAGGCGCGCCCCATTCCCGCGTTTCCACCGGTGATCAGGACGACCTGGTTCTCGAATCGCTTCATGGCTCTCGCTCCTTCGTTCTTCGGATGCTCACCGCTGCGCGACTCGCGCAGCCGACCCGTGGCCGCGCCATGCTCGCGCAGGCCGACGTCGGTCATGATGACGTGGGTGGTGCTCTGGAGTAGGGCGCGGCTTTGCCAAGGACTCTTGCATCCCATGCAACGGCGCGATCGCTGCGCCTGTCCTCGGTCGCCATGACCAGCCGACACCTGCGCGCCCTGAGCAACACGTGGACGCCGAGCTGGTGCCCAGGACCACCCGCCGGCTGACGCTCACCGAGCCGGGCGCCGCGTTCTTGCTGCGCTCACGGGCGCTGCTCGCCAGCGCGGACGAGGCCCGCGACAGCGTCCGCCCCGGGCAAGGACCCGCCGGGCTGATGGTCGTGAGCCTCCCGGTCTCCTTCGGTCTCTCGCAGATCCGCCCGCTGTTCCCGGCCATGCTCGAGAAGTACCCGCGTCTCCAGCTCGACCTGCGCTTCGAGGATCGCTTCGTCGATTTGCTTACCGACGGAGTCGATCTCGCCATTCGAGCCGGCGTGGCGCCACCCGACAGTCCGTTCATCATCGCCCGCAAGCTCGCGACCGTGGAGCGCGTGCTCTGCGCGGCGCCCGCCCTGCTGGCTCGGCACGGCCGCGTGCCATCCCTGGACGCTCTGCCGAGCTTCCCCTGTGTGGTGCAAGGAGCCTCGCCGACTCCGTGAGGGGGCCGTTCGAACGGAGGCTGGCCAACCGGAGCCAATCTACCGTCCAGGGTTTCGGCCACGCGTCGAGCAGCCTCGTAAAGCTCCATTCCGTCGCCATCTCGAGTAGGAGCCGCACGATCTCCTCGGCCTCCCGAGGCCGTCCCGGTCCGCGCTTCTTGCTGCCGTCGAACTTCGCCGCCACCAACTCGCGGTACCACCTCAGGATGGTGTCCGGCGTTGCGATCGTCGCCACCCGTTGCCAGGCCTTCCGGCCTAGTTCCTTGCCCAGCGTCCGCCAGCCGTCGGCGCTCACCGTCCGTCAGTCGGAGCCGGTGCTTTCCCATCTCTCCAACAGCGCCGTGTTCTCCGCCCGCTGGTACTCGATCACACGAGCCTGACGTTCTCCCAACCTCATCCCGATCCACGCAGCCAAGAACTGCAACGGCAGCGGCAACGACTTCTCCGCTGTCGCCGCCTTCGCCGTCCGTCCCGTTGGCCCCTTCTACGCGCCGAGATCCCGTCTGTAAAGCTCGGCCTCGCGTGCCGACAAGCGCCCGACATTGCACACTTTTCCCCGTTCTGTTATCCGGAGACGACGCCATGCGCTGTAAAGGTAGCTTGACACTTGGCTCGGTGCGATTAGGATGTAAAGCGACCTTTACATCAGGAAGGAGACTGGTCATGCCGCAAGCAAGCAAGAGATGGCTCTATTTCAGGGAGTTGGCCGGCGCGCTCGCGGCGTACACCTTCGTGTTGGTGCTCGCCCTGACCATTGGCCGTCGCATCCCGTCTGGCCCAGTACGGACGACCATCTACGTAAGCCCCATGCTTCCTATCCTGCTGGCGGTCTGGGCCATCGTCCGGCAGATCCGCCGCTCGGATGAGTTCGTGCGCAAGACGGTGGTCGAGCACATCGCCATCACCGCGGCCGTGACCGCGGGCTGGACCTTCACCTACGGCTTCTTGGAGAACGCCGGCTATCCGAGGCTCAGCATGTTCACGGTCTGGCCCGCGATGGGAGCGACGTGGTTGATCCTCGGGATTGTCGAGAACGTCCGTCATCGATGAAGAACCTCGTTCGTGAACTGCGAACCGAGCGCGGTTGGAGTCAGGCGGCGCTGGCCGACCTCCTCGAGGTGTCGCGGCAAACGATCAACGCGATCGAGACCGGGCGCTACGATCCCAGCCTGCCGTTGGCCTTTGCGATCGCTAAGGTGTTCCAGACGAAGATCGAGGCCATATTCTCGCCCGACAGGTAGGGCTCGGAACGACCCGGGCCATCATCATCATTCAAAGGCCAACCCGGACGCAGCAGAAGGGTATCTGGACGCCAGCGTGGTATCAATGGAATCGAACATGGATGATCGACAGCGCAGAACGGTGAACGCCAGGGTCGGCGCGGCGGCTCTGACGGTCAGCGCGTTCATCACCATGCTCCTTTCCCATTTCTCGGCCAGCCTGGCACCGCTCCGGCTGCTCTCGCTGACGTCGTCGGCCTTCGCGGGCTGGTGCTTCTGCGACGAGATGGGGATGCGGAAGCCGCTCAACCGCGCCGGTTTCGTGGTCTTCGTCATCGCCATCGCAGTGAGGATTCAGCTGATTCTAGGCGTTGGTGAACGCGAAGCCGGGCGCTATTACGTTCTCTTCGCGGCGTTCCTGCCCCTCGCCGTGCTGCTTTGGTCGGTGGCGTTCTTGCACCGCCGCCGCTCCGTGAGGATCGTGGGCGCCGTGGGAGTGGTCGCCACCGTGCTGCCGATCGGCGCCTTGATAGCCGGCCACCTGGCCGTCGGAGCCGGCGCATTCTTGGGCGCCAAAGGTGTCCTGAGTGCAGGCGACGGCGCCAGCCCAACCGACCGCTCGTTCGTCACTCTCGTCGAGCGCTTGTTCGGTCTGTGGGCCTACGTCGCGGCATGGCTGCTTTGGCGGGGCCACATCAGCGTGGCGACTGAGCAAAAGACGTCGCCAACGTCGCCAACGTGAGGACCGGGCCCCAGGATCGGGTATGGTCATTCCGAGAGCTGCGCCGCCGACATCAGCCGAACCGGAGCAGTAGTAGACGTTCAATGGCTATCATCGGCCATTTCAAGAGGCCGCTCCCAGGTCGCTGTACGTGGTCGAAGACGTGTCGACTGTCAGCAAGCGCCTTCGTTCGAAATCGAGGAGGACCCCGCGTCCGAATACATCGACATAGTGGAGAAAGCGTTCTGCGATTGTTACCGAGGTCGAGCGAGTTCGGCGTGCCACTGGCTCGGTGGCCGCGCCCTGAGCGGGTTCTTCAATCTGGATATCGAACGCTATGGTCATGAGGGCCTGGGCGGTCGCACCCCCGCCCTCGCAATTCCAACGACCTGAGCGTTAATGCGGTGCCCTGGAGTCTTGCAGGTTCAAACGCGAACGTGAAGATAGAATTGCGCGCCAATCGTCGCACCGGACGGTTCCGGCTGGAATCGCGCTGCCGACGAGCTCATCACCATCGATCTGGGCTCTTCCGCCGCCCGCGCCGGCCCTGCCTGCGCCGCCGCGGTTCCCACGCCCCCGCGGTCCCGCAGCAGACGCGCGGACAGCCGCGACTGCCCCACGTAGACCGCTCGGCCTCGACGCGCGGGCCCACCCGGGATGCATCACCTCCCCGGGGCGGCGGCTGCGCACCGAGGTGCCCCGCGCGGGTCCGGACGAACTCGTGGCCCTCGTCGTGGATCATACGCTGGCGGGCCGCCAGCGCGGCGGATCATCATCGTCGTCTGTCGTCCCGTCGGGAGGTGGGGCGCCGTGCTCGTGGCGATCCATGGCCGCCAGCTGCTGGCGAGCAAAGGCGGCGTAGTCGCCTCGGTCGATGGCGGCGCGCGCCTGCGCCATCAA
>CAZIOH010000129.1:6439-14244 GCA_964540815.1 uncultured Myxococcales bacterium | reverse complement strand
CGCGGAGCGCGCGCAAGTCGTCCGCGTGCGCGCGCAAGCAAATCGACCGCGCAGCATCGCCCGCGATGTCGCCCCCGAGCCTGTCGTCCAAGCGGCGGGTGACACCTACACCCCGGGGCCGAAAAGTCGGGCAACGGGGACGAAATGCACGTGGGTTCTTTCCCACGGGCGCCACTCGCTCTATCCTCGACCCCGTGACGATAGGTGCTTCGGTGAAGGGTGACGATGTGGTGTCACGGGCCCGGCGCGTGGCGGGAGAGGTGGCGAGCCGGTTCGCGGGCGACGTCGACGCCAAGGCGCGCTTCCCTTCCGAGACCTTCGAGGCCCTGAAGAAGGAGCGCCTGCTGTCGGCCTCCGTCCCGAAGGAGCTCGGCGGTGCCGGCGCCAGCATGCGCGAGCTCACCGAGATGTGCACGGTGCTGGCCCAGAGCTGCGCCGCGAGCGGCATGGTGCTGGCCATGCACCACATCCAGGTGGCCTGCATCGCTCGCCACGGCCTGTCCGAGCCCTATTTTCGGAGGTACCTGCAGGAGCTGGTCGAGAAGCAGCTGCTCATCGCCTCGATCACCTCGGAGGTCGGGGTGTGGGGCGACACCCGCTCCAGCATCTGCGCGCTCCAGCGCACCGGCGATGGCTTCCGCCTGGACAAGGATGCCACCACGGTGTCCTACGGCGCCCACGCCGACGATCTGCTGGTGACGTGCCGGCGCAACGAGGAGGCACCGCCGAGCGATCAGGTGCTGGTGCTGGTCCGCCAGGGGGACTACACCCTCACGCAGACCACCACCTGGGATACGCTCGGGATGCGGGGCACCTGCAGCCCAGGCTTCAAGCTGACCTCGCGCGGGGGGATCGACCAGGTGGTGCCGGGCTCCTTCGCGGACGCCTCGGCGCAGACGATGGTCTCCTACTCGCACATCCTGTGGGCGGGGGTCTGGTCCGGGATCGCGTCCGAGGCCTTCGGACGCGCCAGCGCCTACGTGCGGTCGGAGGCCCGCAAGACGCCCGGGACGGTGCCTCAGGCCGCTCACCGGCTGGCGGAGGTCGCGGTCCACCTGCAGGAGATGCGCAACAACGTGCTCGGCCAGTGCACCGAGTTCGACGACATCATGGCCCGCCCGGACGGGATGGAGCGCCTGCTCACGATCGGGTGGGCGCTGAAGATGAACAACATCAAGGTGGCGGCCTCCGAGATGGCCCCGCGCATCGTGCACGACGCCCTGCAGATCGTGGGCATCGGCGGGTACAAGAACGACGGCAAGTTCAGCGTCGGCCGCAACTACCGCGACTCGTTGTCGGCCGCCCTGATGATCAGCAACGAGCGCATCTTCGCCAAGACCGCGTCCATGCTGCTGGTCCACAAGGACGACTGAGGGCACACATGAACTACGACATTCCTGGGTTCTACGAGGGGTTGGTCAGCCACGGTCTCATCGTCCCGGTGGGGGTGCAGGGGGCCTTCGGGCGGGGCGCCGTGTTCGAGGACGTGCTCGAGCGCTTCAACGCCCTCATCTCCAGCATCTCGAAGGGGGATGGCGCGGAGGTCTACACCTTCCCGCCGGTGATCGACCGGACCATCCTCGAGCGGGTGGACTACCTCGACTCGTTCCCCCAGCTCGCGGGCTGCGTGCACAGCTTCCTCGGCAAGGAACGGCAGGCCCGCGAGCTCTCGGAGCGCATCCACGCTGGCCAGCCCTGGGGCGAGCTCATGGGCCAGACCGCCGTCAGCCTGAACCCGGCGGCGTGCTATCCGATCTACCCGAGCTTCTCCGGGCGGCTGCCGGAGACGGGGCGCCTCGTGACCATGACCAACTGGGTCTTCCGGCACGAGCCGTCGCCCGAGCCCACCCGCATGCAGTCGTTCCGGGTGCGCGAGTTCGTGCGCGCCGGGACCCCGGACATGGTGGTCGAGTGGCGCGACCAGTGGCTCGAGCGGGGGCTCGAGACCCTGCTCGCGCTCGGGCTGCCGGCCCGCTCGGACGTGGCGTCGGACCCGTTCTTCGGGCGGGCGGGCAAGATGCTGCAGGACGGACAGAAGGCCCAGAAGCTGAAGTTCGAGGTGCTGGTGCCGGTGATCTCGCTCGAAGATCCCACGGCGGTGTGCTCGTTCAACTACCACCAGGACCACTTCGGGCAGGTCTTCGGGATCGAGACCGCCGCCGGCGAGGTGGCCCACACCGCATGCCTCGGCTTCGGCCTCGAGCGGGTGACCATGGCCCTCTTCAAGGCGCACGGCTTCGATCCGAAGCGCTGGCCCCCGGAGGTCCGGAGAATCCTGTGGTCGTGACCGCAGGTCGGTCGGGAGCTCTCGTCCCGGCGCCCCGCCCAGCGGGGCGGGTCGCGCAACCGAGCGGCGCGCCACCGCGCCCGCTGGAGCACCATCCCCGTGACTGACGGTGCCGGGACGCGGATCGCGGTGTTGCCCGAGCTCGACCCATCGACCTATGAGCGCCACCTGCTTCACGCCGAGGACCGGGTCTGGGTCGAGAAGAACTGCTACGTCGACATCTGGATCGAGGTCCTGCACGCGCTCGGGTGCGACCCGATGGCCATGCTGCCTTTCGTGGTGGGCATCGACTTCGAGGGAGATCAGTGGACGTTCTTCAAGCCCCCGCACGAGGAGCTGCGTGGGCTCTACGGGCTCGACGTGCAGGAGCTGAACGTCTGGCGGCCGCTCATCGAGCATGCGCGCGAGCATCTCGGGGCCGGCAAGCTGATCTCCACCGAGGCCGACGCCTTCTGGCTCCCCGATACCCATGGGACCGACTATCGGCGACAGCACACCAAGACCACCATCGTGCTCAACGATCTCGACCTCGACCATCACCGGCTGGGGTACTTCCACAACGCGGGATACTTCGCGGTCGAGGGGGAGGACTTCGACCGGCTGCTGCGAATCGGGGCGGCCCCCGACCCCACCTACATGCCCCTCTTCGCCGAGCTGATCCGCAGCGACCGGATCGTCAGGCGGGAGCCGGCGCGCCTGCGCGCCATGTCCTCGGAGCTGCTGCGCACCCACCTGGCGCGCCGGCCGACGGAGAACCCGGTCCTGCGGTTCGGGCGCCGGTTCGATCGCGACCTCGCCTGGCTGACGGCGGAAGGGCTGGCGTTTTACCATGCGTGGGCCTTCGCGACCGTGCGACAGCTCGGGGCGGCGGCCGAGCTCGCCGCCCTCTACGTGCGGTGGCTCGGCGTGCCCGCGGTGGCGGAGGCCGGGACGTCCTTCGACCAGATCTCGAACGCCGCCAAGGCCCTCATCCTGAAGGGGGCGCGGGCGGTGAACGGAAAGCGTCCGCTCGACGCCAGCGCGCTCTTCGCGGAGATGTCGGGGGGCTGGGAGCGGGCGATGGAGCTGCTGACCCGCACCGCCGAGATTTGATACGGTGGTGGCGGCGAGGTCGAGGGATCGAGGATCGAGATCGAGGATGACCCGAGGGTGACCGAGGATGAACGGATCAGGCGCTGAAACAGGAACGAGCCCGGGTGCGGCGGGTTCCAATCGAGGAGCGTCGGGATTCGATGCCTGCGCGGCGCTGCGTATCGGGACGCTCGAGGACGCGAAGGTTCGTCTCGAGCCGCTCGGGCTCGGCCACGTCGCGGGGCTCACCGCCGCGGCGGCCGAATCTCCGGCCGAGTACCAGCTGGCGCCGGTGCCGACCGATTCCGAGGGGATGCGCGCCTACGTCCTGCAGGCCATGGCGGAGGCCGAGGCCGGCCGGTCGGTCCCCTTCGCCATCGTCGACCTGCGCGGCGCGGGCGCGACACGGGCGCGGACGCCGCGGGTGGTGGGCTCGACCCGGCTCATGAGCCTCGAGTGGTGGGCCTGGCCGCCGCGTCCGATCCAGGTCGACGGGGAGCCGCGGCTGGCAGCGGCCGGGCACCCACCCGACGTCGCCGAGCTCGGCAGCGTGTGGCTCGCGGCCTCGGTCCTGCGCACCGCCGTCAACACCGCGGCGTGTGTGCTGCTCATGACCCATGCCTTCGAGTCCTGGCGGGTGCACCGCCTCACCCTCAAGACGGACGCCCGCAACCAGCGCTCCCGCGCGGCCATCCTGCGCCTCGGCGGGAAATTCGAAGGAATCCTGCGGGCCCACCTGCCCGCCGCCGATGGCCAGATCCGGGACACGGCGATGTTCTCGGTGGTGCGCTCGGAGTGGTCCGCGCTCAAGCCACGCCTCGAGGCCGAGCTCCGGCGCGGCCCAGCCGGGCAGGAAGACCCGCGGTGAGGAGCCCCGCGGCCACCATGGACCCATTGGCCACCTCGGACACCTCGGACCTGGCCCGCGACCAAGGTGGACGGATCGGCGTCGGGATCGATCTGGTCGAGGTCAGCCAGATCGCCGAGTCGCTGCGCCTCTTCCCGGAGCGATTCGCGCGACGCCTCTTCACGCCCGCCGAGGTCGAAGAATGCGCGCGCTCCGGCGCGGGCGCGCCCGGACGATTCGCCGCGCGCTTCGCCGCCAAGGAGGCCGCCATGAAGGCGCTCGGCATCACCGAGGGCGTGGACTGGCGCGAGCTCGAGGTGATCCGCTCCGATGGCGGCGCCTGCGCGCTCGTCCTGCACGGCGCGCTCGCCCGGCGGGCCGGACCGTGCACGCTGGCCCTGACCATCAGCCAGGCGGGCGATCTCGCCACCGCGGTGGTCCTGGCCGAACGGCCGGCCGCGATCCGGGCCGTCGCCTCCAGGGCGTCAAGCGCCTCCAACGCTCCTTGTTCCTCGGCATCGGCGCCTTCCGTCAGCCGCCTCGACCAACCCCACTGCGAGTCAAACCCATCATGAACGACGAGCTCACCGCCAAGATCCGCTCCATCCTCAAGGACCACGCCCGGCTGACCAAGCCGGTAGACACCCTGGGGGACGGCGCCGATCTGTATCAGGCCGGAATGACCTCCCACTCGAGCGTCAACGTCATGCTGGCGCTCGAAGGCGCCTTCGACGTCGAGTTTCCCGACCAGATGCTCAAACGCAGCGTCTTCGAGAGCGTCTCGGCCATGCGCGCGGCGATCGCTACGCTCACCGGGCGCTGAGCGTGGCGGGAGACAGGCTGGTCCGCTCGATGTCCCCGGGCAGGACGGTGGACGAGCGCGTGACCTCCGCCTGGCAGATCTGCCGGGTCGCGCCCGATTCCGTGCGCACGCCCGCGGACCTCGAGGATCTGGCCTGGACGTCGGTGCCCCCCGGGGCGCGCACGGTCGCCGCGGCCCTGCGGCACCTCGGGACCTGGAGCCTCGATCAGGCTGGAGCGCGCCGCTTCGATGCCGAGGAGTGGTGGTGGCGGACCACCCTGCCTGCCCGCCAGGCACCGACACCAGCCGGCGCGGAGCGCTTCCTCTGCCTCGACGGTCTGGCCACCCTGGCCACGGTCTGGCTCGACGACACCCTGGTGCTCGAGAGCGAGAACATGTTCGTCGCCCACCGGCTCAGGCTTCCGGACGCCGGCGGCGGCGAGGTGGCGCACCGGCTGGTGATCCGGTTTGCGGCGCTGGATGCGCGCCTGGCCCAGCGCCGCCCGAGGCCGCGCTGGCGCACCCCGATGATCGAGCACCAGCAGCTGCGCTGGATCCGCACCACCCTGCTCGGGCGGACGCCGGGCTGGTCTCCCCCCGCGGCGCCCGTCGGACCGTGGCGCGGGGTGCGCGTCGAGCGCCTCGAGCGCGGCGACGTCGAGCTCGAGGTGCTCGGCCTGCGCACGGAGATCGGCGCGGACGGCGCGGGCCATGCCACCCTCCAGGCCACGGTCCGGGTGCTGGCGGACGGCGCACCCGCCGCGCGCCTGACCGGCGCCGAGCTGGTCCTCGCCCGGGGGGGCGTCCTCCACCGGAGCGAGCTCGTCGTCACCCCGGCGCCCGGTGACGCGCCGGGGATCTTCGCGCTGACGGGCGCGGTCACGGTTCCGGAAGTGGCCCTCTGGTGGCCGCACACGCACGGGACGCCCGCGCTCTACGACGCACACCTCGCCTTGCGCCGGCACGGGCCTCTCACCAGGGACGGCGCCGGGGGGGCCAGGGGGGAGCGCGTGTCACTCGGACGGGTCGGATTTCGAACCCTCGCGCTCGATAGAACCGATGCCGGAACCGATGCCGGGGCAGCTCGTGGGTTCGCGCTGCTGGTCAACGGGGTGCGGGTGTTCTGCCGCGGCGCCTGCTGGACACCGCTCGACTGCGTCTCGCTCGACGCGGACGGCGCCGCCCTGACCGGCGCCTTCGAGCAGCTGGTTCGCGCGGGAATGAACATGCTGCGGGTCGGCGGGACCATGGTCTACGAGAGCGACGCGTTCTACGACGCCTGTGACGCCCACGGGATCCTCGTGTGGCACGACCTGATGTTCGCAAACATGGACTACCCAGAGGACGCGACCTTCACCGCCTCGGTCCACACCGAGGTCGGACAGTTTCTGGCCCGGATGCAGGGGCGTCCTGGGCTGGCGGTGCTGTGTGGTTCGAGCGAGGGCGAGCAGCAGGCGGCCATGTGGGGCGCGCCGCGCGAGCGCTGGAGCCCGACCCTCTTCCACACCGACCTGGCCGGGCTCTGCCGCACGGCCCGGCCGGACGTCCCCTACTGGCCATCGAGCGCGCATGGCGGCGCGTTCCCGCACCAGGCCTCCGCCGGGACCACCTCGTACTACGGCGTCGGCGCCTACCTCCGCCCGATCGAGGACGCGCGCCGCGCCGAGGTGCGCTTCGCCTCGGAGTGTCTGGCCTTCGCCAACGTCCCGGATGCCTCGGGCCTGCCCGGCGGACCGGAACGCGCGTCCACCATTCGCCCGCACCACCCCGAATGGAAGGCGCGGACCCCGCGGGATCTCGGCGCCGGCTGGGACTTCGACGACGTCCGCGAACATTACCTCGGCACGGTCTATCGACTGGATCCGCTGGCCGTCCGCTACGCGAACCCCGAGCGTCACCTGGCGCTCGCCCGGGCGTGCACCGGCGAGGTCATGGCCGCGGTCTTCGGGGAGTGGCGGCGGCGGCGCTCGTCGTGCGCCGGCGGGCTGGTCTGGTTTCTGCGCGATCTGTGGGCGGGCGCCGGGTGGGGCGTCGTCGATGCCACGGGAAATCCCAAGGCGGCGTGGTGGTACCTGCGGCGGGCGCTCGCCCCCCTCGCAGTCCACCTCAGCGACGAAGGGGTCAATGGGCTGGCGGTTCACCTGGTCAACGATCGCCCCGAGTCGCTGAGGCCCACCCTCGAGCTCGGCCTCTTCCGCGGCGGCGAGCACGCCGTCGGCAGCGCAGCGATCACCACCGAGCTCCCGGCGCACGGGGCGCTCGAGCTGGCGGCGGGCGAGCTCTTCGACGGGTTTCTCGACCTCTCCTACGCATACCGATTCGGGCCCCCGGCTCACGATCTGGTGGTCGCCACGCTCACGGTCGATGGCGAGGTGCGCGCCCAGGCGTTCCACTTCCCCCTCGGGATTCCCAGCGCGTCGGAGGCGGAGCTCGGCCTCACCGCCGAGGTCCACGCGCCCCCCGACGCCGGGGCCCCCGGGGTGCTCGAGCTCGTGCTGCGCACCCGACGGTTCGCCCAGTCGGTCGCCGTGGAGGTCGAGGGCTTCCTGCCGGACGACTCCTGGTTCCACCTGCCGCCGGGCGGTACCCGGACCGTGCGCCTCACCCCCACCGGCGACGCCCGCGACGTGCGAGGCATCCGCGGGTGGGTGCGCCCGCTGAACGCCGACCGCGCCACGGCGATCGTGACCGTCGCCTCGGGGCCTGGTGAAGGGCCGAGCTGAAGCACGGCCCGCCAAGACCCGTGGCCCCGATCGTACCCGTGGCCGTGGCCAAACCCGTGATCCTTGACGTCCACG
>CAZIOH010000129.1:0-6339 GCA_964540815.1 uncultured Myxococcales bacterium | reverse complement strand
CGGCCGCGATCAAGTCGATTGAAGGCCAGCTCTCGACTGGCGACGGTCCCTCGTCAGGCGGCGGCGTCCTCGCCGGTCCTCGGCCTCGGGGCCGGGTCCGCGGTGGCGCCCGGGCTCGCGCTGTTCCGTCCTCGGACCTCGGCCCCGGCGCTTCCGCCAGCCGCGGCCGCCTCGTCGCCCCGGTGCTGACGCACGGCCGCCACCACGATGCGCACCAAGTCCTCGGCGAGGAATCTCAGGCGTGGACGCTGCACGGTCGCCCAGACCATCTCCCGCACATCGGTCGACAGTCCCCGCTTGTAGCGCGCGTCTCCGGCCAGGAAGTCGTAGAGCCGGTGGCCCACCCGGGCATTGTGGCGAATGGCCTCGACATGGCAGACCAGCCCCGGCTTGAGCCGGTTGTCCGACTCGTACGCCACACCGCTCTGATAGAACGAGACCGTCCCGTTCCACACGAAATTGTAAAGGCACCCGAGCGTGCTCGTCCCGGCCCGGATGCGCATCAGCTGGATCTCGCCGTGAGCGAGCCGGCCCTCGATGAGACGCTCGTGAAACCGCAGGAAGTAGGGGGTCGCGAAGGCCCCCGGCTCTCCGCGCCCCTTCCAGGTCGCCTGGTGGAGCGCCACCAGCTCGTGGAAGATGTCGCGGGCGTGCTCGGGCTCGGCGGCCACCTCGAGCGCGATCGGCCCCCGCGCCTGATGGAGCTTGTAGGACCGCTTGATCTGTGAGCGCAGGTCACCCGCGAGCAAGCCGAGATACTCGCCGTCCCGGGCGCGGCGCACCTTCTCGAGATCGACGAGATAGCACGGCCGTCGCTCGCGGACCTTGAGCCGCACGGGCCACGCCTCGGCCACGGATACGGCGTCCGGGATGGCATCCATGGCGTCGAGCAAGAGCTCGTCCCAGGCCTGCGGCACGGCGTCGAGAACGTCCCGGAGATCGAGCGGGGCGCTCGTCAGCCAGGCGTTGTGCTCCACGCAGATCTCGTCGAACTCGGGCCAGCCCGTCCCGTTCAAGAAGACGGCCCGGCTCGGGACGACGCGGTTGCGCAACAGGGTTCGGCGCCCGAGGAAACCGGCGGCCACCGGGGTCTCGCCCTGCATCAGCACCAGGAGTGCGAGGCGGGTGGTGGGCGGCAGGCTCCCGAGCCAGTTCTCCACCCAGGGCCAGGACAGAAAGTACGACGCCTTCGCCGGCTCGGCCAGCGCCTCCCAGACCTGGCGCACGGCCGCGAGCTCCGTGAACGGATCTATCCAGCGGGCGAACGGTCGACGGCGGGGTCCCATGTCCATGTCCATGTCGATATTTGGCAATCGGATTCCTTCCGAGGTCGTCGTCATGGTCGCACTGTCGTGCAATGTCGCACTCGTTATTGCACCTGGTCGAGCTCATTGTCGGGCTTTGTCGCAGGTTGGATCGATCTCGTGGCGAGGTCGCCCATTCGCGCAACGTCGCCTGTCAATCGTCCGCAGACGAGAATTGATAAAATGGTACTCTCGACCCTCGAGGCAATCTATCCACGATGACGATTCTTCCCTTCGAACAAAGTCGCGCCGGGGTGCAACCGACCGTGAAGCTCCGCACGGTGCCCACCGACACCGAAGAGGCGGGGGCATCGCGGGCGCGCGGGCTCGGCGCGGATCCCGCTCCCTTCGAGGCCTGCTTCTTCGGTCCGCCCGACCGCCCGCTGTTCGGGTGGCTCCATCGCGCGCACACGACCGACCGGGAGCCCCGCCTCGGGATGGTGATCTGCAACCCCTTCGGATACGAGGCCATCTGCGCGCACCGCAGCCTGCGGCGGTTCGCTGAAGACGCCGCCTGCCTGGGTGTTCCATCCTTGCGGTTCGATTACGACGGCACCGGTGACACGTTCGGCGACGGGCTCGAAGCCGATCGGGTGGCGACCTGGGTGGCGAGCATCCACCACGCCATCGCGTATCTGGCGAACATGTGCGGAACCCGCGAGGTCGTGCTGTTCGGTGTGCGCATGGGCGCCACGCTGGCCACCCTGGCCGCGGCCGAACGCGGGGACGTCGCGGGGATCGTCGCCATCGCCCCGGTCGTGTCCGGAAGAACCTACGTCCGGGAGCTACGCGCCCTGCAGATGGCGCTCGGGCTCGGCCCACCCCAGGGCTCCGCGACGCCCGCTCCCGCAACCAACACGACTTCCGCGGGCCCGCCCGCGGCGCCCGCGGCGCCCGCGGCAGATGACGGCCAGGAGGCGGTGGGGTTCGTGCTCTCCGACGAGACCAGGCGCGCGCTCGGGGCCATCGATCTCTCGAAGGCTGGTCACCGGCCAGCGCCGGAGATCTTGCTGCTCGATCGCGACGATCTGCCGACCGGCGCCGCCTGGGTCGACCGGCTGCGGGCCGAGGGAGCGACCGTGGAGCACCTGCCCTTGCCGGGATATCCGGAGATGGTGCTCGATCCGCACAAGGCGCGCGCCCCGGAGGCGATGCGTGCGGCCACCCGCGCTTGGCTCGGCCGACGCCGGGAGCAGGCGAGCGCCCAACCCGATCCGCAGTCGGTCCCCCCCGCCGGCTCCCGGCCAGAGCCACGCCGACAGGCCGCGGCGCAGTCGACGGCGATCTTGGCGCGGCACCGCGACGGAACCCCGGCCGTGCTCGAGGAGGCCGGCTTCATCGATCCCGCCTCCATCCTGTTCGGGATCACCGCGCGACCGGCCTCGCCCGTCGCCACCGAGCCATCCACGCCATCGGCGGTGCGGAACGGAGCGGGCGCTCCTGCCGGCGCCCGCCAGGACCGCGGCGAGCCAGGCACGCCCCGGCCGGCGGCGCGGCTCGGAATCCTGCTCCTCAACGCCGGGGCCATCCACCACATCGGCCCGAGTCGCCTCTACGTGACCCTGGCACGCGCCTGGGCCGCCGAGGGACACACGGTCCTGCGCCTGGATCTCTCGGGCATCGGAGACAGCGGCACCCGCCCCGGCCAGGCCGACAACCTGGTCTACAGCCCGCACGCAGGCGCCGACGTCGCGACGGCGGTTCGTCACCTGCGGACCCAGCCGGGCGTGTCGCGCGTGGTGATCCTCGGCCTCTGCTCGGGCGCCTACCACGGGTTCAAGGCCGCCGTCGCTGGAGAGCCCGTCTCCGCCATCGTGCCGATCAACCCGCTCACGTTCTTCTGGAAGGACGGCATGTCCCTGGATTTCCCGGCGCACAAGGTGGCCGAGGAGTCCCACCGGTACGCGCAGTCCGCCCTACGGCTCGAGTCCTGGAAGAAGCTGGCCCGCGGCGAGGTCCACGTCCGGGTCCTCACTCAGGTGCTGGCACGCCGCGCGCTGAGCCTCGCCGAGCGCCACTGGCGCGACCTCGCCCGCCAGCTCGGCAGGCCGCGGCCCGACGACCTCGGCAGCGAGCTCGAGACCCTGGCCGCGCGGGAGATCGCGGTGGACTTCGTGTTCGCCGACGGCGATCCCGGGATGGAGCTGCTGCCGCTCCAGGGCGGCTCGGTGGTCCCGCGCCTGCTCTCACAAGGCAAGCTGCGGGCCCACGTGATCGCCGGACCGGACCACACCTTCACGGCGCGCTGGTCGCATCCGGTCCTGGTGGAGCAGCTGACCTCGGTGATCCGCTCCCACGCACGGGCGGTGGCCCCCGGTGGTGGTGGTGGCGGCGCCCGTGGCGGTGCCGCCGGTCGACGCGGTATCGACCGTGGCGATGCTTGAAGGAACCCGCTCGATCGCGGGGCTATCCACGACCGTGGTCGGAGACCCGACCTCGGCGCGCTTCGTCTGCGTGATGTTGCACGGGTTCGCCATGTCGCCAGCCGATCTCTCGCCGTTCGCGCATGCGCTCGGCCTGCCGGGCCTGTTCGTGTTTCCGGAGGGCCCCTTGCCCGCGATGCTCGAGCCTGGGCGGGTGCAGGGACGCGCCTGGTGGCACATCGATCCGGTGGCCCGCGCGCAGGCGCTGGCGCTCGGGCCTCGGGACTTCGCGCCCCAGAGCCCGGTCGACCTGCCCGAGGCACGGCGAGCGCTGCTGGGGTTTCTGCGGGCGCTCGACGCCGAGGACCCCGGCCCCGGGCCCTCCGTCCGCCTGCCCCGCTTCGTGACCGGCTTCTCCCAGGGCGGAATGCTGGTGGCAGATTGCTTCATGCGCGAGCCCCGGTGGCCGCGGGCCGCGGGCCTGGGCTTCTTCTCGGCCTCGCGGATCGCGAGCACGGAGTGGCCGCCTCTGCCGCCTCACGAAGCGGGGGTCGGACTGCCGGTGTTCCTCAGCCACGGCCACCAGGACCCGGACCTGGCGTTCTCGGCCGGGGAGGCCCTGCGCGACCGCCTGCTCGCCGCGCGGGTCGACCTGACCTTCGTGCCCTTCGTCGGGGGACACGAGATCCCGCTGGTGGTGTGGCGGGGGTTTCGCCGCTTCCTCACCGCCCACCTGCCCCTGCCCCCCGCCGGGCCCGAGGCGATCACTCGAGCAGGATGACGCCGAGGCTCTGATTCCCGGGCAGCATCCGGGTCAGCTCCGCCACCCGCTGCCATCGATCCCGGCGCACGCGCACCAGCAGGACCACCCCATCCAGGCGCTCGGCAATCCCGGGCATCACCCCGGGCGGGGCATAATCCGACAGATCGATCAGCACGCGAGACAGGTTGGGCAGGTGGCGCGTCAGCGCCCGACGCAGCGCGAAGCCGGCGGCGCTCTGGTCGCCAACCTCGGAGGGCACCAGCCGGACCCGCCGCGGATCCCCTGGCTCTGGAACGATCCGACCGCCGTCGTCGGCCAGCCGAGAGGCCTCGGATTCGGCGCGAGCCTCGGGGTCGTGCTCGGTGTCCCAGGTCCTCCAGGGGCCGACCGTGGCGACCTCGCCGCTCACGAAGTCGGTGAGCGCCCGCGCCAGGGTGCCGAGGAGGGGCGACTCGCCGGGCCCAAGTCCGATGGGAAGACCGACCGGAAGCAGACCGATCGAGCGCCGGGCGGAGAGCGCCAGGCGACGGGCGATGGCGACCTCGTCGCGCCCGAGCCCGGCCCCCGGATCGAGCTCCGGCCCGACATCCCGCTCGTCCCCCGACGCCGAACCCACCCCCACCTCCTCCTGACCGGAGTCCCCGGTGCTCATGCGCAGGACGAGCGGTGCAAGGACACACGCTGCACCAAAGGTGGGTCCACAGGCGTGGCGAGACCTGTCCACCCTGAACACGCTCGACGGCGAGCCCCGCCCGGCTTTCCTGCTCTGACTTGCATCCCGTGTCATCCTACTTGACGTGGGTTCCTCAGGGCCATTCCGCGCCGCCTCGTGTCTTCATTCCCACGGCGGACGCGCCGATGGGGGAGGGATGTTGCATCGGATTTCAGGGGGCCTGGTCTGCGTTCTCTTGGCCGGCGGGGCTGGATGTTCCTTCCAGGACTCCGCGGGGCATGGCGCCCTCACCGCCTCGGGCACCGGCGGTCACCCCGTCCTCGCGTACGACGGGGGCCCGCGTGGCACCATGAACGCCGATGGCGGCGGCGACCTCGCCAGCGGCCAGCCGCCCGTCCCGATCACCCCGGCCGACCAGGGCGGATACGGGCGCGGCGACGCCGTCACCGACACCACGGCGTCGGGAGGCGGCATCGTGGCGGGCTCCGGCGGGTGCAACACCGTGGTCGGCGTGGTTCGCGACTTCAAGGGCAAGAACGAGTCCGGGGGGGACCCGGACTTCGAGGCGTTCTCGGGGTCGCGTCCCACTCTCGGGCTCGTGGCCGAGATGCTGGGGGCCGATCACAAGCCGGTCTATGCCTCCACCTGTGATGGCGGCGCCGGCATGACCAGCGCGGCGTGTCCCTATGGGCAGCAGACCACGTCTCAGACCAACTTCGATCTGTGGTACCGCAACACCCCCGGCACCAATCAGCCGTACCTGGTGTACTTCCAGTTCGTCGCCAGCGGCGGCATCTCCACCTTCGCCAGCAGCAACTTCTTTCCTCTCGATGGCGTCGGGTGGGGCAACTCGGGGACCGGGCAGGACGGCAAGCAGCACAACTTCGGCTTCACCACCGAGGTGCACACCACCTTCAAGTACTCGGGTGGCGAGCATTTCACCTTCACCGGTGACGACGACCTGTGGGTGTTCATCAATGGCCACCTCGCGGTTGACCTCGGGGGCCTCCATCCATCGTCGAGTGGAACGGTGGCGCTGGATGATTCGGCGGCCAGGCTCGGGATCACTCCCGGCAGCACCTACGCGATGGATCTCTTCCACGCCGAGCGCCACACCAGCGCGTCGAACTTCCGGGTCGACACCAACTTCGTCTTCGTCGACTGCGGCGTGATCATCCCCTGACGCGCCTTCGGCGCTCGCGGGGAGGGGAGGACCCCTCCCCGCGGGCCCCTCCC
>CAZIOH010000128.1:0-14291 GCA_964540815.1 uncultured Myxococcales bacterium | reverse complement strand
AAGGCGCAGGTACGTGGGGGGCCGTCCCCGGCCCCCCGCGAGCGCCGAAGGCGCATCAGTGGACGGATTCCGAGTGCCGGCTGCTCTTCGGATCCTGGCCGTGCATGAGCCCGTGCACGTGCGCGATCATCTCCGCGAGGTAGGTCGCGAGGGCGCAGAACTCGGTCGGGCGTCGCTCGGCGGCCAGGTGCACGCCCCGGTGGATGAGCGCGCGCGCCAGCGCGTGATCCGACTCGGCCCCCGCTCCGCCGAGCTCTGCCACCAGGGCCTGCAGCCGGGCTTCATGCGCGCTCTGGAGGGCGTCGAGGTTCGAAGGCGCGGGACCGGAGGTGGCTGGCGGCGACTTGCTCATGGGCCTGGATTAGCACGACGCGGAAGCCGGGACCGAGCCGAAAAGCGGAAGTTGCGGACCAGGAGCTCGGCCACCCGCCCCCGTCCAGAGGCGACGGAGTTGATGGCGCGAGCCACCCGCACCACCTGCACCGGCAGGCCGCGGTAGAGGGCCCGGGTGGTCGGACAGTCGGAGTTGGAGAGCAACGCCGGCACCCGATCCTGGCCGAGGCGGCGCAGGGTGGCCGCCAGCCGACGTTGCTCCGCGTCGCGGAAGCCGTCGGCCCCGTAGGCCGTGAAGGACGCGCTCGTCGAGACCGGCACGTACGGCGGATCGAAGTAGACGAAGTCGCCGGGACCGGCGCTGGCCACGCACGCCTCGAAATCACACACCCGCAAGGTCACGTCGCGCAACGCCGCCGAGACCGCCCACAGGCGCTCGGTGGACACGGTCTTGAGGGCGGCGTGTTGTCCGAAGGGCACGTTGAACTTGCCCGAGCGGTTGACCCGAAAGAGCCCGTTGTAGCCATTGCGGTTCAGGTAGATGGTCCGCGCGGCCCGCTCCGGCAACGACAGCAGGCTGGTCTCCTGGTCGCGCACCCGGTAGAAATGCTCTTCGCCCCCCCGGTGGTCGGCGAGCGCGGACAGCACGTCCGCCGGGTTGGCGCGAATCGCCGTGTAGCAGGTGATCAGCTCGGCGTTGGTATCCGACAGGATGGCTCTCCGAAAAACCGGTCCAGCGCGCGCCCCCCTGGCCGCGAGCGCGAAGAAGAGCGCGCCACCGCCGACGAACGGCTCGTGATAAGTCTCTATCCTTCCGGGCACGAGGGGCAGGATGGCGGGCAAGACCGAGCGCTTTCCCCCCACCCACTTGAGAAAGGGGGCGGCGATCTCGGCGGCGCGTCCGATCGCGGCGAAGGTGCAGGCCGCCGACCGAGCGCCCCCACGGCGCGGCGCAGGACCGGATGTCGCAGCCGTCGCGGACGCGCGGGCCCCGAGCCGCGCCCCTCCGGTGCGTGTCGACCCCACTGCCGCGGATTCCTTCATGTTGCGACCGATCTCCTCTGGTTGCGAGACGACCGCGGAACAACCACGCGGCGCGCGCCCTCCGAGCCCGGAGCGGTTCGGTGAATCACACGGTGGCAGCGCGGTGCCTGAAGGCGACCACATTGTCGGAACGTGTCGGACAAACAGCGCATTTTCTGGGGGTTTTCTCCCATATTTTTCATCGATCCGGAAAGCTTCTTGTTACATTCCTCCGCGTCGTGATCTGGCCGGATCGATCGATTTTCGCGGCATCCGGCCCGACGGCAGAGCGTCCTATTCAAGGAGATCAGAATGGCCAAGGTGATGACGAAGTCCCAAGTGATTCAGGCCGTGGCGAACGCGCACAAGGAGAAGCTGGCCCGCAAGGACGTCGCCAGCGTGATCGCGTCGCTCGCCAATGTCGGACACCGCGAGCTCAAGAAGAGTGGCGTGTTCGTGCTCCCCGGTTTTGCCAAGTTCGTGGTGATCAAGAAGCCGGCCACCAAGGAGCGCCCGGGGATCAACCCGTTCACCAAGGAGGCCATCACCATCAAGGCCAAGCCCGCCCGCAAGGTGCTGAAGGCCCGTCCGGTCAAGGCGGCCAAGGACGCGGTGTCATAGCGCCGATCGGATGAGGGCCTTGGACCTCGGACCTCCCGGCCCGAGGCCTCGACCGAACGGGTTGCCTGCCGATGGTGCGACCCCTATAACGCTCGGATGATCAGGCTGAACCGAATCTACACGCGGACGGGGGATGCCGGGGACACCCGCCTCGTGGGTGGGCAGAAGGTCCAGAAGGACGACGACCGCATCGAGGCGTTCGGGACCGTGGACGAGCTGTCGGCGTGTCTCGGGCTGGTGCGGTCGGCCCTCGCCGAGCCGGCTCACCTCGGAGCCGCCAGGTCCGCTTCTGGCGAGCCCGACGAGGCCGCCGCGCTCGACGCCATCCTGCGGCGGATCCAGAACGAGCTCTTCAACCTCGGCAGCGATCTCGCCACGTTGCCAGCCGATCGGCACCCCGCGCGTCCCGTGATCGAGGCGCGGCACATCTCCCGGCTCGAGGAGGAGATGGATGCCTGGAACGAATCCCTGCCCGAGCTGCGGAGCTTCGTCCTGCCCGGCGGTGGCTGGGTGGCCGCCTACCTGCACCTCGCCCGCACCGTCTGCCGGCGTGCCGAGCGCCGCCTCGTCACCCTCGGCGCGCACGAGCCCGCGGGCGATCTCAACCTGCCCTACCTCAATCGACTCTCGGACGCCTTGTTCGTGATGAGCCGCCACGCGTCGCGGATCTACGGTCAGCCCGAGCCGCTGTGGGAGCCCGAGAAGACCTAGTCCCCTGGACTAGTGCACCGCCGTCGGAATAGCATCATATTCGGCCGACGATCCGAGCCGGCCTCGGTATTGACGCTATTTCGACGGCGGTGCACTAGCTCGTGCCAACACCGGAAGCGGAGGCGGCGCGGCTCAGAAGCGGGCGGCGACGCCCGCGTCGAAGTCGAAGTGGGCGGTGAAGTCTGGAAAGCCGAGCAGAGCGTCGATCTCACCCACCAGCCCGATGACCGGCGTTATCGCGTACAGGACGCCGCCGCCCGCCCCCGCGAAGATTGGCCCGGAGATGACGGTGTCCACGCACTGGGCGTTTCCGCTCGAGCCACACCCGGTGGTGCCCCCTCCCGCTGGTCGCGCGAAGGTCACGACGTGTCGGATCTGGCCGCCTCCCGCCGCCAGGGAGAAGTACGGCCGGAGCTTGTCCGAGCCGAAGAACCAGCTCGATCGCGCCAGCACCGCCGCCGCGTAGGTGGCGGGAGAACAGATGTTGTCCGAGCCGCACCCCGTGCGTGGCGGGGTCAGCTTCTGCAAGTACAGCGAGGTGGGGCCCGAGACGAACTGGTAGCGAATCTGCACGGACAGCCGCCAGTCCGAGCGCAGGAAATATCCGAGCTCCGGGACGACCTGGGCTGCCGAGGCCGGAGCCAGGCCGGCGTTGACCTTGTTCGAGGCGTTCACCTCGCCCTTGCCGGTCGCGTATCCTATCCCCCAGCCGCCGAGCACGCCGACGTAGAAGCGCCCGCCGACCACCGGGGCCTCGTCGGTATCCTGGTCGCCGCCGCTGCTGGCCCCCCCGCCCGCGCCCGGCGCCACGCGTGCCGACAGGGTCACCCGGTAGGGCCGCGCCTCCGACCCGGCCGTGGCCACCGGGGTCTCGTCGGCGGCCTCGGCCTGGATGAAATAGTCGACCACGCCGCCCCGGGTCGCCTCGGCCGGGATCTCGCCCACGTACCGGTCGCCGGTGGCCCGCATGTCGTGTCCTTCGAAGTCGCTCGCGCCCTCGGCGCGGTAGGCGAGGACCAGCTTCTCGAATCCCGTCAGCCCCGGCCCCACCGAGGCGCTGATGCTGAGCGACGCGCCCTTGCGACCGCGGGTGATGGCGAAGTGGCGGATGCCCGCGTCCGCCGAGACGCCGACGCCACCGGCGCTGGCCGGCCGCCCCGATCCGCCCCGGGCCTCGTCCGGGGAGCTGCCCGCCCCGAGCGGGGTCATTCCCTCGCTGGCCTCATCGAAGGCCTTGAGAATCTCCGGATTTGCGAGTGAGCGTGTGACCTGGATGTCCGGCTGGATCTCCAGCGCCTTGCGGAACTGCTTGATGCCCAGATCCTGCTGCTTGGTGGCGATCAGCACCACCCCCATGTGGATGTGCGTCCGCGCCTTGATGGGGTGCTTGTCGAGCCCGGCGGCCGTGCACAGCTCGAGGGCCTGCTTCAAGGTTCGCCGCGCGTCCTCGAAGTCCAGGTTGTTGTAGGCGTCGAGCGCCTTCTTGTTCAGGGCCGTGACCTTCTGGATGGCGGCGACGTCGTCCTCGGCATGGGCTGGGAGCGGCATCAGCGCCCCCGTGACGACGATCGAAGCAATGACCAATCCGAGCCGGAAATCGCGGACGGGGTGGCGGTCGGGGAACATCGTTCGTAAGCCTCCTCGCAACAGCGGAGAAGATCAGGGGAAAGCTGGGTGCGCACGCTATCCCACCCCTCACCGACGGTCAACGGGCCGGCATCGATTGCGCGAGGGGCGCGCGAGGGGGGGGGCCGGGCCGTGTGCGCCGGGGCGCCGCGCGGCGGGAGCGGGCGCAAGTCGAGGACGCAGCGTATGATGGAGATCATGAAGCCGTCGAAGCTGCTGTGGTCGAGCGCCGTCGGGATCTTCGGATTGACGCTCGGCCTCTCCGTCTGGTTCGGATACGCGCCCGCCGCGCGATCCACCCTGGCGAAATCCTCGCCGTCCGATCGCCCGCCCGATGGGGCACGGACAGGCAGCGCCGGCAGCGACGACGACGATGGAATCGGCCGCGGTCCGACCCTGGTCGTGGACTACCGTGACGACGTCACCGACGCCGATCTGGCCGCCACCCCCGAGGTGGAGATCCCCGTCAGCCGCTGGTCAGCCCGCGACCGCCTCTATCGCGTGACCTTCGGCTCCGAGACCGAGGCGCGGCTGGCGCGCGCGCGGCTGCGCCGCGATCCGCGGGTCGAGTCGGTGGACTTCGACGCGCTCGCCACCATCCCCGCCGACGAATCCACGCAGGAGGCGGCCGCGCTCGGCGATCGCTCGATGCAGGCGGAGTGCGCGACGACCGCCGGGTCGGGCGCCGACGATGCCCGCGGCAGCCACCAGGGGTTCCCCTCGGATCCCTGCTACCGGTATCAATGGCATCTCCGCCAGGCCGGGCTGCCGGCGGCATGGAAGCTCGGACAGGGTGAGGGCGCGGTGGTGGCGGTGATCGACACCGGGGTCTCCCGGGTGCCCGACCTCGCCGGGACCCGCTTCGTTCCCGGCTACAACTTCATCGCCGACAACGACGATGCCAGCGATGACCACGGACATGGAACCCACGTGGCCGGCACCATCGCCCAGTCCACCAACAACCAGCTCGGCGTGGGCGGGGTGGCGTTCGGCGCGGCGATCATGCCGCTCAAGGTGCTGAGCGCGCGCGGCTCCGGGTCGATGGCCGCCATCGCGCAGGCCATCCGGTTCGCCGCCGATCATGGGGCCAACGTCATCAACATGAGCCTCGGCGGCCCATTTCCCATCGGCACCATCGGCAAGGCCGTCAAGTACGCCCGCGACAAGGGGGTGACGGTGGTCGCCGCCGCCGGGAACGACGGGCGTGGCCGGGTGAGCTACCCGGCGCGCTATCCGGGCGTGATCGCGGTGGCCGCGACCCAGTTCGATGAGACCACGACGTTCTATTCGAACTGGGGTCCCGAGATCGATATCGCCGCACCCGGCGGGAACGTCCGGGTCGACCAGAACGGCGACGGAAAGCCGGATGGGGTCCTGCAGAACACCGTCGTGCCCGGGAACACCTCGACCACCGATTATCTGTGGTTCATGGGCACCTCCATGGCCACGCCCCACGTGGCCGGGGTGGCCGCCCTCATCGTCGGGGCCGGCGTGAAGGATCCCGCGGCGGTGGAGAAGATCCTGCTCGGCTCGGCGCGACAGCCGAAGCCCACCGGTGGAGTCGGCTCGGGGACGATGGCCCGCAGAGGGGACGGCGGCGGCGCGCACGACCCGCACTATGGTGCTGGGCTGCTCGATGCGGACGCCGCCCTCCGGAACCTGCGCGGGCGCCGGGGAGCCTCGGAGCTCGGCCTCGGCACGAGCCTCGCGCTCCTCGGCCTCGGCTGGCTCTCGCGGCGTGGCCGACTCGATCGCGGGCGGCTCGGGGTTGGTTTCGGTCTGGCCGTGGTGCTCGGGTCCTCGGGCCTGTTCGGGTTGCCGTGGCTCGGCCTCGCTCACTCGGGGGCGCCTGGCCTCCTGATGTCGGGGGTGCTCGCCGACGCGGACGCAGCGGCCCCGGGCGTGCTCCAGGGCAACCCGCTCCTGTGGAGCGCCCTCTTGCCGCTCGTTGCCATTGCGCTCTTCAATGGGGTGCGTGGAGCGCGTGGGATCCTGGCGGGCCTCGCCTTCGGGGTCGGGGGCGCCCTGCTGTTCGCCGCCATCGGCAAGCCCTTCTCACTGGCCTTCATCCCGAGCCTGCTCGAGCGCCCCTGGCTCGTCGCGAATGCCCTCGGGGCCACCTGGCTCGGCACCGCTGTCCTCCGCCGCGGCTGAGAGGCCCCGAACGGGCGGGGCGCCCGGGATCAGGAGCCGCGTCTGAGCTCGGTGAGCACGGCCTTGGCGACCGCCTTGAGGGTGTCGAAGACACCCACGCCGGTGGTGGCGGAGGCCTCGAACTCGGGGACCCGGCTCGGGTTCAGGAGCTCGCGCAGCTGCTCGATGGGGGCCGCGTTGGGGAGATCGCGCTTGTTGTACTGGACCACGTAGGGCAGCTTGTCGAGGTCGTAGCCCTGCTCGGCCAGGTTGGTGCGCAGGTTCTCGAGCGACTCGATGTTGGCCTCCATGCGCTCGATCTGCGAGTCGACCACGAAGACCATCCCGTCGACCCCCTTCAAGATCAGCTTCCGGCTGGCGTCGTAGAACACCTGCCCGGGGACCGTGTACAGGTGAAAGCGGGTCTTGAACCCGCGGATCTCGCCCAGCGAGAGCGGCAGGAAGTCGAAGAACAAGGTCCGCTCGGTCTCGGTCGCGAGCGAGATCATCTTACCCTTCGCCTCTGGGCTCGTCTTGGCGTAGATGTAGTGCAGGTTGGTGGTCTTCCCGCACAGGCCGGGCCCGTAGTAGACCAGCTTGCAGTTGATCTCCCGGGACGAGTAGTTGATGAAGCTCATGTTTGAACGGGAGCCTCTCCTCGAGATCGGGCAAGGGGAAGACGAAAGACCCGGTGGATCGAGACCGCGCCGGGGTGGCGTCCGGGCCGGCGCGGCTCGAAAAACACCAGGAGACTAGTCATTGAACAGGTTGTCGATGTCCTTGTCGGTGATCTCGGTGAGGATCGAAGGCTGGCTCTTCGACTGGGCCTTGGTCTCGAGCTGATCGAAGATCCGGGCCATCTCGTCCGAGGACTTCTTGACCCGCAGCCGCACCAGCCCGAGTGACGAGCGCTCGTCGAACAGGACCACCAGGATGGCCCGCCCGCCGACCAGCGTGATGTGCACGTGGATCCGTTCACCCTCGTGAAACTGGCTGGTGAAGTCCTTCTCGCGCAGGATCTTGGAGATCCCGCCGGTGGCCGCCACGTTGCCCGCGGTCAGCGACGACAGCGACGTGACGTCCAGCTCCTCGATGTCACCGGCCTCGGCGATGGGTTGTCCGTCTCGACCGATGAGCAGAACGGCCTTGGCATTGGCATCCCGTTGCAACCGCTGGCAGACCACCTGGATCTGCTGTTGCTCCTCGGGGAACATCACATCGGGGCCGGCCATCGTTCTCCTTCGAGGAAGTTCAACTCTCTGCCAAGATTACGGTAAGGGTAAAAAGATTATGACTGATAACACCCCGCTCGGACGGGTTCAAGCCCCGGAGACGTCGGGGAAGCCTCGAGGAGGCTGCGAGGAAGGCGCTGCGATCCCTCCTCGGCAGAAGACGGTCGGAACGGGAGCACGCCGGTCCCGGCGGCCATCAAATCTCGCGGCGCCCGTCAATGGCCCGCGTTAAAGTCAGCTGATCGGCATACTCCAGCTCCCCGCCGATCGGCACGCCGGTCGCGATGCGCGTGGGCCGGATCCCGAGCGGCCTCACCAGCTTCGCGATGTACACGGCGGTGGCCTCGCCCTCGACGCTCGGGCTCGTCGCCAGGATGATCTCGTCGATCCCCCCGGCGCACCGCCGCACCAGCTCGGCGATGCGAAGGTCCTCGGGCCCGATCCCATCGAGGGGAGACAGGATCCCGTGCAGCACGTGGTAGAGCCCACGGTATCCCCCACCCCGCTCGATCGCGATGACGTCTTGCGGCTGGGCCACCACGCAGATCAGACGGGCGTCCCTCCGGGCGTCCGAGCAGATGAGGCAGGGATCGCGCTCTGTGAGGTCGCAGCATGTCCCACAGAAGCGGATCTTCTGCTTGACCTCGGCGATGGCCGAGGCCAGCGCCGCCGCGTCCTCGGGCGGCGCCCGCAGGAGATGGAACGCCAGACGCGCCGCGGTCTTCTCGCCGATCCCCGGCAGCCGCCCGAGCTGCTGGATCAAGCGCGCGATGGGCCCCGCGTACGCCATCAGGGACGCCCCGCCCTCTTTGTCATGGGGTCTTGATCTCGCGGATGCCCACGCCGAAGAGATCCTGGACCTTCTGGATCACGGGGTGGCGACGGGCCTCGTCCTCGCGCGTCCGGCGATCGGAGGCCCGCAGCTCTGCGTCGTGGGTGACCTCGGCGACCACCACGGCGGCCTTCGGGCTCGCGGCATGGTGGCGCGCCTGAAAGCGGATGGACCGGCCCCACTCCGCAGCGAGTGCCTGCTCGATGTCGGGCCGGGCCCGCTCGGCGGCGTCCACGTCGACCCGATCTTCGAAGCCGAGGACCAGCCCGGCGGCGTCCACCTCGAGGACGTGGGCGTTGGCGAGCAGGGCGCCGAGCCGGGGGCGGCGCTGCTCGAGGGCCTGGCGAACACGGCGCCAGGATTCGGTGGGAGAGACTTCGGGGGGTGGGGATGGGGGTGGGAGTGGGGATGGGAGTGAGGACGGCGGGGAGGGGAATGGGGATGGGGATGGAGACGAGGACGAGGGGGCGGACGGGGAGGTGAGAGTGGAAGGGCTCGTGGTTCGTGGGCGTTCGGGGGGGCGGGCGGATGGGGGAGCGCTGGGGCTGGGGGGGGTTGGTCCGCGGGTGCGCAGGCGGGTCTCGAGGCTCTCCAGACGCTCGAGGAGATCGCCGAGAGGGACCAGGGGCTCGGCGCCGCACAGGTCGACCAGCGCCATCTCGACCAGCAAGCGGGGGGCCGGCGAGCGGGCGGACTCGTCGACCACCCGGGCCCAGCGGTCGAACCACACAGCGAACAGATCGGGGCCGGGGCCAGCTCCAGTGCCCGGCCGGGCGCGGGCATCGGTCTCGTCGTCGGGGCCGGCGAGCTGGATGAGCTCGGCGAGCTCGTCGGGGGAGGCGTCGACCAGCTGGCCGAGCGTCACCGGATCCGAGATCCGCGAGGCGAGCTCGAGGTCGCGAATGATCCCGAGGAACGCCCGCGCCAGCTGTCCGAGGTCGACCCCGCGCTCGACCGCCGCCGCCAGGAAGCGCAGCGCCCGAGCCACGTCCCGGGCCAGCGCCGCCCGGGTCAGATCGACCAGCAACGCACGATCGGCGATGCCCAGCACCTCAGAGATGGCCGCCGCCTCCAGGCGGTTCGGACCCACGTAGGCGATCACCTGGTCGAGCAGGGACAGGGCGTCCCGCACCGAGCCGGCGGCCTGCCGCGCCAGCAGGCGCAGCGCGCTCGGCTCGAAGGCGATCTTCTCGGCGCCGAGGATCCCTTCCAGGTGCTCGACCAGGCGGGCGGTGGGGATGAGCTTGAAGTCGTAGCGCTGGCAGCGCGAGAGGATGGTGGACGGGATCTTGTGCACCTCGGTCGTCGCGAAGATGAACACCACGTGGGGCGGCGGCTCCTCCAGCGTCTTGAGCAGCGCATTGAACGCGCTCGTCGACAGCATGTGGACCTCGTCGATGATGTAGATCTTGAGGCGGGCCTTGGCCGGCAGGTAGCGGGCCCCCTCCCGCAGCGTTCGCACGTCGTCCACGCCGGTGTTGGAGGCACCGTCGATCTCGACGATGTCCACCGAGCGGCCGGCGGCGATCTCCTGGCAAGGCTCGCAGATCCCGCACGGCTCGACGGTGGGGCCGTTCACGCAGCACAGCGACTTGGCCAGGATCCGGGCGGCGCTGGTCTTGCCGACCCCGCGGGCCCCCGTGAACAGAAAGGCGTGGTGCACACGGTTCTGGGCGATGGCGTTTCCGAGCGTGCGCGCCACGTGCTCCTGCCCGACCAGCTCCGAGAAGCGTTGGGGTCGATACTTGCGCGCGAGAACCAGGTAGGACACACGGAAGACTCTACCTCATGAATCGAACCGGTCGCGTGGCCCGGTGGCCCGGCGGCGCGGTTGCCGGTCGCGCAGGTCCGAGGCCGCACGTGGCACGGGACACGTCACACCCGTGCCACCGCCGCCCGTCCTTCTTGTCGTGGTGCCTGGGGTGGTTACTGTGGCGGCATGCGTCCCGGAAAAATGACCGTCAAGACCCAGGAAGCGTTGCAGGCCGCCGAGCAGCTGGCCGAGAAGCGCAACCACCAAGAGCTCACCCCCGAACATGTCCTCTCGGCGCTCTTGACGCAAGAGCAGGGCCTGGTCGGCGCCCTCCTGCGCAAGGTCGGGGTGGATCCCGAGGTGGTGGCCCGCGAGACCCAGCGCGCGCTCGACGAGCAGACCCAGGTCCGGGGCGCGGCCGCCGAGGTGTACGCCGGACGCCGCCTGAAGGATCTGCTGGCCGACGCCGAGAAGCGCTCCCAGGAGTTCAAGGACGAGTACATCTCGAGCGAGCACCTGCTCCTGGCGCTGGTCGCCGGGAAGCACGGCGCCGCCACCCGCGCCCTCCAGGATGCCGGCGTCCGCGAGGACAGCCTGATGCGGGCCCTCGCCGAGGTGCGTGGAAGCCAGCGCGTCACCGACCCCGAGGCCGAGGGCAAGTACCAGGCCCTCGCCAAGTACACCCGGGATCTCACCCAGGAAGCCCGCAACGGCAAGCTCGACCCGGTGATCGGGCGCGACGAGGAGGTCCGGCGCACGATGCAGGTGCTGTCGCGGCGGACCAAGAACAACCCGGTCCTGATCGGCGAGCCCGGGGTCGGGAAGACCGCCGTGGTCGAGGGGATCGCCCAGCGCATCGCCGCCGGCGACGTCCCCGAGTCGCTGAAGGACAAGAAGATCCTGGCCCTCGATCTCGGGGCGCTCATCGCCGGCACCAAGTACCGGGGCGAGTTCGAGGATCGCCTGAAGGCCGTCCTCAAGGAGATCGCCGGGGCCGCCGGCACCGTGATCCTCTTCATCGACGAGCTGCACACCCTGGTCGGTGCCGGGGGCGCCGAGGGCGCGGTCGACGCCGCCAACATGCTGAAGCCGGCCCTGGCCCGCGGCGAGCTGCGCTGCGTGGGCGCGACCACCCTCGACGAGTACCGCAAGTACGTCGAGAAGGACAAGGCCCTCGAGCGGCGCTTCCAGCCGGTCTTCATCGGCGAGCCCTCGGTGGCCGACACGGTGGCCATCCTGCGCGGGCTCAAGGAACGCTACGAGGTCCACCACGGCATCCGCATCCGGGACGCCGCGCTGGTGGCGGCGGCGCGGCTGTCCGACCGTTACATCTCCGCGCGCCAGCTCCCCGACAAGGCCATCGACCTGGTGGACGAGGCGGCCAGCCGTCTCAAGATGCAGATTGACTCGTTGCCGGAGCCCATCGACACGCTCGATCGCCGCCTGGTGGCGCTGGCCATCGAGGAGCAGGCCCTGAGCAAGGAGAAGGACGACGCCAGCCTCAAGCGCATCGTCGAGGTGTCCAAGGAAATCGCGGAGCTGCGCGAGCGGGCGGCCACCATGAAGAGCGTCTGGCAGCGAGAGAAGTCCATCATCTCGGAGAGCCGGACCCTCAAGGAGGACATCGAGAAGGCCCGCACCGAGGCGGAGCTCGCCCAGCGCCGCGGCGATCTGAACCGCGCCGCCGAGCTGCGCTTCGGCCGCCTGCCCGAGCTCGAGAAGGCGCTCACCGCCAAGAACCTCGAGCTGAAGAGCGCCCAGGGCCAGGGTTCCTTCCTGCGCGAGGAGGTCACTGAGCAGGATATCGCCGCCGTGGTCTCCAAGTGGACCGGCATCCCGGTCGACAAGATGCTGGAGGGGGAGCAGGAGCGGCTCATGCACATGGAGACCCGGCTACACGCCCGGGTCATTGGCCAGGACGAGGCGGTCACGTCGATAGCCAACGCCGTCCGCCGTTCGCGGGCCGGCCTGCAGGATCCGAACCGCCCCATCGGGTCGTTCATCTTTCTTGGACCGACCGGGGTCGGCAAGACCGAGCTGGCGCGCTCGCTGGCGGACTTCCTCTTCAATGACGAAAGTCACATGGTCAGGATCGACATGTCGGAGTACATGGAGAAGCACGCCGTCTCGCGCCTGATCGGCGCCCCTCCGGGCTATGTGGGATACGACGAGGGGGGCCAGCTCACCGAGGCGGTCCGCAGACGCCCCTACTCGGTGGTCCTGTTCGACGAGATCGAGAAGGCGCACCCGGACGTGTTCAACACGTTGCTTCAGCTGCTGGACGACGGGCGATTGACCGACGGACAGGGTCGCACGGTCGATTTTCGCAACACCGTCATCATCATGACGTCGAACGTCGGCAGTCATCTGCTGTCGGATGTCGTGGCTGGCGCGACGCCCGCCGAGACCCGAACCGCCGTGCTGGCCGAGCTGCGGCGCACCTTCAAGCCAGAATTCCTGAATCGAATCGATGACATCGTGGTCTTTCATCGGCTCAACCGCAGCGAGATCGACAGCATCGTCGAGGTCCAGCTCGGCCGGCTGCGCAAGCTCCTCGCGGAGCGCGAGCTCGCGCTCGACCTCACGCCCGACGCCAAGCGCTTCCTCGGGGACGAGGGCTACGACCCGAGCTACGGGGCGCGACCCCTCAAGCGCGCCATCGTGCGGCTCATCCAGGATCCGCTGGCCCGCAAGCTGTTGAGCGGAGAGTTCGGTCCCGGGGACACCATCGTGGTCGATCATGCGTCGGGCGACGCGGAGCTCACCTTTTCGAAGAATCGGCGGGCCGCCATGTCGGCGGTATCATGAGCGGGCGCTCCCGCGGGCGAGCCAGCAAATCGGCAAAGACGGCGGCAGGCAAGGCGGCGCGGACGGGAAGCGCCCGAGCACACCGGTAGACCGAAAAACAGCCCGAGGGGATCCGAAACCAAGCCATGAAGGACCTTTACAAGATACTCGACGTACCCGAGAGCGCCGACGCCGCCACCATCAAGAAGGCATACCGCAAGCTGGCCAAGGAGTTCCATCCAGACGTCACCGGAGGCGACAAGAAGAAGACCGAGCGCTTCAAGGAGATCAACGAAGCGTACGATGTCCTCGGGAGCAAGGACAAGCGTGCGGAGTACAACCGGCTCAGAAGTGCCCCCGTGCGCCCGGACGGCATGCCCGAGGGTTTCGACGCCGAGGCCTTCGCCCGGACATTCGGAGGCGGGGGCGGCGCCGGGGCGGGGCGAGGGGGCTTCAGCGGCGGAAACGTCGACATCGGTGACATCTTCGGGACCCTGTTCGGAGACGCGGCTCCGCGCAGCGGCGGCGCGACCTGGGGACGGGGAGCGCGGCAGCGGGTCTCGCGGGGAAACGACATCGTCGGAACGGTGGAGCTCCCGTTCGAGGACGCCGCGCTCGGGACGCGCCGAACCGTGCGCACCGGCGAGGGCACGACCGTGGAGGTGGGCATTCCCGCCGGGGTCGAGACCGGCGCCCGGCTGCGCGTGGGGGGCAAGGGCGCGCCCGCCCCGAGCCGGGGAGGGACCGCCGGCGATCTCTATCTCGAGATCCAGGTGCTCCCCCATCCGCATTTCCATCGCGAGGGCCTCGACGTCGAGGTGGCCGTGCCCATCACCATCACCGAGGCGGCGCTCGGCGCCAAGGTGCAGGTGCCGACCGTCGACGGGCCGGTCACGGTCTCGGTCCCGCCCGGCACCTCGAGCGGAGCCAAGTTACGTTTGCGCGGCCGCGGCATCAAATCAGGTAACGATGGGACGCGCGGTGACCAATTTTGTCGGATCGAGATCGTGGTCCCCAAGGGCGCACCGGACAAGCCGGAGCTGCGCCGGCTCTTCGAGGAGCTTGCTCGGCTCGCGCCCGGGGAGGCGGTGCGGGATTTCTGAGGCAATGTGCACGCTGGCAGCCGGCCGCCGGTTGCCGGCATCTCCCTGGGCCTTCCCGAAGAATCGATCTCCAGTCGATTCTCGACCCCTTCCACGGGTACAATTGCTCGACTTCGTGCGTTCGAAAACGACTCGGC
>CAZIOH010000127.1:9463-14699 GCA_964540815.1 uncultured Myxococcales bacterium | reverse complement strand
GACCAGTCGGCGCTCACCGGCGAATCGAAGGACGCCGACAAGGCACCGGGCGGCGTGCTCTCCTCTGGATCCATCGTTCGCCGAGGGGAGGGCAACGGCGTGGTCATGCTGACGGGGGCCAAGACCTACTTCGGCCGAACCACGGAGCTGGTGCAGCTGGCAAGACCAAAACTCCACATCGAGGCGGTTGTGAGCGAGGTCGTTCGGTGGCTGTTCGCCATCGTGGGCGGGCTACTGGTCATGGTCGGTGCCTCTCTCTGGTCCGAGGGGTGTCTCTGCTGGAAATGATCCCCCTGATGCTGGTCCTCCTGATGAGCGCGGTGCCTGTGGCCCTCCCCGTGATGTTCACGGTCAGCATGGCCGTCGGGTCGAAGGAGCTGGCAAAACGCGGCGTGTTGGTCACCCGTCTCAGCGCCGCGGAGGATGCCGCGACGATGGACGTGCTCTGCGTGGACAAGACCGGCACCATCACGATGAACCAGCTCGCCGTCACCGGCGTCATCCCCGAGGGGCACGCGACGGAAGCCGACGTCTTGTTCGCCGGAGCGCTCGCGTCGCAGGAAGCAAACCAAGATCCAATTGACGTCGCGTTTCTCGCTGCCGCGAAGGAGCGACATATCTTCGACGCCGTTCCCAAGGTCGTATCCATCTCCTTCGCTCCGTTCGATGCCAAGAACCGGCGAACGGAGGCGGTGGTCGAGCAGAGCGGGAGGCGGGTGCGCGTGATGAAGGGGGCGGTGCGCACCATCGCCGAGGCCTGCGGCCTCCAGCCTTCGGCGATCACGGCGCTCGAGGCGAGCGTTGCCGCGTCAGCGGCGAAGGGCTATCGAACGCTGGCGGTGGCTCGCGGCCCCGAGACCGGCGTCCCCGTCTTGGTCGGGCTGGTGTCTCTGTACGATCCGCCGCGCCCCGACGCAAGGCAGCTCATCTCCACACTTCGTGACCATGGCGTGGCGGTGAAGATGCTGACCGGTGACGCTCTGGCCGTCGCCAGTGACATCGCGGGCGGCGTCGGGCTGCTGAACATCCGCCGCATGGCGGACCTGAAGGCGGCCAACGGGCAAACGGCCAGCAAGGCGGTTGACCTCTTCGCTGGCGCCGACGGCTTCGCCGAGGTCTTCCCCGAGGACAAGTACATCGTGGTGAAGCACCTGCAGGACGCCGGACACGTGACGGGGATGACGGGCGACGGGGTCAACGATGCGCCCGCGCTTCGCCAGGCCGAAGTCGGCATCGCCGTCAGCACGGCGACCGACGTGGCCAAAGGCGCCGCGAGCGTCGTCCTGACCGAACCAGGGCTGACAAACATCGTCGCGCTGGTCGAGCAGGGGCGGACGATCTACCAGCGCATCCTGACCTGGATCATCAACAAGATCAGCCGGACCATCCTGAAGTCGGCGTTCGTGGCCATGGCCTACCTGGTGACCGGCAAGTTCGTCATCTCAGCCCTTGCGATGCTGCTGCTGACCTTCCTGACAGACTTCGCAAAGATCACGCTGGCCACCGACCACGTACGGCCGTCCAAGAAACCCGAGACATGGAACATCGGGGGCTTCATCGCGGTGTCGGTGAGCTTGGGCATCGCGATGGTCGCGGAGGCGCTCTTCCTGCTGAGGATCGGCTGGTCGCGCTTCGGATTGGCGAGCGACAACGGCTCACTCTACACCTTCAGCTTTCTGCTCCTGCTCTACTTCGCGGTGTTCTCGGTGGTGTCCGCGCGCGAACGGCGCGCGTTCTGGTCGACGATGCCCAGCAGGTCCCTCATCGGCGCCCTCTTGGCGGATGCTGGGATCGGCACCATGATGACCCGCGTGGGCCTTCCAGGACTCCAGCCGCTGCCGTGGTCGCAGACCCTGGTGGTCTTCGTCTACGCCGTCGTCTCGTGCTTGGTCGTGAACGATGCTGTGAAGGTCGTGATGATCAGGTGGCGCGTGCCCGACGCGGTCGCTTAGCGGACGCACGCCCACCACGCGACCCCCTGCAACTGGAGGTCGGGCGTCCCTGGTCGCACAAGAGCAGCGACGATGCAGCAAACTTGGCCGATTGCCAACTGGTCATGGACGCTGGCAGGTCTTCACACCGACGCTGCGATAGAGCGGGCAAAACCCGACGATCCCCGTCAGCAGGGGAATCAAGCCGAGCAGGCCCAAGGTGTTCGCGGTCCGATGACGGTGAGTGACAGGAGGACGACCCCAGCGGCGATGCGAATTGCTCGATCCGCTCTTCCTTCGTTTCGTGCGAGCAGCATGTGCGTTTATCCTTCCGTTGGAAGAGAAGCACGTTTCGTGCCGCCCGCACGCCAAGATCCGATCGATGTAGACGTGCAACAACTGCGTTGTCCCATGCGTAGGGCGAAATGCCTGCAGGTCCCACAGGAGCGCGCGACGCCCGAGCTTCTCGATGCAGCGATCGCTGGGTGGCGACAGAGTGGCGCGCCTCTTGCTGGGCAGGGTCTCGCTCTGTCACTCGAAGAGGAGATCACATGAAACGGATTCTACTGACGACGGTGCTCTTGACGGCGATAGCGGGCGGCGGCGGTTGGGTGGCGGCCCAATCTCCGGCCGTTCCAAAGGCGGCTCCGGCCATGACGGGACCGGGGCCCAAAGGTCACATGATGGGCGGCGATTCGATGCCCATGCGCGGCGGCATGAAGGGTGGCGGCATGATGGGCGGTGGCATGATGGGAGGCGGCATGTGCCCGATGATGATGGGCGGCCCCGACACGAAGATTGAGGTCAAGAAGATCGACAAAGGCGTGACCATCACACTGACCTCCTCCGACGCGGCGACGACCACCCGTCTCCAGAAGATGGCCGAAGCGATGCGCCTGATGCACGAGGCGATGACCGAGTGAGGCCCCGGAGGCCGTGGTCGGCCTCCGCGCACGCCGAGCCGGCGCAAGACTCGCATTCGGGCACCGTCGGGTGAAGGGTTCCCGCGGCCTCGGAATCGAGGACCGCTTGGCCGCACGCCGGACGCCGCCCACGCCGGTCGTGGGGCCAGGCTCGGGTGTCCCCTCAGGCGGCCTCGTCGAGGGGCCGCCGAGCGGCCGCCGAGCGGCGAGCGCCCCTCGCGTGGACCAGATAGTAGACGACCGGAACAGTGACCCGCGACAGGACCAGCGACGCGAGCTCGCCGGCCATGAGCGAGATGGCCAGCCCTTGAAAGATCGGATCGAAGAGGATGACGCCCGCACCGAGGACGACGGCTGCCGCGGTCAGCACCATGGGCCGGAAGCGGATCGCCCCCGCGTCGACCACGGCGTCGCGCAGATCCATCCCCTGACCGCGGCGAAGCTCGATGAAGTCGACCAGGATGATCGAGTTACGAACCACGATGCCGGCGCCGGCGATGAACCCGATCATCGAGGTTGCGCTGAAGAACGCCCCGAGCAACCCATGGGCGGGCAAGATCCCGACCAGTGAAACCGGGATCACCGACATGATGATGAGCGGCGTGGTGAAGGACTGGAACCAGGCCACCACCAGCACGTAGATGAGCACCAGGACCACCGCGAAGGCCAGGCCGAGATCGCGGAACACCTCGTAGGTGATCTGCCACTCGCCGTCCCACTTCATCGAGAAGCGTTCGGTGGCGTCGGGTTGTTTGGCGGTGTGCTGCTCGAGCCGGTAGACCTCTGGGAGAGTCTGAGCATCGATCCGCTGGCCGAGCTGGGTGATTGCATAGACCGGGCTTTCGACGGCGCCGGCGACGTCCGCGGTCACGTAGACGACCGGCATGAGGTTCTTGTGATAGATGCTGTGGTCCTCGACGGTGGGCTCGATGCGGATCAGCTCACCGACTGCGACCAGCGTACCGCCCCGTCCCTCGACGCGCAGAGCACGCAGACGATCGAGATCCGAGCGCGTGGCCCGGTCGGCGCGGAGCACGATGGCGACGTCCTCGCTGGCGCGCTCGTCGTGCAGAAGCCCGACGGGCTCGCCGGACGTGACCATGCGCAAGGTGCGCACCAGGGTGTCCTGACGGACCCCGGCCAGCGCCGCCTTCTCCTCGTCCACCCGCAGACGGTACTTTGGCTGCTGGTCCTCCACGTACCAGTCGACGTCCACCACCCCGCCGAGGTGCTCCATGCGGTCGCGCAGATCTCGGGCGATGGCGATCTGGCGCTCGTAGTCGGGGCCGTAGACCTCGGCCACCAGGGTTTCCAGCACCGGCGGCCCGGGCGGAACCTCGGCGACCTTGAGGCGCGCGCCGAACCGTTGGGCGAGCGGAGTGAGCTGTTCGCGAATGCGCTTGGCGATGGCGTGGCTCTGAAGTCGGCGCTCGCCCTTGTCGACCAGGTTCACCTGCAGGTCGGCCACGTTGGATCCGCGGCGCAGGTCGTAATGGCGGACGAGGCCGTTGAAATTGAAGGGGCCCGATGTTCCCACGTAGCTCTGGTAGTCGAGGACCTCCGGCTGCCGCGCCACCTCTCGCGCCAGGGCATCGGTGACACGCCCGGTCTGCTCGAGGGTCGTCCCCTCGGGAAGATCGACGATGACCTGCAGCTCGCTCTTGTTGTCGAAAGGAAGCATCTTGACCTTCACGTGCCCGGTGGCGACCAGGGCCATCGACCCCAGAAGCAGCACCACGACGATGGCGAGAAAGCCCCAGCGCCGACCGGGGCGGGAGAGCAGCCCGGTCATGAATCGCCGGTAGAGGCGCGTGGTGGCAGACTCGCGGGCCCCCTGGCCTGCATGGCCCGAGTGGCCCGCGTCGCAGGCTGACTGATCCCGCTCGCGTTTGTCCAGCCGGACCGTGGCCCATGGCGTGACCACGAAGGCCACCAGCAAGGAGAACACCATCGCCGCCGTGGCCCCGACCGGGATGGGACGCATGTACGGACCCATGAGTCCGCCGACGAACGCCATGGGCAAGATGGCCGCGACGACCGTCATGGTGGCGAGGATGGTGGGGTTGCCGACCTCGTCGACCGCCGCCACCGCGATCGCCGTCAGGGGCCGGCCACGATTCTCGGGGAGCGCCCGGTGCCGGGCGATGTTCTCCAGCACCACGATGGCGTCGTCGACCAGGATCCCGATCGAGAAGATGAGGGCGAAGAGGGTGATGCGATTGAGGGTGTAGCCGTAGAGAAAGAATACGGTCAGCGTGAGGGCGAGGGTCGCCGGGATGGCCAGCAGCACGATCCCGGCCTCCCGCCACCCGAGCGTCAGCCCGATGAGCAAGGCCACGCTGAAGACGGCGATGCCCATGTGAAGCAGGAGCTCGTCGCTCT
>CAZIOH010000127.1:0-9363 GCA_964540815.1 uncultured Myxococcales bacterium | reverse complement strand
CGGGGTGAGGCCCCGCCCCGCCAGCCGGGCGGGATCCAGCACCACCCGCACCTGGCGCCGCTCACCTCCGATGACCGTCACCTGGCTGACGTCGGGGACTTCCTTGATGGCCTGCTCGAGCTCCCTGGCCACCCGCCGCAGCTGAAAGCCGTCATAGCGCGGGCTCCACAGGGTGACGGCCAGGACCGGAACATCGTCAATCGACCGCGGTTTGATCAGCGGCGCGGTCGCGCCCGGGGGGATGAGGTCGGCGTGCGCCGCCAGCTTGTCCTCGAGCCGGACCAGGCTGCGCTCCTCGTCCTGTCCGACCAGGAAGCGCACGATCACCGTGCTCTCGCCTGGGCTCGAGGTGGAGTAGACGTACTCGACGCCCGGGATCTCCGCGAGCAAGCGCTCCATGGGCTTGGTGACGCGCGCCTCGACCTCCCGGGCGGAGGCGCCGGGCATGCGCACGAACACGTCGACCATGGGCACGACGATCTGCGGCTCTTCCTCGCGGGGAAGGCGATCGATGGCCAGCGCCCCGAGACCCACCGCGGTCACGATCAAGAGGGGCGTCAGCTTGGACGAGACGAAGGCCCGCGCGAGCCGACCCGCCGGGCCGAGCGCGCCGAGCGCGCCGGAGGATCCGACCTCGGCCGGCTTGTTCACAGCCGGACCTCGATCCGCGCGCCGTCGACGAGTCCAGCGGGCGGAGCCGTGAGGACCGTCTCGCCGGGATCGAGGCCGGCCAGCACCTCCACGGACCCGCCCTGGCGCTGACCGAGCGTGATGAGGCGCAGCCAGGCCCTTCCACCCTCTGCCACGAACAGGCGATCGAGATCGCCGGAAGGGCGAATGGCGGTGACGGGGACCGTGAGGCGATCCTCGAGACCCATGGGGAACCGCACCCGGGCGAACATCCCCGCGCGCAACCCCTGGGGCGGCGCCGTCGACGCGGAAGCTGCGCCCGCCGCCGAGCCGAGCTCGACCTTGACCATGAAGGCCCGCGCGGTCGGATCGAGCGCGGGCACCACCTCGACGACACGGCCCTCGGCCTCCTGGTCCGCGGACGCCACCTCGACGTGGGCGGTCGTGCCCACCGACAGCGTGTTCGCGTGCGACTCGTCCACCGCGACCTCCACGTGCAGCGGCCCCTCCTGCTCGACGACCAGCAGGGGCATTCCAGGCGCGGCCTGACTTCCGGGATCGACCCGCCGCTCGATGACCTTGCCGGCAAACGGCGCGGTGATGCGGGTGTAGCCGAGCACAGCCTCGGCCCCGGCGATGGCCGCTCGCGCCTCGTCGTGGTGGGCCAGCCCTGCCCGCACCTGCGCTTCGGCCAGCGCCTGCGCAGCGCTGGTCGTCTGCTGCCGAGCCTCGGCTTCCTCGAAGGCTTGCTTGGTGACCGCTCCCTGCCCGAGCAGGTAGGTCATACGAACGTGCGCGGAGCCGGCGACCCGCGCGGCCGCGGCGGAGGCGCGAGCGGCGTGCTCCGCCTCTTCTTGACCAGCGACGGCGGCCTGCAGATCCGCCCGCGCCCGGCGCAGGGTTGCCTGCGCATCGGCGTCCTCGAGCTCCGCGAGCACCTGGCCCGCCCGCACGTGATCGCCCGCTCGCACCCGCACCTCGCGGAGCCCGGCCACGATCCGGCTGGTGAGCACGGCCGTATTGCGGCCGCGCACCGTCCCGCTGGCCTCGAAGGTGCGCTCCACCGGCCCGCGGGCCGCCGTCGTCACCGCGACCCGGATGGGTCTCGCCGCGGACGTCGCTGCCGCCGGAGCCGGCCGCCTTTCACCTCGGATGGCGCCGCAAGCGGAGGCGAATCCAAGGGCTACGACGAGGGTCGAGGTAAGAGCAAAGGTCCAAGTGAGTTGCGACAAGATCGTTTCTCCTGCCCTCTTCGAGCCCGGTTGGTCCGAAAGGGTTCACGGACCTCGACGAGCGTGCGGGGCGCACTGCTCGCACCGATCTCATGCACCCACACTGCGGCACCACACTTCGGCACCACACTTCGGCGCACCTGTCGGTGCCACTCCGCCGCTCCGGTCAGCGCCCGCAGAGGGCATCGCCCTACAGGTAGAAACGACTCGGCACTTCACCGAAGACGTCGAGCTGCAGCTGGTCGTGGGCAGCGTTGCCGCTTCGGGAGAGCAAGGAGAGATGCCCCATTTCACTCCGGCCGCATCGGGCTCGAGCTATCTCTCGGCTTCAATCCTTGGCGGCAGCGCCCTGCGGGGCCACCTCTCGACAGAAAGGTCCCCATCTCCCTGAGTCGCGGTTTCGGCGAACCCTTTCCCTCCCGGCTGGCTCAAAGCCTGTGAACGTCGATTCTCGATGGCCGCGCGCCCGCGTGTGCCAAAAAGCAACCCAGGGAGCCCTCATGGCGATTCGCATGGTCCTGTCGGTCTTGATCGGTGCCGGGGTGGGATTCGGGGGGCGCCGGCTGGTTGGATGCCGGAGTGGCTCCTGCCCCATCTGGGCGAGCCCCTATTCTTCGTCCATCTGGGGCGGCATCCTCGGCTTGTTGGTCGGGATTGCTGGGCGATGAACGATTCCTTGATCCAGGGAGTAACCTCGTTCCCCGAGGCGGCCCGTGCGGGCTGGCAGAGCGAATGCAAGAAGCCAAGCAGATCCTGATCATCGGCGGGGTGGCCGGGGGCGCGTCGTGTGCGGCGCGCCTGCGGCGCCTCTCGGAGGCAGCCCGGATCGTCGTCTTCGACCGCGGCCCTTACGTGTCCTTCGCCAACTGCGGCTTGCCGTACTACGTCGGCGACGTGATCCGCGATGAGGCCAAGCTGCTGGTCGCGTCGGCGGAGCTCTTTCGCGAACGATTTGGCATCGACGTGCATACCGAGCACGACGTGACCGGCATCGACCCTGCGGCGCGGACCATCACCGTGCGGGCGCTTCGCAGCGGGGAGTCGCGGGTCTACCCGTACGATGCGCTGGTCCTGTCGCCGGGCGCGGCGCCCGTCCGGCCCCCGATCCCCGGAATCGATCTCGACGGCGTGTTCTCGCTCCGGACGATTCCCGACTCCCGCCGCGTGCGCGATTGGATCAGCTCGAAGGGTGCCCGGCGCGCGCTGGTGGTCGGGGGCGGTTTCATAGGGCTCGAGATGGCGGAGAACCTGGCAAACCGCGGGCTCGCGGTCACGGTGCTCGAGAAGGCCGCGCAGCTCATGCCTCTGCTCGATCCCGAGATGGCCCTGCCGGTCCGCGAACGCCTGGAGGCCCGTGGCGTGACGGTGCGTCTCGGCGAAGGTTTGTTGCGGCTCGACCGGCCTGAGGCGGAGGTGGGGGCGGAGGCGGCGCCCCCTCCTGGCCTTCGCGCCACCACCGAACACGGCGCCGCGAACGCCACTGATGTGGTGATCCTGGCCATCGGCGTGCGTCCCGAGACGGGGCTGGCCCGGGCAGCGGGGATCGCCATCGGCCCCTCGGGGGGAATCGCTGTCGACGAGACCATGCGGACTTCAGATCCGCACATCTGGGCGGTGGGCGACGCCGTCGAGACCACGGACGTGGTCACGGGGGCGAGGCAGGTGCTGCCCCTCGCCGGTCCGGCCAGCCGTCAGGGACGGGTGGCCGCCGAGGCCATCTGCGGCCGAGCGACCCAGTTTCGGGGCATCCAGGCCACGGCCGTCTGCGGCGCGTTCGGTCTGACCATCGCGATGACCGGCGCCAGCGAACGGACGCTCGGACGGGCCGGGATCACCGACTACGATCGGGTGTACCTGCACCCGGGGCACCACGTCGGCTATTTCCCGGGAGCGAGGCCCATTCACCTCAAGCTGATCTTTCGACGTTCGGACGGGCGGGTGCTCGGGGCGCAGGCCGTGGGCGAGGAGGGCGTGGAAAAGCGCATCGACGTGATCGCCATGGCCATCCAGCTCGGTGCGTCGGTGCACGATCTCGCCGAGGCCGAGCTCTGTTACGCCCCCCAGTTCGGAGCGGCCAAGGATCCCGTGAACCTGGCCGGATTCATCGCGGAGAATGTCCAGAACGGCGACATGCCCCTGGCTCCGCAGTCGACCATCGACGAGATCCAGGCGCGGGCAGTGCCGGAGGCAGCTGCGGCGGCCCCCGGTGCCGACGCGGCGGCGAGGCCGCTGGTGCTCGACGTGCGCGAGCCCGGTGAATGTGTGGCTGGAATCCTTCCCGACGCCCTGAACATCCCCCTCAACCAGCTGCGCGGGCGCCTGGCCGAGCTCCCCCGGGACCGGATGATCGTCGTCTATTGCGCCGTCGGTCAGCGCGGCTATTACGCCGTCCGCATGTTGCGCCAGAACGGCTTCGACGCCCGCAACTTCTCGGGCGGCTATCAGACCTACGCCGCCATGCGGGAGGCGCGTCTGTTGAAGTGAGTTGCGTGCCGCAGAAGCAGGCGTCCTGTGGTGTGGAGGGACATGTCTGGGGGCGTTTCGCCTGATCCGCCGCCGTCGATCCGCGACGCCGGTGTACCCGTCGTGAGATCTCGATCCTGGCCTCGGCCAGCCTCGGATGAGCGCCGCCCGCATCGCTGTCCCTTACGGCCGGTATGACCTGGTGGCGACGGCGCCAACCACCGAGGCGTGCGCACGCACCTGGGTGATGACGCGGCTTCATCCGTACGACCGGGGCCACGCCCCGCGCCGGATGTACGAGGACTACCCGCGCCTCCTCGATGAGGAGCTTCGCGCGTTCGATCGGTGATCGAGGCCGCCGGTCCTCGGGCTATCTTCCCAGCAGACCCCGGAGCCACGAACGCGGCCCCGACGCGCCCGGGTTCTTGGCGCGCTCCTCGCGGCACCGGCACCGCTCCGCCGGCGGGACGTTTCCGAGAACCTGCTCGACGTGGGCTCCGCAGCCGGCGAAGGCGGGACGTCCGCACCTCGAGCACTCGACGCGCCGGCACATCAGGCGCCTCCTGCCTTCGCGACGCGCGGTTCTTGCGGCTCCTTCTCGGCGACCTTCCGAAGGACCTCGGCCATGTCCAGGGCCTTCACTTTCCCGACGAGCGCGTCGATCGCCATCGCGGACATTGCGCCGGGTAGGGCCCCGAGCAGCACGCCGTCCCTCAGCACCACCAGGGTGGGAATCGCTCGGATCTCGAAGGCCGCCGCAAGGCCGGGCTCGGCCTCGGTGTCGACCTTTCCGAACCGGACATCAGGGTGGCGCGACGCTGCGCCCTCGAATATCGGCGCGAAACCGCGACACGGCCCACACCACGCCGCCCAGAAATCGAGGAGGACAATCCCGTCCTTGACGGTCTCTTCGAAGCTCCTCTTGGTCACCTGCTTCACGGTCGCTGTCGCCATGGCCATTTTGGCCTCCTTGACGGGTATGAGCCGCTCGCTCCCCGAAGGGTTCACCTGCTCCCGGCGAGGAAGGCGCGAAGCGCCATCTTGACCGAGGCCCGAACGGATGCAGGGACCTCCGCTGACGGACCCGAGGTGCGGCAGAGCGCCAGCGTGCGCTTGAGCGAGTCGCAGACGCCCCGACAACGACCGCAGGCCTCGAGGTGCCGCTCCATGGCTGCGCAGAGATCTGCGCTGACCTCGTCCTCCAGGTGCCGTGAGTACATCGTCAGGACATCGGGGCATGTCCCCGGTGCCGGCGGCAGGTCGAGCTTCATGCCGAGGAGCGGAGCGACCCGCTCCCGCACCGAGCGCCGCGCGCGGTGGAGGCGACTCTTCACGGCCTGAGGCGTCACGCCGAGGACCTCCGCGACTTCGGGCGCGGTGAGGCCCTCGGCGTCTCGGAGCAGCAGCACCTCGCGGTACATCGGCTCGAGCGCCGCAATCGCTTGTTCGAGCGCCGCCTCCACCTGCTTGCCCGCGAGCGCTTCATCTGGAGTCGCTCCGGGATCCGCCAGGTGCCTCGCCTCGGCGGCAAGTTGGGTGTCGAGCGAACGCTCCTCCTCTGGGGCGAACGTGCTCCGCCGCCGCTTCTTGATGCAGAAGCTCCGAGCGATCGCGTAGATCCACGTGGAGATGGAGGACGCGCCCCGGAAGTCGCGGATACCGCGCGCCATCGCCAGCAGCGTGTCCTGGAGCACGTCCTTCGCGTCCTCCGGGTCTCGGCACATCTTCATGCCGAATCGATAGACTTGCGCCTGATGGCGCTCGAGCAGGGTCTCGAGCGCGCTCTGATCCCCGGCACGCGCCGCCATGAGGAGGCGATCGTCAGGCGGATCGGCTTCGGTCACGACCCAATGGTACCCGACGGAAGCCCGCGAAGATCGCGCCAATCGTGCCTCGCGAGGAGAAGCAGCGCGGTCGTCAAGGGCTATCTCCGCCCAGCCGCCGATCGCGACCTGGGCGCCAACCGCTCCTCACCTTGCACCTGCTGGAGCAGCCAGCAGCACTTTGGACGCTTCGGTTCCCGGCCCCATGACGACCGTCTTGGCGTTCGGAGAGCTGGCGAGGCGGTTCAGGGTCTGGATTCGCTCGAATTCCAGGATCGGTGGACTCAGGCTCGTGGCAACGATGCGATTGTAGTCCGCGACCCCCTGTGCCTCAACCCGCCTCTGATCGGCCGTCGCCTTCGATACTTCAATGACATACTTCATCTTCAGGACCTCCTGCTCCGCCGCGAGCTTCTGGTCGATCGCCGTCCGAATGGTCAGCGGGAGCTCGACGTTGCGAATGAGGATTGCTTCGAGCACGATGTGCTTGCCCTCGATCTTCGCGCGCAGGCCCTCGCGAATCTCGCGTTCGATGAGCTCGCGCTTCGTCGAATAGATCTCCTCCGGGGTGTAGCGGCCGAAGACCCGGCGGGCCTCTGATCGGAGAACGGGCTCGAGAATCTTCGAATAGTACTCGGCGCCGATCTCCCGCTGCAGCGCCACGATCTCCAGCGGATTCAAGTGGAATCGCACCGAGGCGTCGAGCTTGATGCTGAGCCCATTGATCGCGATGACGTCCAGAACCTCGTCATGACTCATCGCCCGCATGTCGTAGACCGTCAGGTCGTTCCAGGGGGCGAAGTAGTGCAGCCCTTCGCCGTAGGTGGTCGCTTGCGTGCCATTGGACGCGCGCCACAGCACACCCAGCCGGCCAGGACCCACTGTCGCAGAGCAACCAGTCGTCGCCATCCACAACGCCGTCATTCGGGCGATACCGGACACATGGTGGAATCGGGTCATGGTGCGACCTCCTCGAGGAAGGGATTGCGGGACGCTCGAACCTCGACAAAGCTCGACGGCGAAGTGACGAGGTTCGTCCAGGCTCGGTTGGCGCTCTCGGTGAGCGCCTCGGGGGTCAAGGTCGGGGCGAGCACGGCATGGGATTCAGCGAGGCCGCGGGCCGCTTCGCGGCGTGCATCGCCCCAGTGGCGTACCAGCACGACACGCTTGCGCGCGGCGAGCACCTCCTGCTCGGTGACGCTGGTCTCGACGACGACACCATACGCCGGAGATGACGACAGCATACCCAGGGTCCGCAGATCGACACCCTCGAGGTCGATGTGATACGGACGCACCCGTGCGGCGGCAATGCGGGTGATCTCGTTCTGGGCGCTCAGGATACCGGCCGTGTCCAGCTGGTCGAGGCGCCGACTGGCGAGCACGCGGCGGACGGTCGATCGCACAATCGGCTGGACGATCACCTGGTAGTAGTTCGGTCCGATTTCCCGCGCCAAGGCCACGACCTCACCCGCCGAGGGGCGAAACGTCAGAACCGAGGCGCGTGCCTCGAGCATCGCGCCATCTGCGGTGAGCGCCGCGAGGATCTCGTGTTGCTCCTGGCCGCGGAGATCGTAGATCTCGGCATCCGCCCACGGACCGATCAGGTGGACGCCCTCTCCGACTGGCTCCCGCGCCACTCCTGCCGGGCGCAGAAGCACGCCGAGGTGCCCGGAGGGAATGGTCACGCATGCCGGCATTGAGAGAAGCAGCCACCCAAACAGACCAAACCGCGAACCAGCGATACAGCCGTGAGCGGTCACGAGGGCGCATCTCGATCTGCGCCCTTCTCCTGGACCACGAGAACATCGCGATCCGCGTGGTTGACCACTCGTGCCGCAACGGTGCCGAGGGCGCGTTCGAGCCGACCATGGTGGCGACGGCTTCCGACCACGATCAGATCGACGTCGAGGATTCTGGCGCTATCGAGGATGTGTCGCCAAGGATCGCCGGTGGCGATGATGGGAGAGCCGTACTGGACTCCCGGATGGGACTCAATCAGCGTGCGCAGCTCCGCTCGAGCCCCGCGCTCGAGCGACTCCTCAACCCCGCTCGGCTGCGTACGTGCCGCCGGCGGAATGTCTGGCGGAATCTCCAGCACACGGATCAGAAGGACCTGGGCGCCAAGCCCCTGGGCCATCGCCACCGCCGTCGCGAAGACCAGCCCGGCGCGCTCCGACTCGTCGAGGGCGACGAGGATGGAGCGAATCGATGGCGGCGGCCTGATCATAGCGCGCGCGAAGGCTGAAAGCTGACGGCCCCGAGCTCGATGGGGCGGCCGTCCATTCGCACGCCGGCATCGGCATCCAGCTTCATCTCGCGGCCGCAATACAGGAGCCCGCGGGTCATGAAGCGCAGCTCGAAGCTCTTGGTCTCGCCGGCGACCAGCGGAAGGGGATCGACCGCCTGCCAGGTCAAGGTCTTCAGCCCATGGCCGTCTGGTGCAATCAGTCGAAAGGCGTCGCGATGGACCGTGAGGGACTTCGAGGTGGCGTTTCGAACCTGCACCTCCACGACCTCCTCCACCAGGTCATCTCCGTAGAAATCAGGATCTACGTTCTGCGTGCAGCTCTGGCGACGCACCGCGACCTCCACGCCATCAGGGGATGCCGCCGGGCCCGCGCTCTTGTATGGAAGACGAAGAGGAGCACAGGCCGACACCGAGAGAATGCCCAAGGCGAGGATGGAAGTGGCACGGACCGAAGAGACACTTGTGGAAATCATGTGTGAGCCTCCATGAGACCAGTTGGGACCGTCGACTCGCGGGTCGATTCAACCCGCTTTGCGAGCAGCAGAAACATCACGGGAACCAGGAAGAGGGAGAGGAGCGTCGAAGAGGTCAGGCCTCCGACGACGGCCAAGGCCAGCGGCTGGTTCGATTCAGTCCCAGCCTCGAGCCCGATCGCCGTCGGGATGAGCCCGATCACCGTGGCCAGGCTGGTCATGGCGATGGGGATGAATCGAGTGCGGGCGGCGGCGATGACGGCTTCCAGCTTGTCGACGCCCTCGTTCAAGCGGCGGTTGGCATCGTCGATGAGCAGGATGCCGTTCGACACCGCAATCCCGATGACCATGAGCACCCCCATGAGCGCCGTGATCGAGAACCCATGTCCCGCCGCGAGCAGCGCCAGGACGATTCCGATCAGCGACACCGGGATGGTGAACAGCATGATGAAGGGGAGTCGCAGCGACTTGAACTGCGACGCCATGATCATGAA
>CAZIOH010000126.1:0-14700 GCA_964540815.1 uncultured Myxococcales bacterium | reverse complement strand
GGTATTGTGAGGAGGAGCAACGAAGCGGCCGGCTCGGATCGTCGGCCGAATATGAGGCTATTCCGACGGAGGTGCACTAGCCGCTGTTGCGCAGGCCGGCCGCGACGCCGTTGATCGTGAGGTGAACGGCGCGCCGGAGCTCGTCGTTGTCCCCCTTCGAGGCCCGCAAGCGCCGCAGCAGATCCACCTGCAGGTGGTTCAGCGGATCGATGTAGGGGTTGCGGCTGCGCAGGCTGAGCGCGAGCTTGGGGTTGTTGGCGAGGAGCTCGCGCGTGCCGGTGATGAGGAACATGGCCTGGCAGGTGTCCTCGTATTCGCGGCGGATGCGCCCGAAGATCTGCCCGGCCAGCTTGCGGTCCGTCACCAGGCCCGCGTAGCGCTCGGCGATGCCCATGTCCATCTTCGACAGGACCATGTCCAGCTTGTCGACCACGGTCCGGAAGAACGGCCAGCGCCGGTACATCGCGCGCAGCAGCTTCTCCCGCTTGCTGCGCGCGCCCTTGTCGGCCGCCTGGGCGAGGAACGCGTTGATCGCCGTTCCGAACCCGAAGAAGCCCGGGATGCTCTGACGGCTCTGACCCCAGCTGAACACCCAGGGGATGGCCCGCAGGTCCTCGATGCGATCCGAGCTCTTGCGGGCGCTCGGTCGTGAGCCGATGTTGAGGTCGGCGATCTCGTTGATGGGCGTGGCCTCCCGGAAGTAGCGGATGAACCCGGGGGTGGCGTAGACGAACTCCCGGTACGCTGCGAAGGCGAACCCGGAGAGCTGCTCCAGGGTCTCGCAGAACTCGGCCTCGTCGCCGCCGAGGGCCGCCGCGCCATCGAGCAGGCTGGCCTCGAGGGTGGCCGCCACCAGGGTCTCGAGGTTGCGGGCGCCGGTCACCGGATCCGCGTACTTGCTGGCGATCACCTCGCCCTGCTCGGTGAGGCGCAGCTGGCCCGCCACCGATCCGGGCGGTTGTGCCAGCACGGCGTAGTAGCTCGGGCCGCCCCCGCGGCCAACCGTCCCGCCGCGCCCATGAAAGAGCCGCAGCCGGACCTTGAACTCGGCGAAGGTCTCGACCAGGCTCTGCTCGGCCTTGTACAGCTCCCAGTTGGAGGTCAGGAAGCCACCATCCTTGTTGCTGTCGGAGTAGCCGAGCATGATCTCCTGCAGATCCCCCCGGCTCTCCAGCAGCTGGCGGTACAGCGGAAAGGAGAACAGCCGGCTCATGATCGCGCCGCAGCCTCGCAGATCCTCGATGGTCTCGAAGAGCGGGATGATGTTCACGGCGAGGCGCGGCTCGTCCCCCGGCACCAGCAGCCCGACCTCCTTGAGCAGCAGCGCGACCTCGAGGATGTCGCTCGGCCCCGCCGTCATCGAGATGACGTAGTTGGGGATGGCGTCCGGCCCGAGGCGGCCGTGGACCTCGGCCGCCACCCGGACGGTGGCCAGGGCCTCGGTGGTCTCGGGCGAGTACGTGAGGTGCGGCGAGACCAGGGGCCGCGCGGTCGAGAGCTCGCGAACGAGCAGCTCCTGCCGCGCGGCCTCGTTCAGCTGTTCGTAGACGTCCTCACCGGTGGCGCGGGCCAGGATCTCCCGCACCACCCGGCCGTGCACGCTGCTGTGCTGCCGCAGATCGAGCGAGGCCAGGTGAAAGCCGAAGACCCGCACGGTTCGCTGCAGGTTGCGCAGCCGGCCCTCCGCGACCAGCGCCGCGCCGGAGACTCGCAGGGCCTCTTCGATCACGTGCAGATCGGTCAGCAGCTCGGCCGGTCCCGCGTACGCCGCCGCCGGGCCCACCGCCGCCCGCGCGTCGGTGGGCGTGCCAGAGAGGCCCGCCGCGGTGGCCACCAGGCGCGCGTAGATCCCGGTCAGCGCCCGGCGAAACGGCTCCTCGGCCCGGCTGTTGCTGCGATCCGGGGAGCGCGCCGCCAGCGCCGCCAGCTCCGGGGTGACGTCGATGTAGCGCGACGAGAGGCTGAGCTCGGCCCCGAGCGCGTGGATGCCGACCAGGAAGTGCTCCAGCACCACCGCGGCCTGCCGCTCGAGGGCGTGGCGGGTGGTGTCGTGCGTGACGTGGGGGTTGCCGTCGCGATCGCCGCCGATCCAAGAGCCCACCCGGAGGAACGGGGGCAGGTCGATCTCGTTGCCGAGCGCGTCCTCGAGGTCGGCGTAGATCCGCGGGATCACGCCGAGGAAGGTGCTGCGAAAGAAGGACAGGCCGTGCTCGATCTCGTCGAGCACGGTGGGCTTCACGCCGCGCAGCTCGCTGGTCTTCCAGAGGATCAGGATCTCGCGGCGCAAGGCCGCGACCGTCTCGGGGGGGAGCCGTCCCGCGCCGGTGCCGCCCCCGCCCACCTCCTCGCCGCGGCCGTGGCCGGCGCCGGCGCCCTGCCGGTTCGCCAGGGTCTCGAGGCAAAGCGAGATCGCGTGGTGGCGCTCGAGGATGCTCTTGCGCTGCACCTCGGTGGGGTGGGCCGTGAGCACCGGCTCGATCCGGGCGCGCTCGAGCAAGCTCACCACCTGCCGAGAGGGGATCCCGGCGGCCTTGAGGCGGGACAGCGCCAGCGGCAAGCTGCCTTCCTCCGGCGCGGTGGCGCTGGCGCGGCCGGGCTCTCGGGCCTCCTGGGCGCGGTAGCGATCCTCGGCGATGTTGGCCAGGTGGTGGAAGTAGCTGAAGGCCCGCACCACGTGGGTCGCTTGCTCGCCATCGAGGGCGCCGATGGTCTTCTCCAGGGCCTTGCGGGTGCCGGGATCCTGCTCGCGGCGGTACTGGACCGCGGTCTGGCGGATGCGCTCCACGAGGTCGAACATCTCCTGTCCCGCCTGCTGGCGAATCGTGTCGCCGAGCAGACGGCCGAGCAGGCGGATGTCCTCCTTGAGGCGGCGATCGGGTTCCCGGCTGGCTCGCTGTTTCGCGGGGGCTTCTGTCACGCGAGGGAAACTAACATGACCCGGCGGCTGGCCAGGTTAACAGTCGAACAACCTCATCCTTCGTCATGTGCCTCGTCGGGGGCATGGTCGCTGGCCGCCCCGTCGTCGGGCTCGCGGCCAACCTCCTCGGCGGGCTTGTCCGAACGCTGGCCGAGGAACACGCCGTGGCGAATCTGCCCGTCATCGGTCCACTCGGTGAACTCCACCTCGGCCACCAGCTTCGGCCGCACCCAGTGCGCGCCGCGCGCGACCTCGGGTGGAATCCCTCCGTCGAACGGAGAGCGGTCGACCTGGAGCGCCCGCAGCTCGACCCCGAGGAGATCGAGCTCGCGATCCGTGAACCCGCTGCCGACCCGCCCGGCGCAGCAGAGCCGCCCGGACGGGTCGTGGTAGCCACAGAGCAACGCCCCCACCTGCACCGGTCCCGCCGCCGTCGCTGACCGGCCATTGCGCGCGGTGAACCCCGCGACCACGAATTCCTGCCGGCGCTTGCACTTGATCTTGAGCCAGCCGGTGCCGCGCCCGGCCCGCCACGGCCGATCCAGGCGCTTGCTGACGATTCCCTCGAGCCCGAGCCGCCGCGCGCTCTCCAGCACCGCGGGACCTTGCCCGCGCACGTGCGTCACCGCGCTCATGCGCCCCAGCGCCTCGGCGGGCGCGCCTGCGAACAGCGCCGTGAGGCGCGCCTTGCGCTCGATCAACGGCAATTCCACCAGGCTCTGGTCGCCGAGGTGGAGCAGATCGAACGCGAAGTACGTCAGCCCTTCCCGCGCCCCACCCGCGAGCGCGTTCTGGAGGGCGCCGAAGCGGGTCCGCCCATCGGGAGCTCGAAACGCGACCTCGCCGTCGAGATAGGCCGAGATCGTGCGCGGCGAAGCCGGACCCCCGAGCCGACGCGCGGCCCCGGCCAGCTCGGGGAGATCGGCGGTCCAGTCGAGCTCCCGACGGCTGAGGAAGCGGACGTCATCGCCGGCGATCCGGCAGGCCATCCGGTATCCGTCGAGCTTGATCTCGTGGATCCACGCGTCCCCGGTCGGCGCCTGGCTGGCGGGGGTGGCGAGCTGGGGAGGCACGAAGAGCGGTGGCGCGGAGCCCGGTGGCGCGGAGCCCGGTGGCGCGCCGGCCGGCCTCGGCCCGGCCGGGACCGCGCGCCTGGACGAGCGATCGCGAGGGTGCGGGAATCGGCGGGGCATCTCGTGGCACTCCTCCATATGTTGCATAGCACGCAACAACCGGAGGGCCGGTGGGGCAAATTCGGCCGTCCGAGGGCCTGGCGGTCGGGCGCGACCACGCGTTTGACGCAATTTTCGGCGGAATATTGCGGATTTCGAGGGCGCGAGGGTTGAGGGTACCGACGGTCCTTCGTAGACTTTCCAGGTGATGACAGGGTCAGAGCGACGCCAGTACACGAGGTTGTTTCTGGATCTTCCCTTCACCCTGGTCGTCTCGGGGAGCGGGGAGCCACAGCGGGGACGCATTCGTGACATCTCCCAGGGCGGATGCTTCTTCACCGCGACCTCCGCGCTGCGGGAGCCCGCGCGGGTCACCATGGACTTCGTGGTGCTGCCGCGCTCGATCTGCAACGCCACCGGTCGCGTCATCCGCGGCCAGGGGGACGGCTTCGGCGTGGAGTTCGGGGCGGTGAACCCGGAGCTGCAGAAGTTCGTCGATCAGCTGGAGAGCGCCACGCCAGAGGAACGCGCGAAGGTGCTGTCACGGGTCCTCGATCCAGAGATTCACCTCGCCTGAAGGGCGAGTCGGTATGAGTTGAGTTGAGTCGGGACAGACCCGACCCCCTCTCCAGACTCTATCGATGAACGTCCCCCCGGGCGCGGTGCTTGAGCGATCGCTCGACCATCACGCCGAAGACGCGCAGGAGCTCCGCGCGAACGTCGGGTTGCCCCTCGACCGGGGGAGCCTCGAGGACCGCGAGCGCCTCGGCGATGGACTCGAGCGTGGAGAGCCGCCGCGGATCGCTGGTGATCCGCAGGCGGTAGTCGGACGGGGCCGCGCGCGTGATCGATGCGCACGGGAGATCACCGAGCCCGACCACCCGCTGGCGGGCGCGCTGTGCCTGGCCCCAGGTTCCGTCGGGTACGAAGAGCTCGATCGGCCTTGCGCCGTGGCCAAAGTCGCCGATCGGCCGCGCACCTGGCCCTGGAAACAGCAGCACCGCCTCGAAGCCCGGGCTCGGGTGGACGGCGGCCATCGGCTGCCCCTCCACGCCCCGGCGCACCACCGCGCTGTTGGTGAGGCAGCGAACCGCCAGCTTCCCGGTGTTGCTGGTCTTCCGATCCTCGAGGCTGTGCAGCACCAGGACCACGCGGGTCCGGGTCGTGAGGCGCGGCACCAGCGCGCACAGACAGTCCGCTCTCAGCAGCAAGCACTCCGCGCACCGGTGGTGGTCACCGCCCTGGCCGAGGCGGTTGCGCGGGTTTCTCAGCGCGGGCTCCCCTCGCGCGGGGCGCCCGGTTCACGCGCGCCGCGGTGCCAGACGAACACATCGCCGACCGCCATCACGTTGGCGAACCACTCGCGCACCCAGTCTCCCGCGCCCGTGGTGCGTGGCGTGGCATCCGCCGCCAGCCCCAGCGTCTCGATGCGGGCGTGACGGGCGAGGAACACCGCCCGTGGCAGGTGAAACGCCTGCGTGCAGATCACGGCACGCTCCACCGCGAACACGTGCACCGCGCGCTCCATGGTGTCGAGCGTCCGGAACCCGGAGTGGTCCTCGCGCACCGCGGAGCTGCCCGCGCCGCGCTGGAGCAACCAGCGGCGCATCGGGCCAGCCTCGTCGTAGGCGCCACGGTGGGCACCCGACACCAGGATCGCGCTCACGCGGCCCTGCAGCAGCAGGGCGAGGGCGGCCCTCAGCCGCTCCTCGAGCTGGGGCGAGGGCGTCCCGTCGCGATGGACCGAGGCTCCGGGGACGATCGCGACGCCGCTGCCGAGAGGCACCTCCTCGGCGTGGTGATGCAGATAAGGCCGCGCCGAACGGCGGATGCCGACGTTCGCGGCCACCGACGCCAGCCCCAACCCGAGAGCCAGGGCCATCGCCACCGACGAGACGTTGGGCAGCCGCGTGCCGGACCGCCTGGCTCCGCCGGCCCGCGTGGCGTCCACGGTGGGCCCATCGCTGGCTTCGGTCACCGGACGGCCGGGCGGAGGTCGAGGGATCGCATGAGGCGGCCCATGTTACTCAATCGCGCCGCCGAGTCGTGTTCGGCAACTGGGTTGCCGATCGCCGACGGGTGGTCGTCAGTCACCGGACCCCCGCGCCGGACAAGAAGGCGCAAGGAAACATCGGGCGGGCCATGCGCCCCGGGCAAGTTCCCCGGGCCAAATTGCGCGGGCCAAATTGCGCGGGCCAAATTGCGTGGTGCTCCATCCGGTTTGTTTAGACCCAATTCCCTCATCAAATCGGAGGTCCTGGGTTATCGTTTCGCCCGTCGTAGCCCGTTCGTGTCCAATCCCCCCCCTGGTTCACTCTCCACGAAGAAGGAGGTCCAAAGATGACCCGATGCTCTCGCCCCCGGACGACGGTGTGCACCGCCCTGGCCACCGCGCTGGCGATCACGGCCGGGATGGCCGCTCCGGCCTCCGCCGAGCCGAGCCCGCCGACCCCTTCGGCCGGCATCCCAGCCGCCAGGCCAGCGACTCCGGCGGCGGCGGCGATGGGCGCCTCGAAGCCCGCGACCCAGGTCAAGCCCGCGGTGGCTTCCGCCGGTGCGGCGACGGCGAGCGGCGGGGCGACGGGGACGGTCACCGGTGAGGGAGCCTCCGCGGCTCCGGTCGCGACCGGAGCCAGCAGCGGGGGGGCCGCGGCCGGCGGGGCCGGAACGAAGCCGGCGATGGAGCTCGAACAGATGAAGGTCCTCGAGGGAAGCTGGCGGTGTGACGGCCGTGCGCCGGCGACCCCGAGCGGTCCCGAGCACGCGTATCGGTCGACCTGGAAGTTCAAGCGAGACCTCGACAACTTCTGGTGGGCCGCCGAGTACCAGCAGGTCAAGGCCAAGGCCAATCCAGCCCCGCTCAAGGCGCGCGGCTTCCTGACCTACGACAGCGTCGCCAAGTCGTTCACCATGATGGGCGTCGACAATGCCGGCGGGACCACCCACGAGATCTCGAGCGGCTGGAACGGCGACGTGGTGACCCTGGCGGGTGACGCGAACCTCGGTGGCAAGAAGGTCCCGTTTCGGGAGGTGATCACCAAGAAGGGGGATCGCGAGTTCACCTGGCGAGGCGAGATGAAGGTCGGCGGAGACTGGATGACCCTCGGCGAAGACCGCTGTCGAAAGTGATCGCTGTCGAAAACCATCCGTTGCCCAAGACGAGCCGCTGTCGAAAACAATCCGCTGCTGCAAACGATCCGGCGTCGAAAAAAATTCCGCGGACAGCATGATCGCGGCCTGTTTTCGCACCTCGTACCTGTCGAGGTGTCGTTGCCGGTCGCACACGAGATCACAGCACGAATCGAGGTGCTGGCCGCTCGGAAACCGATGGTTGAAATGCGGGTCGAATTCGCCGGATTTTGCCTTGCCCGTGCTGGCTTCGGATGATACGGTCGGAGTTCGGGTTTCTTGAACGGGTGTTGGCGGTGCAGGGGGCAATCGCCTGGACGTGTTCGGCTCTCCGGGAGGTGTCATGCCGGGAACTGGCATTCAGAAGACGGTTCTAGTGGTGGAAGACGAGGCGAGTGTTCGCCGGCTGCTGGCGAAGTCGCTCGGCGCCTGGGGGTTCAGGACAATCGAGGCGGGAAATGGACGGGAAGCGATCGAGCACCTCGCGCGGGAGACACCAGCCGCGATCGTCATCGACCTTCTGATGCCAATCATGAGCGGGGTGGAGTTGCTGAAGGCTCTGCGGAGAAACAGCTTCTTTCGAACCATCCCCACCGTCGTCATGACCGGGGTGGTGGAGCCGCGGCAGATCGCGGCCCTCGGGGTCCCGGTGGTGCTCAAGCCCGACCTCGCGAAGTTGCCCGAGCTCCTGGCTCAGCTCATCGCTCGGAAGAACTCCGACTCCGTCACCGAGCTCGATGTCGCGACCAACCCCGCGGTCTCCGAGGAGGTCGCCTCCGGCGGGTAGCGGCCGGAGGGGAGTTGCCCGTCGCCTCAGACCCAGGAGTTGTTCAGGACCTCTCCCAGACCCCCGGCTCCGGGCACGATGTACTGGTGCTCGTTGAGCCCGATCTCCTCGGACCAGCGGACGCCAGGCTTGGTCTGGAGGACGTCGGCGGGAGACAGGCCGCGGTCCACTCGGAAGGCGTAGACGACCACGCCCGGATGATGACGGCGCAGGTGGTCTAGGTACTCGGGCGTCACGATGAGGTGCATGGCGATGATCGCGCGTGGCGTCCCCACCACCGACTCTTGATAGTGGCGAAGGGCGGCGCTGATGGTACCGCCGGTGGCGCCCATGGGGTCCGGGACGAGCAGGATCGATTCTTCGATCGAGCCGCCAATCTTGGCCGCGCCGAGCGAGCTGCCGGTCACCCGGCCCGCGCCGTCCAGCTGGCGCCCGAGCGACAGGTGGTCCTGCCGGACGGCCCGCGGATCGAGGAGCTGGTTCAGGAAGTCGAAGGTCACCTGCGCCGGCAGCAGGCCCGCCCGCGCCAGCGCCACCACGACCGTCGGGGTGGCGGATGCCACCGTCTCCCCGGTCCAGATGCCACGCGGCGTGATCTCCACCATCCGGGTGGCGACGGCCCGCACCTCCCGCGGGAACTCGGCCGCGATGGTGATGTGGGCGAGGGTTCGATAGAGGCCTTCGACCAGCCGGCCGACCTCGGGTTGAACGACGCCCCGCTGACCGAGGCGGGCCAGCATGGTCAGGGCCAGCGGGTCGGCGAGCACGTGCACGTTCGGACCGTAGGCGTGCTCGATCTCGGGTGGCCGGTAGGAGATGTGCTGATGCTGGAGATCCACGTCGTCGCTTCCGCTTTCTGTTCCGCTACCGTCGGCCCTGGATGATCGCCGTCCGATGGTTGGTCTTCTGAAAGGGCGGATGGGCGATGGCCCGCTTCCAGTACTCGGTCAGGGCCTCGAGCGTGAGCGGAAAGCTGGTCTCGAGGGTCTCGAGCTCCGAGAGGATCGGCAGGAAGGACGTGTCGCAGAGCCCCGGAGCCTCCCCGTCGAGCCAGGGCCTGCCGGAGGCCCGGAGGCGGTGATCGATGGCCACGAAGACGTCGTCCATGCGCTTGAACGAGCGGCGGTTGAACGACACCCGGCCGGCGCTGTTCTGGAGCACCGCCACCAGGGCGTCGAGCGAGCCGACGAACATCCGGACCTCGGCGCGGCCGCGGGGGGTGGCCGGCTGAAGCGCCCGCCCGGGGAACGCCTCGTCGAGGTAGAGCTGGATGTTGAAGGCGTCGGTCAGGACGAAGCCTTCACCGACATGGACATCGATGGCGAGCGGCGAGCGGGCCATCGGGTTGTGCTTGGCCACCCGCGGGTCGGGGAACGAGACGTCGCTCGGGAGCCAGTGGTATTCGATGCCCTTCTCCTCGGCGGCAAAGCGCACGCTCCAGGCGAAGGGATCCTTCAAATACCCGTAAATTTCCAGCATGGTCAATACCTTAACACCGGGCAAATCGCGACCCAACAGCCGGGGCCTCCCGCGGTCTCGCTGCCCGGGAGGCTCACGCGCTCCTGGGGGCCGGACGACCGCGCGTCCTGCGCTTGCTCACGCGCTTGCTCTCGGGCTCGGCCTCGAGCTTGCCCTCGCGCTTACCCTCGAATCTGGGCTCCTGGGGATGGCGCTTGTAAACCAGGATCACCCGGCCGAGGATCTGGACGATCCGCACGCCAGGCTCGGCCCCGAGGCGCAGGGCGACCTCGAACCGGTCGAGCGGACACTCCGAGGCGATCTTGACCTTGACGAGCTCGTGCGCGAACGCGGCCTGCTGCAGCTCCTTGCGCAGCGCGCCCGTGACGCCCTGCTTTCCCACCATGATCACCGCCTTGAGGGCATGCCCGTGCGCGCGAAGCCGTCTTCGCAGCGGGGACGAGGGCATGAGCGACCTCTTCTTCGGATTCGTTTTCGGGTTCGAGGGTGCCTGGCTCGCGGTGTCGTCCTGCCGGCCCGCGGCGGGGGCCGCGGGAGGCGCCACAGGGGGCGGCGCGGACGCGGGCGCGGGGTGCTCGGAGGGGGCGCGAGGAGGTGGTCGGACGGCGGTCGGCATGCGCATTTTTCGGGGTTCTGCGAATGAGGCGCCATTCGCGAGGGCGGGCCGAACACCCAGAATCGAACGTTTCTGGCCGCCGCCCCTATAGCATGGAAGTCGGGAACGTGTTACCACGCGCTATGATCAAACTCCTTGTCCCCCGTACGCAGGTTGCGCGCTCCGGCGTCGCTCGAACCGTTCTCGGCCTGTGCGTGCTGCCCCTCGCGACGCTCTTGCCCCTCGTGACGCTGACCGCATCGTGCAACAAATCGGGCGGGGCTTCGGTCTCGCCGAAGACCGACGAAGAGAAGACGTTCTACGCGCTCGGCCTCGACATCGGCAAGAACATCGACGTGTTCTCGCTCCAGCCCGCCGAGATCGAGCTCGTGAAGGCCGGTCTGACCGACGCCCTCACGCCCGGTCGCAAGCCCATGGTCGAGCTCGATCAGGTCCGCCCGAAGATCTTCGAGCTGGCCAAGAAGCGCCAGGAGATGCGCTCGGGGCAGGAGAAGACCAAGGGCAAGGATGCCGTCGACAAGGCCGCCAAGGAGACCGGCGCGTTGCAGCTTCCGTCCGGGGTGGTGGTCAAGACGCTCAAGCCGGGGACCGGCGTGAGCCCGGTCGCCACCGACACCGTCAAGGTCCACTACGAGGGCCGTCTCACCAACGGCACCGTCTTCGACAGCTCGTACAAGCGCAACCAGCCGACCGAGTTTCCCCTGACCGGCGTGGTCAAGTGCTGGACCGAGGGGCTCCAGAAGATGAAGGTCGGGGAGAAGGCGCAGCTCACGTGCCCCTCCGACACCGCCTACGGCGATCAGGGGCGTCCCCCGACGATCCCGGGGGGCGCGACCCTGGTGTTCGACGTCGAGCTCCTCGAGATCCGTCCCAAGGGATGAGGCGCGGCGCTCGGCGCATCGCCGCGGGCGTCGCCGAGCTTCCAGGCGGGAGGGAGCGGTTCTCCCCCCGCGCTCGACCCACCGACTCAGGCCGCCGGCAACGAGGCGGCGCGGGTGTCGCGGATGTGGCGCGGGGGGGCGTGCAGCTCCGAGACCAGCCCGAGCCAGGCCAGGACCGACAGGCCATAGTGGGTGAGGTCGAGCTCCCACCAGTAGAAGCCCTGGCGCTCGGAGCGCTGGTAATAGTGGTGGTTGTTGTGCCAGCCCTCGCCGAGCGTGAAGATCGCCACCAGGAAGCTGTTGCGGCTATCGTCGTCGGAGGGGTAGCGGCGGCGTCCGAACACGTGGGTGAGGGAGTTCACGCAGAAGGTCCCGTGCCATAGCAGCGTGTTCGAGACGAAGAAGCCCCACAGGAGGGCCCACCAGCCACCAATCAGGAACAGCACGGTGGCGAGCGCCACCGGCGGCACCAGGTGGTAGGTGTTGAGCCAGCGCAGCTCGCGGTAGCGCGAGAAGTCCTTGATGCGGGCCCAGTCGGTCTCGACGTAGCGCTTGACCAGGATCCACTTGACGTGGGCCCACCAGAACCCGTGCTGCCGGACCGAGTGGATGTCCCGGGGCGTGTCGGAGTACTTGTGGTGCGCGCGGTGGTGGGCGGCCCACCACAGGACCCCCTTCTGGGTGGCGGTCGAGCCCAGCAGGGCGAGCGCGAACTGGAATCCGCGGCTGGTCTTGTACGATCGGTGCGAGAAGTAGCGGTGGTAGCCGGCGGTGAGGCCGAACATCCGCACGGTGTAGAGCGCGAGGGCCAGCCCGAGACCGGTCCACGACCATCCAGAGGTGATGATGCCGCCGACGGCCAGCGCCTGCACACCCCAGAAGGGGATCATGGCCAGCCACTGCACGCCCCCGGTCTCCGTGTTGGACGGGACGATCTCGAGGGGCTCGGCGTCGTCGGAGGACTCCGCCTCCGCGACGGAGGTGGACGGGGAGAGGAGCACCGGGGGATTGCTTGTCGACATTGAGCCTCGCGCGTGACGGGGAACGGGAACCTGGCTGCGACCGGGACGGGGGGAAACGCGCTCCGGGGATGGCTCTCCGGGAGCGAGCCGCCGAAGGGCGGGGCGAGCCGCCGGAAGGCGGGCCGAGGATAGCAGAAGAGAGCGCAGAGACAGGAGAGACCGGGCGCGGCGCGCCGAGCGCGCACCTTGGTGACCCGTTCGGCCGGGGGGGGGGTCAGCCGCGGGGATTCGGACGGGTTGGCGGACCTGCCCCCGGGCGCTGCTCGGCCCGGCGCGCCAGGGCGGCGCGCTCGCGTGCGGCCTGCTCCTCGGCGGCCGCGCGGGTCGCCGCGAAATGCCGGCGGCGCTGGAGGGCGAGCGCCAGCAGGACCAGCACGCCGACGGCCGCGGCGATCGGCAGCCGCGAACGCGTTCGTGCCGCCGGCGCTGGCGGCTCCTCGCCGGGGAGGGCGCCCGCGGGGGCCACGGCCTCGCCGTCAGTGGCGGTTCCGGAGACGGGGGCGCGCGCGGGCTCGTCGTCCTGGACGAGGGGCTGCCGTCGCTCGCGCGTCGCGCGCGCGGACGCCACGATCGCATCGAGCGCGCGCCAGAGGTGCTCGGGCAGGTTGGCCGGCGACAGGTTGCGCGCGAGCTCGGTGGTGATGGCGCGGGCGTCGATCTCGGGGACGATCCCGGCCGCGCCCTTGCCGGTCTCGATGGCGGCCCGGCGATCGTCGAGGGACACCACCAGCAGCACGGGATCCGAGCGGCCGATATCGAAGCCGTGCGCGTCGAAGGCGTCGCGCGCGACCCGGTCCTGTCCCGCGCGGCTGCCCGGCAGGTGCGGGACCAGCTCGATGGCCACCGGGCTGCCCAGCGCCCGGGTGGCCCGCTCGAGCTCCTCGCGCAGGCGGGCCTGGTTGCGGTGGGAAAGGCTGTCGAGGTGCCCGAAGAGCATGCGCCTGGCGGATCATAGATGAATCGGGCCGAAAACTCGCGTTGGGGATGGGGATGCGGGCCCGAGGACGGCGACGAGGACGAGGCTTGGACGAACTGGAATCTTCAGGGACGGGGTCTCACTGCCTGTGAGAGGCGATTCAGCATGCGGAGGGCTTGGGGGGAGGCCAGGTGGTTCGGCCAGCGCTCGACGAAGGCCCTGAGACGGGCGATCGCTTCCGGGGCGCGGCCGAGGGTGGCGAGGGCCAGGCCCTCGCCGAAGGCAGCCTCGGGGTTGTCGGGCTCGGCGCGGCGGACGTCCCGAAACGTCGAGAGGGCTTGCTCTGCGGCCCGGGCCGTCGCGATCGTGTCGGAGCCGGGGGGCCTCGCGCGCTCGAGCTGGGCGAAGCCGAGGTTGGTGCGAGCGGCCGGATCCGGAAGCCCCTCGAGGAGGGCGATGGCGCGGTCGAGCTGCCCCTGTCGCAAGGCCAGCGCGCCCGCCTCGGAGCGGAAGCGCGCGCGCAGCTCGGGCGGCAGCTCGGCCGGAGGCGGGGCGGCGTCGAGGGCGGCGTCCGGGGCGGGATCGAGCGCCCGGCTGAAGGCCCGCTCGGCGGCGGACGGATCCAGGAGCTCGATGCGCTGCTCGGCGACGCGGCCCGCCCACACGCGGGGGCTCGCCACCGGACCTTCCGCATCGGTGGGCGGCAGATCGAGGACCAGCGTCGCCACCCCGGAGGCTGGCCCGTCCGCCTGGTAGGCGAACGTGAGGGGCAACTCCTCGCGCGCGATGAGCGGGGCATGCGCGACGGTGCGGCGGACGAACACCAGCGCCTCGGCGGACCGGTAGCAGAGCGCCCAGCGCCGGGGATCGAACAGGGCGGCCCGCGGATTGAGCGCCGGGAAGGTCACGAGCGCCGCCTCGACCGCGAAGCCGTCGAGCAGCCGCTGCCATCGGGCACGCGGCAAATCGGCCCGCCGGAGCTCGGCGTGAAAGGACTCTGGATAGGCGTTGATGCGCGGGTCCTGGAAGACGCGGTGCGCGGGCCATCCTTCCCAGGCCAGGTACGACCCGACTTCGAGGTCATTGTAGAGGCGATCGCGGAGGCCATGGGCGTCGACCCAGCCGATGGCCTCGAAGGGGACGAGGCCATCCTCGATGGAGAGGTCGAGCCAGGGTCGCCCGGCGGAGGCCGCTGCCAGGCGCGGGCCGATGGTCACCACCAGCAGCCCCGCGAGCAGAACGGTGCTCGCAAACTGAGCGACGCGGGGTCCCGTGGCCGCGCTCCATCGCGTCGCGTTCCATCGTCCGAACCGTGGCTGGAGGTGGGCTTGGGCCTCGGCCAGCCCCGCGGTCAGGCGAGCGGCGACGAACGGCCCGGCCAGGAGCGCGAACTCCGCGACGAAGCGGATCCGCCGGGCACCGAGCACCGCCAGCGCGAACATGGGCAAGGCCTGGCGCAGGGGCACGGCCCCCCGGCGTGGGACCTCGATCTGGGGTTGGGCGACGTCGACCACCCTTCGGACGCGCTGGCCGCGCAGGCCGGGCAGGCAGGCGATGACCGCCGCTCCGAGAAGGAGAAAGAAGGGGCCGTCGAGCGGCCACTCGGCGACCCGGTACTCCTGCAAGGGTCGCAGGGAGGGCATGCGAAAGTGGTTGGCCACGTAGCCGAGCCAGCCAGCCCCGGACGGAGTCGCGAAGAGCAGGGGCAGCATCGCCCCCCCGACCAGCAGGGCACGACGACTGGCGCAGGCAAGTCCGGCGCCGCAGGCACGTCCGGCGCC
>CAZIOH010000125.1:0-14871 GCA_964540815.1 uncultured Myxococcales bacterium | reverse complement strand
GGGAGGGCTCGCCGGAGCGTGGGTGGGCTCGCCCCCCCGCGGGCCCCCCCCAACGGACGACGAGATGCGGGGCCGGAGCTGCTTGTCGGGCGCAGTCTCCGGTTGGCAAAGCCAACCTCCGATCCGCCTAGCTCTTTGGGAGGTCGGGGGGAGAGCTGGGGGCCGGGATGATGGGATCTTTGGATTCGGGTGTGGGTGTGGGTGTGGGTGGGGCCGTGGGGGGTAGGGGGAGGGTGGTCATCATGACCAGGCCGGAGTCGTCGTGGTGGGGGGAGTGGCGGCGGGTGGCGCGCTGCGCGTGGTACAGAGAGCGGTTGCGGAGGGCCACGAAGGCGATGCCCTCGGCCAGCATCAGCGGCACGAGGAGATCGTAGCTGCCCGCCAGCTCGCACACGATGATCAGCGAGCTGAGCGGCGTGTGGGCGAGGCCGCCATAGAAGGTCCCCATGCCGACCAGCGCGAAGGCGGCGGGGTTGATCTGGGGGTCGTCGAAGAGCAGCTGGAGCGCGCGCCCGAAGGCCCCGCCGAACAGGCCCCCGATCACCAGGGACGGGGCGAAGTCGCCCGCGCTCCCGCCGGTTCCAATCGTCAAGGACGAGGCGAAGATCTTGGCGAAGCACAGGCCCGAGAGGAGGGCCACCCCGCTCCAGCCCACCGGCAGCCAGCTGGCGCCGCTGATGGCCACCTGGACCGCGCCGTACCCACCGCCGAGGAGGCCGAGGCCCTGCCCCGGCAGGTGCACGCTCCAGCTCACCAGCAGGATCAGCGGGACCGCGAAGATCCCGAGGCCGAGGCCGCCGACGGCGGGCCGCGCCCAGCGGGGCAAGGGCAGCTGCGCCGTGACGGTCTGGACGGCCTCGAGGGTGCGGGCGAAGACGGCAGCCACCATCGAGACGGCGAGCGCCATGGCCGCGTAGAACCCGAGGTGGCGCGGCACGAAAGGAAACCGGCTCGGCTGCGCGAACAACGTCGACTCGCCGTAGATGGAGATGACCACCGAGTACGCCACGACGCTGGCGAGGACCGCCGGGATCAGCGCGTCCGACTCGAAGTCGTCCCGGTAGAGCACCTCGACCGCCAGGAGGGCCGCGCCGAGCGGCGTTCGGAACACGGCCGCGATCCCGGCCGCCACGCCCGCGATCATCAGGATGCGCCGCTCCTTCGCCGAGATGGGCAGGAAGCGTCCGACCAGCGAGCCGAGCGCACCGCCGATCAGCATGGTCGGCCCCTCCCGTCCCCCCGAGCCGCCGCTGCCGAGCGTGAAGAGCGAGGCCAGGGCCTTGACCCAGATCACCCGCGCGCGGATGAACCCGCCGTTCTGGTGGAAGGCGTCGATCATGGCGTCGCCCCCGCCCCCCCGGGTCTCCGGGGCGAGCTCGGAGATGAGGCCGCTCGCCAGGGCTCCGAGCGCGGGCAGGAGCACCAGCAGCCACGGCCGGAAGGTGTGCCCCCCGGTCGAGGCCACGAAGTTCTCGCCCGCGGCCCGGAGCAGGTGGTAGCCCCCGAGCTTCTCGAGCAGGGCGGTCTGCAGCAGCTCGAGGCCGGCGAAGAAGGCCGCGCCCACCAGGCCGGCCGCCGCCCCCACGAACGCGGCGTGCAAGAGCACCCTCCCAATGCTGGTCAGATCGACCGGGGACGACTGCACGAGGATCGCGCGCACCGCGTCTCGCTTCTTTCGCCAGGCGAAATCCCGCCGCGGACCGTCCATTGGGCCTGATCATGAGCCATCCCGCCGCGGGATTGCCAGTTCAAACCGAATCCAGGTGCACGGGCCGGGGGGCCGAGCCGTCGTGACAGAGCAGTGGAGGCCGAGCTGTGATATACGACGCCCACCCATGCGCCGTGGCGCCGCAGCATTTTACGACATGGACGGGACCCTGGTGAGCACCAACATCGTCCACGCCTTCCTGTACAACGCCAAGAACCAGCAAGGCGTCCTGAAGAGCATCGTCAAGACGGCCGCCACGGTGGCCAGCATCCCGCTCTTCCTCGGCGCCGACCTGTACAACCGGCGCTTGCTGAACGATCTGTTCTTCATGCGCTACAAGGGGGAATCCGAGGACCGCCTGCGCTACCTGGCCGACGAGCTCTTCGAGAGCGCCATCCGCCCGTCGATCTTTCCCGGCGCGTACGAGCTGGTCGAGAAGTCCAAGGAGATGGGGTTGCGGCAGGTGCTGGTCACCGGGGCGCTCGATCTCACCGTGCGGCCGCTGGCCGAGCACCTCGGGCTCGACGATTACGTCACCAACCGGCTCGAGTTCGTGGATGGGGTCGCGACCGGGCGGCTCTTGCCGCCGGTGATGGCGGCCGCCACCAAGGCCAGCTGGATGCGCACCTACGCCGAGCGCGAGACCCTCAGCCTGTCCGACTGCTATGCCTACTCGGACAGCATGAGCGATCTGCCGATGCTCTCCATCGTTGGCCACCCCACCGCGGTCAACCCGGATTTTCGACTGCGGGCCACCGCGCGGCAGCATGACTGGCCCGTCCTGGATCTGCGATAAGGAAGCGACGGAGAACCCTTGACCATGAGAGAACGGGTACCAAAGATCGTCCGCGGTCCGACCCCGCGCCGCAAGGAGGATGATCAGGTCGTCTACATCGATACCAACTCCGCGCCGCGGATCTTGTTCTCGGGGGAGGACCTGCTGCTCGAGGATCTGCCGATCGGCACCCGGGTGGTGTACCCCAAGCCGCCGATCGAGGGCCTGGCCAACCCCGGGGCGGCCATCCGCTACGCGCTGAACCATCCCCTCGGCACCGAGCCGCTGTACGCGCAGCTCGCGCCCGGGATGAAGGTGACCATCGCGGTCGACGACATCAGCATGCCCCTGCCCCCGATGGTGACGCCGGACGTGCGCCAGACCATCATCGAGATCCTGCTCGAGATGCTCGATGCCAACGGGATCGACGACGTCCACATCATCATCGCGACCTCCTTGCACCGTCGCCAGACCAAGGCCGAGATGAAGCGCATGGTGGGCGCCAAGATCTTCGACGCCTTCTATCCCGACCGCTACTACAACCACGACGCCGAGGACCCGGATGGCATGGTCAACCTCGGGGTGACGGCCCACAACGAGGTCGTCAACATCAACCGACGGGCGGCCGAGAGCGACCTCGTGATCTACGTCAACATCAACTTCGTGCCGATGAACGGGGGGCACAAGTCGATGGCGGTGGGGCTGTGCGACTACCAGAGCCTGCGGGCCCACCACGAGCCGGAGACCATCCGCCAGTCCGACAGCTACATGGATCCCAAGCGATCCATGCTGGCCACCAAGATCGGGCGCATGGGCGCGCTGGTCGACGAGCACATGAAGGTGTTCCACATCGAGACCGCGCTCAACAACCGGATGTACGCGGGCGCGACGGCGTTCCTGGCCAAGAACGAGGACGAGTTCACCGAATTCGATCGGATGAAGTTCGAGGGCATGCGCTGGACGCTCTCGAAGCTGCCGCCGGCCGCCAAGCGCAAGCTCTTCCAGTCCATCCCGGCTCCCTATCAGATGATCGCCTGCCACGCCGGCAAGACCGAGCCGGTGCACGAGAAGATCGTGGAGCGCTGCTTCGAACAGTACGCGGTCAACGTGCGCGGCCAGGCGGACATCCTGATCTGCGGAATCCCCTTCATCTCACCGTACAACGTGAACTCGATCCTGAACCCGCTCCTGGTCCAGGTCATGGCGCTCGGGTACTTCCACAACATGTACCGCGGGCAGCCGGTCCTGAAGAAGGGCGGGGTCATGATCATCACCCACCCGTGCCTCGACGAGTTCGATCACAACCACCACCCGAGCTACATCGAGTTCTTCAACCGCCTCCTGCCCGAGACCCGGGACGCCATGAAGCTGCGCCACAAGTACGAGGAGGAGTTCGCGCACAACCCGAGCTACATCGAGATGTACCGGCGCGGGAACGCCTACCACGGGGCCCATCCCTTCTTCATGTGGTACTGGGGCGAGAACGGCCGCCAGCACGTCGGGCACGTGATCGTGGCCGGCGCCAAGAACGCCCACGTCCCGGCCATGCTCGGCTGGCAGAGCGCCGAATCGGTGACCGAGGCCATCGCCATGGCCCGGGGGATCGTCGGCCCTTCGCCGGAGATCACGCTCATGCATCACCCGCCCATCGTGATGATGGACGTCGAGTAGGCGTCGCGCAGGCACCGGCCGACCAGGCCCGCCGTCACCAGGTGGCTTGAAGACCGAGGGAGCCGAGCCCGTAGAGAGGGCCGAGGCCGCCCACGGTGTGCGCATCGGTCTTGTCACCTTGGTACACGCCGATGCGCGCGGTGGTCAGCCCCCCGCCGAAGTCGAGGCGCGCGCGCAGCCACGAGGTGAGCGCGACCGAAGGTCCGACCGACAGGGCGGCGCTGCCTTTCCACGCCCCGATATCCGGGTACACCACCGTGGCGGGGGTGGAGGCCCCGATCCCGAGCCGCGGATCGGGGGACCCGTGGGTGCTTCCGTAGATGGCCCCCACGGCGAGGCCGGCCTCGAGCCTGAACCGGGAAGGGCCGGAAGGGAACGGGAGGGTCCAGGCCATCGCCAGCCCGACGCGGTAGGCGCGAAAGGTGGTCCTGGCCCCTCCAAGGGTGGTCTCCTGGGCGGCCGCGGGGATGAGTCCCTCGGCCCCGACGGCCAGGCCGCGTCCAAGGCGAATTCGCGCCGCCAAGGCGTAGTCGGTGGCGGGCCCGAGCTGCCGGGCCCGGTAGCTGAGCAGCCACGCCAGGCCGACCTGCAGCTCGACCCATGACCTCGCGGAGCCCATCGGCGCGGTCCCGCGACTGATGGTCCGGATACCGATACTCAGGCGCTCCGCCACCGGGGGCTCCTCCCGAGCGTCTGTACGGTCGCCCTCCAGGCGCGTGCGGTCGTCGGATTCCGGGTCGGGTCGTTCCCGAGCCAGCCCGGCCTCCGGTCGCGATTCGGGCTGCCGCTCGGAAAGCCGCGGCGGTGGTGGTGCGGCCGTCGCCAGCGGTTGCGGCGGCGACGGAGGAGACGCGGCAGGCGCTGGGGGGCGCACAGGCGATGGGGATGGTGGCGGAGCCGTCGCGACGACAGGGTTCGGGCGTTCGGCCGCCGCCGGTCGCTCGGGCTCCGCCGGGCCGGCGCGCAGGCGCGACTTCGGGACGTCGAGCAGGCTCGCCCGCAGAAACTCCACGGTCCGGAAGGCCAGCACCGACAGGGCAGCGTCCGCCGAGCTCGCATTGATCGCGCGGCGCCGCAGCACCCGCGCCGTCGTGTCGCTGGTCCACACCTCGGTGCCGCGCGAGCGTGGAATGACCCGCAAGGCGGCGCTGGCCCCGCCGGCCATGGCGCTCCCCACGGCAGCCTCGACGTCGGCGCCGGGCGCGAGCTCGAGCCGCCGCACCCGGATCCCGACCGCCGTGAGCTCGGCTTCGATGCGCGACACCAGCGGATCCGCCAGGGCCGGGTTGACCAGGATCGCGACCGTCTGTCCGCGCGTCGCCAGGCGCTCGACCTCGCGGGGCGCCGCCTCGGCCGGTGCCCCGCGAAGCCTCCCCACGGTCAATGCGACGGTCATCACCACCAGCAGGCGAGCCAGCACCGGCGTGAAACCGAGCAGGCGCCCACGGCGACAGCATATGAAGCCGCGCCGATGCGACCGACCTGACTCGGGTTGGCAGATCAAATTCGCAGGGGAACCTTTCGACCCTGAGCTTAGTACAGCTCCCCAAATCGAGCCCTCAAAACCCGTGATCGTGATCCTGTTCGTGGCCCTGATCGAACCCGTGATCGTGGCCGTGCACGTGAGCGTGAACGTGAACGCTACCCTGGCCGTGATCGAAAATCGGTTCGATCACGCCCACGGAGGCGTTCACGTTCACATGCACGGCCACGTCCATGGGATCGGCCACGACAACCATCACGACAACGTGAGCGTGCACGTGATCGATCGCGGTATTGACGGCCTGCTCTTACTGCGTCGCGAGCTGTCGGGCGAGGGGCGCGTAGGGGCCCGTGGGGGCTCGGTCGAGATACTCGGTGGCGGCCGCCGCCGCCCGTGCCCGGTCACCGGCGCGCTGCCACGACTCCATGGCCCGGCCGGTCGCCTCGTCGCGCAGCGGGCCAGCGGGATACCGCCGCCGGTAGGTCTCGAACCAGCCAGCTGCCGCCTCGTAGTCGTGGCGCTGCTCGAACGCAACGAGGCCGAGCGCGAAGACCGGGCGATCGAGGCGCGGATAGCGCTTGCGGGCCAGCCGGTAGGCTTGCTCGGCCCGCGGCACGTTGCCCGCCAGTCGGGCCACGTCTCCGAGCTGCACGAGCTCCTCCGCCCCGAGTTGCCGGCAGGTGGTCGCAAACCCCGCACCGCGCTCGACCACGTCGAGCGCTTCCTTGAACTGCCCGCGCCGCGCCAGCACCTGCCAGCGCCGGTTTCCATCCGCGAACAGCCGCGCGCTCCTCCCCAGCAGCGGAGAGCCCGCGGCGACCGCGGTCGCCGCCGTCGCCTCCGCCTCGGCGGGCGCGGCTGCGCTCGCCCGCGGCTCCTCGCCGGGCGCCGCAGCGGCCGTGCCGCCGGCCGGGATGGCCTTGGCGGGCCCTCCCGCGACGTCCACATCCACGTCCACGCCGTTGCGCGGATGGGCCTCGAGGGGGTCGATGGTCCAGCGTCCACGTTGCTTCGAGGCGGCGTACCGCTGCCCGGCGGTGACCCGCACCGCCGGTGCCTCGGGCTCGAGCCGCGAGGCGATCTCGACCGTGCCCTCGGTCATCGCGACGATCAGGGACTCGGCGGTCCGGTTCCAGCTGATGGCGAAGCGGGTTCCGGTCACCCGCACCTCGAACGGCCCGGCCTCGAGCATCCACCGGGTCTTCGCCCGGTGCTTGACGCTCACCTCCGCCCGACCGTCCTCGAGCTCGACCCGCGCACCCGCGGCCGTCAGCTCGGCGACCCGCGCGGCGCTTCGGGGTGCGAGCTCGACGGTCGAGCCGTCGGAGAAGTCGAGGGTGAGGGCGCGGGAGCCCGCGGAGAGCGGGTCGCCCAGGCGACCGCTGGTCGTCGCACGCGCGCCGCCCTCGACGCCAGATCCGACACCCGCACCGACGCGAGAGCCATCGCCCGTGCCCGCCTCGATCGCGAAGGTGATGGGACGCGGCCCGTTGACCCACCACACGCCACCCGCCAGGGCCACGGCCGCCAACCCGAAGGCCGGCGCGAGGCGAAGAACACCCTCGAGGCGCGGGCGCACCCGGGTCGCGGATCGCACGGGCGGGCGCACCCGGAGCTGCGACAGGCTCGACCTGCGCTCGAAGAAGTCCTTTTGACGGGTGGCGACCTCGGCCATCAGGTCGCGCAGCCCCTCGGTCACCGGTTCTTCCATCGCTCCCCCCGTTCGATCCGCTCGGTCAGCAGCGGGTCCTTCTTGGCGCCCTCGAGGAAGCTCACCTCCGCCCGGGAGAGCCGCCGCTTGATGGTTGCCAGGGAGACGCCACAGGCGGCGGCCACCTCCGTCAGCTCCATCTCGGAGATGAACCGCAACGAGAAGGCCAGCCGTTCATTCTCGGGCAGCGTCTCGAGCACGTTGTAGGTTGCCCGCAGGATCGCGTGCGACTCCGGGCTGGCGGTCGCGGCGGGCGTGTCGGGGATGTCCGAGGGCGCGAGGAACCGGATCCAGCGCCAGCGTCGCCGCCGCCGGATGTGTCCGCGGGCCGCGAAGACCGCGACGCTCGAGATCCAGCCCTTGAGGGCCGCCGGGTCGCGGAGCTGATGGATCCGCTCCATCACGCGAAGGAACACGTCCTGCACGATGTCCGCGATGTCCGCGTCCACCCCGAGCGCACCGGCCACCAAGCGCTCCACGTCGCGCCCGAAGCGATCGACGAGCAGGGTCCACGCGTCGCCGTCGCCGCGGACCAGCGCGGCAACCAAGGCCGCGTTGTCGACGCCATGGACGTGTTGTGGTGCGTCATGGCTCGATGCGGCTTTTTCAGCGTTGACCGGCATGCCCGAAGGACCTCGGGTGAGTATATGTCCCCCTGCCGCGGCACGCTCGATGATGTTTCGGGCCGGAGACGTCGGGGCCGTGCGTGCCCGACCCATCGCAGCGTCGCTCGGCGAAGGCGTCACCGGGGACGCGGGTGGGCCGGCCTGGGGAAGCGGGCCGCCCGTGGATCCCGCCAGGGGGATCGGGAACCGGCGCTCCATCGCCCGACCGGTACGGCGGTTCGGATTTCCCGTACGCTTGTAGAGCAGAGGTCGTGATTCCATCGGGTCTCCGGGGTCAGGGTGTCCCCGCGCGGCCCGGGAGGCTCATGGTGCACCAACCCAGGACCTGCCCGCGCCTGCGCGCGAGCGGGTAGCGGGTAGCGGGTAGCGGGCGACAGGTGTGGGGGACCTGTGTGGGGCGATGGGCCCGGGTGGCGTTTCGGGTCGGGTCGGGTTATCTAAGGCCGCGCCCCGAGCGACGCCGATGGACATGAACCAGGACAAGGATCGTTCACCTTCCCCTCCCGCGGGCGGCGCCGCCCCGGGCGGGAGGGTCCCCGCCGCCGCCCCGTCGACGGCCTCCAGCCAGCCATTCTCTCCCTCGGAGATCCTGCGCGGCCGCAACCTCTTCATCCTCGGCAGCACCGGCTTCGTGGGCAAGGTGCTGCTCAGCATGCTGCTCGACCGCTTCCCGCAGGTGGGCAGGGTGTACGTCATGGTCCGCCGGGGCTCGGGCACCAGCAGCGAGGCGCGCTTCTGGGCCAGCGTGGTCACCTCGCCGGCCTTCGACCCGCTGCGGGCGAAGCACGGCGGCCCCGAGGGGCTCGAGGCCTGGCTCCGGTCGAAGGTGCGGGTGGTCGATGGCGACATCACCGAGAAGAACCTCGGCCTCGACGAGGAGGAGGCCGAGCGCGTCGCCAAGGACGTGGACGTGCTGCTGAACTCCTCAGGGCGGGTGACCTTCAACCCGCCGCTCGAGTCGGCCCTGCGCACCAACGTCGAGGGCACCAGGAACGTCATCGCGTTCGCGCGCCGCATGCGGCGTCCGGCCCTGCTGCACACCAGCACCTGCTTCGTGGCCGGCAACCGCTCGGGCGAGATCTGGGAGGACGAGGAGCTGGTGGGATACTTCCCGCGGCGCGGGGATCTGCCCGGGACCACCTTCTCGGTCGAGCAGGAGATGGCGGACAGCGAGCGCATCGCCGCCGCCATCCGCGCCGAGGCGGACGATGCCCAGGTGCTGGCGCGGCTGCGTCAGAAGGCCCGCCAGCGGCTGCGCGACGAGAGCCGCGACCCCGACGACGAGGGGGTGCTGCGGCTGGCGGTGGCGCGCGAGCGCAAGGAGTGGATTCGCTCGGAGGCCACCCGCCGCGGGATCGAGCGCGCCCGTGCCTGGGGCTGGCCGAACATCTACACCTACACCAAGAGCATGGGCGACCAGCTGGTGGCGCGCGAGACCGGGATCTTCCGGTCGATCGTGCGGCCGGCCATCGTCGAGAGCGCGGTGGCCTTCCCCTTCCGCGGATGGAACGAGGGCTTCACCACCTCGGCACCGCTGGTGTACCTGGCGCTGAAGGGGCAGAACGTGCTGCCGGTGTCGGACAAGCTGATCCTCGACATCGTCCCGGTCGACCACATCTGCGCAGGCATGCTGATGGTGGCGGCCGACCTGCTGGTCGAGCAGCCGCCGCTCGTGCACCAGCTGTCGAGCGGCGACCTCAACCCGGGGCGGATAGCGCGCATCGTGACCCTGACCGGGCTCTACAAGCGCAAGCGCTTCCAGAGCAAGGAGACCGGCAACCGGTTCGTGAACGCGCTGGCCGCGCGCATGGAGTTCCGGCCGGTGACCCCCGAGGCCTACGAGCGCGGGTCGCTGCCGCTCGTGAACCGGCTGGCGCGCAGATCGTCGGAGGCGCTCACCGGGGTGCGGCCAGCCTGGGGCGCCGGGCGGCTGACCGAGTGGCTGGACCGGGGCATCAAGGGCCTCCGCGAGGTGGTGCGGGTCACCGACGAGGCGCGCGAGAACATCGAGATGTTCCGCCCGTTCATCCTCGAGAACGAATACGTCCTGCGGGCGGATCACATCCGGGCCTTGCGGGATCGGATGCCGGCCGCCGACCGCGCGCTGCTCACCTGGGGGCCCGAGGATCTCGACTGGTACGACTACTGGATGAACATCCACTTCCCGGGCCTCGAGAAGTGGGTGTTGCCCGAGCTCGACTCGACCTACGCGCCGAAGCCCAAGCAGGTCTACAGCTACCACGATCTGCTCGAGCTCTTCGACACCACCACCAAGCTGCACCGCGCCCGCCCGGCCTTGCGCATCGAGCGCGGTCGGCGCGAGGAGATCTACACTTACGCCGATCTGCAGGAGCTGGCCACCCGGGCCGGGGCCTTCCTGGTCGGGCAGGGGGTGAAGGGCGGAGACCGGGTGATGCTCTTCGCGAAGAACGGGCCCGAGTGGAGCATGGCCTACTTCGGGATCCTGAAGCTCGGCGCCACGGTGGTCCCGGTGGCCAACGAATCCACCCTGCCCGAGCTGGTCAACATCGCGCGGGCCTCGGGGGCGCGGGGGATCATCATCGGCGATGACCTGCTCGACAAGCGTCCGGGGCTGGCGGCGGCGCTCGGCGAGGTCGCGCCGGGGCCTGTGCCGGCCAGCCTGGCCACGCCGTCCCCGGGCGAGGAGGCCGCGACGGGGGCCGAGACGGGCGCGCATCCGCCCGTCGGCGTGTGGCCCTTCACCCAGGTGTTCGAGATCCCCGACGAGGCCCTCGAGCGGCAGCGGGCGGCGTGCCTGCTCGGCAAGGTCAACCCGGACACGGTGGCGTCGCTGATCTTCACCTCGGGCACCACCGGCAAGCCCAAGGGGGTGATGCTGACCCACCGCAACCTGGCCTTCATGGTGGCGGAGCTGTCCAAGGTGTTCGAGTTCGGGGTCACCGATGGCATGCTGTCGGTGCTGCCGCTGCACCACGCGTTCGAGTTCTCGACCGGCCTCCTGATGCCGCTCGCCCGCGGGGCCCAGATCACCTACCTCGTCGAGCTGAACGGCGAGGCCATCGCCAACGCGCTCAAGAAGGGGCACGTCACCTCCATCGTCGGTGTCCCGGCGCTGTGGGATCTGATGCGGCGACGGGTGCTGCAACGGTTCTCGGAGCGCTCGCCGCTGCTCGAGACCGCGATGAAGGGCCTGATGACCGCCAACTACGAGCTCCGCTCGCGGACCGGGCTCGACCTCGGCATGCTGTTCTTCCTGCCCGTGCACGAGGGGTTCGGGGGGCGCATTCGCTACCTCATCAGCGGCGGCTCGGCGCTGCCGCAGGACGTGCTCAAGACCTTCGTCGGGATGGGCTTCGACTTCTTCGAGGGGTACGGCCTCACCGAGACCGCCCCGGTCCTCACCGTCACCTCACCCAAGCAGAAGGCCCTGCCGGGGTCGGTGGGGCAGCCGCTGCCCGGGGTGGAGGTCAAGATCCACGAGCCCGACGGGACCGGGCTCGGCGAGGTGGTCGCGCGGGGCCGCAACGTGATGGCCGGGTACTGGCGCGACGAGGCGGCCACCGGCGCCGCCATTCGCGACGGGTGGTTCCACACCGGCGATCTCGGGCGATTCGACGCCGACGGGAACCTCTACCTCGTGGGGCGATCGAAGGACCTGATCGTCGACTCGAACGGGAAGAACGTGTACCCGGACGAGATCGAGGAGCTCTATGGCGGATCCCCCTGGGTCAAGGAGCTGTCGGTGGTCGGTCTGCCCGAGGCCGGCGGCGAGCACGTGGTCGGCGTGGTGGTCCCCAACCTCGAGTACAACCCCTCGCCTTCGGGTTCGCCTTCAGGCGCGACTCCGCTCGCGCGAGAGGCGGTCCTGCTCAAGATCGACGAGCACTTCCGCCAGGTGTCGGCCGGGTTGCCCTTCTGGAAGCGCATCAAGGCCACCCACCTGTGGGACGGCGAGCTGCCGAAGTCCGCCAAGCGCAGCGTCAAGCGGCGCGAGATCGTGTCGGAGCTGATGCGTCGGCGGGGGGACGCCGATCTGCTGTCGGTGCGGACGGGCGCAGCCGGCGAGGAGGTGGGGATCGGTTGGCTGCTCGACATCGTGACGCAGGTCAGCGGGCGCCCACGCGGCGAGATCCAGGCGCGCAGCCGGCTCGACCAGCTGGGGTTCGACAGCCTGATGTACGCCGAGCTCGGCGTGGCGCTGGAGGCGACGGGGCTGTCGATCCCCGAGTCCACCGACTTCACCGCCGCCACCGACGTCCACGAGCTGCACCAGCTCTTGCGCGGGCGGGCGGCGGGCCGCGCGAGCGGCGGCGTCGTCGGCGGCGCGGTGGGGGTCCCGGGCGCCGGGGCGCGCGACGAGCGGACGGGGGCGCGGCGATCGGAGGCCGGCGGCGGGGTCAGAGGGGGGAGGGGCGCAGGAGCGGATGGCGCGGAAGGGGCCGACGTGTACGTGCCCGGGCCGGTCGCGAACGCCGGCAAGCGGGCGCTCGGGCTCGGACAGCGGCTGTTTTACGGCCGGATCCTGCAGAGCGAGATCTCCGGGCGTCAACACATCCCCCTGCACACCAACTTCATCGTCGCGGCCAACCACTGCTCCCACCTGGACATGGGGCTCGTGAAGGTGGCGCTCGGAGAGGCGGGAGAAGGCATCACCTCGCTGGCGGCGGCGGACTACTTCTTTCGCAACAAGTACCGGCGCGCCTACTTCAAGAACTTCACAAACCTCGTACCGATGGAGCGCTCGGGATCGATCCGCAAGTCGATGGACACGGCCGAGTCGGTGCTGCGCCAGGGGCGGAGCATGGTTGTGTTCCCGGAGGGGACGCGCTCCCTGACCGGGACGCTGGCGGAGTTCCTGCCGAGCCTCGGGTACCTGGCCGTGCGATCGGGGGTCGGCATCCTGCCCGCCTACATCGCCGGGACCTACGAGGCGCTCCCCAAGGGGGCGGCCGTCCCGCGCGGACGGCAGGTGGGCGTGGCGTTCGGGCCGTTCCTGTCGATCGACGATCTGCGGGCGCTGACCGATGGGCTGTCATCGCAGGAGGGGTGGCGGTTGATCGCGGCCCTGACGCAGAGGATCGTCGAGAACCTGCGGGACGGTGTCCCGAGTCGCCTGGATCTGCGGGCCTGGCGGGCGAGCTGGGACGGTCGAACCTTCACCCCGAGGTCGGGCGCGCCGGGCTTGCTCGGCGCCGGGAGCAGCGGGACCAGCGCGGGGATGACCAAGGGAGGGACACACGGCACGCGCGACAAGTCGACGGCGGTGGCCCGACGGGCGCGCTCCCTGCGGTCCCTGCCATGACCGAGGCCCTGACGTGACGGACGAAGGCACCATGACCAGAGCCAGACCGAAGTCCGGTGCGGCGTCCGAGGGCGCATCCGCGCTCGGGACGGTTGGAAGACGGGACGCGCGAACCCTCGTCACCGGGGCGACGGGATTCCTCGGGGCGCATCTCGTCGATGAGCTCCAGCGGCGTGGCGTCGGCCCCCTGCGCACGTTGCAGTCGGGTCCGGCGCCGGCACGGTCCGGCACCCAGGGCCGCCTCGGAGTGGGGGTGGGAGTCGGCGACGGGGCGGGCGCGGTCGAGGTGGAGATCATGCGGGGATCCGTCACCTCGCGCGCGGATCTCAAGCGGGCCCTGGCCGGTGTCTCCCACGTGTACCACCTGGCTGGCTTCGTGTCGCACAAGGCGGAGGATGCCCACCGCATGTACGCGGTCCACGTCGATGGGACCCGCCTCCTGTGCGAGGCCGCCATCGAGGCAGGCGTCGAGCGGATCGTGATGGCCTCGACCAGTGGGACCGTCGCGGTGTCCCGACGCGCCGACGCCGAGCTCGACGAGGATTCACCGGCGCCGGTGGAGATCATCGGGCAGTGGCCGTACTACGCGAGCAAGCTCTACCAGGAGGCGGTGGCGCGCCGGGTGTGTGGGGGGCGCGTGGAGCTGGTGACGGTCAACCCGAGCCTGCTGCTCGGGCCGGGGGACGATCGGTTGAGCTCGACCCGCCTCGTCCTTCAGTACCTGGGGCGGGAGATCGCCCTCTGCCCTTCCGGGGGGTTGAGCTTCGTGGACGTGCGGGACGTGGCGCGGGTGCTGCCGGAGGCCATGGAGCGCGGGCGTCATGGAGAGCGGTACCTCCTCGGCGCGGTGAACTGGACCTTCGCCGAGCTCTTCGGCCGGCTGGAGCGCATGACCAAGGTTCCAGGTCCCCTCATCCGGGGTCGAGGGAAGCTCCCCTGGCTCGCGGCGCGGGCTCAAGGTGCCCTCTACCGCCAGCTCGGGCGGACGCCGCCGGTCGAGGCGGTTGCGGTCGACATGGCCAGCTACCACTGGTACTTCGAGAGCCGCAAGGCCGCCGCCGAGCTCGGCTTCGCGACGCGCGAGCCGAGCACGACCCTGTTCGACACGGTCCGCTATGTCCGCGAGCGTTTCCTCGGCTCCGATGTCATGAGCCGCCCGGACGCCCCGGCGATGAAGGCCTGACGGCAGGCTCCTGGTTCTCGGCTCGGCTCGGTCGGCCGGCGCGGGGGGTGTTGTCCGGCACGCAACGGTTGTTGCGACGGCTCCGGAACACCGGGTCCGGTCGAGCCGAACAACTTGGCAAGTTTACGTAAGTAATAATACCAACAGATCAGGCACAGTAACTGCAGTGGGGGACCGCAAGGAGTTCACCACATGCCTCTCACCTCACGGTCCCGCCGTGCGTCTCGTTCCGCCCGTCGCCACGTTGCCACCCCCATCAGCGCGACCGCCCTCGGCCTCGCTGGCCTCTTTGGAACCCTCGCCTCGGGCTGCACCGGCTCGATGGCATCGGACGAATACACTCACGAGAGCCAGGCCGCCGCGACCGCGTCGGAAAACGGGCTGAGCTCGATCAACGGGCTGAGCTCGATCAACGGGCTGAGCTCGATCA
>CAZIOH010000124.1:5992-15204 GCA_964540815.1 uncultured Myxococcales bacterium | reverse complement strand
GAGCAAAGGCGGCGTAGTCGCCTCGGTCGATGGCGGCGCGCGCCTGCGCCATCAAGCCGAGGTAGTAGTGCAGGTTGTGGATGGTGAGGAGCCGCGGCCCGAGCGGCTCGCTGCACTTCATGAGGTGGTAAAGATAGGCCCGGCTGTATTCGCGGCACGTCGAGCAGGCGCACGCGGGGTCGAGGGAGTCGTCGACGTCGCGGTACTCGCCGCGGCTCACCTTCACCCTCCCGGTCGAGGTGAAGGCGGTCCCTTGCCAGGCGAGCTGCGTGGGGATGACGCAATCGAACATGTCCACGCCGCAGCCGATGGCGTAGAGGAGATCCGGCGGCGTGCCTACCCCCATCAGGTAGCGCGGCCGCTCGGGCGGTAGGAGCTCCGCCGCGAAGCCGGTGACCTCCTCGCGCTGCAATCGGCTGTCGCCCACCGCCAGGCCGCCGATGGCGAACCCATCGAAGGCGTGGTCGGTCAGGAAGGCCGCCGACTGCCGCCGCAGCGCCGGCACCAGGCCGCCCTGGACGATGGCGAAGAGCGCCTGGGCCGGGTTTGTGCGCGCCGCCAGGCTGCGCAGCGCCCAACGGTGGGTGCGCTCCATGGCCGCCCGCACCGCGCCCTCGTCCGAGGTCGCGTTGATGCACTCGTCGAGCACCATCATGATGTCCGAGCCGATGGCCGTCTGCATGTCGATGGAGCCCTCGGGCGACAGCATGTACATGCGTCCATCGATGTAGCTCGCGAAGCGCGCCCCCTCCTCGGTGATGGTGCGCGCCGCCGGCAACGAGAAGATCTGGTATCCCCCGGAATCCGTCAGCACCGGGCCCGGCCAGCGCATGAAGGCGTGGATGCCTCCCACCCGGCGAAACAGCTCGGGTCCGGGCCGCAGCAGGAGATGATAGGTATTGGCGAGCACGATGGAGGCGCCGAGCTCGGTCAGGACCGAAGGCTCGACGCCGGTGACGGTGGCGCGCGTGCCCACGGGCATGAACACCGGGGTGGCGATGGTGCCGCGCGCTGTCTCGAGCGTGCCTCGCCGCGCGCGGGAGCCCGCGTCGCGCACCCCCGCAGTGAATCGAAACGACATGCGGCACCGTAACAGCGCCCGGCCCAAGTTGGTACTGGGCGGGTTCACGAATGGGAAGACGGACGCGTGGAGATTCACGCTGGGGCCGGCGGCGCGCTCCCCTATCGCCGCTTCGACGAGAATCCCAACGTCACCCAGGGGGCCATCGTCGAAAACAAGCGGCTCGGCGTCGCCCTCGCCACCATCCAGAGCGCCCAGCCCAGGTCCCCGTCGTGTCCAAAATCTGATCGAGCCCCGATCAGGCCGCGGTTCCGATTATAGAAATTCAGAAGGCCGCCGAGCCGCTCGCGCCGTTGCGCTCGGCCGTTCTCATTCGCCGAGTCAGGCGATCCCCTGAGCAGCACATTGCCAAGACCTTGGTGGTTCCGTTCGCCGTGGTAGTGGGCGAGGTACTCCACGATGGCCCGCCGGAGATGTCTTTCCCCCAGCGGTACGATTCGGTCCAAGCATTCGCTTTTGATCGAGAGCACAAATCTCTCGGCATAGGCGTTCAAGTTCGGACTCCGCTCCGTACCCGAAGGAGTTCCGGCAAATGCTCCGAGGGGCGGGATTAACGCCGTTGCTGTTGCCCGCCTACCACGGACCGACGCGCTTCGCGCCCTGCAGGAGAAGCCGTCAAAGGACGTCGGTGCCGAAGTCCTCGAGCTCCGGGTAGCTGAACTCGGAGCAGCGCGGCGCCCCGCGAACGACCGAGCTAAGGATCGTCGTTTGCGATCGCCGTCGACTTTTCGAGTACGGGCCCCTCGAACGCGCTCTTCAGACTCACCCCCAGGGCGTCGAGGATCCGACTTGCACGGTCGACGGTGACGCCGTGGTACTCGTTGCGCTCGTCGCGCGACACCTGCGATTCGTTCACGTCGAGACGCTCGGCGAGCTGCCTCTGGGTAAGGCCAAGGGCGATGCGAAGCGCGACCAGCGTGCGCCCGAGTCCGTGAAGGTTCTCGAGCTCGCCGAGATCGCCGCGCTTCAGGCGATCGTAGGCCTCCACCTCCTCCTCGAGCTGAAGATGAAAGGAGCGGAGCGGGTCCATCGCCCGCTTGAGCTCGGTCTTGGTCAGCCCCGTCTTGGCGAGCGCCGCCCGGTGGTCGGACAGACGCTTTCGCTCGTCCGCCAGGCGCTGCACCGCCTCCTTGTATTCAGACTCGTTGCGGATCATGGCGCTCCTCCAATCTTGATGATGCCCCTCGGCTTGCCGTCCCTACGGGAGAGGCGAAATGCCGGGAAACTCGAGCTCGTTACCGAACGAATCTCGGATCCCAAAGAACTGACCATAGTGCGGGTAGAGCTCGACGCGATACTGATGCCACATCGGCAACTGCTTCTTCGGGTACCCGCGGAATGCGCGCCGTTCGGTGGGATCCCACGTCCAGACCTTGTGGGGATCGAGCAGGTTGAGCTGGCGCTGCAGCTCGCCGCTCGCAAATGTCTTCAGGTCGCAGACGTAGTAGCCATCAATGTCGTTCGGATGATCTTTGTCCTCGACGAACGAGCCGTCGGCGAAGATGTCGCGAACGCCGACCTGCCAGAGCTGCCGCACGATCGTCGCGAGACTCTCGACCAGGTGAGCTCGCCATCGGGCGTCCAAAGTGCTCGATCGCACCCCGTTTCCGGAGACCAGCGCCGACGCGCGAAGCTCGTCGAGCGTGAGCTCGTAGTCCCCCGCGGGAAGCAGGCCGTCGTCGTGGAATACGGGGAGCGGAGCACATTGCAAATGTAACGAGCAGAACCAATATGTCAAGCTTTACACAGGTGGCTGACCGCGGAGCTTCGCCTCGCGGGCTTCGCGCCGCACTTCCGCGGCCGGCCTACAGGCTGCTGGCGAGCACCATGGCGCGCGGCACGAGGGCACCCGCGGAACGCCCGTGCGTCATATATTTGCGGGATGAGCACGCGTGCCCGAATGCCCTCGTCGGCGCCGCTGGGACGGAACCGCGACTTCCGCCTGTTCTGGGCGGGGCAGACCATCTCGGCCTTCGGGGATGCGTTTGCGTTCGTCGCCATGCCGCTCCTGGTGCTGGAGGTCACTGGCTCAGTCCAGCAGATGGGCCTCGTGACGGCCACGGCGGGCGTAGCCCAGGTCGCGACCGGGATGGTCTCGGGGATCGTGATGGACCGCGTCCACCGACGGCGGCTGATGATCGCGTGCGATCTGCTGCGGCTGGCCCTCTACCTGACGCTGCCGGTGGCGTGGTGGCTCGGGCACCGCAGCCTCTGGCTGGTTTACGTCGTGTCCGCGCTCGGTGGCGTCTTCGGGAATCTGTTCTGGGTGGGATACGTCGCCGCCATCCCCAACGTGGTCGAACTCGACGAGCTCGGCCGGGCCAACGGGTCGCTCCAGGCCAGCCAGGCGCTGGTGTACGTGCTTGGGCCGCTCGCGGCTGGGGCGCTCGCGACGCGCCTCGGGGTGGCAACGACGCTGGTGTTCGATGCGGCGTCGTTCGGGATCTCGGCGCTGACCCTGTCACTCGTGCGCTTTCGCCGCGAAGGCGGAGGCGAGCTCGAAGGCCGCGATGCCGGCGGGGAAGCGGAGAATGGGCAGGCGGGGCTGGGCCCAGGCGCGTTGTTGGCGGGGGTGCGCTTTCTGCTCGGGCAGCGCGTCTTGCGGATGGCACTGGCGCTCGTCGCGGTGGTCTCTTTTCTGGGGAGTGCCGGGCTCAGCGCGGCGGTGATTGATCTGTTCGTCTTTCGTCTGCGCCAGGAGCTCGGACAGTCGAGTCGAGCCGTCGGTGCGTGTCTAGGGGCGGCCGCGATCGGTGCGGTGGTGGGAGCAGTCGGAGCACCCAGGCTCCTGAGGGCGCGCCCGGACGATGGCGCGGACGGCAACGGAAGTGGCGCCTATGGCGGCGGAAGCGGCGTGTTGCTCGGCACGGGCATTCAGGCCCTCGGGCTGCTGGTGGCGGCCAATGTTCGCGGCGTGGGGACCACCGCGTTCGGGGCGGGCCTGTGGGCTATGGGGCTCACAGTTCGGGCCGTGCCCTATCAGTCCTTGCGGCAAGCCCTGACGCCCGACCCCCTCCTCGGCCGGGTCACGGCCGCCAGCATGACCATCACCTTCGCCGCCGCTAGCGCGGGCGCGCCGATCGTGACCAGATTGGCCGCAACCTTCGGAGCGGCGCGCACCCTCGCGGGTCTTGCCTGGGCGCTCGCGGCCGTGGTGGCGGCAGGCCTCTTCACCCCACTCGGTCGGCTTCGGATTCGGCCGGGGCGCTCCTCATCCCGCAGCGATGCAGTCTGACGCGGGCGGCCGACAGGCCAGCCAGGCCGCTCGGCGTTCGATAGAATCGACCTAAGGCGGCGCGGTGACGGCCGTCCTCACTCACTGTGGGAAGAGCCCTGTTCGACGTCGACTACCGCGCATGCTCGGGTCCCGCCCTTCACCGACGACGCTCGCAGCGGGGGCCAAGGTGCTAGATCCTTTGCCGCCGCCAGAGGAGGCATCATCGTGTATCGCGAGCTGTCACCCCATCCAGGCCTGCGACCCTTCGTGGATGCTTCTGACAAAGGAGACGGGAACTCGTATCCCTCGAGAGCCCATGCCCCGGGAACGACCGCCGCGGTCCCCAGTGTCCATGATGTCATGGCCGTCCTGGCTGGCCCTGGCCTGCCTGGCGAGCGCCGGCAGCTGCTCCCACCCCGGGGCGGCGCCCTCTGCTGCCGCCCCCGCCACGCCGGCCAGCGCACCTTCCGCGGAGGAGATCGTCGCCGCGCCGGATCGCAGCGAGGACGACCGCAAGCTCGATGCCGGGCGGAAGCCCGCTCAGTTCCTCCGCTTCCTTGCGGTGAGGCCGGGGATGCGGGTGGCGGAGTTCTTCGCCGGCGGCGGCTACACCACGGAACTCCTGGCGCGCGCCGTCGGCCCGACCGGCGTCGTCTATGGCCAGAACACGCCGGCCATCCTCGCCAGGTTCGCGGAGCGACCCTGGACCGCCCGCCTCGAGCTCCCCGTCAACCAGAACGTCATGCGGCTCGATCGCGAGCTCGACGACCCATTCGGTCCAGCGGTCCGCGAACTCGACCTCGTCGTCAGCAACATCATCTACCATGACGCGGTCTGGAGCCACGTGGATCGGACGCGCATGAACACCGCGGTGTTCGCGTCCCTGAAGAGCTGCGGCAGGTACGTAGTGTGCGACTCCTCCGCCAAGGCGGGCACCGGCGTCGAGTCGGCGGAGACCCTTCACCGCATCGACGAAAAGGTGGTTCGCAACGAAGTGGTGGCGGCCGCCTTCACGCTGGGCGAGGAGGGGAGTTTCCTCCGCAACCCCGCCGATGCGCGCGACTGGAACTCGTCGCCTTCGGTGGCCGGCCCGCGGCGTGGCACCAGCGATCGCTTCTGCCTCGCCTTCAACAAACCGTGACGCGCCGGGGCCCGTCGCTCGTCGACCTCCTCGGCGGCGAGAGCCTGACCGGAGCGGAATCAGGGGAGGACCTTCCGGCACCACCTCACGCGCGGGGAGCAGGTACGACCAGGAGCACACCTCGACCGCACCAACAAGAACGTGGCTGTCAGCCTGCAGGTGGCCGAGCACAAGCGGATCTTCGCCGGGAACCAGGCATTCGACGCCGACACCCTCGCGGAACCGGTGACGGTCAAGACCTTCTCCTTCCTCGGCTACATCGGTTTCGGAAACGGAGGCGGCTATGTCACGGCCCGCCAGGTCGAGCTCGACGGGGAGCGCCTGGTGGGATTCTATCGGGGGCGTGCCTTCGCCGACGTGAAGGTGCGTGGCGAGGTCGCGACCTCGCGCAAGACCTTCGGCCTCGTGGGCGCCAACGCCGCGAACGCCGGGACGATGGACCGCGGCTCAGGCAGCCTCTACGTCCGCTTCACCATCGAAGAGAGGCCGCGGGTGCGCGTGGCGTCCGAGACCTCGGCCGTCGCCGCCGAGGCGTCCGCCGGTAGCGCGGCCGCAGCAGCGGTGGCGCCGCCCCGCCCTAAGAGGCGACCTTCCTCGTCAACAGCATGTCGATGCGGCCGGGAGAGGTCTACATCCCCGGCCTTCTCCGCGAGGACGGCCGCCGCCTCGAGCGCCTGATGGGCAACGCCGGCTACCCGGTGGCCACCACCGAGCCGAGGTCGAGCGCGCGGGCGACGTCGCGCGCGTCTCGTGGAAGGTGAGATTGGGCCCCGCTTCCGCATCGGCCCGTGTTGACCACCCAACAGGGTCGTGATCGATGAGCGTGAGAAGCGCACGCGCAGGTCCCCCGGCCTGCGCCGCTTCTGTTCCCAACCCTGCAGTGTACCGAGAGCGACACCGAAGGCACGTGCGAACTCGTCATTGCCATACGTACGTCAATGACGGATAGGGGCTGGCCCCCCCGACCCGCTCCTCTGCCTCGCTGCCTCGCCAGGCAGCATCGTGAACGCGGCTCGCACGGCCCTCGCACGACTTGTAAGGGCTTGCTCACGATTTCATTCCGCCACCGCGGGTGGCGACCGGCGGACCGGTGGACCGCCGTTCTTGGCGCGTCGGCGCCGTCCGAGAAGGTTGGAGCGACAGCTCCCGTCCGAGCGACCCTTGACCAGCGAAACCGGCGAGGCGAGGGGTTGGGGGTACGGTCTTTCCTCCTCCGCCAGAGTAACGGATGACTCCCCGTAGTGTCCCGAAAACCATCGCCGCCCTTCACGCTGCCTCGCGGTGGTAGTAGTTCAAGAGAATGCCGAGTCTCGAGCGGCAAACGATCGGGCCCCCTGTTCCATTGTCGTTCGCGAACCCAGCCCGGGTCTTGACGAGTTGACCATCGATGCCCTGGTGAAAGCGTCCTCGCAAGCAGTGCTCCACGAATTTCCCTGGGGCAACGGGAGGCAACGGCGGCCAGCCTCAAAACGCTGGGGAAAGCGGCCGAATCTCGACAGGGGGTATGCAAGCCGTTGGAAACGGAGGCATCGGCGGTGCAGCCGACGCCGCTGAGATCGGAACCGGAGGGAAGATGGCCACCGGTGGGGCTATTGCGACTGGCGGCGGCATCGCCGGGCGTGCCGGGGGTGGCACGAATATCGGCTCGGCTGGCGCACCGGTCATCATCACAGGGGGCGCGCCGATGGCGCGGGACCTGGTACGGGTGGCATGACCGCCAACTGCGGCAACTCGGCGGAAGCGGGCGGCATGACCGTGGATTCGGCTCAATACAACTTCGAGGCTTCCACGGAGGATTGGGGCCATGGCCATCGGAATCGGAGTCTTCACGAACATAGGTCGGAGCACCACGATCAAGTTCGCGGGGGTCTCCTCGCTCGAAGGAGCGTTTACAACGACCGGTAACGAGACCTTCGGGTTGCTGACGCTGACGCCGCCCCCCTCGATCAGGGCGGCACGGTCGTCACTTTTCACTTGTTCTTGCCCATCGGCGCCAACGTCGACTGGGTAATGCCCTACTTGCAACGGGGAGCGAATTCCGTCCCATTCCCATACCTTTTTACGGGGGCCTACACCGCTGCGGTCGACTTCGCCTTAGGGGCCTGGAACACCATTCCCGTCCAGCTGCCCCGTCCCCGCCCAGAGTGTGGTCAACGTGGGGTGCAGTTTCACACCACGGGCCCCTGGACCGGTTCGATCTACGTGGCGAGAGCGGCAAGTACAAGCACGTGAGGCTGTTCGTGTTGACGCTCGGGTGCAGCCGGAAGTCGGTGCGCCTGCTGGCTTTGAAGTCGTCATCGCGCGTGTGGGCTGAGCTGCACGAGCGCGCGTTCCGCCAGCTCGGCGGCCTCCCGCGCGTCATCGTGCTCGACATTATGCGCGAGGGCGTCATCACGCCCGACATCTACGACCCGGAGCTCAATCCTTTGTACCGCGATGTGCTCGCCCACTACGGCGCCGTTGCCCTGTCGCGTGCGCGACCCCGACTGCAAAGGCAAGGTCGAGTCCGGAGTGGGCCACGCGCGGCGCACGCACCTGTCCGGAATGCGCTTCGAGAGCATCGAAGCTGCGCATGTCTATCTCGATCGCTGGGAAGCCCACTGGGCGTACACGCGGATCCACGGCACGACGAAGCGGCAGGTCGCCGTAATGTTTGCGGAGGAGAAGCCGCACCTGCAGCCGCTGCCCGTCGAGCCGTTTCGGTATTACCAGGATCGGCCCTCGCGTACGCCGACGACGACCGAGGGACTGCTCCGTCGTGCCCGCGGCGCTGGCCAGCACGTCGGCGCCGTGTGCGAGCACATCCACCGCCACGAGGGCGAGACGGGCATCCGAAGGATCCTAGGCGTGCTTTCTCTGGCCAAGAAGCACGGCGCGCCCACAGTCGACCTCGCGGCGAAGATGGCGCTGGACCTCGGCGCGACCTGGTAGTCCTCGCTCGCGTAGGGACTGCCTTGATCGGAGTGATGCATCGGGCCGGCCTCCGGGCAACGCCGCCGCAGCGCCATCTCGAGCGCCCGAATCACGAGTTGCCGATCGTTGACCGCGGAGAGCGCCCACCCGACGACGAAACGCGAGTACAGGTCGACGATGGCCGCCAGGAAGACGCGGCCGGTCTCGCCGACCCGCAGCTCGGTGGTGTCGCCGACCCAGCGTCGATTGGGACTCTCGGCCTCGAAACGGCGCGCCAGAAGGTTGGGCGCAATTGGCTGGCCGTGGTCAGTCATCGTCGTGCACTTGTACCGTCGGCGCACGCGGGCCACGAGGCCCTGCTCCTGCATCAACCGAATCACCCGCTTGCGGCTGACGTGCTCCTCGTCGGCCTTGAGGTCCTTGAGGATCCGCGGGCTACCGTTCGGGGCACACCCGGGCGCGGGGACTCACTCAGGGCTTGTTCCAAGCTTTCCTCGCCAAAACGTTGCTTGGTTCTGTACACCGTGGAGGTGCCAACCCCGATGTTGATGGCGATCGCCTGGTCCGGGGATCTCGCATCTGCGGCGAGCAAAATCTGGGCTCGCTTGATTCTGCGAATCGCCCCCTTGCCGCCGCTCACCAGATTCTGAAGTTGCCCGCGATCATCCTCGGTCGGCGTCACGCGATAAGCGTATATTCATGGATATCTTTGATCAGATTCTCGATCCCATGTCCAGCAAATCTCCGCCGCCGTTTACAGAAAAGCAGGGTCAGTACTTGGCGTTCATTCACACATACACCCTGCTCAACAGACAACCGCCTGCCGAGGCAGACTTCCGACGATTCTTCGGAGTCACCCA
>CAZIOH010000124.1:0-5892 GCA_964540815.1 uncultured Myxococcales bacterium | reverse complement strand
TCAACAGACAACCGCCTGCCGAGGCAGACTTCCGACGATTCTTCGGAGTCACCCAGCCGGCCGTGCACGATATGATCGTGAGCCTGGAACGGCGCGGGCTGATCCGTCGCGTTCCCCGCCAGCCTCGCTCCATCAAGCTGATGGTCCAACCCGCGGATCTTCCTCAGCTTCAATCGATCGCTACCTCCGTGGCGAGGTACTAGTCGGCACAACCGTCAGCGCGACTTTCGACACGAACGCGAGCAGAAAATGTCCTCAGCGCACGCAACGGACAGCCACGGTAGAGGTGATGTCTATGCTGGCCGTCGCGCCGGAGTCGAAGGAGACGAGCCAAGCGAGGGACGAGGAGCCGACCAACGGGGACGAAGACCAAAAACCCATCGACGACATTGAGGGAAAAGCTGTTGGGTCTATCGACGGGCTACCGCGGGAATCGTCGACGATGGTCTGGAGTTCCTTTAGGGTCGGAAGGCGCCAGCCCATCCCTCCCAGACTGGCACCGACACCGGCGCAGTAGGTCTTGGCGTCGGACCAAATGTACAACGTCGGCGCGGGCGTCTGTTGCCAGACCAGCTTGGTCTTGGTGTCAGTGACCGATCCGGCGGAGATTGTGTACCGGCCGGCAGGCACCGTGGCATCGGCAGACGTCGTCAAGGCCGTCGTCAAGGCCAGCGCGCAGATGATCACGGAACCAAGGAAACGAATCGAGGCATTCATTCACTGCTCCTTTTCACTTTCGCGGCGGAAGGACGTTCGAAGAGGTACGCCACCAAGAGACCCGTCCTCAGCGCACGCAACGAACAGCGAGGGTATTGGCTACAGGCCAGGGGCTCGTGTTGCCGTGGCCGAAGAAGACGAACCAAGCTCCGGGCGCGTTGCCGACCCACGGGGATGAAGACCAAAATGCCGTCACCGGCGTCCCTGGGAAATAGGTGGGGTCTATGGCTGAACCGGACACTCCGACATCCAGGATGGACACAAGCTCGATTCGCGAGGGGAGGCGCCAGTCCTTGTGTCCCGCCAGGGTCAACGTTGGGCAATATGCAACCGCTGCCGCCCAGGTGTACGTTGCCGGTGCCGCGGCCTGCTGCCACATGAGCTCCGTGACGTTGTCCGTGACGGTGCCGTCACCGTTGTCGGTATACGCCTCGGCGTTCGGCGCGCCTGCCGCGACATCCACCGGTCCGTTCGGCATGGGCCATTCGGCCCAGGTCGGGTCGACGCAGGCCGGCGTGGAATACCGCTCGCAGAGCAACCCGGTCCCGCAGGCCGAGGTGCTGAGAGCCGTGCAACCGTTGGCCGCTGCGGAACAGGTCGTGAGGCTGAGGCCGGCACACTGGGTCACCCCCATCGTGCAAGCATTCGTGCAACACGAAGCCGCGCCGGCGGCGCCGCTGCACATTCCCCCCGCACACGTCGAAGACGACGATTGGTAAAGGCAGGTTTGCGCATCCATCATGCAAGTGACCAGCGTCGAAACGTCGGCGCAGGTGGCGCCAACGGCTCCACACGCGGGGTCGGGCGTGCAAGAGCACTTTGCGGAGCCGGTGGGCCCGGTGCAGGTCTGGCGTGTTCCGCATGCGACGGGCGCACCCCACTGTCCGTTGGCGCACGTCTGCACGCCGTTCCCCGAGCACTGCGTGGATGCTCCCGTGCAGGCAGGCGCCACCCCGCCCGTTCCCATTCCGCCCGAGCCGGTTCCGCCGGTTCCCGCCCTGCCCCCCGAGCCCACGACACCACCGGTCCCGACTTGGCCTCCAGAGCCCCCGCCGTCATCGGCGAAGTCCACCGAGACGGAGGCCAGTCCATTGCGGTGCATCACGAGGGTGACGCTGGCGATCACGCCCTTCTCCAACGTCACGACCTGGGCGTCGCTCACCCAGGTCGCGACGTGCTCCGGTAGCACCGCGGAGCAGATCTCGGCGAACGCCACCGCCGTGAAGGTGACTGCCCCAAGCGGCAATCCGCCGATGACGAGCGACGCGGTCTCTCCTGAACGCGCCTCGAGGGACTTTGCGACCGTTCGCGACCCGCTGGCCGTGATCGCCACACAGGCGACGTCGCCCGGCACACTGGCCAAGGTGATTTGCGCTTGTCCGACATCCGGAGGGCTCGCGGGCGAAGAAGAACACCCACCGAGCACCCACGCGACCAGACTGACTCTCACATGTCGGACCGCGAGACCCCGTAGCAACGTCCCATGTGCCATCGCGTTGTCCCTCCGCGGGGTGTTGCAAAGCAATATCAAGACCACTTCTGGTTGGAAGTATTCGAAGCCACTCACGCCTCCTCTCGAGCAGCCTTGATTCTGGCCTTCGTCCGCAGGCTGAGCCTCTTCGATTCGACGCGCTTCCGGTCACGCGCGATCTGGGCGGATTGGATGGCGGCGAGGGCGACCCCGAGCCCCTTGTTTTCGAGGATGGCCGCCTGGGTGACGCCGGGATTCTCGTCAAAGCGGCGATAGCCGAGAGATAGAATCGTACGCCAACCTTGCCACCATCTGGGCTGGATCCGGACACAAGGTTGGACCGATCTGGCGAGCTCCGCGTCGCGAGGGCCGCGGCGATGATTCGTCGCCCTTCGCGTCCCCCAGGGTGTCCCGGGGGCTTGACCGGCGCATTCTTCTGAGCACGGTGCCTCGACGAGCTCACGCATCGAATGATGGTTACCTCGCGGGCGCGCGTGCAAAGACCGGTCTTGCGAGCTGGGGTCGCCGCAACAATTGCGCGAATTGGTGCGCGCGGGACAAGTCGAGGAAGGTCGAATCGGTGAGGAGCAGCGGTTGCCGGATCTCACCAAATGGCCTGGCTCGTGGAAGGCGGTCCCGTGACGAGCTCGAGTCGCCAGCGCGGCTTCTTCCTCGAGCCAGACGGCTGCTCCGCCAGCGGGTGGATGGCGCCCGCTCTGGATGTGGCGGCGCCGTAGACACGTCCGACCGTCGGCTTGGCCCCACGTCCGGTGCAAAGGAGGCTCGATTGAGGCGCCTGTATCCTGAGCGGACTTTCCCTTCATTTGTTGCAGGCGTGGTCGCGGTCGCGGGAATCTCGCTGCCGGCGTGCTCGGGGCCGCGAGGCGTCGATGGCGCGCGGGACGACGTCGGGGTGGCCCACTTCCTTCTGTCAGAGGTGCCCGCCGACGTTCAATGTCTCTCCGTGGTGGCCGAGGGGGCGCGCAGCGTCTCAAACTGGTTTCCCGTCGCGTCCGGGAGTGCCGTGACTTTGGAGATGGCAGGGCTGGCGCTCGGCCCGACGACCTTCGAGGGGGCTGCGTTCTCGAGCGGCTGCGAGGGCGGCGCCTCGATGGGACCGCTCTGGGTGGCCGACCCGGTCGCGGCCGTCCTCCAGAAGGGCGTGGTGGCGCAGGTGGTGCTGGTCATGCATCGCAACGGACGTGCGTCGATCGGCGTCGACTTCGAGGATGATGGGGTGGCGGGGCAGGGCGGAGGAGGGACGGGGGGCGCCAGTGGGCGCCGTTGATGCAGCGGCGAGCGGAGGCGCCTCCGAGTCGGGGGGACCGCCCGGGACTGGCGGCACCGTCGGTGGCTCGACCGCGGGTCACGGCGGTTCCGCCGGATCGCTAACCGGGGTCGACGCGGGGGTCGACGCGGTCACCGGCGACGGACCGACCGGGGATGGACCCGTGCTCGACGCGACGGTCGAGACTGGCTTGGCTCGGGGTGGTGCACAGGGGGGAAGCGACTGGTGCGCGCCCGCATCACCGAACGACGTGTGGACGCGGGGCTCCTTCGGCGCCGCCTCCATCTTCGTCTTCTCACCCTCCGACCTGTGGATCACCCAAGGCGGCCAGATCCTTCACGGCGACGGTTCGACCTGGACCATGGTCCTCGACACCGGACAGTATCTCGCATCCATCTGGGCCTCCCGCCCGGATGACATCTGGGTCGGGGGCCCCTATCCATTGCACGGTGACGGCGTAGCCTTTCAGCCGGTGACCTTTCCTGACGGCCCTTGGTATTCTGGAGTGACCTTCATCGGTCTTTCTCCGACCGACGTTTGGGCGGTTGAGGCCTTTGTTTCCCCCCACAAGATCGCACACTGGGACGGTTCGACCTGGACCGCCCGGACCCTACCGCCGCCAGCGATAGGAAGCATCGAGGTAGATGGCCTCTGGCCGGTGGCCACCAACGACGTCTGGGCGGTTGGTCGGGTGCGCGCGGGGGCACCGACCCTCTTCCGCTGGGACGGCCGAATGTGGCAAGCCTGGCCGGCGAACGCGATTCCCGTGGCCGACTACTATTCCTTCTGGGGAACCTCTGCATCGGACGTATGGCTCATCGGCGACCGGGGAATCGTCCATTTTGGCGGAAAGGACTGGTCGCTGATTGAGCCGACGGTATTCTCGATGAACGGTGGACGAGTTCTCGGGGGAAGTTGCCGGAACGATGTCTGGGCTTCCCTGCCCTCGACGGCCCTCGGCTATCACCCCCAACTGGCCCATTTCGACGGGACGAAGTGGTCCAAGCTGACCATCGACAGTGGGACCAGCTCGCCGGGAGAGATCGCCGGCAGCGGCCCGGATCATTTATGGGTCCTGGGTGGGGTCCAGAAACACCGCCATCCTGGGTCGTCCGAAGCCCTGTGCGGAAACGTCCGGATCGACCCAGGGGAGCAGTGTGATCCCCCCGATGGCGTCACCTGCACCTCAATTGCCTTCGGCTTCCTGGCTGCGGAGACGGAGTCATCGGGGCGGGCGAGCAATGCGCCCCCCCCCGACAACTACACCTGTGGCGCCACTTGCCAGATCCTCCCGCTCTGCGGAAGCCACCGGATCGATCCGGGAGAGCAGTGTGACCCTCCGTGGGCTGGCTCGCAATCCTTGCAGCGCTCATTGCCAGATCCCAACCTGCGGCAACGGCAGGATAGACCCAGGCGAGGACTGCGAGCCACCTTCGTTCTCCTGGAGCCCTGGACACGGGGGCTCGCTTTACTGCGGCCCAGACTGCAACTCGCGAGATGCCTGTGAGGAGTGCCACAGCCGGTGCGGCACGGACCCGACCTGCATTTGTGGCACGTGCTCGGTGGGGATCTACAACCCCTGCCTCGCGTGCCCGCTCAAGTGAGCCGCCGCGGTGCGCTTCCGAGCCGCGATCTGGACTGCCTCGCGGGCAACGCCAGGGCGAATCAATTCGCCAGGTCGGAGAATGGGAAATTCAACCCAGGGTTTCCCCTTTCGAGTGCCCGAACAGCACGGAGGAAGTCGGCCGTTTGATGTCGCCCTGTTAGAACGTTACGTCAGCTCTGCGGCCGTTTTGATTGAACCCGGCCAGAGCGTTGGACCGATCAATTCACCGAATCCCTGCGCCAGAGCCTCACCCAGATGGAAGGACAGCTCGAGCGCGCCCGGGCCGACACATCAAGGCCGTCCAGCAGGACGACCAGGCCGCCGTCCTGTCTCAAAATCTGATCGACCGCGGTCCGATGATAGAAATTCAGCAGGCCGCCAAGCCGCTCGCGCCGTTGCACTCGGCCGTTCTCATTAGCCGGGTCAGGCGATCCCCTGAGCAGCACATTGCCAAGACCTTGGTGGTTCCGTCGCCGTGATAGTGGGCGAGGTACTCCACGATGGCCCGCCGGAGATTGTCTTTCCCCCAGCGGTACGATCCGGTCCAAGCACTCGCTTTTGATCGAGAGCACATCTCTCGGCATAGGCGTTCAAGTTCGGACTCCGGGCGGGCAGTAGCAACGGCTCTAACCCCGTCCCTCGGAGCATTTGCCGGAACTCCGTGGTGTACAGAGGATCCCGGTCCAGGATCAGGTAACGCTTTCACGCAGGAATCCGTCGTACGCGTCCAAGAGGTTGCGCGCCATCTGCTTCACCCACTCGCCGCCTGGATTTCGGACCAGCCCCACCACCTCAACCATCCGACTCCCG
>CAZIOH010000123.1:0-15627 GCA_964540815.1 uncultured Myxococcales bacterium | reverse complement strand
CCGTGGATCGGCGATGACCTCGAAGACCCTGGCGCAAACGCTGGGCACGCTGGGGGTCACCAAGAGCCATTCCCGCCCGCACGTCTCCGACGACAACCCCATCTCCGAGGCCCAGTTCAAAACGCTCAAGTACCGGCTAGACTTCCCAGCACGCTTCGACCCCTTGGAGCACGGCGAGCGCCGCAGCCGCGACTTTTTCAACTGGTACAACGGCGAGCACCATCACGTCAGCCTCGGGCTGATGACCCCGCACGACATGCACCACGGCCTGGCCCAGGAGAAGTGGCGCCGCCGTCAGCTGGCGCTCCTCAACGCGTACGCGGCCCACCCCGAGCGCTATCCGGCGTGGTCCTCCATCACACGAGCTCGTCGTCGACGACACCATTCGCGGCCGCCGCGAAGTACGACGTCGTCATGAGCGTCGGCTTGCTCGGGATGCCGGCCATATTGAGCTTCGACGCCGAGGGCAGACCCGTCTCGATGGCTTGGTAGGCCGCCCATCGGGCGGCGCGCTCTGACCTCGGTGGACACAAAATCCCATGCTCCTGCCCCCGGGATCGATCGACTGAAGCACGCGGCTGGTGCTCACCAAAGCCGTCTACTTCCCGCGAGAACGGGCCGCCATGTTCGAATCGCACGGCTTCCCGGGTACCTCTCATGCGTGTCGCACGTCCTTCACCGGGCCGCGATGGCGGTCGACGAGGAAGGGACCGAGGAGGCTGCGTCCAATCAGCTCGCAACCGCAAAGCGCCGCGCATGGGACCTAAGATCGGTCCAGAGCGAGTCGCGTCGTTCGCATGGACAGTGAGAACAGGGCGGCGAGCTGGGCATCGGTCGAATGTCGTATCCCCTCGTGGCCGAGGCCTGGCAGCTGGCGAGCGAGCACTCCAACGGCTCGGTGGGTGACGCCAGCCACGCTCCCCGTGACGAGCCGCGGCGCTGCGATCGCGGTGGGGGCCGGTTTGTTCTTGTTGACCAGATCTTCCGCGAGTTATCCTACAGCGATCGGCACTCTGAAGGTCAACTGACATGCGCCCGTCGACCGCCTGCACGATTTTGGCCCCGTTTGGCGTCCTCCTGTTGACGAGTCTAGGCTGCAGGCAAACCAAGGGGTGTGCCCCAAACTCGGTGTTGGTGTCGCTGAGCTTTTCTGGCGCAGCCGCCAACGCGGACACGCTGGCACTGACGACGTGCATTGACGGCGATGCCGTTCCGAGCGGGTGCAAGGAAGGCACGGTTCCTCACATACCCGGCTCTACCACGGGCTCCGCCCTGCTGACGTTTACTAGTTACATGCCGGGGACCAGCCTGACATTGACGGTGACCCCGATGAACGGCCCTTCCCCACTGGCGCCGCCGGCGTCGCAGTCGAGAATGCTGGATCCCGGTTGCAACATGTGGGCATTCCGCGTGGGCAGTAACGCCCCCGGAGGGACCGGAGGACCTGGTGGGTTGGGCGCGGGTAGCGACGTGGGCGGTTCCGGCGGCAAAGGTGGGAACGCAGGGACTGAATCTCTTGGCGGCGCGAGCGGCACCGGGGGCGGATTCGCTTCCGGCGGGGCGCTCGGATCGGGCGGTGCCGCGGCAACCGGTGGTGTCGTGAGCTCTGGAGGCCAAGTCGGAACCGGTGGTGTCGTGGGCTCCGGAGGTCAAGCAGGGACCGGCGGAACGGGCGCGTGTGTCGCAGATCCCATGTGCAAGACCGCCGGCACCTCCTGCGCGACCTCCACGACGCTGTCGACATGCGCCGCGGAAGGAAACTGTTTATACCAGGCGGCCGGGTCCCCGTCGGCCTGCGGCGATGGCACCGTCTGCGAGCGCCTCGCGCCGGCGAGCTGCGCCGACCCCAACTGGGCCGAATGGCCGGTCCCCCCGTCGACGTCCCCCAGCGCCTACACCGACAACGGAGACGGCACGGTCACCGACAACGTCACGGGCCTGATGTGGCAGTCGCCGTCCGCGGCCACGACCATGACCCAGCCCGCCGCGGTCACCTACTGCGCGACGATGCTGACGACCGGCGGACACCACGACTGGCGCCTGCCCACGAAAAGCGAGTTGCTCTCCATCGTTGACTATGGACGGTCGTTTCCCAGCATAAACCCGGTGTTCACGAGCACGGCTTCAAGCTTCTACTGGTCCTCGACGCTCCAGGCTGGGAACGAGCTGTACTTTGCCTGGAACGTCTACTTCACCGACGGCGCCACGTACACCTACAAGTTGGCCCTTGCGAACAATGTTCGTTGCGTGCGGTGAGGCCGGAACATCTCGATTATTGACGTCTTGATGATTTGTACATGTTGCCACTGCCCATTTGCTATTCCTTCCTGTTACGAGGGACCACCAATCGTCCGCGCCGCGGGTGGGGGTCGCGGTGCGCGTGGACGCGGTCAGCCCAGCGCTTCCTTCGAACCTCCTTTGCCGGTTGAACCGCAAACCAAGGAGCCTGAATGAGCCCGCCAGTCTCACGTTTCGCAGGCGCCGTCGCCTTGATGACGATGCTGGTGGCCGCGCCCGCGCGCGCCAGCGCGCCAGCGGGGCGGTTCACCGCCACGAGCGGCGTCGTGCACGATAGCAAGACAGGTCTGAACTGGCAGCAGGTCGTTCCGACGGCACTGTACCCCTATGCGAGCGCCCTGCTCCATTGCTCTGGCAACGTCGAAGCCCTACCCGGCAGCGGCTGGCGCCTCCCCGCGATCAAGGAACTTGAAACGTTGGTCGACGATTCGGTCGCAACTCCCGGCCCGTCAATCGACGCGACCTATTTCCCGTATACGCCCGCAAATTACTTTTGGTCCGCGACGGTAGATGCCTCAAATGCCTCCAGCGCCTGGGGCGTCAGCTTCGCCGGCGGCACCGCGTCCACCTACGACATGCCCCTTTCTTTCAATGTTCGTTGCGTGCGCTGACGACGGGACATTCCGACGTTTGGACATTTCAGCGATGAGTTTCCGGACAGCACGGACGTTGGCCTGGTCCTTGCGGAGACCTGGACTGTGCTAGCGTCATATCGTGCCTACGCTCAGGACCAGCCTCCTCTTGGTGACCATCCTGGCAGGCGGCTCGACAACCTGCCTCATTGACGCCGGTCCCATCAACATCCCGCCGACCAAGCGAATCGACGACACCGGTCCCATCAACATGCCGCCGACCGTGCGAATCGACAAGCTTGGCCAGTCGCTGTATCGCGGCGACGAAGTGATCTTTACAGCTACGCTCAACGACTCCGACCAGAGCAACGACTCGCTCAATGTCGCCTGGTACATGGATGCGAACGAGAACTGCAACACGGCAGCGACCACCGCGTCACAGAACTGCTATAGCCAGCGCAATGACCTGTGTTCCTACACGCCAACGGTTCCTGGCCCGCTCTGCGTGATCGTGCAGGTGACGGATCGCTCTGGCGCCAGAACAACGGCTAAGCGCCTCTTCACCGTGCAGGACCAGCCACCCACTGCCGTCATCAGCCCTGCACAATAGCCGGCCCTCTGCCCGTGTTGAGCAACCTAACCTTCTCCGCGGCTGGGTCCTCGGACCCCGGCGACAATGCGAAAAGCCTGACTTTCAAGTGGACGGTCACCCAGCCCGGCACGACCAGCCTTTCCGCCTGCCCTTCGCCGCAAACGCCGGACATTTGCTCGTTCACGGCCAAAAACGTCCGGGACGTACCATGTCCAGCTCGTCGTCAAGGACCCGAGCCAGTTGGAAAGTGCGGCCTCAGTTGACTTCTTAGGGCATGGGAAATTCAACCCCGAACAGCACGGCCGAAGCGGATAGCTCTTGCGTTTCCTGCATCGTCAAGCGCGCCGTCGCACGGGCCGGCGTATCCGCCGCGACCCTGGGCGCTCACCTTCTCCGACACTTGCCGCGAAGTCCACGCTACGCGAAGGCAACTCCCTCCCTTCCATCGCCGCGATGACGGGCGGCGGGTTGTGCGAGGTGCGCCCGACGTTCAAAAGAAACGAGTATCGCATGCTCTTCTACGTCGAGCCGCGAGCAGGTTGTCGTACTGATTGCCACGGACAACTGCCCTGCCTGGAATTCAGCGGAACCAGGCGGAACGGAACAGGGACGGTAAGTGCCGGGAAGGACTTGCAAAGTGGCGCCGCACCATGGTTTTTCGGTTGTCTTCTCAACGTGTTCAATCCCTGTCGGCGCTACCGGTAGCCCTGGATCGTGGACGCCGTCACCGTAATGCTCTGCGCGTTCACGCCGACGGCCGTTCCCGCGTCGACCACGGAGCCCGAGGAGACGTTCGTCCAGTGCCCTCCCGTGTTGCCGGTGATGGTCGAGTCCGTGATGGAGAGCGTGCCCTTCATGTCGTTGCTGGTGAAGAACAAACCGCCGCCGAAGGCGTTCGGGCCGGCCGCGTTGTCCAGGATCGCGTCGCCGCAAAGGGTGATGTTGACCGAGTTCCCGTCGCTGTAGATCGCGCCGCCGTTACCTCCCGAGCCGGTCTCGTTCTGACCGTTGTTGATAACCGAGCACATGCTGGCATCGTCGCCGTTGGCGTCGTGGCCAAGCGCCAGGTTGCCCGAGAACAGGCTGTCGTATATGTCGAGCTCCGAGAAGAGTGCCCCCACCGCGCCCGCATTGCTGGCGGTGTTGCCCTTGAAGGTGCTGCCCACGATCATGGCGCCGGCCTTGCTGCCGAGAATGTAGATCGCGCCGCCGCCGGTGTCGGGACCCAACGGCGCGGCGTCGTTGTTCGTGAACACGGCGTCGATGATGGTCAGGGCGCCGTCCCGCACGAAGATCGCGCCGCCCTCTCCGTCGTCCCACCCCTGCGAGCAGGGCGCGGGCGCCCGCGGGATGGCCTGCGTTGGCGTCGTCTTGGCGTTTGTCAGGGTGATGTGCTGCAACGTCAGGCCGTTGTCGTTGGCGCGAAAGTTGGCACTGTTGAAGCTCATGATCTGCACGGCGCGTCCGCCGTCGAGGGTGATCTTACCTCCGCCGTCGATGACCGTGTTCCTGTCCGTGGGCAGGTTCAACGTGGCGGTGACCGAGATGGTCGTCGGCGCCGCGCCACAATCGAAGGTGACGATACCGCCCTTGGCGACGGCGGCTTGGAGCTGGCTGAAGGTACAGCTCGCCGGAGCTCCGGTGCCCACGACGGTGGTCGGCGCCGAGGTGTCGACCGCCCTGCCCCGCGCGGGCACGCCTGCGCGGCACGAGCCGTCCGGGTTTCCGGCGCCTCCGGCAGCTGAGGAGCCCCCCGAGCTGCCGCTACCCGCCCCGCCGCCCGGCGCCACCCTGCCCCCGGACCCGGACTCGGCACCCGTCGCGTTGGCGCCACCATCCGAGCCCCCGCCACAGCCCGAGGCGACGAGGGCCCCGAGACCCAAAAGAAACCAGCGTCCGTTCGAGCTCTCCATCGTCATGCCAGCCATCATGGACCCTCCTTCGGTGGTCGGAAAGGGAACCGCGAACAGGGGAATCTGGCTCCAGGGCCGCCGAAGGGGCAGGTACAGCGTGCAAGCAGGGCAACCGCCTCGCGCGTCTTCTTGGCGATGCTCGTGCTGGACGTGTCTCCCGAACGCGTGCTAAAGCCGGCATCGTATCACACGGGCCGTACGCATCCGTGGGAGGTGAGCAGGCTGGCAGCCGTCGCCGACGACATCCTGTTTCCCCAGGCCAACATTCGCGTCAAGGTTCGGATCATGGGGGCACGCAGTTCACGGCGCCCCTGGTCGTCCTGCCCCCCGCCAGAAAGGCCGATGAAGTCCTTTGACGCCAATTGGAACGATCGATCTCAGAGCGAGCCGGTCCGCTGAAGGGGCTGATGCTGACCTCGCTTGGAGGCAGCAGGACACGAGGGGCGCCGTGCGGAAAGCGTCCGCGGCTCTGCGTTTGCCCTCTAGCGCGCCGCTCTCCGACGGAAGCATCAGCGGCGCATGCGCGGTCGCGGACCGACGCGCCATCCCGCTGTCCAGCCTTGCCCCTTCGTATGGCCTGCCTCCTCTCCAGCAGAAAAAAACTTGTCCGGCGCGTCGTCGCTCCCACGTTAAAGAGGCAGCAAGGGAGAGCGACATGACCACCAGCACCAAGATGAACGACTTCCGACAACCCACCGCCTCGAAGAAGCTGCCGCGCGCCGTCGCCGACGCCGGGGCCGGGATCATCATCGCCGTCGCGGACATCGACGGCCCGCCCGAGCGGGTGTTCGACGCCCTCACGACGGACGAGGTCGTGAAGTGGTGGAAGAACGCCGAGCTCTATCGAACCGCCGAGTTCAAGGCGGACCGCCGCGTCTGCGGGGCCTGGAGCCAGCTCGTGCAGCTCAACGACGGCAACACCGTCATCGGCAGCGGCGAGTTCGCGGAGCTCGACCGGCCTCGCAAGGTGGTGATGACGAGGCGCTTTGACAAGCACCCGTTCCAGGGCCAGCGCGAGACGACCATCACGTTCCGCTTCGACCCCGTCGCGACGGGTACGCGGGTGACAGTGCGCGACGAAGGGTTCATCGGTCGGAGCGAGGCTGCCTACGGCAACGCCGAGATCTGGGAGAAGGTGCTCGGCTGGCTCGATGAATACATTGGGCTGACGGAAGGAGCCGCGCGATGAGCGAGTTCGTATTTCTGTACCGCGAGGCCGGCATCCCTTCACCAGAGGAGCTACAGGCACGTATGAACACCACGCTCGCGTGGTTCAAGGACCTGCAGGCGAAAGGCCACCTCGCCGCGTACGGCCACCCGCTCGACCGCAAGGACGGCCGCGTCGTCAAGAAGGGTGGCATCACCGACGGCCCCTACGCGGAGACGAAGGACATCGTCATTGGCTTCTCGGTCATCGAGGCGAAGGACTTCGACGAGGCCTCCGCGCTCGCCCGGGCCTGCCCGCTGGTGGAGGCCGGGTGCCTCATCGAGGTGCGGCCCGTGCTGAAGCTGTAGTCGCGTGGACGACGCCTTCTTCCGGAGGGAGCGCGCGCGCCTACTCGCGGCCTTGACGCGCGTCTTCGGCGTCGCAAACCTCGCGCTGGCCGAGGACGTCTGCCAGGAGACGCTCGCGCGGGCGTTCGAAGCCTGGAGCTTCGACGGGGTCCCCGAGCACGCCTCCGCGCTGCTGGTGGCCTCGGCGAAGAACCGCGCTCTCGACGTGTTCCGGCGCGAACGCACGGCGCGGCGCTTCGCGCCGGAGATCGGGCGCCACATCGAGAGCGAGTGGACGCTGCGTCCGGTGGTCGAGGAGCTCTTCTTGCCGGCGGCGCTCGCGGACGACGAGCTGCGGATGATGTTCTCGTGCTGCCATCCCCAGCTCGAAGAGGAGGCGCAGGTCGCGCTCATCCTCAACATGGTGTGCGGCTTCCGCGCCGTGGAGGTGGCAGGCATTTACCTTGCGAGCGTGGCGGCGGTGGAGAAGCGGATCACGCGGGCGAAGAAGGTGCTCGGCGGGTCGCAGCGTCTCTTCGAGCTGACGGCCGCCGACTTCGCGCCCCGCTTGGCGGCCGTGCATCGCGCCCTCTACCTCCTCTTCAGCGAGGGTTACCACGGGGCGTCCGAGGACGTCGTGCGCGGCGCGCTCTGTCGCGAGGCCATGCGGCTCGCGGGGCTGCTCGTCGACCATGCACCCGCCGCGACCTCGGCGACGCACGCCCTCGCGGCCTTGATGTACCTCGGCGCCGCCAGGCTGTCGGCGCGCACCGATGCCGTTGGGGATCTCACCGCCCTGCCGGAGCAAGACCGCTCGCGCTGGGACGCCCGCCTCATCGCCGACGGCCTCGCCCTTCTCGAACGTTCGGCGTCCGGCACCGAGATCTCCCCGTACCACCTCGAGGCGGCGATCGCGGGCCTGCACGTCTCGGCGCCGAGCGCCGCAGCGACGCCGTGGCCGGAAATCGTCGGGCTCTACGACGCTCTCCTGCGGATCCGGCCCTCGCCGGTCGTGGCGCTCAACCGTGCGATGGCCCTCGCGTACGTGGAGGGGCCGGCGCGCGGCCTGGAGGCGGTCGCGGCCGTCGACGGGGGCGACCGACTGCGCGGTTATCCGTTCTACGAGGCCGCGCTCGGCGAGCTCGAGCTCCGCTGCGGGCGCCTCGAGGCCGCGCGCCGGCACTTCGAGGCCGCGCACGCCCTCGCGCGCAACGAGCCCGAGCGACGATTCCTCACCCGCCGGATCTCAGCATGCTCGAACTGAACGGGTGTCGGCGCTGGCGGGAGAACAGCGCGCCACGGGCGGCCTCGTTAACCTCGGCGAGGGCCCGAGGCACCGCAACCCCGAACTGGGCGACGAGCTCGCTCCTCACGCCGCACCCGAGCCGCTGAATGGTTGCTGAGGCTGATCGTTGCCATGGTTGGTTCTCCGTTTGCGCTGTTGTCGCTCGTTTGGTGGCCGTACTCGTCGCCCTCGGTGACGCCGCCTATCGACGATGCGTGCCCCGATGCCGCGGTTCGACCACATGGCGGGCTCCCCCACGGTTTTGCGCCGCGACGGGGAGTGCGGTGGCCGTCGACAAGGGCGCGACTTACGGTGCTGAGAGCGCTCTGAGGGATGAAGACTTCACGAAGTCGATCTTTCTGGAGCTAAAGACCGACGACGTTCAGGGAATGAGGCAGAAGATCACCTCTTTCGGTGCGAGCAAAGGAAATTTTACCCAGGGTTTCCACGTTCGAAGCTCCGAACAGCACGGCCGAAGTCGGCCGTCTGACTTGAATTTCAAGGCCGTCTTGGTTGAATCCGGCCAGAGGGCTGGACCGATCGGCGGCGTGGCAATCTCGTCCCGAGATCTCCCGAGGCCGGCAGCGCCGCGCGTGCCCCTGCGCCGCTTTACCCGAGACCGAGCTCGACCGACGGACCAGCTCGCCCAGTTCGGCACTGGGCCTCCCAACGGCCTTCCGAGTCACCACCTCGTGATTGATCAATCGAGATGCCCCGTCGTAAGCTCCTCGCGTGGTTTCGTCGGGTAGCTCGGAAGAGCCGATGCATCGCTGACCAGGCGGAGGACACCCAAGTTGGCGCACAAGTTGGAGCTTCATCAGAAGGTCGCCATCTGGGCGCTGGCGCAAACGGGAAAGAAGATCGGCAGAGGGGAGTGCTGGGACTTCGCCGAAGCCGCCCTGAAGCAGGCAGGAGCCCAAAGCTCTGTCGATCTCGGCCCGGTAGGGGACGATACGGACTATGTGTGGGGCGACCCAGTCGCGCTGAAGGACGTCATCGCTGGCGACTTCCTGCAATTTCGCGATTTCGTGGTGACGACGCGGACCGTGACGGAAATGACCTTCAAGGACGGGAGCGGCGACATCGAAACCAAGGAGGTGACGTTGGAGCGACCTCATCACACAGCGATCGTCGCCGCCGTCCTCGGTGCGGGAGCGTTTCAGATCTTCGAGCAGAACGTGCAGCCACAGGGGAAAGTAGTTCAGCGCCAACGCCTTCAGACCAGCAACACACTGCCAATCAGCACCAGATCGCACAAGGCGGTGAAGGACGCCTCCGGCAAGTTCGTTCAGGCGGAGGTGGTCAGCACCGTGAGCGTCTCCGTGGCGGGCCAGGTCTGGGCGTATCGGGCCAAGCCTCGCGGCCCTTGAACGGTCCACTCGAGAATGGAACGCTTGCTGTGGTGGCTCGGGTGGCTCGGGTGGCTCGGGTGGCTAGGGTGCTCAGGGCTCTCCGGTGGCTGCCAGCCGCACGCCCCAGCGGCGACGACCGCAATGTCGGCGAGAGATGGCCGCCGAGGCGAGGCCGCCGAGGACGCGCGGGCCGATCCGCGCTCTTTGTCTGCCGACACTGGGTCATCCGCCGCGCGCGCGCGCGATCGAGCCAGCGGTGCGAGCGGCGAGAAGGAGCACCGGTTTGGAGAGTTGCCACCCCACACCTTGCGGCGCTGTGTCGTGCACGCGGGGGAGACAACCCGATGGACCAGGGTCGTGAAGCCCGGGGCCTCCACCAGCGCGCCCGCTCCGGCGCCCACCACCCGCTTGTCGTGTTCGCTCAGCTCGGAATGCGGCGCGCGGCGCGGTCAGGCGCCGCAATCGACGGACGGCACGGTCGACATCGCCTGCGAGGCAGACCGATGCTCTTGCGTCGTGACCACCTACGTGCCTCCGGAGGTGAACCGTTACACCTTCCCGGTGGACGATCCCTGTCGCGACGTGAAGACCTTGCTCCGGGAGAGCTGCGGCGGGTGAGTCGACCTCGGCGTCGAGAACCGGCTGGGTGAGTACAGGAAATTCAAGGGCTGATCCCGATCCTGACCGCGCGACATCGCTATGACCGACGCTGTCGCTGCGGCATTCGCCGGGGCGACTGCGCGCGGCGCCGATCCTCGCTTATCTCCTGGAGACGGTGCAGGGGCGCGTCCTCTACGGGAGCGACGAGGCTGGCCCACTCCAGGCAGCAAAACGTCGGACGCGAAGAGACTGTTCGTCTTTGGTGGTGGGACCGGGGATCCCGCTCGAGGCGCTGAGGTTGGATATCAGCGATGAATTTCGGTGCTACCCGAGAATAGCGGCAAGGACTTGGTGAAGCGCCCGCCGATCGTCGGCTCCGAGGACGCCGAGCCGGCGAACGACCAGATGCGCCTCGATGGTGGTGACGGCCGTTTTGATGACCGATGGTTTCAGCAGTCCGGCCGCTCGCCATTCTACGACAGCCGCCTCACCGACAGTGGGCCGGGGCCGAACTTGGCTGGTGACGGCCACGAGAATGATGTCGGGCCGTTCGCGTTTGTATGCCTCGGAGTTGACGACGACAGCTGGGCGCCTCTGGGTCGCCGTCTGATCCGTGAACGGAAGGGAACCACCAAAAGTTGAGCCCTATGGGATCGGCTACTCCGAGTCGTAGACGTCGTCTTCCGGATTCACCCAAACTTTGCCGAAAGCGGGCTCCGACTCGAACGACTGCGAATATCTCCGGGTCCGGCCGTCGCCCAACCCCTGATCGAGGACGGTGACCGCGTCGTGGCCGGCAGCACGAAGAATCTGGACGCCCTCCCCGGGCAGCTCTCGTCGAGCTTGAACTTCATCCCGCAGCGTGACGCTGGAAATCCAAGACTCGCTCCCGAGCCAACTCGGCGCCGTAGGCCACTGCAGCTCGCACATCGTCGAGGGTCATTGCCAGGACCTCTTCAGCTGCAAGACCGTCGGCCAAGTTGTCGAGCAGGACCGAGACCGGAATACGCGTCCCCCGGACGCACGCTGGCCCGTGGCAGACGTCAGGACTTGTCGTAACGCGGTCGCGCCAGTCGCTCACTACCCTGTGAGCGTACCATGCGACGCGGCTTTGGCGGCTTTTCGGCCTCCTCGTGAAGGCGGAGCCGAGGCAACCAATCGCGGTGGCGTTCCCGGTCCGGCAGCGAGACCGTCGCCTCGGCCCTTGCTGCGGCTGGTTCGTTCAGGATCCGCCACGGATGCGGAGCTCTGTCGGTCGCCCACGAGGCCTTGATGCTTCCGTCTCCTCGGGGGCTCCCCAATCGGTGCGAACACCTGTGCGGGGAATTGCGAACCTCATCCGGCTATGGGACGGGTGAGCAGGAAGCCTGGTGCCGAGCGGCAAGCAGCTCATCTTCGAGTGTCTTGGCGGTCTTGGCGATGACCCGGAAGGCCTCGCCGTCGGACGCTCCGAGCAGACGCTCCTCACCGACGGTCGCGAGATCAATCTGTCGTCGTCTGAGTCCCGCAAGGATCCGGGCGTTCACGCACTCGTCCGCGTAGAGGCGGACGGACAACCGATTGACCGTTCGCTCCGGGGCCGTGACGCTCCGCGTGGGTACTACCGCAAACCATTTGCGACTGCTGACAACCCAGGCCGGGGCCTGGGCGTGCCCTTGGACTCCCGTGTCCACCAGTTGACTTGGCCGAAGGGTTAGCTTCGAGCCCGACGTGTTCTGTGTGGCGGCAAGGGAGCCATGATCTGAGGCGGTTGCGGAGCGCGGAACTGGGAACCCCGGCAGTGGTCAGCGACGACAAACCGAGGAAAAGCGACGTGAGATGAACGGGGGCCTCCATGTTGATCGTGATTTCGGCCCTGGCGCGCTCATAGAAGTCCTTCTGGGTCGGATCCCGCTGGCACCGCCGGTGACCAGGATCTTGTTTCGGATCAGCTTCATCGGTCTCTCCCTGCGCAACGTTCGCGGTTCCTACTTGCCACGAACAAACGGGGCCCACAACGTCCATGGCGGGTTGCCCGCGGTCTCGCTGAATCGGGTCCGGCCAGGTGCCGTGGCGAGGAAATCGAGCGCCCTTGGCGACGAGACTCTCAGACTTTTGAGGCGGCCAGGGCGCGTGGGCCCCGACGAGAGACGTCCAGGCCCGCCCAGCACGCGCGACCCAACGGCTCGCGAGCCGGCACGGTGCTTGCGTCTCACTCCTGGCCATGCAAAGAGTTCTAGTCGTCGGGGTCATGACTCTGGTCGTCTCGGGTTGCGGATCGACGGCCGGTCAGGGCGCCACGGACGGCGGGGGCTATGGGGGCCGAGCCGCTCATGACGCTGGGATAGGGGGCGGCGGTCCTGCAGGTGGTAGCGGGGGAGACGACGGTGGAGGAGGGCGAGCCGGCGCGGGCGGCATTCTGGGAACGGGTGGCGCGGCCGGCAGCGGTGGCAATGCAAGCGGAGGAGGCGCTCGCGCAGAGGGCGGCGCCGGAGGAAGCGCTGGCTCGGCAGGGGGGGCCGGTCACGGGGGCGTGGCCGGTGGTGGCGGCAACGGTGGGAGGGCCGGCGCGGGCGGGGCTGTAGGCGGTGCGGGCGCCGGCGGCCACGCCGGTTCGGCGGGAGCGACGGGCGGTCGCGGTGGCGGAGCGGCAGGAGCGGCAGGAGCGGCAGGAGCGGCAGGAACCGTCGGTCGGTCGTGTGGTGGTATCGCCGGCGTCCAATGCGGTCCGCTGGAGTATTGCCACTTCGCGGGCTCTACCTGTGGAGCCGGGGATCAACAAGGTCATTGCATGGCGCGGTTGGTGGGCGGCGTCGACTGCAGCCCCGCAGCGGTCTGCGGTTGTGACGGCCGAACATATTCGAACGGGTGCGTGGCTGCCCAGAACGGGACGGATACGGCGGCCAACGCCTCCTGCATACCCGGCAACGGCGGCTTGGGGGCTGCCTGCGCAGCCGACACGGATTGCAAGACCGGGTTCAAGTGCTGCGGCGCCAACGCCACGCGAAGTTCACCGATTGCCTGCGAGGTGCCCATCGGCGGGCAGTGCCCCGCCATTCCCTAGCTTAGCTAAGCTAGGTCGACGTGCCCGAGCGGATGCTAGAGTTTCGCCATTGTGGAGTACGCGTTCAAGCACCTCGCTTGGTCCGACGTGTCGGTTTTAAAGGCCCTGCTCGCGGTATTCGGCGAAGCGTTCGGTGAGACCGAGACCTATCAAGGCGCCGTACCGAGCGACGCGTACCTGGACGCCCTGCTCAGGAAACCCCACTTCATCGCCGTGGTGGCCTTGCAAGGGGAGCGGGTCGTGGGCGGGCTGGCCGCATACGAACTCGAGAAGTTCGAGCAAGCCCGGAGCGAGGTCTACATCTACGACCTCGCGGTGCGCGAGGGAGATCGCCGCAAGGGCGTGGCGACCGGGCTGATACGCGAGCTCGGGCGCATCGCAAAAGAACGTGGCGCCTACGTCATGTTCGTGCAGGCTGATCTCGTCGACGATCCGGCCATTCGCCTCTACGAGTCGCTGGGAACGCGGGAAGACGTGCTCCACTTCGATATTCCTACCGGCGCATAGTGGCCCACGCGGCCAGGCGTTCCGGGGTCCAAGTGTTGAGCATAGGAAATTCAACCTGGGTCTTCCCTCTCGGGGCTCCCAATCGATCGGCCGAAGTCGGCCGATTGAATCGCCGACCTAGAATGTCACGCCAACTTTGCAGCCATTTCTGGCTGAATCCGGCCAGAAGGCTGGACCGATCTGGCGGGCTGATGTCGGCGGCGTAGCTTCACCCGTCTAGCAGGCCCGGGCGGCCCGCGTCGAGCAGCTATTCTCCCCAACGAGATCGCGGCTTCCTCTGTGACGGCTGAGAAACGACGACAATGCCACCCGCGGCTACATGGACGTGATGACCAAAAAGGAAAGGGCGCGCGCTCGGCTTGGCGCCTGCGGGATGCTGGCCTGCTTGTCAGGCGGGCTCTTGCTGTTCCTCGCGGACTATCCGGTGCAATGGCCCTGGCTCCAGTTGGTCGCCTTCGTGCCCCTGTTGCTGGCGGTGGAAGGCGCACGGTCAGCTCTCGCTGCGGGCGCCTGTGGCATCGCCTGGACCCTCGGGCGGGTGATACCGCTGGGGTTCATGGTCGACTCGTTTCACCTGCCGTGGTGGGCCCAGACGGCGGTGCTCCTTTACTTGATGGGACTGGATCTGGTCTTTGTGCTGCTGGTGTTCGGGGTCCGCGCACTCAGATCCTGGCTGTTCGCGCTGGTCGTGGGGATCGCCTACGCCGCCCTCGAGGCCGGGGATTCACGCTTGCCGATGTGGGGCACGGCCAGGACCATGGCGCGCGCCTGGTCCATCTTCCCGCGCGCGGGTGGGCTGGTCAGCCGCAGCGGTGACACGGTAGCGGTGTCGTTTGTCGTCGTTTGCGCGCAGGCGCTGGTGGTGATGGGCGTGCGCCGCCGGGAGTGCTGGTCGTTCTCGCTGTCTGCGGTGCTCCTCGCCAGCGGGGCCTTGCTGAGCTTTGCGCCGAGGCCGCTCGCCGCCGAAACGCTGCGGATCGCGGCGGTTGGCTGGGGCCCAACCAGCGATGCCCTGAACCTTGGCGCGCGCATTCGCGACGCAGTCGCGGCGGGGGCAAGGCTGGTCGTGTTTCCCGAGGTCGCCTTCGAGGTCTCACCGGGAGGCCGCCAGGCCACGGAGGCCCACTGGTCACGGCTGGCGCGCGACGGCGGCCTCTGGCTGGTCATGCCGTTTTGGGACCGGGACCGTCCTGGCAATCGCGTGGCGGTCTTCGATCCCCGCGGGCAAAAGCGTGGCGAGTACACGAAGCGTCACTTGGTCCCGCTGGCCGAGTCCTTCCCGCCCGGCGACGGCGCTCCGCTGATCTTCGACGTCGACGGGGTGATCGTCGGCGTCGTGATCTGCCAGGACGACAATTTCCGCGACATCGCCCGCCTCTACGCGCGGCGGGGAGCCCAGGTCCTGGTGGTGCCAACGTTCGAAGGGCCTCCTGCGGTCGCGCCCTACCACCTGAGAAACAGCCTCCTGCGCACCATCGAAAACCCGATGGCGCTGGTTCGGGCGACCGCCCAGGGGCAGAGCGCCGCGATCGCTCCCGGCGGCGACATCGTCGCGCTCTTCGATCATGCGCAACGAGGAGTCGGCGTGCTGGTGGCCGACGTGCCTGTCGCAAAACCTGATCCTGGACCGCGATCCTCTGTACACAAAGGCCTTCCGGGAGATGCTACGAGGGCCCGGGGTGAAGCCGCTACTGTTGCCTGCACGGGGCCCCAACTTGAACGAATATGCGGAACGATTTGTACTATCGATCAAGAGCGAATGCCTCGACCGAATCCTGCCGCTGGGAGAGAGACATCTACGGCGGGCCATCGGCGAGTACCTCGCCCCCTACCACGGCGAACGGAACCACCAAGGCCTGGGGAATGTACTGCTCATGGGAGCGCCGGAACCGGCGAATCAGAACGGCCGAGTGCGGCGCCACGAGCGACTCGGCGGCCCGCTGAAATTCTATCATCGGACTGCGGCCTGAT
>CAZIOH010000122.1:0-15959 GCA_964540815.1 uncultured Myxococcales bacterium | reverse complement strand
GGAGCGAGAGGGGCGCGGGGACGTGCGAGCGGCAGCGAGCCACGTCCCCGATCCATACGAGGGAGAGGGGCCCACTTCACTCGAGCGGGGCAGGAGGAACTTCGGAGAGCGGTCAGGAGCCGGAGGCGACTTTTTCGGTGTCGGCGATGGGGGTGGGATCGTTGGCGAGGCGGATCCAGCCGGCGGTGTGCTCGGAGCGGGCGTACCATTCCACGCTGTCCCCCTTGTCCACCTTGGCACTGGGGGAGTTGGTGAGGGGGGCTTGCTTGGGGGGGGAATCGAGGCGGGCGAGCTCCACCCAGCCCACCGACTTGCGTCCGTCGAAGTATTCGACCCGCGCGGCGATCTTCGGAGCTCCGCCCGCCGGTTCCTCGCCCTTTCCGAGCAACTCCATCGGGTAGAGGCGCCAGATCTTGTCGTGCCAGGTGCGGGCCTGCTCGTCGGGCTTGTCGGGCGTGCCCGGCGAGGCGAGCTTGTAGGCGCCCGGGCTCTGGCCATTGCTGAGCAGCAGCTCGCGCGACTTGCCGCCGGCGGTGATGGTCAGGCGGTTGACGTCGCCCAGCTTGAACGCGTGGAGCTTTCGGTCGACCAGGCGATAGCCCGCTCCCTGCAGATCGGTGAGCATCGCGCGCGGCATGAGGTAGACGCGTCCGTCCTTGACGTCGCGCAGGTAGTTCTCGCCGGTTCCGACCGCCGGCGAGCCGATCACGAAGTCGTGGCTCTGCCCTCGGGCAGTGACTTGCAGCTTGCGCCTCGGGGTGTCGAGCCCGAGCTCCTTGAGCTTGGCGGCGTCGAGCGTCCCGAAGGCGCGGGGAGAGCGGAAGGGCGCGAACTGCTCGAAGGCGCGCACCGCCGGCTCGTCGCCCCGCAGGTCGCGCGGCGGACGCGGCTTGGCCGCCACCGGCGGCGCCGGGGGCGGGGTGGCCGCGGAGGACTTTGGCGGCGTCGGGGCCTTGGGGGGCGCGGGGGTCTTGTCGACCAGGTGCAACCAGACCGCCGAATCCCCGCCCTCGCTGCGGCGCTCGAGATCGAGCGCGCTGTTGTCGTCCTCGAAGTGCACGTGGCCGAGCTCGTTCTTGGTGGCATCGACGATGATCGCCTCGCCCTCGGCGCGCTCGGGCTCGCGCTGCCAGGTGGCAAACGCCACCGACAGCCCGGCCAGCGCCAGCGCGCCCTGGATCACCAGCGCGCGGCCGGTCACGACGCCACCCCCGGGGTCGAGGTCGTCGGCGAGGTCGTCGTCGAGGCCTTGGGCGCCGACGACGATCCGGTCGAGCGCATGCGGCCCCGGCGCTTGCGGCGCGTGACCACGAAGCCGAGGACCAGCACCAGCCCGGGGACGACGAAGATGCTCGAGTAGAACCACGCCACATCCTGCTTCCGGGTGTGGTTGATGGGCACGTCGGCCTCCGAGGACACCTGCCCGGCGAAGGACTCCTCGCCCATCAGCCAGCGCACGGGATCGAGCACCAGGAATCCGTTCCCGGCGAAGCGAATCACCGGATCGGTGAGAAAATCCGAGTCACCCACCACGAAGAGCCGCGCCTCGGGCGCCTCGGCCTCCGGGGCCTTGTCCTTGGAGGCGGCCTTGGCGTCCGTCTTGGCGTCGTTCTTGGCGTCGTTCTTGGCGGCCGGGGCGGGGAGCTTCCTGGAGGCGGCCGCGGCCAGCTCCCAGGCCTTGCGCTCCTCGCCGCGATCGAGCTGGAAGTTCCCGTTGTCGTCGGCGAAGGTCGCCGCGTGGGCGTGAACCGCGTAGTCCACCGACCAGCCGTTGACGGGAGGGGAATGCGGGCGGGGACCGAGGATCGGGGCCGCCCCCGGCAGCACCACCGGCGCGCGCATCCCCTGCCGCGAGAGGGTGGTGACCGACGGGTGCGACGAGAACAGGGCGGTCACCAGGTTGGCGCGATCTCCGTCCTGGTGGGTGCGGCTGGCGTAGATCTGATCGTTCGCCAGCGTCTTGGCCCCGAGCGAGAGCCCGATGGGCGCGAGCAGCTCGGTCATCGGAACCCCGGCCTCGGGATCGAGCGCCAGGAAGATCCGGCCACCGCGGTCGAGGAAGCGCGTCAGGGCACCGATCTCCTCGGGCGCGAAGGGCTTGGTCGGCCCCAGGATCATCACCAGCGTGGCGTCTTTCGGCACGTCGGTCGCCAGGCCCTGGGCCGGCCCGAGCTCGCGCACGTCGTGTCCCTGGTCTTGCAACGCGTTCCGCAGCTCGCGGATGCCCGGGCGGCGATCGGAGTCGTCCTGCGGATCGGCGGTCCGCTCGCCGTGTCCAACCGTCAGCATGGTCACCCGGTTCGGCTTGGCCGCCGACAGCAACCGCTGCTGGACCTCGCGATCGAGCACCCGCAGGTTGGCGCGCGCCGCCTCCATCTGCAACGCGAGGCCGAGCTGCTCCTTGCGCCCGCCGCGGTTGAACACCAGGAACCCGTTGCCCGAGACCCCGAGCTCCTTGGCCTTGACCGGATCGATGTCGAAGTCGTAGTGCTCGACCTTGAGCTGGGAGGACTCCCGGGCCAGATCGCCGAGGTACGCGTCAACCTGCTCGCGCACCTCGTTGCCGTTCGGGAAGAAGACCGCCACCGTCAGCGGGGCGTCGAGGGCGCGCACGATCTTGCGGGTCGATTCGCCGGGCCTCGTGGTGCGAAAGTAGGCGAGATCCCACTTGTGATCGCGCTCGGAGGCCGCGTACGCCAGCGAGAACGCCAGGGTCAACATGAAGGCCGTGCCCATGCCGGCGAACTGGGCGGCGCGGATCCGACCGGTCTCGACCCGGGTTGCGCGCTTCATCGGAGCGTAGGCCAGCTCCATGGGCAGGATGGCGAAGGCCGCCACCGACCAGACCACCGGCCACAGCGCCGCCAGGACCACCGCCACCCGGGGGGACCGAGTCTCGAGCGCGCTGCCGCCCCCGAGGACCGTGGGCAGATCGGACTGCACGAAGTACGCGATGATCGCCACCAGGCCCACCACGTACATGGTCTGGATCGATCGCTCGACGGTCTTGCGGTCGTCGGCCACGCGCGCGGAGCGCACCGCCCGGGCGACGATCGCCACGATCAGCAGGGCGAGGCCGAGCACGGAGCACGCGAGACGCGGGGTTCCGGCCGCCAGGATCCGCTCGCCGACGAAGAGCCAGAGCATGCCGAGCCCGTAGCACCCGGACCACAGGGCGCTGCTGCCGAGCGGCGCGCCGTCTGGTTGGCGCGGAGCCGGCTTGGTGCTGGCGGGCGTGGCTGCGCCTCTCCCCGCCGCATCCAGCTTGCGATCGGTCGTCTTCAGCGCCATCGGCGAACCTCCATCACGCGCACCGCCGCATAGAGCGCGACCATGGTCACCACCAGGTAATACACGACGTCGCGCAGGTGGATGCTGCCCTCCTGGAACGGGATGAAGTGCTTGCCGTGGATGGCGAGGCTGGCGAACACGTCGTTGAAGGGGCGCTCGGTGACCCGGACCAGCATCCAGGCCACCACCATTCCGGTCACCATGCAGGCCGAGACGATGGCGGCGAGCACCTGGGTCCTGGCCAGGGCCGAGCCGAGGGTCCCGATGGCCATGGCGGCCGAGCCGAGCAAGAGCAGGCCGAGGTAGCCGGCCACCAGGTGACCGGGGGCGATCTTCCCGTTCACGAGCACGAGGAGCGGCATGAAGAGCGTCAGCGCCAGGACCATCGCCAGGAAGGTGAGGCCCGACAGGAACTTACCGAGCACGATCTGGCCGTCCCCGACTGGCGACGAGGTGAGGAGCACGAGGGTGCCGGTCTGTCGTTCCTCGGCCACGAGGCGCATCGACAGGAACACGCTCGCGATCATCGTGAGGCCGCTCGTGTAGAAGAAGAACTGCGCCAGCACCTGGGCCGAGAGCTTCTCCTCCCCGCCGATCGCGAAGATGTTGAAGAGCAGGCCATCCACCAGCAGGAGCAGGGCGGCGATGATGTAGCCGTTCATCGAGCGCAGGTAGGTGCCGAGCTCGCGGCGGGCGATGAGCAGGGTGGCGGTCACTGCGCGCGCTCCTGCCCGGAGGTCATGCTCTGGGCCTTGCCCTGGGTCAGCTGCAGGAAGATGTTCTCGAGCCGGCCGGCCGCGCGGTCGATGCGGACGAGCTCGACGCCCGCCATCACGAGCGCGCGGGCCACGGCGCCGCGGACGTCAGTGGCCGACAGCACCTGCAAGGTCGAGATGCCGGGACCGCGCGCCAGCAGCGACGCCCCGGTGACGCCGGCCACCTGCCCGAGGACGGTGAGCGCCGGATCCGGCGGGCCCGTCACGTCGACCTCGATGGTCACCGCGTGGCTGCCCGACAGGCGGGCCGCCAGATCCTCCTCCGAGCCCTGGTCGACGATCTCGCCCTCTTGAATGATGAGCAGGCGATCGCAGGTCTGGCTGATCTCGGAGAGGATGTGGCTCGAGACCAGGATGGTGTGATCGCCGCGCAGGCCCCGGATGGTGGCGCGCATCTCGACGATCTGCTTCGGGTCGAGGCCACTCGTCGGCTCGTCGAGGATCAGGAGCTTCGGCTTGTGTACCAGCGCCTGCGCCACCCCGACCCGCTGCCGGTAGCCGTGGGACAGGTTCCCGACGAGCTCGTCGTCCTCCGGGCGAAGGCCGGTCTTCTCCTCGGCCTCGGCCACCCGCGCCGCGACCTCCGCCGGCGGCACGCCGCGCAGCCGGGCCACGAAGCCGAGGAAGCGGCCCACGGTCATGTCGTCGTAGAGCGGCGGCGTGTCGGGCAGGAAGCCGATCCGCCGGCGAACCTCCTCGGGCGCGAGGGCGGTGTCGATGCCATCCACCTTCACCTCGCCCGAGGTGGGGAGCAACACGCAGCCGAGGATCTTGAGGGTGGTCGACTTGCCAGCCCCGTTGAGACCGAGGAATCCGATGACCTCGCCCCGGGTGATCTCGAACGTGAGATCCCGTATCGCGGCATGCTCACCGTAGTACTTGGACAGGCCTTTGACTTGAATCATGGGGGTAACCCGCGCGCATTATGCACGAAACCTGGCGACTCGTTAATTCCGGTGTGTCGGGGTTTATTCCCCGTCCAATTCAGGGTCCTCGCCAGGCTGCCCGCGGTCCGCTTGACCTTTCCGAAATCCCACGAAATTTCGAGGTCGTATCCGGCCGGGGCCATGCTAGCTTGTGCCCGCCATGTGCGGTGTGGTTGGAATCTACGGACACCGGGAGGCCGCGAATCTCGCGTACCTCGGCCTCTATTCGTTGCAGCACCGCGGTCAGGAATCCGCCGGCATCGTCGCCAGCGACGGAGAGAGCCTGCGCTTCGTGCGGGAGATGGGCCACGTCGGCGACATCTTCACCGCCGAGCGGCTGGCCCACCTGAGGGGATTCGCCGCGATCGGGCACGTGCGCTACTCGACGGCCGGTGATTCGTCTCTGAAGAACGCCCAGCCCATCGCGGTGGACTACTCGGGCGGCTCGGTGGCGGTCGGGCACAACGGCAACCTGGTGAACGCGATCGAGCTGCGCGAACGCCTGGAGTCCGACGGATCCATCTTCCAGACCAGCTCGGACACCGAGGTCATCGTTCACCTGATCGCGCGATCGAAGGAGGGCAACCTGCCCGATCGCATCGCGGACGCCCTGCGCCAGGTCAGGGGCGCCTACTCGCTGGTCTTCCTGTCCGAGGACATGCTGGTGGCCGTCCGCGACCCGATGGGCTTTCGCCCCATGGCCATCGGGCGCATCGGGGAGGTGTTCATCGTCAGCAGCGAGACCTGTGCCTTCGATCTGGTGGGGGCGGAGTTCGTGCGGCACCTCGAGCCCGGCGAGATGGTGGTCATCGACAAGTCGGGGCTGCGCTCGCTGCGGCCGTTTCCGGAGGCGGAGCCACACCGCTGCATCTTCGAGTGGGTGTACTTCGCGCGTCCGGACTCCCAGATCGACGGGCTCTCGGTGTACCGTGCGCGCGAGCGCATGGGGCGGCGCCTGGCGATCGAGCACGCGGTGCCGGCCGACGTGGTGATCGCGGTTCCTGACTCCGGGATCGCGGCGGCCATCGGGTACGCCCGGGAGAGCGGCATCCCTTACGACCACGGGCTGATGCGGTCGCACTACGTGGGCCGCACCTTCATCGAGCCGTCGCAGCACATCCGGCACTTCGGGGTGAAGCTCAAGCTGTCGCCCGTGCACGAGGTGCTGCGCGACAAGCGGGTGGTGGTGGTCGACGATTCGCTGGTGCGCGGGACCACCTCGCGCAAGATCGTGTCGATGATCCGGGGCGCGGGGGCCCGCGAGGTCCACCTGCGCATCAGCTCGCCGCCCACCGTGGGGCCTTGCCGGTACGGCATCGACACGCCCTCGCGCGAGGAGCTCATCGCCACCAGCCGGACCCTGGCCGACATCCGCGACTTCGTCGAGGCCGATACCCTTGGCTACTTGTCGCTCGAGGGGGTTCACGAGGCGGTGCGCGGCGCGGAGAGCGCGGCCCAAGGTGCCAGGGACGCCGGCAAGCCAGGGAGCAAGGACGCCGGCAAGGATGCCAGCAAGGGTCGCGGCCCGGGCTTCTGCGACGCCTGCTTCTCCAACAAGTACCCCATCCCCACCGAGCCGCCCACCCGCCCGCGGCAGCTGCGGCTCATCTCGGCCTGAGGACTCCGGGCATGGCCACGGTCACGACCTCGGTCATCGTCGTCCCCGGGCCGCTGCCAGAGGCGGCGGCGCTGGACGCCCGGCTGGCGGCGCTCCGCGAGCTCCATCCGCGGGCCATCCTCGATCGATACCTCGAGCATCTGCCCCGCCTCGGCGCGCGCGTGCTGCTGGCGCCGGGCGCGGCGCTGGCCGGAGCGGTCGAGCTCGGCGACGACGTGTCCATCTGGTACGGCGCCGTGCTGCGGGGCGATCTGGCACCGGTGGTGGTGGGGGCGCGCTCCAACATCCAGGATGGCACCGTGATGCATGTCGGGGACGATGCGCCGTGCGTGGTCGGCGCCGACACGGTGGTCGGGCACCGCGCCATGCTGCACGCCTGCCGGGTCGAGGATGGGTGCCTGATCGGCATGCAGGCGACCGTGCTCGACGATGCGGTGATCGGCGAGGGCTCGGTGGTGGGGGCCGGTGCGCTGGTCACGGCGCGCACGGTGATTCCGCCGCGGAGCCTGGTGCTCGGGGTTCCAGGGCGGGTCATCCGCACGCTCGGCGAGCGGGACGCCGCCGAGCACCGGGCGCTCGCGGCCAAGTACGTTCGACTCAAGGAGAACTACCTGCGCGACGCCTGGAACCAGGCGCGGCAGGTGGGGTAGTCTCGGAAGGTGAGCCAGGGGGCTTCTTCAGGATCGCCGGCCGGGCCGGGCTCGGGATCTTCCCCCCCGTGGGCCGAGGTGCTCGGGGCGGAGCTCGAGCGAGCACTGTTGCGGGAGCTGGCGGCGGCATGGCACGAGGTGAACCAGAACCATTTTCGCGGTCGCCTCCGCAAGCCGGTGTTCGCGCTGTCGGACAGCGAGCGGCGGCTCGGGGCCTGGCACGGTGAGGCACGATCGTTGACCCTCTCGCGCCCGCTCGTGCTCGCGCGGCCGTGGGCGGTGGTGCGCGAGGTGTTGAAGCACGAGATGGCCCACCAGTTCGTCGACGAGGTCCTCGGCATCCGCGACCAGACCGCGCACGGCCCGGCGTTCGAGTCGGTGTGCCGGGAGCGCGGGTTCGATGCGCTCGCCAATGGCCTGCCGGTCGTCGATGGGACGGGGGCTCCCGGTGCTGGTGCTGGTGCCGACGGCGGTGCCGGTGCAGATGCCGGCGCCCACCAGAATCCCGTCCTGCGCAGGATTGCCCGCCTGCTGGCGCTGGCCCAGAGCTCGAACGCGCACGAGGCGGAGTCGGCCATGAAGGCGGCCCAGCGCTTGATGCTGCAGCACAACATCGCCGGCGCCGTGGCGGCCGCGCGCGAGGGCTACACCTTTCGCCACCTCGGGGTCCCCTCGGGACGCATTCAGGCCGCCGAGCACGTGCTGGCCGGCATCCTCTCGCGACATTTCTTCGTGGAGGCGATCTGGGTCTCGTCCTTCCTGGCCCGCGAGGGACGCAGCGGCCGGGTGCTCGAGATCTGCGGGACGCCCTCGAACCTGGACGTGGCCGCCTACGTGCACGGCTTCCTGCTCGAGACCGCGGAGCGGCTCTGGCATGCGCACCGGCTCGCGCGCGGCCTGTCCGGCAACGGCGAGCGGCGACGCTTTCGGCTCGGCGTCATGATCGGCTTCTCGGAGAAATTGAAGTCGAGCGCCGAGGAGAACCGCCGCGAGGGCCTGGTCTGGGTGGGCGATCCTGCGCTCGCCTCGTACCTCGCGACCCGCTACCCGCGGCGCTCTTCGGGGGCCGGGATCGGTATCCGGGCCACCGAGAGCTACGAGCAGGGTCGGCAGGCGGGCCGCAACATCGTGCTGCACCGACCGGTCCCGGGGAGCCCCACCCCCGGGGCCCGCGGGCGCGCGTTGCCGTCCCGCTGACGGCGCGCCGAGACGCTCCCGTCCGTGCCGGCCCTCAGGCGGCGGACTTGCTCGTCCGCCCGGGCTGGACGGCCGCGATGAACTTGACCTTGGGGTTGTCGTTCTCGGCCATGCGCAGCAGCCAGTCCGAGTCGAACAGGACGAGGGGCCGGCCCTCGACGTCGAGCACGCAGGTCTCACGACCGGCGAGCTCGAACTTGTCGAGCTTCGGCGCCTCTGCCCCCTGGCCCTCGATCCAGCGCGCGAGATGAAAGGGCAGCCGGTCGAAGCCGATGTTCACCCGGTACTCGGAGAGCAGCCGGTGCTGGATCACCTCGAACTGCAGGACCCCGACCGCGCCCAGGATCGGCTCGCGCTCGAGGCGGGTGCGATCGAAGAAGAGCTGCACGGCCCCTTCCTCCGAGAGCTGGTCGAGGCCCTTCTTGAGCTGCTTGCGCTTGAGCGGGTCCTCGAGCCGCACCCGCACGAAGTGCTCGGGCGAGAAGCGCGGGATCCCCTCGAACTCCATCGGCGCCCCCTCGCACATGCTGTCGCCGATGCGTAGCACGCCGGGATCCCAGATCCCGATGATGTCCCCGGAGTACGCCTCGTCGATCACCGTGCGCTCCTGCGCCAGGAATTGCACCGGGCGCGCGAGGGTCAGATCCTTGCCGGTGCGGACGTGGTGGACGGTCATGCCCCGCTGAAACCGCCCGGAACACACCCGCACGAAGGCGATGCGGTCGCGGTGCTGCGGGTCCATGTTGGCCTGAATCTTGAACACGAAGCCAGAGAACCGTGGATCGTCGGGCTCGAGCCGGCCGACCGAAGTCTCGCGGGCCCGCGGGGGTGGGGCGAGCTCCGCGAAGCGATCGAGGAAGGGCTCGACCCCGAAGTTGTTCATGGCGCTGCCGAAGAAGACCGGGGTGACCAGCCCCCGCGCGAAGGCATCGGGCTCGAAGGGGTTGCCGGCGCTGGCCAGCAGGGCGAGCTCGTCCCTGGTGCGGGCGAGGCCGGTCTCGCCGAGCGCCGCGCGCACCCCCTCGTCCTCGAACGACGACTCGAACATGGGGGCCCGCCGGGCGCCCGAGTCGGCCCGCTCGAAGGTGAGCAGCCGGTCGGTCCACCGATCGTAGACCCCCACGAAGGACGGGCCCGCGCCGACCGGCCAGGTGACCGGGCTGCACGGGATGCCCATCACCCGCTCGATCTCGTCGAGGAGATCGAACGCATCGCGTCCACTGCGATCCATCTTGTTGATGAAGGTGACGATCGGGATCCCGCGCATCCGGCAGACCTGGAAGAGCTTGATGGTCTGAGGCTCGACGCCCTTGACGCTGTCGATCAGCATGACCGCGGCGTCGGCGGCGGCCAGGGTCCGGTAGGTGTCCTCGGAGAAGTCGTTGTGACCGGGGGTATCGAGGAGGTTCATGTGACGACCGGCGTAGGTGAACTGGAGCACGCTGGTCGAGATGGAGATCCCGCGCTGGCGCTCGATCTCCATCCAGTCGCTGGTGGTCTGGCGCTGCCCGGCGCGTTGCTTCACCGAGCCCGCCAGGTGAACCGCGCCCCCGTAGAGCAGGAGCTTCTCCGTGAGGGTGGTCTTGCCGGCGTCGGGGTGAGAGATGATCGCGAAGGTTCGCCGCGTCCCCACCGCCGTCCGGAGTCTATGCAGGTCGGTCTCCATGATGAAGCGGGCGCGAACATTAGCACCAATGCCGGTCGGTTGAGAGGCCCAGGGCCACCAAAGGGTCATCCAGGAGATCTGCGAGAGCCCTCTGTCGGAGACGGTCGACAAGGCCCGGGGTGCGGCGTAGATTGCGAGAGATGTGCAGTGAGCCGTGACAACCTGGTTTGGCCTCCGCGCGCGGACCGCGCTCAAGAACGACGGTCGAACGCCGATTCGTCCAGGGTGCAACGCGCAGTGTGCAGTTTGGATCACCGTCGAGTCAGGCTCGCGCGCTGCGTGTGAACCAATGAATCAATCCCTGCGGATCGGTCGATGAAGAAGGCGCGCGTGGTGGTTCTGTTCGATACGGACGTTGCCCCGCCGGCCAACCAGGATTTCACCAAGGCCATCGAGGCCAACGAGGAGGCCGAGTTCGACGTGGCCCGTGGGCTCATCGCGCGGGGCCACGAGGTGCGGTGCCTGGGGTTCAAGGACGACATCGATCAGCTGGTGGCGGGGCTGCGGGCTTCCCCCTGCGACGTGGTCTTCAACCTCTCCGAGCGCTTCAGGGGAGACTCGGCCCTCGACTACACCGTCACCTCCATCATGGACATGCTGGGGATCGCCTACACCGGCGCCTCGTCGGAGGGGTTGATCCTGGCGCGCGACAAGGCCCTCACCAAGAAGGTGCTCGCCTACCACGGGATCTTGATCCCGCACTTCATGGTCTGTCCCATGGGCCAGCCCATCCAGCGCCCGAGCGATCTGCGCTTCCCGCTGATCGTCAAGCCCCTCAACGAGGACGCCTCGGTGGGGATCGCCCAGTCGTCGGTGGTGCGCGACGACGACGCGCTCACCAACCGGATCCTCTTCATCCACGACAAGATCGGCACCGATGCCATCGTCGAGGAGTTCATCGAGGGCCGGGAGCTCTACGTCGGGGTGATCGGCAACGAGCGCCCCCGGGCGCTGCCGCCCATCGAGATGGTCTTCAAGAACGAACCCAACGTGGAAGGGCGGATCGCCACCTTCAAGGCCAAGTGGAGCGTCAAGTACCGCCAGAGCCGGGGCATCGAGAACATGGTGGCCGTGGATCTGTCGAAGAGCCTGGTCCAGCGCCTGTCGGACGTGGCGGTGCGCACCTACAAGGCGGCCGGCCTGCGCGACTACGGGCGCATCGACGTGCGCCTGGCCCACGACGACGCCATCTACGTGGTCGAGGCCAACCCCAATCCCTACCTGGCCGACGGCGAGGACCTGGCCTGGGCCGCCGAGGAGGCGGGCTATCCCTACCCCGATCTGCTGGAGAAGATCGCCGAGATGGCCATCGTGCGGCGCATGCGGCGCTCCGGCGCCTGAGGCCGGGTCGATCTTCGACCCGACCTCGCCAGCGTCCTCAGGGCATCAACTCCGGCAGGGGGCCACCCGTCGCGAGGCCGAAGGTGTCCTGCATGATCCCGTGGGCCTGGAGCATGGAGATGAACACACGCCCGAGCTGGACGTTGCTGCGAAGTCCGACCAGCGGACGGGGGAACGTGAGCTGCGGGGTGTAGTTGATGTGGCGTCCGTCGATCTTCAGGCCGCCGCTCGCACCCCCGGCGATCAGCACCGGCATGTCCCAGTGGTCGTGGGTCTGCCCGTCCGCGACGTCGCTGCTCAGATAGAACGTCGTGTGATCGAGCACCGACTGGCCGTCGGACTCCACCATGTTGTCGAGCCTCTGAAGCAGGGCGGAGGCCTGAAAGATCTCCCAGGTGTCGATCCTGGTCAGCTCGGCGAGCTTGGTGGCGTCGCCACCGTGGTTCGATACGGCGTGATGGGGTGCCGAGCCGCCGACCAGGAACGAGTATTCGTTGTTGCTGCTTCCGTTGCCGATCATGAAGGTGATGGCGCGCGTGATGTCACACTGGAAGGCCACCGCCATCAGGTCGAGGAAGAGGGCCATGTGCCCCTGAAGGATGTCGGGCGGCGTGATGCCGCGGTCGAAGTTCATCGGCGGAGACATGTCGGGCCGCGCGGGTGTGGAGCAGGTCGTGCCGGGCACGTTGGTCGTCGGCGTCGGGCTGCTCTTGCCGAGCCTTTGCAGGCGGGTCTCGAGGTTGCGGATGCGCGTGGTGTGCTGATCCAGCAGGGCGCGGTCGGCTGGGCTGAGGGTGAGGGCCAAGGCGTTCGACTGTGCCAGCACGGAATCGAGGATGCTCTTGCGCTGCGCCGCCCGCGCGGCCGAGGCGGCGACGGCGGGATCGCCGCTGGCGAACATGCGATCGAAGCAGATCTGCGGATCCCAGATGTTGGGCAGCGAGACCCCCCGATTCCAGGAGATGCTCCGCGAGAAGGAGCAGTCCGCGCGATCGCACAGGCCATTGTCACCCTGGATGCCGATCTGGAGCGAGGGGAGCAGGGGCATGGCGCAGTCCGGGCCATTCAGCACCGGCAAGAGGGCCTGATCCAGGCTGGTCCGGTTGGGATCGGTCTCGTGCCCGAAGACCGGGATCATGTTGAGGAAGCAGCCCGTTCCTGCGCCGGCATCGCCCGGCGGATACCCAGGCACGGCGAGGTCCTGGTTGTCGAGGCCGGTGACGATCAGGATCTTCTTCCGGATGGGACCGAGCGGCCTCAGGATCGGCGTCAGGTCCCAGGTGGTTCCGGTCGTGGTGGGCGTCCAGTCCATCATGTTCATGCCGTTCGGGGCGAACCAGGCCATGAAGCGCCGGGGCGGCTTGCACGTGGCGGCGCCCGCCCGTCGCGACCACAGCGCCGACGGCAGGAACGGCAACGAGAGCGTCACGCCAGCCCCGGCCAGGAACAACCTACGCGACTGTTGCGAGCTCATGTTCATCTCCGTGGACCATCTCGGTTGACCGTCTCGGTTGGCTTGCGGGGGTGGCGACCGCCAGGCTACGGCGCGAACACGATCGCGGTGGCGCACGCGGGCGCCGTGGTCATGGGCGAGCCGGAGCCACCACCCCCGCCCGCGCCCGGGTTGACACATGCCGCGGTCGGGATGGCGGCGGCGCACTGCGCGTATCCCGGCCCCACCGACGATGCCAGGAGGCAGGGGATCCCGCCAAACAGGCCGGTGGTCGGGTCCCAGCTCGTGGTGACATCGTCCTCGCAGCTCTGGACGCCGGCGCTGGTCACGGGCGTTCCGGAGCAGGTGAGGCTCCGGGTGCAGAGCAAGTCGACGAGGTCGTAGCACTTGCTCTGGGCCTCGCTGAGTGGCGTCGCCTGGATGGGGGGAAAGCAGGCGCTCGGCAAGGTCAGGTTGCCGTCGGGGAACAGGCCACCGCAGGTCAGCGCGGCGGCCTGCGTGTCCTGCAGACAGGCCCCGAAGTCGAGCGGGCTCGACTGGCCGCAGCCGAGCTCCAGCGCGAGCTCCTTGACGCAATTCGTAGCCGGATTGGTCCTGATGCAGCCCGCAGTGTCCATGCACGCGCTCGTCGCGAGCTGGACGCACTGTTGCATACCGAGCGCCAGGGTGTCGCCGCCAATGCCCCCGCCGCCCGAAGCATTCGCGCCGCCCGAGGCCGAGCCCCCGGCGGTTCCCGTCGAACCGCTCGATCCGGGTGCGCCGGCGGAGCTGGCGCTGTCGCGTCCGCCGGAGCCGGGGCTGCCGGATCCGACGGTGCCGGCCGAACCTCCGGCGGCTGAGCCGGAGCGACCTCCGCCGGCGGAACCGATGTTGCCGGTCTGTGCCGTGCCGCCGCCGCCGCTGCCAACCGACGGGCTTCCCCCATCGGCTGTCGGGGTGGTGCTGCCCCCACCGCCCCGCGAGCCGCCAGCTCCGCCCGAGAGGGGCGCCTTCGAGGAGCCGCTGCACGCGATGAACAGGAGCAAGGCGCACCCGATCGCCATCGTGTGAATCGGGCGGAGACCTTTCACTGCGGGACTGTTCACCATGACCTCACCATGAGACCTGGCAGCCGGGTACGCTCGCGCAACTGGGCACTGGAACCTGCGAACAGGGCGTCGACGTGCCCGTGCAGGCTTGCGAAGAGCAGGACAGCAGATCGCATGTGCCCGTGCTGGTCTGCGCGGAACACAACGTCTGACCGGTGCACGGAGAGAGGGTGGACCGAGGGTGGGCGACGCACCCCGGGGCCTTGGCACAGTCGGCCGCAGTCAGGAGCAGGCGACAGTCGGCCTGATCGACCGTGGTGCCGAACGGGGGCTGGCACACGTGAAGCGAGCAGCCCGCGGCGAGGCCGGCTCCGACGCATTCGTCCGCGAGCCGGTACGCACAATCCGAGGTCCCCGTGCATCTTTGCATGGGGGCTCCCCAGGTACAGCCGGGTCTGGTCCCGCAGACCGTGGGATCGCACGAGACGTCCGCGGTGCCCACGCACACGTTCGGATTCCAGAGGCAACCCTGCTCCGGCAAGCAACCGTCCGAAGAGGTGACGTCTCCACAGGCGGTCGCCGTGCCCGGCCTGGCGTTGGTGCAAACCCCCCGGCTGCATCCCTGACCGAGCTCGCACTCGGCGAGGGTGCGCTGCGCGCAAGGGGTCGTCGTGCCCTGGCAACTGTGCTTGCGGAACTTGTAGGACACCTTGGGCGTTCCATCCTGCGCGGTGCCGCCAATCCACAGCACGTCGCCCATGACGCAATATGGAAAGGTGAAAGGGCCAGTCCGCAGGAAGCTCACCAGCAGCGGGTCGACGGCCCGAGCCAGCGGAAACGCGATCGTCCCATTCACGTCGCGCGCCTCGCAGTCACAGGCACCGCAGCTGTTGGGCGAACACGACATGGGTTGCGTGTAGGAGAACAGGAGGGCATCGGACAGCAAGGACGCGGAGGAGCAGAGGTCCGGGGAGGCAAGCCCACGACAGCCGAGCGACATCGTGGCCGAGATGGACCAGCTCTCTGTTCCATAGACCGCGAGCTCACCTGCGACCGAAGCGGTGAGGAGGAGGCTGCTCTTGGTGGAAGTTCCGGAGATCACCGTCTGGCAGACCCCGTTGCTGGTCGATGCCGCTCCAAAGCACGAATCCTCGAGAACCCAGTTCCCCGAGAGATCACCGCCGCACGGCTCGAAGCAGGATGATGCCGTCTTCGCGCCGCATTGGGTCGCGAGCCCCGTCGAACCTGCGGATCCGGAGGCTCCCGCCGTCGAACCACCGCCGCCAGGACCCGCACCCGCCGTACCGCCGGTGGCGCTCATCCCCGCGCCGCCGCCCGCGCCCGCGCCAGCGCCGACACCGTCGCCGCTCTGGCCCCCGACGCTCGCATTCGCGCCGCCGGTCCCGATCGCGGCGGCAGCGCCTCCCGCCGCCGCGGCGGAGGGACCGAGATCGGGAGCGTCCTGCGCCGGCGACACCTCGTCTCCCTGCGCGTCCACTCCCATGGCCCACGGCGATCCGCCCGCCGCAGCATCCGCGTTTCGGTTGTCGAGCCGCCTCGTCGAGTCACACCCGGCGACGACACCGAGGACCACCACGGGAAGACACAGCTGTGGGCGGGGCATCCTCACGAGTGATCGACGATACACCGGGTTCATCCTCCCCACCCTTACCTGGTGATCGCTCGTTCGGACACGGACAGGGCGCTGGCATCGTTAGAGGGTTGAAAGCTTGCAATGGCTCACAGTGAAGGCAGACGGTATCCATCCCCTGATCTGAGGACTGTGCAGTTCGACGACCCGACGAGCTGCCTGGAGGAGAGCGCGGCCGATGATGAGGCACGAGACCCAGTATTCACGGCGTCGATTCTTGAGGACGGTGGGCGCGGGTGCGGCCCTGCTGCCGCTGCTCGAGTCCGATACGGCCGATGCGGCGTGTGCGGGCAGCGGGATCAAGCGCCTCTTCATCCTGGTGTGGCCCTACGGAATGCTGAGCGGCGTGACGGACTGGGCCA
>CAZIOH010000121.1:0-16525 GCA_964540815.1 uncultured Myxococcales bacterium | reverse complement strand
GGGTCGACGACAAGCTGCGCATCGTGCGCGACGAGCGCGACGACTTCGAGCCGGGCCAGGTCCCGCTCACGCGCGTGGCGGTCGACCCGCTGCTCGATGCCGCGATCCTGAAGGCGCCGCAGGTGCTGAACGTCCTGCCCTACCGGGTGGGGAAGAGCGCCAGCCTGCGGCAGGGCAACGCCATCCGCGTGCGCGGGTTTCCCCTCGGCGTGATGCAGGCGGTGAGCGACGGCAAGATCGTCAACCCCTACGATCGCGACCAGGAGCAGGGGTGGGACCACGTCGACTTCGTGGTGGACGCGCTCCTCTCCGAGGGCAACTCGGGCAGCCCCGTGCTGGCGGTCTCGTGCGCCAGCCGCGATCTCGAGCTGGTCGGCCTCTACCACGCCGGATACAAGGGCCACAGCGCCCTCAACGTGGTGGTGGGGATCGATCAGCTGGCGGAGTTCATGCGCCGCAAGAAGCGCATCCCACGGGCGCTCAGCGCCGACGCCAGCGGGGTGGGCGGCGGAGGGCTCGACGCGCGGGCGCGCGAGCACATCATCGCCCGCCTCGGGGAGGCGGCGGTGCCCTTCTTCGACTTCGGGGGAACGGTCTTCCGGGTCGAGGCGCGCGAGGGCGTGCTCCTCTACCACTTCTACGGGCGCCAGTTCCCCCTCGACGATCGCCGCAGCCTGGTCCTCGAGGACGTACCACGGGCCGGCACCTTCGGCGAGCCCGGCCGCCTGTTCGTGCCCGGACCGGTCGAGCCGTCCGGCCCCGGGTCGTGGCGAGCCTGGCCGATGTCGGCGCTCGGCACCGACGAGCGCGACGTGCTCACGCGCGCCATCGACTCGATCCGGGTCCAGGTGGGCCACGCCCTCGACTACCGCCACGCCCTCGCCAACTCGAGCTCGGCCGACGAGCGCCGCCAGGGTCGGGAGCTGTCGCGCGCGATCTCCCGCGACGCGGTGCTGGCCCGTGATCTGGCGGGCAGCGTCCTCGAGATGGCCGAGCGCCTGTCCATCGGACACGACACCCCCGCCCCCCCATCCGGCTCCATCGCCGACGCCCCCCCCACCCCTCCGCCTCCCCCTGCCCCCGGCCTCCCCCTCTCCCACTGATTGTCTATATCGTGGACGTGGCTCGCTGCCGCTCGCACTTCCCCGCCCTTCTCGCTCCGCGCGGCAAAGCCGCGCTACGCTCGCCCGAACGGCGGGAGGTGAACAAGACACGTCGCGGTCCCGGCCCCGGCCCCGGAGTGAAGTGGGGCCCCTCGCCCTGACCATCTCCCCGCTTCGCGGGGCGAGGGGATATGATTGGGCGGGGCTCGGCTTTCAATTGGTCTCAGTCTCGGGTTGGCCGATGCCCCACGGTCATGTCCTCCATGCGGTGGATCGGAGGTTGGCTTTGCCAACCGGAGATGACACCAGCGGAAGCAGATCAGGGCACGATTCTCGTCGTCCGTGGGAGGGGCACGCGGGGAGGGGTCCTCCCTTCCCGCGCTCCCGTCCGCCCCTTCCCGCGATCAGGTGTATCGCTTGCGGACCAGCGCCAGGACGGCGTCCTTGGCGCAGGCCTCGCAGTACCCGAAGCGGGAGCGCATGTTGTCGATGGTCGAGCGGGCGGCCTCGGCCTGGTCGGGGGGCATCTTGTCGGGGCCGTCGGTGAGCAGGATCAACAGATCGTCGTTGATTCGCCGCACCTGCTTGCGGCGTTCGGCGAAGAAGGCCTCGCGCAGGGCGGAGATCTGCCCGGGGAAGATCACCTCCATGTCGGGCTTCTGCTTGGGGTTGTCGACCGACCAGGCCCCGATCTTGTTGATGACCTCGCGCCGGAACTCCTCGCGCCGGTTCTGCATCTCGAGCGCGCGCTCGACGTCGGACATGAAGCTCTCGTCGGGGGCCTCGTCCCGCCCGGTGATGGGGTTGGTCACCTTCTCCTTGCGGAACCAGTGGGACACCAGCGAGACGTAGCGCTCGAACTGGTCGATGTACTTGCGCTCCTCGACCAGGCCCATGGCCGTCCGCACCTCGTCGTCGATGCGGTCGATGAGCTTGTCCCGCACCTGGAAGACGAACTTGCGGTTCTCGTGGTATCCGCCCTGCAAGGGCTCCTGCTTGAGGAACTCGTAGACCGTCACGCCCCGCACCAGCTCCTCGAGCTCGTCGAGCAGCGCGAAGGGCGACACGCAGGCGAACCTGGGGTTCTGGGCCGCGTTCATCAGCAAGAGCTTCATCTCGCGCGGGGAGGCGCCGGTCCGGCCCTCGTAGTTGGGGTAACTATCCGACTCCTTGGCGATCTTCTCGATGCTCGCCACCAGCTCCCGCGCGGCGTCGGTGCCGACCCCGTCGGGGACCACCCCGTCGGCGTAGAGCAGCGCCTTGTCGAGCGGGCTCAGCTTGCCGATGGTGTCGGCCACCGCCTTTGGATACTTCTCGGGCATGGGCTTGCGGATCCGGGTCAGCACCGCCCACAGCGCCGTCGTCCAGGCCACGTGCGGGGCGACGTGCTTCTCGGTCTCGAGCTGGGCGGCGTGAATCTGGGCCTCGTAGATCCGCTGCTCGACCCGGTAGTCGAGCAAGTACGGCGCCCGCACCAGCTCGATGCGCCCCTTGAAGGACTGAAACTCGGGCAGCTCCTTGAACGCCGCCAGGTACCCCTCGTTCGACGACCCGATGAAGATGCTGTCGAGATCCAGGCTCGACACCTCGAGCGAGACCCGCCCGGTCTCGATGGTGGTGAGCAGGTACTTGTAGGCCTCGAGCGGCCGCTTGAGCAGGTCGGCGAAGTCGATGATGCCCCGGTTCCCGTCCACCAGCTCGCCCTGGGTCTCGTAGAGGGTCAGCGACTGCAGCGCGGGCGGCAGCGAGGACAGCGAGCGATCCATGGTGAGCTGGCGCGCCCGCGCGTCGACCGCCATCTGCGGCTCGACGGTGGCGGCCGCCTGCCGGTAGCGCCGCGACACGAAGAAGCGCTCGACCTGCACGTGGCGCAGGACCTTGGCCAGATCTCCGTGGTACGACCCCAGCAGCGCCTCGAAGATCTGGCGGTTGCGGTGCGACAGATCGCCGCGGAGCAGGTACTCCGCCGGGCGAAACCCCTTGGCGATCTCCTGCACCAGCTGCGACTCGATCAGCGCCCGTCGCTTCTCCCGGGGGATGAGCAGGAGGGGATGGTCACGCATCTCGTCGAGGATCTTGGCCTCGACCATCTCGTCCTCGAGGTACGCGAAGGTCTCGCTCGCCCCCTCGGCGGCGAGCGGGCTGCCCGAGAACCCGATGCCCCCCTTGGTCAGCTTCTGCGACGGGAAGATCCAGTTGAACCGATAGAGGGCCCCTTCCTCCAGGCTGGAGTAGTGCTCCATCCCACGCTGCAGGACCGACACGAAGGTCGACTTGGCGCTGCCGTTCGGACCATGCAGCAGGATCAGGCGGTTGGTGCGGCCCTCGCGGGCGAAGTTCGAGATCAGGCGGTAGGCCGCCGCCTGGACCTCCTCCTGTCCCATGAGGGCGTCCTTGCCCTCGTCCCACACGCAGTCGAAGAGCTTCCAGCGGGTGAGCGAGCCGCGGGGGGTCTTGACCGTGACCGTCCCGAAGAAGTCGAACACGTCCCGCAGGTACTGCGCGGCCGAGCGGGCGTGCCGCGCCGGATTGGCGCCGAACAGGGCGAAGTACTCCCCGAACGACATGAGAAGGCGCTTCTGGGCGAAGGTCTCCCGGACCTCGGTCGCCGTGTCCAGCAACCACTGCTTCGAGTCGAAGCCATCATCGACGGCGGGCGACCCATCACCCGGGAAGCTGTCGGGTCGCGACTCGGTCGCGTGACGCTGTTTTGGCGGATTTGCCATAGACTGCTTCGCTACACTCCACGTTCACCGTACCACGCGGGTGGGGACCGGCAAAGTTGCATTTTTTGGCGCGGCGACGCGTCCCAGGTATTAGAAACGAGAAAGCATGCGCTCGTCTAACTTTGCCTACGTCATGACCCCCCTCTCCATCATCCCACCTCACGCACCTGGTATGCACGCACCTGGTATGCGACCTGCCATCCGACGCGGCAGCGCGCGCGCCGGGGGCCCCACCGGACTGGCCGGCTTGCTCGTGCTGCTGCTCGGCAGCGCTGGGCCGGTGCGCGCGGCGGGCGCCGAGGGAACATCGGGCGCTGGTCCAGGCGCGGTCGAGGCGGCGACCGCCGGCGCGAAGCCCAAGGGCACCGGCGCCAAGCCGACCTCGTCGCGACCGGGCGGAAAGGTCCCCGGCGCCTCCTCGGCCGGCAGCAAGACGCCCGCCGAGGAAAAGGATCTGCCGCCTTCGGTCCCGCCCGCGTCCTCGAGCCCGATGGCCGAGCTCAAGAAGTCAAACGACGCCCTCAACAAGCTCTTGAAGAAGAAGTATCCCGCCTGGTCCCCGGAGGCCGAGGCGCAGAAGGCCGACGTGCGGAAGCTGGTGGGTGGGTTCCTGGACTACCGGGAGCTCGCGCGGCGCTCGCTGGCCAAGCACTGGGACGGGCTCACCCCGCCCCAGCGCCAGGAGTTCGTCGCCACGCTGCGCGAGCTGGTCGAGAACAGCTACCTCAAGGAAGTGACGGGCGATCCGAGCTACGTCATGAAGTACGAGAAGGAGGAGAAGGGCGGCGCGGAGGGCACCGAGGCCACGGTCGACGCGACCTTGTCGACGGTCTCGCGCAACAAGAAGGTCGAGATCGCGCTGGTCTACAAGCTGGTGCACAAGGATCACTGGCTGGTCTACGACGTCGTCACCGACGAGCAGAGCATGCTCGAGAACTATCGCGCCGAGTTCAACAAGATCATCAACAGGGACGGGTTCGAGACCCTGCTCAAGAAGATGAAGAAGAAGCTCGAAGAGAAGGATGATTGACCCGCCGAGGGGGCCCCCCCGCGCCCGCACCGGCGTGCTCGAGGCGCTGGTCTTCGGGGGGCTCGCGGTCGCGGTGGCCGGGGGCTGTTCCGAGCCCTGCTGCACGGTGGACGGATACCCGATCGCCCTGCTCGTGGCCGACGCCGGCGGCCTCGTCGCCCGGGGAAGCGACGACACGGGCGCGCTCGCCGTGTCGATCGACACGGGCTCGGATCTCACGTTCTTCCAGCGGAGGGCCGATGAGCGCGCCCAGATGGTCTTGCGGTCGTTCGATCTTCTCGACGCCGTGCCGGCGCCTATGCTCCTCGACGCCGTGCCGGCGCCGGCCGGTGGCGGGTATCCTCTGCGGGCGCGGCTGCAGGACATCGAAGGGCTCCCGGTGACCCTCGCCTCGAGTGGGCCCGCGGTGATCCTCGGGGCGGCGTTTCTCGCCAACTACTCGGTGGAGCTCGACTTCAGCCTCCCCGCGCTGACGCTGTGGCCGCGCCTCGGAACCCCCGATGGCTACCTCACGCTGGCGGGCTTCGCGGTCCTCCACTTCGACCTCCTCGGCGGCACGGAGCTCTCGGCCATCAGCCGCCCGGATTTTCTCGGCCTCACCGGCCCCGTTCAGGTTCCGCCCACCCGGGTGCTCCTGCGCGGCTGCGCGGGCGCGAGCGCCTTCGACGCCGCCGCCCCCCTGCCGGAGCTCTGCTGCGCCCGGGGAGACGAGCTCGGCAACGCCACCGGGGTCAACCTCGCGCTGTCGGTCGCGAGTGGGATCGGTCCTCTGGTGCTCGCGCAGTCCGCCTGGGCGCGCTACGCCGCCTCGCAGCCCGTGGCCCCCGCCGCGCCCACTCCCGGGCCAGATCTGTCGATCCCGGGACAGGCCGCAGCCCTGACGAACGTGTCGTGGGGGGCGGTCAGCCGTCTGGCGCTCGTCGATCCGGAGACCAGCGCGGCCAGCAACCCGGGGGCCTGCGTCGAGCTCGGTCGGGCACGTCGCCTCAACTGGGTGGAGGCGCACCGCGATCAGGGCGCCTGTGCCCAGCCGTGCGACACCGATCCGCGCGCGTCGGGCGCCGCCCTCAACGCCGCCGCCTACTTCGAGGTGGACCACGACATCCCGGTGGCGGTGATCCCCGACGAGACACCGTTCCTGCAGGCGCTGCGCGCCGAGGTCCGCCCGGCCGGCCCCGAGGTGGATGGGCTCATCGGAGCGAACGTGTTCGCCGACACGACGCTCGAGCTCGACTATAAAAACTCGCCAAGTCGCGCGATAGTCTCGTGCGCCAGCGACGCGCCCTCGACGTGCCGTGTGAGCCCACGCTGCCAACGACTCGAGAATCCCGGAGAGGAGCATGCTTGCTTTGGTCTGACGGCCAGAAAATTGCCGGCCACCTGCGCGGCCTCGGGGTGCAACCCATGACGGCAAGGATGACGGCAAGGATGACGGCAAGGATGACGGCAAGGATGACGTCGAGTGCGGCGTCGACCGTGACCGTGAGCGCGAGTGCGAGCCCTCGCGGCGCCGACGCCACGGGAGCTCGGCGGAGCCCGGGCCGCCCGAGCCGCCGCTGGTTGCCGGCGCCCGCGGCGGCGCTGCTGCTGCTGGCGGCGGCGTGGCCGCGGGGGGCGGAGGCGAAGGTTCGCGTGGCCGTGCCCGACTTTCACGTCGAGGGCGACCGCACGCCGGCGCTGGCCCTGCAGCTGCAAGACGGCTTCATGCTCGGCCTCGTGCGGGCAGGCTTGCAGGTGATCGACCCCATGGACGTGGCACGAAGGCTCGAGGGACATCCGGAGCTGGCCAGCTGCGACTCGTCGCCCTGCCTCAAGAACGTGGGCGAGCTGCTGGCGGTGAAGTACGTGCTGCGGGTCAAGGTGGACGTGGCGGGAAACGGATACAAGATGGTCGCGCGCCTGTTCTCGACCGAAGGGGCGACCCCGGCCGCGCTGCCGATCTCCACCAAGTCCCGCAGCTGTGACGTGTGCACGGTGGCCGAGGCGCGGGACTACATGCTGAAGCTGGCGGACGCCATCCGCCCGGACATGGACGAGCCGGCGCCGGTCGTGGTGGCGCCGCCGCCCGCGGTGGCGCCGCCGCCTCCGTCCGTCGCCGGGCCCCTGGCGGCGGCCATGGCCGGCGCGCTCACCGTCGGCGTGGGCATCGCGCTCCTCGCCACCTTGCCGAGCTGTCACCCGACAGGCCAGCCGAGCGGGTGCGACGACAACCGAGTCCGCAGCGCCTTCGGGGGCGGGCTGATCGGGGCGGGAGCGGCCACCGCGGTGGTGGGAGCCGCGGTCACCCTCGGTCGCATCCAGACCGCCGCCCCCGGCACGCGTCACGCGAGCCCCGGCTCGGGCTCCAACCTATCCATCGCGCTCACCGTCCCGTTTTAGTCCCCAACGTGACCTGAACGGAACGGACCTCAAGTCGGCGGGGGATCTGCCGAGGTGGAGGATGTGGTGAAGACTCCCGACAAGGCCGGCTCGGGGCCGCGCCGCTCGGCCGGCTTCACCCTGGTCGAGCTGATGATCGTCCTCGCGATCATCGCCATCATGAGCGCGCTGGCGGTGCCGAGCTTCAACCGCGACAACACTGGGCGCGAGAGCCGCGATGCCGCCAGCGATCTGGCGCGCGAGCTGCAGAAGTGTCGCGTCGAGGCCGTGACCACCCGGCTCGGGATCCGGGCCTTCGTGTTCTCGGATCGCGTCGAGCTCCGTCCATTCCTCGGCGGCAGCACCCCCGGGGCGGCCCCGGTCCCACCCGCCCTCACCGATCCCTTGCTGCGCGCGGTCCCGATGCCGGGCAGCGTGGCCATCGCCGGGATGGTGGCCCAGGGAGCGACCGCTCCGAGCCTTGGCACCGTCACGCCGACGGCGCACGCGGATCTGGACTTCACCAACCAGGGCTCGGCCCAGCTCGTCGGCCAGCCCGTCCCCACGGGCGCGACCCTCCTGGTCCAGAGCCTCTCGCTGCCCTCGAACGCTCCGGATTTCGACTACCGCATCGACGTGACCGCGCTGACCGCGTTCGTGTCCGTCCGGGCGAACTGAACACACGGGAGCCGGCGCGCCGCGAGGTACAATCGCACCCATGTCGAGCTCGCCGAGGTTGCTGAAACCGGTGACGCCGGCGCCCATCCTGGCGCGCGTGCGTCTCGGAGCCGCCCCGGGCTTCGCGGTCATTGTCGCTGTCACCCTGATGGCCCTCGCCGAGCTCGGGGTACAGGCCGGGTGCGCGGGGGGCCCGCTCGGCGAGCCCGTGGCCGCGCAGCAGGTGACGAGCGAGCTGTGTGCCCACGCGGCCCGCTGCGACGACATCGGCTCGGGTGGGCGCAGCTATCCCAGCCTCGGGAGCTGCCTCGGCCGCGAGGCCGCCCTGGTCCAGACCGAGTGGGGATCGCCCGGAGCATGCCCGGGCATCGAGGCCGGGGCGCTCGATGACTGCCTGGCCGCGATCCGGTCCACGTCCTGCGGCGGAGAACCCGCGATCGGGAATCTGTGGCTCGACACCTGTTCCCCGACGCGGATCTGTCGCGCGGCAACGCTCCCCTGACGGCATCTTGCCGGTCGTGCGGGTCAGCCGCCGCGCAGCTGCGCGAGGATCGCGCGCAGGGCTTGCGTCATGTCGGGGCGCTGGCTCTCATCGATGCGCGATGTGACGTGCACACGGGCCCCGTCGGCGCCAATGCTGAGCCCCCCGAGCAGCGCCCCGAGGCCGAGCGTGCCCGCCAGGCGACGCACCTGCGGCGCGCGCGCCGTGGCGGACCAGGCGCGCGCGAGGGCTCCGGCGGCCGAGCGATCCGCGGTCAGGGCCAGGACCCCGAGCTCCAGCTCCTGACCGAGATCGACGCGCAGCCCGACGTGGGTGACCGCCACGGGGACGGCCAGCACCGTCGCCATCCGCGCCCGCACCACGGCATCGAGCGACGCCACGCCACGCAGCGCGGGTCCCCCGGATGAGACATCCACGGAGGTCGAGAGCGCGCGCCACAGCGGGCCGAGCCCCGGGTCGGCCGCGAGGGCGTCTCCCACGCCAAAGGCCCGGTCGACCGCCGCCAGCACCTCGGCTGGCGGTCCGGATACGAAGGTCCGTGGAGTGATGAACGCCAGGCTGTCCTCGCCCTCGACGAGGACCGAGATCCCGCGTCGCACGGTGACGCGCGCACCCGCCCACCTGGCCCGAAACGCCTCCTCGACCTGGGCCGGGGCAAACCGGCCCTGCGCGATCACCAGCGTGGGCCTGGAGGCATCGAGGACCGTGAGCGCATAGACCATGCGATCGACGTCGGTCGCATCGTCGTACCCGAGCGCAGCGCGCTGGTTGGCGCGCCCGATGGCGTCGGTGGCGGTGCCGCTCGCGAGGAGCCCAGCCGTCCAGAGGGAGCCATGCACCACCGCGAGGTCGACCTCGAAGACCAGGCGTGGGCCAGCCGGGACGAGGGCGAAGAGGTCGGCGTCGCTCGGAGCGAGGGACGCGACGGGCGCACGCGGCCCGGCCCCGGTGGTGTCGGGGCCGGTCGCGCATGCAGCGGCAGCGGCGGCCAGCAGGCCGACGAGGGCGAGCGCACCCCACCCTCCCGGGCCCGCCCGGCGTGCCCACGCTGCCCGCCCCGCGCGGCTCGACGGCGACATGCTCACCGGGGGAACAGGCGATCTCGCGTGGTGCGGGCGGCCTCGAGGACGGCCTCGAGCGCCGCGGCGTCACCGGCCGAGATCGCCGTGCGCAGGAGCCCGACGGCCTCCTCGAGCCGCGCCACCAGCGGCAACAGCGCCTCCCGGTTCTCGAGGAAGATGTCGCGCCACATGGCCGGGCTCGACGCCGCGATCCGGGTGGTGTCGCGCAGGCTCGTGGTCGGGAGGGCCAGCGCCGAGGCCGTGACCTCGGCTGACAGATCCCCGAGCACCCGCGCCAGCGCGTACGCCGCCACGTGCGGCAGGTGGCTGACGGCCGCCATCGTCTCGTCGTGCAGGGCCGCCGGCATCAGGATCACCTCGGCGCCGACCGCCGTCCACGCCTCCTTCGCGCGCGCCAGCGCCTCGGCCGGGGTGCGCGCGGACGGGCAGACGATGCAGCGGCGACCTCGGTAGAGGTCGGCGGAGGCAGCGGCCGGACCGAAGCGCTCGGTTCCCGCCAGCGGATGGCACGCGACGAACGAAACCGCGCAGACGGACGCCGATCCGAACAGGGGGCCCTCGATGTCGCGGACCGCGGTGCCCTTGACGCTCCCCACGTCCATGACGAGGGCGCCTGGCTCGAGCGCATCCCGGATCGAGGCCACCAGCGCCGACACGCTGCGCAGCGGGGTGGCGATCAGGATGGTGCGCGCGCCGCGCACCGCGTCCCGCGGGTCCGTGCAGGTGCGATCGGCGAGTCCCAGGCGTCGCGCGTCGGCCAGGGAGGCTTCGCTGCGCCCGAAGCCCACGATCTCCGTCGTGCGCCCGGAGGCCCGCGCCGCGAGGGCGAACGATCCGCCGAGCTGGCCGAGGCCGAGGACGGTCAGGCGTCCCATCGAACCCAAATCACTCACCGGTGCGCACACTATCGTATCGTATAATCATCGTCGATGCCCATCGCCGCCGCCACTGGCTTCGCGCCGGATAGCTTCGCCCAGGCCGCCGGGCGCGGCGTCCTCTCCGCGCTGGTGTTCGCCCTCACCGCGGGTCTGCTCACCGCGCTCACCCCGTGTGTCTATCCGATGATTCCGATCACCATCAGCGTGTTCGGCGCGAAGCAGACCACGCGCGGGCGGGCCCTGCTGCTGGCCACCGCCTACGTGGGCGGGATCGCCGTGATGTTCGGCTCGCTCGGCACACTGTTCGCGCTGCTCGGAAAAGCTTTCGGCACCTTCCTGGCCAACCCGTGGGTCGTGGTGCCGCTCGCCCTGCTGTTCGTCGCGATGGGCGCGTCGATGTTCGGGGCCTTCGAGCTCAATGTTCCGAGCGGGCTGCAGCAGCGGCTGGCGCGGGTCGGCGGGCGCGGGGTGGCCGGGGCGTTCCTGATGGGGCTCGTGGGAGGGGTCATCGCGGCCCCCTGCACCGGGCCCCCACTGGCCGGGATCCTGGCCTACGTCGCGACCACCCGTGACGCCGCCTTCGGGTTCCTGGTGCTGGCCACCTATGCGGCGGGGATCGGGGTGCCGTTCTGGTTGATCGCGGGCTTCTCGATGACCCTGCCGCGCTCGGGTGCGTGGATGGAATCGGTGAAGAGCGTCTTCGGGATCGCGCTCTTCGTGGCCGCGCTCTACTACCTCAAGAACGTGTGGCCGGGGCTGGGGAGATTGACCCACGCCCATCCCGCCTTCCTCTTCGTTGCCCTCGGGATCGCCGCCGCGGGGATCGCGCTCGGGGCAGTTCACCTGAAGTTCTCGGGGCCGGGGGTCGAGCGGCTCCGAAAGGGCGTGGGCGTGCTCGCCGCGGTGGTCGGGATCTTTGCCGCCACCAACGCGCTGCTCACCCCGAGGCAGACCAAGCTCCACTGGCACGAGGACGAATCGGCCGCTCTGGCCGAGGCGGTGGCTTCCTCGAAGAACTTGATCGTCGATTTCCGTGCCGACTGGTGCCTGCCGTGCCGCGAGCTCGAGGTGAAGGTGTTCTCCGATCCGAAGGTCGCCACCGCGCTCGAGAAGTTCGTTCTCGTGAAGGTGGATCTCACTCACGAGGACGACGATGCCCTCGGCCCGCACCTCGCCGGGCTCAAGACCAAGTATGGCGTGGAGACATTGCCGGCCGTGCGCGTGGCGACGAGCGGTGGGACCACGCTGCGCGCGTTCAATCAGACCTTCACGCCCGACGAGTTCCTCCACCGGTTGAGCGAGCTGCCAGCCGACAACTGACCCGCGGGGCGAGGCGTGGCTTCGCGCCACCACCCCGCCCACGAGTCGCGGATCGATCCCGAGCCCCGGCTCGATCTAGCGGTGAACGAGCCGATGACGGCTGTCGTGCGGGTGTGTGCCCAGCATGATCGCCTTGGCCGCCAGGAACCCCAGCGACAGCAGGAACGCGATGTTCGCGATCCCGGCTGCTCCGGGGACGACCCCGGCCAGACCGAGCGCCAGCATCGCCACCGCGACCACCAGGAATGCAAGTGCGGAATACAGCATGACGTCGACCCTCCTTTCTCTTCTGTCAGCAGCAAACCGGCCAAGAGCAACCCCACATGAAGCCACTCTCGGCCCAGTCCATTCGAGCTACGAAGACAACAACGAGATTTCAAGCATCTCCCGTGCCGCCCTCGAAAGCCCGATCTTACGATGTCTGCGAGCGAGCGGAGGTTACGCGGGCGACCGGCCCGTTACGGAAGCTTCCTCACTGGCAGGTCATCGTGATGGTGTTCGCCACTGGCGGAATCGAGAGCAGGTAGGACCCGATATCGGTGGCGTCGCTGGGGGTCAGCATGCCGAGCGCCCGCATGCCGCAGAGGGTGTTGCCGTTCTTGTCCTTGCCGCTCGTGATGGCCGTGGCGATCTGCGACACGTTCCAGCTCATGAGGCCGGTCGCGTCGGGTGTCAGGTTGGCACTCTGGATCGTCTTGGTCCCGCCCGCCGGGAGCATGACGTTGGGGATGACGAGCCCGCCCTGGAACGCCTTGGTGGCGTCGATGTGACGGGGCATCCCCATCATCACCGTGGCCTCGACCGTATGGCAGGTCACGCACGCGAGCGTCGCCAGGTACTTGCCGTTCGCTGGCCCGACGGCCGTGCTCGACGCCGGCAGCTCGGACGGGGTCACGGGCAACCACTCTGGCGCGGTCGGTTGCACGTCGTACGGGGTCGTGTTGGCCTGGACCGTGTGCACCACCCCGGGCACCGAGCGCAGGTAGGCGACGATCGCGTCGGCGTCGGCGTCACTGAGGTTCGCGAACTGGTAGTAGGGCATGACGGCGAACAGGTACTTGCCCGCGCCCTCGGGATCCATGCCCTTGCGAATGGCGTCCTTGATCTGCTGGTCGGTGAGCTTCTTGAGGCCGGTGTCGTCGTTGGTCAGGTTCGCCGAGCTGAGGCATCCTGGCATGGCGCGGAAACAATCCCGCCCGGAGAGCGGCGGCCCGCTCATCGGAGAGTGGCACCCCACGCATCCGAGCACCGCGTTCACCAGGTAGGCCCCGCGTCCCCCGCTGCCGGGTCCGCCGCCCATGCCCCCCATGCCGGCCATGCCACCTGGGCCACCCATCCCGCCGATGGGATGCATTCCCCCCATGCCAGCCATTCCACCGTGACCTCCCGGTCCTCCTGCGTGCCCGCCCATGCCCGAGACCCCGCCGCCGCCCGCCGCTCCGCCTCCTCCCGTGGCCTTTCCGCCGACGCCGCCGACGCCGCCGGCCGCGCCCCCCCCACCCGTCGCTCCCTTGCCGCCAGCGCCACCCGTGCCGACCGTGCCGCCCGTCGAGCCTCCGCTCCCGGCGGTGTGCCCTGCGACGCCCGTTCCTCCGGTTGCGCTCATGCCCGCCATGCCACCACCCGAGCCTCCGGTGCCAAGGACGCCACCCGTCCCGCTGACTCCGCCCGAACCGAACGCGCCCCCGCTCCCGAAGGTGCCCCCCGAGGCCGTGGAACCACCGCTGCCTCTGCCGCCCGTGCCCGATCCGTCAACGCTCATGTCCGGGCCGCTGCCGTCGCGACCGCCCGTTCCACTGCCCGCGTCGTCGCCAGAGCTCGAGCTCGAGCCGCATCCCGCCGCCACCCCGAAGGCCCCCATCAAGAGCACCGCCGCCATCCGTCCATCCCATCGTCGCATCGCCGTCTCCTCCACCGTCATGTTGATGTTCAACTTCACCGTCCATCGTGACCGGCGGGAGTAGGCATCCGATTTGGGCGCGCGTCAAGGCCAAGCGCCTCGCAATGGCGTCCTGGGTCGGGAGAGCTCGGCAGGTGGGCGAAACCGGCCGCAACCGAGGTCCACGAACGTGGCGGCGGGCCCCGAGTCGGGGCTGCTCGGGCGGGTCGAAGCTTCAATTGCGGTACGGGCCCGAAACATCTCGTACAACGTCACCGACGCTACCCACGATGTAGCCGTCTCCCTCACCCGTTTGCAGCGATCTTTGTCGATCTTGGTCGGATTTGCGGCCTCCTGGCGGTTGGCCCTCCTCATGCATTCCACCCTGCTCAAGGAGGAACCGTCATGTTGATCATTCTCGCAGTGATTCTGGGCATCGCCTGGTTGTTGGGCTTCACCGTCTTTCACGTCGCCTCGGGGGCCATTCACCTGCTCATCGTGCTCGCCATCATCAGTGTGGTGTTCCACTTCGTGCGGGGAGGGCGCTCCAGAGCCTTGTGACGGGCCCAGCCCAGGCGAACGCATTCAACGACAACAAACCCGATGAGAATCGGACGACCAGAAGGAGATCCAAATGGGAGAGCTCATTGACAAGGTCAAGGGGAAAGCCAAGAGGGTGCAAGGTCAGGTGACCGGCGACCGCGGCAAGGAAGCCGAAGGGGTCGCGCAGGAGATCAAGGGTAAGGTGGAGGGCGCCTTCGACGACCTCAAGACCGACGTGAAGCGCGCGGTCAAGAAGGGCGAGGCCAACCACGAGGCGCGCAAGGAGGCCCGCGGCAACGACTCCGACGTGCCGGTCGAGGCGACGGATCGGCGCTGATGCTCTGCTGATATCGTCTGGGCCTATCTTGGTCTGCCGGGGGTAGCCGCCGCCGCTCCGAGCTTCGTCGGCGGCGGCGTCGGAGTCCGCGAGGCAGCACATCTGGCGGAGCCGTCTGGCCGTATGGGATAGTCGCGCCCGATGCGACCTGGTTGGTGTGATGCTGCAAAGGTAGCGCTGACCGCCGTGGTCGGCGGGGTCCTCGCCTTGGGCCCGCTCGTCCCACGGATGGCGGCGGGCCACGAGCCGGAGATCGGGCCGGTGCCGCCGCCTTCCCCGCCCAGCCTGAAGCCGGAGGGTGTGTTGACCTTCGACGTGCGCGACGCCGCCGGTGGGGTTGGTGGGATCCCTTGCAAGCTGACCCTCATCGGCGTGGACGGGACGCCCGACCCGGAATTCACGCGCAACGACATCGGGCGGCCGGAGGGCGACGCCGGCGACACCATCGCCGCTTACAACCGCATCATGTCGCTCGGCGGGATCGGGGGTGCGCACGTCCCGCTCGGGACGTACGACATCACCGTGAGCCGCGGGCCCGAGTGGGACATTCACACCGAGCGGCGGGTGAAGATCCGCGGCGACCGCCCGGCGGCGATCCGCGCGCGGCTCGCGCACGTGGTCGATAGCCACGAGTGGCTGTCGGCCGATTTTCACGTCCACGCCGCGCGATCTCCCGATTCGCACGTGCCGATGGAGGATCGCATCTACGAGTTCGTGGCGGACGGCGTGGAGATGATCGTGTCGACCGACCACAACGTGGTGTCGGACTACGAGCCGTTCATCCGGGCGCTCAACGCCGGTCGCTACATCACGAGCGCGGTGGGAGACGAGTTGACGACGGCGAACTGGGGCCACTTCGGGGCGTTCCCGCTGCCGGCGGATCTGGAGAAGCCGGGGCAAGGCGCGGTGCTGGTGCACGGCCGGCGCCCCGACGATTTCTTCAAGGACGTGCGCGAGCACGCCCCGGACGCCATCATCGATGTCCATCACCCGCGCATCGACAGCGAGATCGGGTACTTCGACATCGGTCAATTCGATGCGCGCGGGGATCGGGCCGGGCGGGCCGGGTTCTCCTGGAACTTCGACGCGGTCGAGGTGATGAACGGATACCAGGACCCGGTGCGCAGGAGCGTGGATCGGGTGGTGGACGACTGGTTCGCCCTGCTCGACCACGACCACATCGTGACCGCGACGGGGAACTCGGACACGCACCACCTGACCTTCAACATCGGAGGTTACCCGCGCAACTACGTGCACGTGCGCGACGATCGCCCTCAGTGGGTCAACCCCAAGGAGGTGGCGCGCGCCGTGCGCCAGCACCGGGCGTTCTTCACCACTGGCCCCTTCGTCGGGCTGGTGGTCAACGGGGGTACCATCGGGGATGTGGTCCCGGCGCGCGGAGGCAAGGCCCACGCCGAGATCACCGTGCAGGCAGCGCCCTGGGTCAGCGTCAACTGGGTGATCCTCTACCTGAACGGCAAGGAGGTGAAGCGCTGGGAGGTGGCCGCGTCCGAGGCGCCGATGCGGTTCAAGGAGGCGTTCGACCTGACGGCGGCGAAGGACGGCTATGTCGTCGTGCGGGTGGACGGGGCCAAGCCCCTCACCCCCGTGGTGGGCGACCGCAAGACCTTCACCGCCTACCCCTTCGCCCTGACCAACCCGGTCTTCCTGGACGTGGACGGTGACGGCGCCTACCGCACCAACGCCAAGCACGGTCACTGACGGCGCGGGGACGCGCGGTGCGAGGAGGCGCGTCAATGCGACCTCCGTCACGCGATGGCCGTCGCTTGCGGCCGCGCGACGCGTTCCTATCTTGAGCACATGCCCCACCCTGCTGCCTCCCGCAACCTCGTTCCAGCTCCCGCGAGAACTCGTAGCCTGAACGGTGTGACCCGCCTGTGGGTGAGCCTGACGCTCGCCCTGGCGTCGGGCGCCGTTTCGGCGAGTTGCGTCGTCCGCGAGCGCACCGTCGAGCGCCCCCACGGCTGCCCCGGCGGCTTCTGGGTCGAGCGCCACCGCGGCCCCCACGGCCGCTGGCACGAAGGCCACTGGCGCTGCCCCGGCGTGGTCGAGCGCATCGAGATCGAGT
>CAZIOH010000120.1:0-17141 GCA_964540815.1 uncultured Myxococcales bacterium | reverse complement strand
TCCTCGGCCTGGACCTCCACGGTGACCGGCCGCAAGGTCCTCGATTCGTCGTCCCACGAGACGTCCACCCGCCGCGCCGGATCGAGCGCCATGGCCTTCGGGCAATCGTGGGTGTGGATCGACACGCCGTGCCCGCGGCTGATGAATCCGATGATGGAGTCGCCAGGCACCGGGCTACAGCACTTGGCGAACTTCACCACGATGTCGGACTCGCCCTGCACCCGGATTCCCCCCACCGCGCGCTTCGGGGCCCGCCGCAGGCCGGAGAGCGGGGCCTCGCCCCGCGCCTCGTCGACCATCGGAGCGCCCTCGCTCGGGCCCTTGGGCGCGATGGCGTTGGCCGCCTGCTCGACCGTCAGCTTGCCGTAGCCCACCGCCACCAGCAGATCCTCGGAGGATCCGAGGTGCAGGCGGGCGGCGGCCTGCTCGACCAGCCCCTCTCGCTCCATGGTGGGTAGCCCGAAGCCGCGCTTGCGCAGCTCGCGGCTCAGGAGATCGTGCCCCATCTGGCGGCTGCGATCGCGCTGCTCCATCCGCAAGAAGTGCCGGATCTTGGTCTGGGCCCGGCTGGTGGCGACGAACTTCAGCCAGTCCTTCGAAGGCTTCTGCGACGGCGAGGTCAGGATGTCCACGGTGTCGCCGTTCCGCAGGGCGTAGCGCAGGGGGACGATCAGCCCGTTGACCCGAGCGCCCGAGCACATCTCCCCCACCTTGGAGTGAACCGCGAAGGCGAAGTCGATGGGGGTCGAACCCTTGGGCAGGGCCTTGACGTCGCCCTTCGGCGTGAAGACGAACACCTCGTCCTGGAACAGATCGATCTTCACCGTCTCGAGGAACTCGGTCGGGTCCTTGAGGTCGCGCTGCCACTCCATGAGCTGGCGCAGCCAGGCGAAGGCCTGCCCGTCGGAGGACCCGACCGACTTCTTCTCCTTGTACTTCCAGTGGGCGGCGATGCCCTGCTCGGCGATCCGGTGCATCTCCTGGGTGCGGATCTGCACCTCCATCCGATCGGTGCGCGGTCCGATCACCGTGGTGTGCAGGGACTGGTAGAGGTTGGGCTTCGGCAGCGCGATGAAGTCCTTGAAGCGCCCGGGGATCGGCGTCCAGTTGGAATGGACCACCCCGAGCGCGCCGTAGCAGTCGCGCACCGAGCCCACCACCAGGCGGAAGGCGATCACGTCGTAGATCTGCTCGACGTCGCGGCCGGTCTTGCGCATCTTCTGGAAGATCGACCAAAGGTGCTTGGCGCGCCCCGAGACCTGCGCCTCGATCTCGGCCTCGCCGAGCACCTGCTTGAGCTTGGCCACCACCTCGGCGATGTAGGCGCTCCGCGACTCGGAGGTCTCGGTCATCTTGGCCTGGAGCTCGGCGAAGGCCTGGGGCTCGACGTAGCGGAAGGCCAGGTCCTCGAGCTCGATCTTCATCCACTGGATCCCCAGGCGGTTGGACAGGGGGGCGTAGATCTCCAGGGTCTCGCGGGCGATCCGCTCCTGCTTGTCGCGCGACATGTACTGCAGGGTCCGCATGTTGTCGACGCGGTCGGCGAGCTTGATCAGGATGACCCGGATGTCGCGGGCCATCGCGAGGAGCATCTTGCGAAAGTTCTCGGCCTGGCGCTCTTCACGGGTGGTCCAGGCGATCTGCCCGAGCTTGGTCACCCCCTCGACCAGGAACTGGATCTCCTGCCCGAACAGGCGGCCGATGTCCTCGGCGGTGGCGCTGGTGTCCTCGACGCAGTCGTGCAGCAGGCCGGCGCAGACCGAGGGCACGTCGAGGCGCAGATCGGAGATGATCCGCGCGACGCCCACCGGGTGGACCACGTAGGGCTCGCCCGAGCGGCGGCGCTGACCGGCGTGGCGCTCGGCGGCGAAGTCGTAGCAGCGTTCGATGAGACCCACGTCCGCGGCCGGATCGTAGGTGGCCACGGCGCTGACGATTTGGCGGACGGCTTCAGTCATTCATGCGATGCCGAGACGAGGGGGGTGACCGTGCCCCCGGTCGTCGCGGCGGATGCCTCCAGGAGGAGCTGCTCGGCGAGGTGGGCCTTGCGCGCGCGGGCGCAGCGGGCCGCCTCGACGATGGCGTCGAGCTGGTGGTGCGCGCGATCGAGGTTGTCGTTGACCACCAGGTAGTCGTACTCGCCGTAGTGCTCGAGCTCGCGCTTGGCGGTGGCCAGCCGCCGGTGGATGGTCTCGGGGGAGTCGGTGGCGCGGCGGCGCAGGCGGCGCTCGAGCTCGGCCATCGAAGGCGGCAGGATGAAGACCAGCACGCTCTCGTCCGGCCATTGCTTGCGGATCTGCTGGCCCCCCTGCCAGTCGATGTCGAAGAGCGAATCGGTGCCATCGTCGAGGGCCCGCCCCACGGTGTGAACCGCGGTGCCGTAGCGGTAGCCATGAACCACCGCCCACTCGGCGAACTCGCCGCCGGCCACCATGCGCGAGAACTCGTCGTCGGTCACGAACTTGTAGTCGACCGCGTCGCGCTCGCCGGGACGGGGCGCCCGGGTGGTGTACGAGACCGAGAAGGCCAGCTTCTGCGATTCGGCCAGCATGCGTGCGAGCGTGGTCTTGCCGGCGCCAGAGGGCGACGAGATGACCAGCAGGAGGCCGCGCCGGCCCGAGGCAGACAGGTTGTTCATCATTCTATATTCTGTGCTTGCTCGCGGATCTTCTCCAGCTCCGACTTGGCCTCGATGACCAGCCCGGCCACGCTGGCGTCCTGGGCCTTCGAGCCCAAGGTATTGATTTCACGCCCGATTTCCTGCAGGACGAAGTCCAGCTTCCGACCCACGGGGGTCTCGGCGCCGAGCAACTCGGCGAGGTGCGCGAGGTGGGTGCCGAGGCGAACGATCTCCTCGCTGACGTCGAGGCGATCGGCGAGGAGCGCGATCTCCTGGGCCGTGCGCCCGCGATCGTAGCCGGGGAGGTCCTGCAGGGCGGCCAGCTTCTCGTGCAGGCGGCGTGCGAAGCGCTCGGGCGCCGCCTCGAGGCCGCCCCGGATGGCGGTGACGATCTCCGAGAGGCGGCCGAGGCGCGCCTCGAGGTCGGCCTTCAGCGCGGCCCCTTCGCGGGCGCGGGTGGCGGCGAGGCCCTCGAGCGCGCGCTCGACCGCCGGCCGAAGGACATGCCACAGGTCCTCCCCGCGGAGGCCGGTCGCCGTCTGCCCCTCGTGCGCGAGCTCGAGGTTCAAGAAGGCCGCGACGGTGGCGAGATCCACGGGCGCGGCGAGACCGAGCGCGTGGCGAATGTCCTCGAGGGCGGCTTGAACGCGACGGATCCGGGCGGGATCGAGGACGCCACCCGCTCCCGCCTTGCCCTCTGGCGTGATGGTGACGGTGATCGCGCCGCGCTCGATGGTGGCGCGAATCAGGCGCGAGAGCTCGTTGTCGCAATAGGGGTCCGACTCGGGGCTGCGGATCTTGAGATCGAGCGCGCGGTGGTTGACGCTGCGGAGCTCGACCACCCAGGTGGTGAGCTCCGGCGAGGAACCGGGATCGACCCCGCCGTCGTCCGACAGCCTGGCGGGACCGGACGCTGTGGTCGCGCGCCCGTAGCCGGTCATGCTGCGCATGGCGATGGGCTCACTCGCGACAAGCGGGCAAGGTGGACAATGGTTGGTTCCGGCCAGAGGCAGCTGCTGGAGAAGGACACTGTAGTACTTTATCGCACACAGTGTGACCTCGCCAGGTCGGGCGACATTCCGGCCGGCGGCCCGCCTGATGGTCAGAGCGGGAAGCTGAAGTTCCCCACCCCTTCGGCCCGCCGGTCTGAAGAAAGACACTCCAGGCCTCCCGTCGCGCACGCATACGGCATCAAAACAGCGCCCCAACATCTCACCACTTCGGCGTGATGGGCGATCCCCACTGGCCGCGTGACGAGTACGACTGCATGGTGGGCCCGGTCATGCGACTGCTTGAGAGCGACGCCTCGGACGCCGACATCGCGGCGTACCTGCACGGAGAGATTGCGGATCACTTCGGGCTGTCTCCCGAGCACTACGACTTTCAATCGGTCGCGCGTCGGACGCGAGCCTGGTTTCAGGAGCGGTGGGCCGCCCCCCAGAACGCTGGCTAACCCCGCGCCCTGAGGCGTTGCAGCTGGGCGGACGCCTTGGTCGCATCCTCCCTCGCGCGTCCGCCGCTGAACGGCAGGTCGTTAGCCGGACGGGACCGACGAGCCCAGTGCGATGGCAGCTGATACCCCCGCCCGCCGGAAATACCTGTTGACCCGTCGCCAACGCCGCGAGACATCATTTCTTCTCCGACGAGGCCTCGCCCGAGCTCTTGAAAGCGACGCCCGATCAAAGTCGCCTCTGGGCATCCCTCGTCCAGATTTCGTATGCCAAGGTAAGGGCCATCACCCGGGTCGCCACGCCCGAGACGGAGGGACGCCTGGTCGAGATGGCGGCCTTTTCGACCGGGGCTCAGCTCGAACGCATTTGTCGGCGGTATCGCGGGCTGCGCGATCGGTTCGTACGCGAGGAGGCCGAGCGCACCGAAGGGCTCGGCTTGGACGCGGCCGACACCGACCGGATGATCAGCCTGCGCAACTTGCCGAATGGAATGGTGCGGCTCGAAGCCACGCTCGAGCCCGACGAGGCTGACCTCGTGATGAGGGCCATCGACAAGGCTCGCGACGAAGTGCGAGCCGTGTCACTCGGTGCCGCGCAGTCGCCGGGATCGTGCATGGCCGCGAACTGCGAGCCGGGAAAGGTCGACCGGGACGGCGCTTCCGCGGAAACGCCAGCGGGCGGAGCATCGGTAGGCGCTGCACCGGCGGGTGGCGGCACAGACTTGCATTGCGCGGCTTGCAGGTGGCCATTACCCTGGTAATATGCGGCATGGCCATCGCCCAATCGAAGCTCACCGCACAGGGACAAATCTCCGTTCCTGCTGAGGTTCGTCGCCGCCTGGGTGTAGGCCCCGGTTCTGTGGTGGAGTGGGATGAGCAGGGCGCGCAGATCGTCGTACGCCGAGTCGCTAAGTTCTCTTCCGAAGACGTTCACCACGCTATCTTCCGAAAGCCTCCCAAGGCCAAGACGATCGAGGAGATGAAGGAAGGCGTGGCTCGATACGTGAAGAAGCGCCATGCGCGCCGTTGACACGAACGTTCTGGTTCGCCTCGCTACGCGTGACGACGCTCGCCAGGTCGCCGCTGCCGAGGTGTTCGTCGCGAAGGGTGCGTGGGTGTCTCACCTCGTTCTCGCAGAGGCGACCTGGGTACTCGCCTCGGTGTACGAGCGCTCACCCACCGACATTGCGACGGCGGTCGACATGTTCCTCAATCATCGAGATCTCACGGTCCAGGACTCTGATGTGGTCTCGGTGGCGCTCGCCGACTTCCGAAAGAAGCCTGCGTTGGGCTTCTCGGACTGCCTCGTATTGGAGATCGCCCGCAAGGCTGGGCACCTCCCGCTTGGCACTTTCGATGCCAATCTTTCGAAACTCCACGGCACTGAGCGCTTGTAAGCAGCGGTCCGGGGTAGCGAGTTTGGCTGGACAAGACCGACGAGCGATGGCAGTTGATCCCGCGCCCTCCGGCAATACCTGTGCGACCCCTTCGCTGGCACGGCCAGACATCGTTTCTGCGACGAGGCCTCGTCCGATCTCTCGAGCTGCGGAAATCAGTGAACGCCGAGCTCGGGCGGGCCGTTGACACATGGAAGGAACAGACGGGGCGACAGCTTTCACGCTATCGTCCAGTCGCAAGGTCGAGGATAGGGAGCAGCAGGACGACCGCCGCACGAGAGGCGCGGAAAGGGGGAGGCATCATGGCATCCGCTGACGTTGGTTTTGAGAGGCGATGGTGACGTTCGAGGTGCGGGGGTTGGTTGCGGTCGGGATCGCATTGGTGCTGTCGCCGGGTTGCCTCGCCACCACCGCCGGGACGCTCGGGCCACCTCCGAAGCCGCTGGTCGAGTTCCCCTCCCCGCAGGCGCTCGCCGAGCTGGCCAAGCAGACCCCGCCAGATCTCGCGCCTTCTCCGACCGAGGGGGAGGTTCCGGCCGATGGCTGGTCGGTGGATTCGGCGGAGGTCGCGGCGGCCACGCCAGAGGAGGCATGGCAGCCGAGCGACCCCTGGGAGGGGGCCTTCCAGTCGGCGGTGGGAGAAGCGAAGCCAACAGCTCGGATCACCCGAGCGTTGTCCTGCGTCGCCCGACAGCTCGGCCGGTTTCGCCTGGAGACGAGCGCGGATCCCCCTGCCGAGCTGGTCCGCTTCGTCGCCGGGGCCTGTGGTGTCACCGTCCCTGGGGTCGAATCACGCTGGTTCTCGCCGGGGGTGGAGCATGCCGCCACCGACCCGCAGCTCTTCGAGCGCGAAGCCCATCAGATCAACGCGGGGCTGCTCTCGAACCTGCCCGCCGGGACGACGGAGGTCGGTTTTTGGTTCGGGCGCGGGCACGGTCGGGTCGTCGCCGTGATGACCAGCGCCGCGGCCCTCGTCCGCTGGAAGCAGCCTTCGCTCGTGGCAGATCAGAACGGAGACGTGGTCCTCGCAGGAGAATACGCGCAGCCGGTCGATCATTTTGCCGCGTACGTGAACCACGGTCGGTTCGGCGTCGAGTCCTGCCCCATCGATCCCGGCGTGTCCCGCCCGCGTTTTCGGGTCGTCTGTTCGATGGGCCACGGGGACCCGACCGACTGGGTTCAGCTGTATGCCGTTGCTCCCCATCGGGTCCTCTTCACGCTGTTCGCGCAGATCCTGATCAGGCGCGATGGGGGAACTCCCCTGGCCTTTCCCGCCAGCGCCACCGTCGAGACCCGCCAGGTCTCGAGCAGCGATGAGCTCACAGGGGCCATCGTCGAGCAATTGAATCGGGTGCGGGTCGCGGCCCGGATGGCGCCGGTCCGGCTGTCGATGGCGGAATCCGCCACCGCCAGGGGGGTCACCGGAGCCTTCTTCGGCGCGGCCTTCGCCCGAGGGGAGAGGGACGCCGCCGCCAATCAGACCCGCATGGACGACATCGCTCTCGGCCTGCTGGCGGGCTGGCAGGTGGAGGGGACGATCCGGGCGGGCTTGTTCGTGTCGAGCAGCGCGCCGCGCACCCGTGACGCCGGTCGGTGGCTCGAGAGCGCCCTCACCTTGCCCTTCGGTCGGGTCACGCTGCTCTCGGCCGAAACGGATGAGATCGCGATCGGGTCGCAGGTGCTGCCGGGGTCGGGGGGACTGGCGGCGCTCGTCACCGCCTACCGGCACTTCACCACCAACGACCACAGCGCCGACGTGGAGCGCCTTTATGAGCGGCTCGCACTGGCGCGGGCACGACGCCACCTCGCCAGGCCGGTCCGTCTCGGGGGCATGGACGAGGTGATGCGAACCGAGCTTCGGTTCGTGGAGGACGGGCGGGCCTCCCCGGCCGCGGTCCTGAACACCGTCCTTCAGGATGGCACCTCGCGATTCGGGGCCGGCATGCGCGGTTACACCCTCGAATGCACCGACCTCGACGCACTCGAGATCCCGGAGGACTTCATCAACCGCCCGAACCTCTTCATGGAGATCGCCGTGTCTCACTATCGCCCGCCCGGCGCCGCATGGGGCCAGCTCGTCATCCTCGTGGTCTACGCCGACGACCCGCGTATCGATACGTGAGAACGGCCTTCGGGCCAGTCTCCCCTCTCATCCCGGCCCCCTGGCCCGAGTTTGCCGATGCTCAAAGATGGTCAGAGGGGGAGGCCAAAGCTCGCCGCGCCGTCCGGCCCGCCGACCCGGACGCAGGACCGTCCAGGCTGGCAGGCCTGGACGCGCGCTCGGTCGGGCCCGCCGGAACGGATCTCCACCGCTCGGCCACCGGCCGGCCCGACGACGTCGCGGACCCGCATGGGACAGGCGCCACCTTCCACCCTCCAATGTGCCGTGGGCACGACGCCCGTCGGCTCGAGAGTCACCTCCGGGCGGAAGGCACGGCCGTTCGCCCGCGCCTGCCAGGTGCCACGCTCGAATTGAACCGAGGCGGCGCCCTCGGGGGCAGGCCCTGACCACTGCAGCGACGGCGAGTGCGACGCCAACGGCAACGGTAACGGCAGCGGCAACGAAGACGGCGCACGCAGAATCGCGAACGCGAATCCACTCGGCGTCGAGGCCAGCTCGAGGCGCTGGACATCCCCATCGAGCCGAAGGCGCCCGAGCGAGGTGAGGCCGCCGCCAGGGTGATCATCATCCCCGAGGTCGAGGACCACCAGGGTGACCCCGCGCAGCGCGGTCGCGACGCCCCCGGCCCGCAGCACCTTCTCGGCGACGACGTAGGCGGCCTGCCCGCGGGCCGCGTGGGCGGGCGACGGCAGGAGCGCGAGCACCCTCCCCTCCTCCGCGGTGAGCTGGCGGGTGCGGAGGGTGCGCGGGGACCAGGCGAAGACCTCCTGCCTGGGGCCGAGGACGAACACGCCGCTCGGACTGTCCCCGTAGCCGAGGGGCGCGTGGGTGCGACCGACGAAGAGGACGTCGTCCGCGAGCCCTCGAGCCCAGGTCTTGCGCGCGCCATCGAGCGCCCGCGCGATGCTCGCCCACTCGGGCCGGACCTTGAGCGCGCCGAGATCGGCCGCGGCCAGGATCTCGGCGCTCCAGGGCATGTAGCTTCGCGCGAGGAGGGCCTCGACCTCGGCGGTGGCCTCGGCGAATCGCTCCTGGCGCACGAACGAGCAAGCAACGTTGAGGGCGGGGGCGAGGAAGTCCGGATCCGCGGCGAGCGCCGCCCGATAGCGCGCGCGAGCCTCGGAGAACTCGCCCTTCTGGTAGAGGGACTTGCCTTCCCGGTTGAGGGTCGCGGCGTCGGGGCGCGCCGGCCGGAACGGATCGAGCGCGCCTGGCCCGGCCTCGGGCCCGGTGGGTGGAGCGGCCGGGAAGCAGGCCGCCTCCACCGCCGGCGTCCCCGCGGCGCCGGGCGTCCCCACCTCGGGCGGTCGGCCGACGGCGACCCGCGCGACCAGCAGGAGCGCGCCGAGCGCGCTGCGCGCCGAGACCTCCCGCCACCACATCGTGGAGGGCCTCACGGGTCGACCCAGGCGCGCGAAAAGTCCACCCGGTCGCCGACGCCCGCCAGATCATGCACGCGGCTCGCCACCAGGATCAGCCGATCGAAGTCGTAGAGGAACAGGACCGGCTGGTCGCGCGCGAGCACCGTTGCGAGCTGCCTGCCGATGGGCTGGCGCGCCCGCGCGTCCGGCGCCGCTCGCAGCCCGTCCAGGAGGCCGTCCACCTCGGCCGAGCGGTAGCCGGACTGGTTGAACGCCCCGGTCGAGCCAAAGAGGGCGGTCGGGTCCTCGTCGGGGCGCCCCTCCCAGAGCAGCAAGGCCAGGTCGAAGTCCGCCTTCCGGACGCGGGCCATGAGTGCGCTCGGCTCGAGCGCTACGGTGTCGACCAGGATGCCGGCGCGGCGCGCCTCCAGCACGAAGGCATGGGCCTCGCTGGCCGCGCCGCGGCTTCCGGCGGCCAACAGGAGGGTGAGACGGATGGGGGCGCCGTCTCGATCGCGGACGCCGTCCGCGTCGCCATCTCGATACCCCGCGGCCTCGAAGGTCCCGGCGGCGGGCCCCGCCCCGGCCGGGGCCAGGCGGACCTCGCTCGCCTCCCGGCCGCCATAGGGAGGAGCGCCGATCGGGTGCGCGAGCCCGTGGTGCAGATCGCGGGCGAAGCGCTCCCGATCCCACAGGGCCGAGAGCCCGCGCCGGAACGCGGGGTCGTCGAGCGGGGGACGGCGATGGTTGACGGCCACGTAGGCCCAGTGGGCCGGGGTGAGCCGCCACAGCGACAGCTTGCCGTGCAAGGTGACCGCGTCCACCTCGTCGGGGAAGTGAATCGGGAGCACCCGCAGCAGCACGTCGATCTCCCCGCGGCGGGTGCGCCCGAGGGCCCGCGCCCCGTCCGGATCGAGCTCGAAGATCAGCTCGTCGAGCAACGCCGGGGTGCCCCAGTAGGCGCCCGAGCGGACGAGCCGAGCTCGCTTGCCGCGCTCCCACCCCGCGAACCGGAACGGTCCGGTCCCGATGGGCTGCCGCGCGAGCAGCCCGGGATCGGCCGTCGGTCCGTGCAGGACGTGGTCCGGCAGGATCGCGACGTCGCACAGCGCGCCGAGGACGAAGCCGCTCGGCCGCTTGAGGCCGAGCCGCACCATCCGGTCGGCCAGGACCTCGACCGTGGCCACGTCGGCGAGGGAGGCCCGCAAGATCTCCGGTCCGGACGCGCTCTGATGGAGCAAGGGTTCAAGTGATGCTTGAACATCGTAGACGCTCAGCAGGTGGCCGTCGTGCCAGCGCACGCCCGGGCGCAGATGGAACGTCAGACGGAGGCCATCCGGCGACAGCTGCCATCCGTCCGCGAGGGCGGGCCGGTATTCCCCGTCGGAGGTGCAGGTCAAGAGGGGCTCGTACACCGTCCCCACGATCATCTGGGCGGCGGTGGCTTCGAGGTCGAGGAGCGGGTTGAGATGGGCAGGCTCACCCTCGATGGAGACCCGCAGCGTGCGGGGCGGGCCGTGGCGCTCGTCGGCCGCGGTCGGCGTCCCCGCCGGCAAGCTCCCCACATTCGCCCCGCCAGGAGGGCCGAGTTGCTCGGGGGACGCCAGCACCGGGGGCAACGCGACAGGCGGGCGCAGGCCGCGGGGAGGGGACGGCGCGGGACCGCCGTCGCCCGTGCTCCCGGCGAGCGAGCGCCGACCCGGATCCGGCGTCTTGCGCGCCGGGCCACGGTCGCGGCAGCCGGCCGCGAGCGCGAGCGCGAGCGCGAGCGCGAGTGGGGCGCGCCCGCCTCCGCGATGTCCGCGGCCAGGCCTGTGCGCGGGCGCGGGCCCGGGTTGCGAGCCGAAAACGCGCGTGTTATTCACGCACCTTCCGTTGCCACCCCCTGCCGAGGAGAGCCGCTTGATGAAACGACTCGCGTCCCCCAACCTGGCGTTGACAAGCCGAAGCTCCGCAGGATCGTCGCACAGGGCCGATGACGGTGACGGTGGCCGTGCGGCGCGCCGTTCGGCTCGCCTGCGTCTGATGGTTCCCTTCGCGCTCACGCTGCTATCTCCCTTGGCTCCCTCGTTGACGGGTTCGCTCGGCGTCGCGGTCTTCGGTGGGCATGGCAATCGGGCTTGGGCGCAAGGTCAGGAACTGGCCCCTATCAAGGTCGACCTCCCGCCGCAACCCAATTTCAACGTGACGAACGCCCCGGAGACGTATCCGACCGGCGAGCTCTCGGTCTATGGGTTGCGCAAGCACACCGCCCAGAACCTCGACAAGGACGTGCAGGTCAAGGCGTACCTCACCGAGATTTACGAGTGTCCCGCCGAGCAGCGCAAGTGCAACGACGAGCTCGCGGCCAAGAACAAGAAGGCGGCGAAGGCCAAGGCCAAGGTGAGCAAGAAATCCAAGGGCAAGGCCGCCGAGGCCGCGCCCGAGGCGCCCGCGGCCGCGTCGGGCGGGGCCTGCCGTCCGTGCGATCAGCCGCACTTCTTCATGTCCGATTCTCCCACCGGCAAGAAGGAGCGGGCCCTGCTGGTCGCCGACTATCCGGTCAAGGACTGGAAGACCGGCAAGCCGAAGGCGCTGACCGCCAAGACCGGTGAGCAGTACGTGGTGACCGGGACCTTCGCCATCAACTCGATCGGGGGCTTCGCGGCCTCGGATGGTCTCATCATCCACAAGAAGCTGGTCGACGCCAAGGGCGCCGTGGTCACCGAAGGGAACGCCGTGCTCCCTCCGGAAGCCCAGGACATCAAGCTCGACGGCAAGATGCCCGAGAAGGTGGGCGGCGCCCGCCTCGACGCCAAGAAGTAGCTCGGCAGCGCGGGCGTTACTCGAGGCCGCGATCGCGGAGAGATCCGTCGTCTTCGCCGCGGAGGTGGCCAACCTCGTGCAGGAGCGTCTTCTGGATAGCGTCGTCGAGCTCACCGGGGTTGCGCAGGGAGCGCAGGAGGTTGCGGCGATAGAGGATGATCGTCCGCTCCGGGATCTCGGTGCTGGTGCTGCATCGCCCAGGCCCGGTCCCGGGATCGCTGGCGCCGGCCTCGGATGCGCCGTCCGCGATGCGGGGAGCGGGTGCCCTGCCCTTGGCCCCGCGGCCCGCCTGCGGCCGACGGTCCGCGTCCCCCGACCAGTCGAGCGGCAGGCCCCGGAACAGTCCCAGGATGGTCGGCGACAGCGGCGGCTTCTCCGCCACCAGATCCTCGATGGCGGGCAGCTCGCTGGTCTCGAGGTGGGCCTTGGCGAGATCGGCCTGCACGTCGCTCGGAAGCCCCGCCACGATCTTGCGGACCCGTCCCGCGAAGTCGTCGCGGGAAACCTCGGGCGGGAGGGGAAACGCCGCGGGATCGGCTTCCGCGGCCGCCACGAAGCGCGCGGACGCCGACGACGGGTTGCGCTCGCGCTCGTCTATCAAGCCGAGGTGGTAGAGCGCATGCGCGTGGTCGGGGGTGAGGGTCAACACCTTCTCGAAGACCTCGCGGGCTTCTCGGAACCGGCACAGCTCGAACAGGGCCACGCCCTTCTCGTAGCGCGCGGCCGCCAGCCGGGGCGCGAGGGAGATGGTCGTCCCCAGTCGTCGCAGGGCCTCGTCGGCGCGACCGAGATCGATGAGCGCCTGGGCCTCGAGCAGCCCGAGCCGCGCCGCGCGCGCGCGATCGCGGCGCAACACCCGGCGGTAGCCGCGGCGGGCGTATTCGAGCCCGATGGACGAACGATCCGCCGAGGGCGGCAGCTGGTTGATGAAGAGATCGGCCGCGGCCTCCAGCGTCTCGCCGTCCTCCGGATTGAGGGACAGCGCCAGCAACAGGGCGTCGCGCGCCTCATCGGCCCGGCCGAGGTGCAGCAGGGCGGCGGCGCGGTCGTGGTGGGCCTCCACCGAGCGCGGGGCCTGCCGTGCCGCCTCCTCCGAGCACGCGAGCGCGCCGGCGAAGTCCTCGGCATCGAAGAGATCCCCGGCCCGATCGAGGAGCTCCGAGACCGAGGGATCCTCCCAGGCGGGGAGGTTCGAGAAGCAGCGGCGGAGCGGGCGCGGGGGCGGCTCCTCGCTCGACGCCGACGCGACCAGGTTGCTCGCGGGCAAGGCGCCTCCGCTGGCGCGGGTGGACGGAGACATCGCGGCCGGCGCCGCGGGGGACGATCGCGAGCCTGCCCCGGCTCTGGATCCGCCGTGAGCTGCCGCCGTCGTGGCACCGGCCGCCGGCCCGCTGGCGCCCCGCGCCGTTCCCGCCGCATCCGTGACCGGTGCCGCAGCCGACGACGTGGTGAGCGCGGATTCCGTGCGCGTCGACGAGCCGTTCCACGAACCACCACCGGGCGAGCAGCCAGATGAGCCGAGTACGCCGACCACCACCGAGCCGAGAACGAGCAAGCAGGCCGGCCTGGGCACGCGAAACCACCTCCAATTCATGTCCTCTTAATCTTATCTCACGCCCGGCCGTATCTCACGCTTCGCGACGCGCGATCAGCGATGGGCGTCGCCCCAGGTCGCCCCGAAGCCCACATCCACCACCAAGGGGACCGCGAGTGGCATGACGTGCTCCATCTCGGCCTTGACCCACGGGCAGAAGTCCGAGACGCGATCGGTCGGCACCTCGAACACCAGCTCGTCATGGACGGTCAGCAGCAATTCCGCGCCCACCGCCGCCGGGACCGCCCCCGACTCGATGCCGCGATCGACCCGGATCATGGCCAGCTTGAGCAGATCGGCCGCCGATCCCTGGATCGGCGTGTTGCGCGCGATCCGCTCCGCGTAGTTCCGCTCCTGCACGCGCGCCGACCGGATCTCCGGGAGCGGGCGCCGCCGGCCGAGCAGGGTCGTCACCTCGCCGGTGACCCGAGCCTCGGCGATGGCGCGCTCCATGTATTCGCGCACGCCGCCGTAGCGGCGGAAGTAGTTGTCGATGTAGGCGCGCGCGCGGAGGCGCGGGATGCGCAAGGTTTGCGCCAGCCCGAAGTCGGTCTGTCCGAAGACCAGGCCGAAGTTGATGGCCTTCGCGACGCGGCGGTGCTCGGCGGTCACGGCCGTGAGGGGGACCTCGAAGACCTCGGCGGCCGTCCGTTGGTGGATGTCGTCGCCGGCGCGGAAGGCCTCCACGAACCCTGGATCGGCCGAGAAGTGCGCCAGCACGCGCAGCTCGATCTGGGAGTAGTCGGCCGAGACCAAGGTGGTGCCGGGACGCGCGAGGAAGGCCTGTCGGATCCGACGTCCGAGCTCGGTCCGGATCGGGATGTTCTGGAGATTCGGGTCGCTCGAGGACAGCCGACCGGTGGCCGCCACCGCCTGATTGAAGGAGGTGTGCAGGCGCCCGGTGCGCGGATTCACCAGCGCGGGTAGCGCGTCGATGTAGGTCCCCTTCAGCTTCATGAGCCCGCGATACTCGACGATCTTGGCGGGGACCGGGTGCAGGGCCGCCAGCTCCTCGAGGGTGTCGGCGTCGGTGGAGGCGCCGGTCTTGGTCTTGCGGATCACCGGCAGGCCGAGCTTGCCGAAGAGCACGTCGGCGAGCTGCTTGTTGGAGCTGATGTTGAAGGTGGAGCCGGCGAGCGCATGGATCTCGGCCTCGAGCAGGGTGGCGAGCTGCCCCACCTCCTGGCCGAGGGTGCGCAGGTAACCGGAGTCGAGGGAGATCCCGCGGCACTCGATCCTGGCGAGCACGCCGGCGAGCGGGAGCTCGAGCTCGCGGTAGAGCGGCGCGAGCGCCCGCGCCTCGAGCGTCGCGCGCTGCGCGCCGGAGAGCACGCGCGCGGCGGCCGCCTCGGCGCCGAGGCGCCGCCCGGCCTCCTCGACCAGGACGTCGGCGGCGGCCCGGGCGCTCTTTCCGGTGCCGAGCCAGGCCGTGCGCGGAGCCACGTCGGGGATGCCGCCGGCGGTGGCGATCACGTCGAGATCGTAGCGGGTGCGCGAGGCGTCGAGCAGGTACCCGGCCAGCATCGAATCACCCACCACCCCGTCGAGCCGGATGCCGAGCTGCTGCAGGACCACCGCCATGGTCTTGCCGTCGTGGACAGCCTTCGGGCGCGTGGGCTCGCCGAGCAAAGGCCCGAGCACCGCGACCACGTCGGCGGCGTGCAAGGTCGTGGGTGCGCCGAGGTAGCGATGGCTGAGCGGGAGGTACGCCCGGCGCCCGCCGGCGGTCGCGACCGCCAGGCCCACCAGCTCGGCCTGCACCGCCGACGGTCCGTCCCAGACCAAGGCGAGGCCCCATTCCTCGTGCTCGGCATGAAGCGCGGTCGCCAGCGCCGCGAGCTCGGAGGGCGTTCGCAGGATCTCGGCGTCGACCGGGTCGACGAACACCAGGGCGGCGGTCGGGGGGGCCGGAGCCTTCGCCCGTGGGGCGAGCCCCTCGCCTTCCAGGCCGGCGCCCACCTCGGCGCCGACCGCGGCCCCGAGGTCGACATCGCCTTCGGTGGGGCCAGCGCTGGCGCTGGCGGTAGCGGCGGCGCTGGTGCTGGCGGTCGCCAGCGCGCTCGCCAGGTTGTCCGCGAGCCGAGAGAACTCGAGCGTGCGAAAGAGCCCAAGCAGGCTCTGGTTGTCCGGCTCGTGCCGATGCAGCTCGGACAGGGACTTCGGCAGCGGCACGTCCTCGCGCAGGCGCACCAGCTCGCGCGACAGCAGCACCTGCTCGCGGGCCGCGCGCAGCGCCTCGCCGCGCTTGCCCTTGACCTCGTCGGCGTGGGCGAGGACCCCGGCCAGATCTCCGAAGCGGTTCACCAGCTCGGCGGCGGTCTTCGGGCCGATCCCTTCGACGCCCGGGACGTTGTCGATGGAGTCCCCGGTGAGGGCGAGGACATCCCCCACCCGCTCCGGGCCGACGCCGAACTTCTCCGCGATGTCCACGGGCGTGAGGGTGCGGTTCTTCATGGTGTCGAGGATCGAGATCCCCGGTCCGCAGAGCTGGGTCAGATCCTTGTCGGACGAGCAGATGACCACGTCCATCCCCTCGGCGACCGCCAGCCTGGCCACGGTGGCGATCACGTCGTCGGCCTCGAAGCCCGGGACCGAGAGGGTCGGAATCCCGAAGGCGGCAATCACCTCGTGCACCCGGTCGAGCTGGGGAGCGAGCTCGGCCGGCATGGGCGGGCGCTCGGTCTTGTAGCCGCCGAAGAGACGGTGACGAAAGTTCTCCCCGGGAGCGTCGAAGACCGCGCACAGGTGCGACGGCCGCTGCTCGCGCTCGATGCGCATCAGCATCTGACACAGACCGTAGACCGCGCCGGTGTGCTCTCCCCGCGAGGTGGTGAGGCGGGGCAAGGCGTGGAAGGCGCGGAAGATGAAGTTGAGCGCGTCCACCACGAAGAGCGTCTGACGTGCGGCAGCCGCGGCGCCGGGGGGCGCCGCATCGTCCACGGGCGGGGGGGGGAGCGGTGGGGGGGACTGGGTCACGGAGCTCGGCTCGCTGCTGGGCAAGGGGTCGGCAAGGCGCTTTTCATTCGGCCGATGGGTGGAGGCAGAGTGCGAACAATGGCACATTGATTGGCGCAGTGCCTCGTCTCGGACCCGCCAAGTGGATCGCCATCGCCCTCGGGGGGCTGCTGGCGCTGCTTTCGGTCGCGCTCCTGGCGGCCTCGGTCGTCCTGCAGGGGCCACGCCTCGCGGCCCTCATCTCGGGCGTTCTGCCCCAGCAGCGTGGCAAGCTGGCGCTCGGCGGGGTGGACTGGAGCCTGCGCGCGCTGGTCGACATCCTCACCGACGCGCCGAGCCCGGTCAGCGTCGACGGCCTGCGCATCACCGATCCCGAGGGCACGGTGGTGCTCGACGTCCCGCACCTCGAGGCCCGGATCAAGCTGCGAACCCTGATCACGAAGGGCAGCTTCTCGATCCACGACCTGGTGGTGGGAAAGGCCACGTGGCGCTTCGCGCTCATGCAGCAGAGCCCGGAGATCGGCTTCCTGGCTGCGCTCGCCCCCAGGACCGTGGCCGCTCCGGTCGCCCCGAAGGAAGGAGAAGGCCCGCCCGCCCCGGGCTCCTTCTTTCGCATCGTGGGTGGGACCATCGACGACCTGAATGCCATCTTCGATTTCCCCGGGGCCTGGGGCCTCGAGCTGCGCCACGCACGGTTGACCGCCTCGCTCGAGCAGTCCTCGGTCGATCCCCGGCACCCCACGTTCGGGTTCGACGTGGGACCGGTGGTGGCCGAGGGCGGGGGCTGGCTGCGGATCCTCGACGACAACCTGGTGCCCTTCGACCGGGTGGTGATCA
>CAZIOH010000119.1:0-17266 GCA_964540815.1 uncultured Myxococcales bacterium | reverse complement strand
CTTGATGCTGGACGTTGGCGCAGGCTATGTCCTCGCGGGTCCCAAGGCGGGGGCGCGGCTTCGCTGGAACTTCACCACCGCCAGCTTGACCCCGTACGCGGCGCTCGGCGCGATCGTGTCCCGGGGACACGCCGATGCGCAGACCATCAAGCAAGACGACGGCGACCAGTTCCAGTTTCACGTCGGACCGGCGGCCTATGCCCAAGCTGTCGCTGGCCTGGACTTTCAAGACCGGGATCGGATCAGCTACAGCATCGAGGTCGGCTGGGCACAAGCCCTGAATCACCGGGACGTCCACGTCGTCTCGGGGACACCAAGCGACGCAGACTGGCGCGAGGTCCACCTGGCGACCGACGGAGGTCTGGTGGCTGGCTGCTCGATCGGGTACGCGTTTTGACTGCGACACTGCCTGGTCGACTCCGACGCCGGCCTCACGGGACAGCGTGATCTCCAACCTCGGACGCCGTTGCGTCATCCTGGCAGCGTGATGGTGTCCCGGGCTTTCCGCCCGGGAATCAAAGCGCTCGAACGTCCCGAGGTGGTAGCAGCCCTCATCGAGTCCTCGATCGAGGTGTCAAGGACGGTGGGGTCGCGGAGGGTAGCCTCGTCATTCGCGCGATGTCGTCGAACCAGCGGCCAGAGCGAGCGCCTCCTCGTGCCGGACTTCGTGCCGGACATCCGTCCGCGGACAGGTGACCTGGGCGGGCTGTCCCTTCCCGTCCGCGCCGGCCACAAACACGTGAATGCCGGGCCCATGTCGTTGGCACGCCGGCTGCTGAGGGGATGGCCTGTTCGGTCGGCCGGGCAAGTCGCCCGCGCCGGACGCGCCAACCCCTGACACACGAACGGAGACGACGATGAACATTCAACAGAAACTCACTGGATTCGCCATGATGGGCGCCACCTGGATCATGTGGCTCCTGGTCGCGCTCTCGGTGGCCGGCCTGGCGGTCGCCCTCGAGCGGGCGATCTCCCTCATCCGCAGCAGCGAGAACATCCGCCGCCTCAGGGCCCAGGTGCTGGCCCTCATCCGCGGCGGAGATCTGGCCGGTGCCAAGGCGCGCCTCGATCGCTCGCCCTCCCACGAGGCCAAGGTGATCTCGGCGGGTCTGCAGGATCTCGACGACGGGAGCGCCTCCGCCGAGGAGCGCATGAGCGGCGCGATCCAGATCGCCAAGCTGCGCATGGAGAAGCGGCTGGCCTTCCTCGGAACGCTCGGGGCCAACGCCCCCTTCCTCGGCCTGCTCGGGACGGTCATCGGGATCATCCGGGCCTTTCACTCGCTCAACGACAGCGCTGGAAAGGTGACCGCGGGGCTGATGGCCGAGGTCGGCGAGGCGCTGGTGGCCACCGCCATCGGCATCCTGGTGGCGCTGCCGGCCATCGCGTTCTTCAACACCTTCCAGCGGATCATCAAGGGTCGGCTGGCGCGCGCGGAGGCCTTCGGAAAGGACGTCCTCGCGCTGCTCAAGTCTGGCCGCCCCGGGGGCGCGGACCGCCCCGCGTGACCCAGACCCGCATCGACTCGCCCCCCTCCCACCACCGAACAGGAGCATTCTCATGGCCTCATCCGCTGCTTCCGACGACGACATGATCACGGGCATCAACGTCACGCCACTGGTCGACATCACGCTGGTCTTGCTGGTCATCCTCATGGTGACCGCCAGCTACGTGGTGTCTCGCGCCATCCCCATGGAGCTGCCCAAGGGAGCGACCGGAGAGGCCGCGCCGACCACCCTCGCGGTCTCGATCGACAAGGATGGTCGGACCTTCCTCGACGCCGAGCCCATCGCCGAGCCGGAGCTGCGCGCCCGGATCCGGCGCGCGCACGACGCGGATCCGGAGACCCGCGCGGTCATCGCCGCCGACGGCCGTACCGCCCACGCCAACGTGGTCCACGTGATCGATCTGCTGCGCCGCGAGGACGTGACCAGGTTCGCGATCAACGTCGATCCCGAGGAGCTCGTGAAGCGGTGACCGCCGCGCCGCGGGTGCCGGGCCAAGCACCGTCAACCGACTTCACCCTTCTGGAAAGATGAGGAAGAACCATGCGAACCTGGAATGAGATCGGCATCTGGGGCCTCGTCGTCGGCGCCAGCCTCGGCTTGCACGCGGTGGCCTTCGGGGGCCTCGGCGGCCTCGGCGGGAACGACCGCGTACCGGCGCGGCGATCCACGCTGGTCGAGATGTCGATTGCGCCGAACAAGACCTCCGGCCCCCCCAAGGATACCCCGGCCGAGAAGCCGGCCCCCGCGCGTCGTGTGGCCCTGGCGCGGCCCGCCCGCTCCGCTGCCAGAAGGCCTCAGCCGTCGAGCCCACCGCCACCGCCCGCATCCGCGGCGCCCCCCCCCGAAGGCGAGACGCTGGCCGACTTCACCGGGGTCACCCTGACCAACACCGTTGCGGGCCCGGGCGCGGCCGGCTGGTCGAGCGCCACCGGCAACGGCCAGGCCATGCGGGGCGCGATCGGACGCCCCGGGGCCCGGGTGACCGGCCGCAACCTCGACGGGGATCCCGATTCCACGAGCCACGCCCCGGCGCCCCCGGTGGTCGGCGAGGGCGATCTGTCCCGGCGCCCGGTCGCGCCCGATCTGACCTTGGCCCTGGCGCGGGCGTACCCGGAGGAAGCCCGCCGTCGGGCCCTGGCGGGCAAGGCGGTGATTCGCGCGCTGGTCCTGCCCGACGGCCACCTCACCCGGACCTCGACCCAGTTCGAATCGGCGCCAGGGTTCGGGGCCGCGTGCGCCCGCACGCTGCGCGAGTCGCTCTGGTCGCCCCCGCTCGACCGGAGCGCCCGGGCCGTGTCGACCTTCATCAACTACACCTGCCGGTTCGAAGTCCAGTAGATTGGAGCCCGCATGTTGAAGGTCCTCGTCATCGATGATCAGCCGGCGGTCCGCACCGCCCTCGAGACCCTGCTCGCGGTCCACGGCCTCGAGGCCGTCTCGGTGGGGACGCCCGACGAGGCGCTGCACCTGCTCGCCACCGAGGACATCGGCGCCGTCCTGCAGGACATGAACTTCGCCCACCAGAACACCGACGGGGCCGAAGGGATGAAGCTGTTCCGGGATGTGCGGGCGCTCGATCCCGACATGCCCATCCTCCTCATGACGGCCTGGACCGCGCTCGAGAGCGCCGTGGCCCTGATCAAGGAGGGGGCGGCCGACTACATCGCCAAGCCCTGGGACGACGACAAGCTGGTCCACACGGTCCGGAACCTGGTCTCGCTGCGGGCGTTGCGACAGGAGAACACGCGGCTGCGCGCCCAGGGCAATCGAGCCCGTCGGGCCCTCGCCGACAAGAACAACCTCTGTGGCACGATCTACGCGAGCCCGCAGATGCACGAGGCCGTTCGCCTGGCGGTGAGCATCGCCCCCTCGGATGCGCCGGTCCTCATCACCGGCCCCAACGGCTCGGGCAAGGAGAAGCTCGCCGAGATCATCCAGGCCAACTCCCGCCGCCGCGACCGACCGTTCGTGCGGGTCAACGTCGGTGCCCTGCCCGAGAACCTGTTCGAGGCCGAGCTGTTCGGGGCGGAGGCGGGCGCCTACACCGGCGCGACCAAGCTGCGGGTGGGTCGCTTCGAGAGCGCCGACGAGGGCACGCTGTTCCTCGATGAGCTCGGCACTTTGCCCGTGGCGGCGCAGGCGAAGTTGCTGCGCGTCCTGCAGACGGGAGAGTTCGAGCGCCTGGGCTCGTCTACCACCCGCAAGGCCAACGTGCGGATCGTGAGCGCGACCAACGTCGATCTCCCGCGGGCGATCGCGGCCGGACAGTTCCGCGAGGATCTCTTCTTCCGCCTCAACGTGATCGAGGTGTACGTCCCGCCGCTCGCCGACCGCCCCGACGACATCCCTCCGCTGGCGGAGCACTTCCTCGGCCGTTTCGCGGCCAAGGAGGGCAAGGGTCCCATGCACATCGGAGAGGAGGCGCTGGCGGCGCTCCTCAACCACGAGTGGCCCGGCAACGTCCGCGAGCTGCAAAACCGGATTCAGCGGGCGGTGCTGGTGGAGACCGGAGACACCATCACCGCGGGCGGGCTCGGCTTCGGCGGCACCGATCGCCGGGCCGCTGCCGAGCCGACCCGGCGTACGACACCGTTCGGGCTCCCGTCGATCTCGGGCGCGGGTGCGGGTGCGACCCTGTCGTCGCCCTCCGAGCCGATGCCCCGCCCGGGCGTCTCCACCCCGGTCGCCAGCGAGGCCGAGCGGGCCGCCATCGAAGAGGCGTTGACCCGGGTCGGCGGTGTGGTGGCCAAGGCCGCCGCGGAGATGGGTCTCTCGCGCCAGGCCCTCTACCGGCGGATGGAGCGGCTCGGCATCGTGATGGAGCGGCGTCCGCGATGAGCCCGTCGGCCAGACGGCCGGCGCTCCCGGCGGCGCTCCCGGGCACCTGGTCACCACCACCACCGGTCACCGTATGTCGTCCATTGCGTCGCGGACGGCCTCCAGCAACTGCGCGGGGGTGAAGGGCTTCGGAAGCAGCCGGCCGAAGGCCGCGAGCTCGACCGAGGCGTGGTCGCTGAAGCCCGAGATGAACAACATGCGGGCGGCCATGCCCCGCTCGCGCAGGCGCCGAGCCAGGGTCAGGCCACCGGCGTTCGGCATCGCGAGATCCGAGACGATCAGGTGGAACGGCGTCTCCGCCTGCCCGGGCGCGGGCGCGAGCAACCGCCAGGCCTCCTCCCCGTCGCGCGCCACCTCCACCCGGTGGTGCGCCCCGAGCAGCACGTTGGCGACCAGCGAACGCACCGCGGGCTCGTCCTCGACGATCAGCACCCGCCGGCTGTTGGGGGCCGGCGCCGGACGCGGCGGCGCCTCGACCGGCGCGCCCCCGGCTGGCACCAGAGCGACCCGCGGGAAGAACACGGTCACGGTGGTCCCCGCGCCGGGCGCGCTCTCGACGTCGATGATGCCGCCCGCCTCGGTCACGATCCGTTGCACCGTCGCCAGTCCGAGACCGGTCCCGTGCCGGCCGGCGCGGTCGGTCCGGGTGGTGAAGAAGGGCTCGAAGATCCGCGCCCGCACCTCGGGGCTCATGCCGTGTCCGTCGTCGGAGATCGCCAGGACCACCCACGCGCCGGGCCCCGGTGGGCCATGGAGCCCCCCATCCTCCTCGACCACGAGGTCGCGGGTCGTGACCGAGATCCGCCCCCCCTCGCCGATGGCATCGCGCGCGTTCAGGATCAGGTTCATGACGACCTGGCCGACCTGGTCTTGGTCCGCGAAGATCGCGCCCTCCGCGGTCAGATCCCCCTCGAGGTGCACGTGCATCTGGGCGTGCGTCCCGAGCGCACGCGCCAGGAAGCGCTGCCAGGCCTCGACCGCCGGAGACAGGACGAAGGCGCGCGGCGCCACCGGCTCGCGGCGCCCGTGCGCGAGGACCTGGGACGTCAGGCTGGCCGCCCGATCGCAGGCCACCAGGATCTCGTCCAGGCTCTCCTGCAACTCCGGGATCGATGGCGGGCGCCTCCGGTGGCGCGCGAGGTCCTTCAGCACCTCGCCGTGACCCATGATGACCGTGATCAGGTTGTTGAAGTCGTGCGCGATCCCCGCGGTGAGGCGCCCGATCGCATCGATCTTCTGGGCGTGCCGCAGCTCCTCCTCGCCCCGCTGCACGGCCACCCGAAGGGCCCTGGTCTCGGTGATGTCGACCACCTGGCTGATGGCGAACTGGATGGGCCGCACCGGCCCGCCCGGCCGGCTGGAATCGCCGGGTCCAACCGGCCCGCCGGCCGCGCCAGCCCCGATGGCGGGTCCGTGGATTCCGCTGAAGGTCAACCAGCCCCAGCGGATGGTCCCGTCCGGCCGGACGAAGCGCTTCTCGATGCGATAGGACCGACGGGCCCCGATGGCAAGCTCGGCGAACAGCTTCTGCTCGGCGACGAGATCATCCGGATGGGTCGTCTGCACCGCCAGCCGGTACGGATCGCAGCTCAGGATCTCGTCGACGCTCATGCCGACGAGCTCGGCCATCGCTCGATTCACCCGCACATACCGGCTGTCGAGGGCCGAGATGATGCCCATGGCGACCGGCGAGGTCTCGAGGACCAGGTCGAGCCAGGCCTCGAGTGGGGGGCCCTCGGACGAGCCCGCGCCGGACCTGGCGCGCGGCGCCTGCCGGTCCCCGCCCGACCGATCGCTCGAGTCCATGTCCCACGGTGCCCCCCTGGCGGCGGCAAGTCAACAATCCCCGTCGCCCGCGCGGCTTCAGGACCCTCCTCGCCGACCCCTCGCCGACCCTCGCCGACCCCTCGCCGACCCTCGCCGACCCTCGCCGACCCTCGTTTGAAGAGTGGCGCAGATCTGCGACAATTCCCTCCGATGCGTTCCCCCGGCATCCTGTGCATGATTCTCTGCGTTGGATGCACCTACGATTTTGGCGAGCTCGCAGGGAGTGGTCCGCGCGATGCGGGCGCCAACCACGATTCACCCGCGGGCGGAAACGACGCGCGCGTCGACACGAGCGTTCCCGGTGACGCACGAACCCAACCGAGTGGCAGCGGGGGCTCCCCGGAGGCGCGAGACGCGGGCACGGCGGACCAGGGAGGCCAGGCCGACATTCCTGGCTCGGGGGGGACGGCGGGCCCGTTGGGCTCGGGCGGCGCGGGATCGGGATCGGGCGGAGGGAACGCAAGCACCGGCGGAGGCACGGCGGGCTCGGGACCGGCGGGCGGCGCGGGCACCTCGGGCGCCGCGGGTGCAGGAGGAGCGGCGGGCCGGATGGGCAAGGGCGGCAGCGCAGGAGGCTCTGGAGTCGCGGGAAGCTCCGGCGCCGCGGGCCACGGCGGCGCGGCGGGTGGCACCGCCTGCATACCGGCGACCGAGGTCTGCGACGGCCTCGACGACAACTGCGACGGGAGAATCGACGAGTCGCCCGCCTGTCCGGCGGGTTGTACCGGCTTTGCGATCGCCGGGCATGGCTACATGTACTGCAGCACCCTGGGGGATGCCACGGCGGCCAAGCTGCGCTGCACGCAACAGAGCATGCACCTCGCGTGGATCGAGTCCGCGGTCGAGGATGCCGCGCTCAGCGTGGCGGTGGTGGCGGCGGCCCATCGCCCCTACAACGGGGGCAACCAGGCCGGCCCCATCATCGGGGGGACCGACGCCGTCAAGGAGGGAACCTTCGTCTGGGGCAACGGCACGACCTTCTGGACCGGCGGCCTCAAGGGCAGCCCGGTGGGAACCGCTTACACCAACTGGGCCCACGACGAGCCGAACAACAACGGCACGCCCTCCGAGAACTGCATGGAGTTCTTGCTCGAGAACGGTGACATCGGGCTGCTCGGCCAGTGGAACGACGTCCCCTGCGACCGCCCCATCTACGAGACCTTGTGCGAACAGTTCTGAGCCGGCTCGATTCGCCCGTGAGGTGCAGGCCAGTGAGGTGCAGGCCGGTGAGGTGATTGGGTGACCTGCTGGGCGCTCTTCGTTCGGGGTCTACGCTGGTCAAACCCGTCGCGCGCCGCCGCCCGGGTCGAAGCTCCGGTCGTCGACCAACCAAGCGTACCATCCGTCGTCGGGCCCCCCGGCGCAGGGGCGCCCGTGGCCGGGTGATCATCGCGATGGTGGTGATGGTCGCCGCCGCGACGATCCTCTCACTCTGCCGGATCCCCGTCGCCTGGCGAACGGCGCTCGCCAGGCCGTGGTGGCCCTGACGGACAGCGCGCCCGCGATGCGGTCACAGGATCGCGCGGGATGCTCCATCCTCGTGATATGAGATGGCGAATTGTCCTCCCATGTCGAGCCAGCCAGCTCCCCCGGTCACGCGGTGCCACGCCGACGAGCTTCGTCGGTGATCTCGTCGGTGATCTCGACCGCGGCGTCGGCCATCAGGTCGCGGCGCTGGCCGGCGGACAGCGGCCCCCTGGTGGTGGTGTGGGGTGTGTGGCTGGTGCTGGTCTGCGCGCTGTTTCACTACGTCCGGACCTTCAGCATCGATGCCCCCTGGATGGACGAATGGGAGCTCGTCCCGGTGCTCACCGGGCACCAGCCGATCACCTGGAAGTGGCTCTGGTCCCAGCACAACGAGCACCGGATCGTCATACCGCGACTGATCTACCTCGCGGTCGTCAAGGCCTCGGGCGATTTCCGGGCGGGGTGTTGGTTCGACGCCAGCGCCCTGGCGGTCTCGGCGGCCGCCATGTCGGTGGTCGCGCGGCGGCTGCGGGGGCACGCGCTGTATTCGGACGCCTTCTTTTCGGTCGTGGCCCTGCACTTCGGACAGTGGGAGAACCTGCTGTTCAGCCTGCACGTGGTGTGGTTGAGCGCCGCGGCGCTGGTGACCGCGCTGCTCCTCATCATCGTGCAACCCGGGAGGCTGGGCCTTCGAGCGTCGCTGGCCCTCGGCCTGTGCACCGTCCTGCTGCCGCTGTGCGGAGGCAACGGTCTGGCCTTCGCGCCTGCCTGCGCGATCATGGTGTTCCTGGTGGGCTGGCAGGTGCGCACCGTCAGTCGCCATGGCAGGTGGGCGACCGCCGCCGTCTGGGCGCTCGGGGTGCTGGCCTTGGCGATCACCGCGCTCTACTTCGTCGACTACACCCGCCCCGCCAAGCACCCCCCGGGTGACGATCTGAAGGCCAACCTCGATGGGGCGGCCCAATTCTTGTCGGTGGGGCTCGGTACCGCCGCGAAGACGACCTGGCCGAACGTCAAGTTCGCCCTGTACGCGTCGACCCTGGCCATCACCCTGGCCATGGCCGGCGCGTTCTTGTGGCACCCCGAGGAGCGGCCCCGGATCTGCCGCCTGGTCTTGCTCTTCGGCGGGGTCTGCAGCCTCGCGTTCGGTACCAGCTGGGCGCGCCGGATGCTCTTTCCGGGCATGCTGTTCAGCCCGCGGTATGCGACCGCAGCGGCGGCGTTCTGGTTCGTGAGCTACTTTGCCTGGGAGGTGGTCGAGCGACCCGCCGTGCGACGGACGGCTCAGGCGCTGCTGTTCGCGCTCGGCGCGGCCTTTCTGGTGGCGAACCGAAACGAAGGCCTGGTCAACGCCGATCATGGGCGCGCCGAACGGCTCGGGTTCCGGTACGAGGTCGAGACCGGCGTCCCACTCGAGGCGATCGCGGCGACCCACTGGAACCGGGTGTACTACGACCTCGGCATGTCCATCTCCAAGGAGAGCCCGGCCGGCCGCGACACCTTCCGCGAGCGGCTGAAGATGCTCAAGGAGAGCCGGTTCGGAATGTTCCGCGCGCTCAAGTGATCTCCTCCGCCATCGCCGGGCTGATTCCGGCGCCCGGTTTGTGGTTAAGTCGGCAACGTGCAATCCCGATGGGTGATCCTGACGGTGCTGGCGAGCGTCCTCGGATGCGGTCGCGGCAAGCCGCCGCCTCCGGACGCGCCTCCGGACGCCGACGTCCGGAGGCTCCTCGGCGCCTCGCTCGACGCGCCGGTGCGGCCGCCGGGTCCGGCCGTCGCCGCACCGGACATCCGCCAGCGCCCGGCCCCGCCACCGCAGGGGCATCTGGATTACCTGCCGCTGTGCGGCCCCTGCCATGGCCCCGAGGGCCGGGGGTACGCCGCGGACCATGCACCGTCGCTGGTCAATCCAACCTTCCTCGAGAGCGCGTCGAATGACTTCCTCAGGCGCGCGATCGCCTCGGGACGCCCGGGCACCTCGATGGGGGCCTACGGCAAGATGTACGGAGGGCCGCTCGACGATGCCGCGATCGACCGACTGGTGACCTTCTTGCGTCGCCTGGGACCACCCGCCCGGCCGCTGAAGGCACCGGCCATCGGCGATCCGGGCCGCGGAGAAGCGATCTACCGGCGTGTATGCCAGGCCTGTCACGGGGATGCACGGACCCGTGGCGAGGCGGTCCACCTCGCCAACTCGCAGTTCCTGAGACAGGCGAGCGACGCGTTCATCCACCACGCCATCGTGAATGGCCGACCCGGGACAAAGATGCTGGCCTTCTCCGGGACACTGAGCGGCGCCGCGATCGCCGACGTGGTGGCGTTCGTACGGGCCTTCGAGAAGAGCCAGGTAGGCATCGACCTTCTGCCACCACCCACGGGACACGAGCCGCTGGTGCAAAACCCGCGCGGCCGAGATCCCGTGTTCACCGTCCGCGAGGGCCGCTTCGTCGGGGTGGACGAGGTCGAGCGCGCGCTGGCCGCGCGCCGGCGGCTCATCGTCATCGACGCCCGCCCCCCATCGGACTGGATGCGGGTGCACGTGAAGGGCGCGGTGTCGATTCCGTACCACGATCTCGGCCGCCTCCAGGAGGTGCCCGACGACGTCTGGGTCGTCGCCTACTGTGCCTGTCCCCATCACCTCTCGGGCGAGGTGGTCGACGCGCTGATCCAGCGAGGGCACGCGCGCGCGTTGATCCTCGACGAGGGCATCAACGAGTGGCACCGCCGCGGCTTCCCGGTGGTGGCGGCGCGCGGAGTCACCCCGCCCGTGCAAGAGCCCCCGCCAGTCCTCCCGCCCTCCTCCCCTTCCCCGTCTCCCGCCGCGGCAGCAGCAGCCGCAGCCCCGGCGAAGTAGCGCCGATCAGGGCCCGGTCGGATACCCACGCCAGAGCCACAACAGGGCGTCCCCCATCGTGGCCCGCTGAACCTGCTGATCGCAGTGACCGAGCCCCATTCCGAGCACGAACCGGTAGTGATAGCCCTTGGCCTTGAACGCCGCCGCGGTACGCTGGCCGGCCATCAGCCAGTTGTGCATGCTGCTCTCCGGGTTCATGTAGCCGTTGTCCATCTCGTTCGCGTTGTGGAAGATCCGCACCGGCAAGTTTGGGGTGGTGTTGGCGATGAGCGACAGATTCGAGTGATAGTCCCATGCACCGTCCGGGTACATGGCCTTCTCGGGCGCATTGTCGGCCTGCTGTGCGACCAGGGTGGCCGAGTACGCGATGGCCTTGCGGAACAGGTTCGGCGAGAGCCACGCCATCGTGAACGCGGCGGCCGCTCCCGAGCTGCAGCCGGCGGCGCCTCGCCCGTTGGGATCCTTGGTGAACGAGAAGTTGGGGTAGGCGGCCTTGACCGCCGCATTGGCCTCGATGGCCGGCAACACCTCGGTGTCGATGTAACGTGCGTAGCGATCCGACATCGTATCGTACTCGAGGCCGCGCTCGCTGCCCTTGCCGTCACCGCCGCCGGACGACACGGCGATGGCCACGAAGGGTGGCAGACGCCGGGCGGGATCGGTCTCGATCGTGAGGTTGTCGAGCGCGGCCTTGATGAGCACGAAGGGGGTCCCCCCCCCGTCCTGAACGACCATCAGGGGCGCCGGGGTGCCATCCTTGTACCTTGCCGGAATGTAGACGTTGATCGAACGGGTGAAGGTCGTCGGCGCGGTCAGGGTCGCGTCCATTCCCGTGAAGATCTTGCTGTTCGCCGAGGGCAGCGACAGGTTGAAGGTCTTTCCCTGCGGGTTGCCCTTCATGGTCAGATCGCTGGCCAGGGCGTAGGTCGGTCCCGCGGTGAAGTCGCCGTCGCCGTCGGTGCCGGGATCGGTGCCGGTCGTGCCTCCGAGCGGTGGTGAGGCGCCGCCCGTGGCGCCACCTTGCATCCCGCCGTTCTTGCCGCCGGCCGCGCCGGTCACGGCGCCGGTCGAGCTCGCCATCGCGCCGCCCGAGCCGGACCGGTCCCCTCCGGTGCCGCCGACCGTGGAGCCGCCGGTCATCGTCACCGGCGGGGTCACCGGCGGGGTCACGGTCTCGCCTCCGCTGCCACCCGCGGGGGGTGTCACGGTGCCGGTCGCGCCGCCGGTCGAGGCGTGAATCACCGAGGTGCCGCCACTGCCAGTTTGACCTGCAGGCCCCGGCCCTGAGCTGTTCGAGGATCCGCACGCACCGAGGAACATCCCCCCGAGCAAGAGCGCCGTCCGGTACCTTGGTCCAAGCATGAGAACCTCGATTCAGGGTTGCAGGGTTGGTGAAGGAGGGTTTCGGAATCACGGCAAGCCAGCCCTTACCCGGCCGGCGCCGTTCATCGAATCGACGAGAACCGGCTCCCTGACGACGCCCCGCGACAACAATGCACGCGGCGAAGCCTGGACGGGCACCACCCCGCATCCCCAGTCGGGACGATTGTGGTCCATCCGCCGCCGCAGAACAACTGGAACGATGTGCCCGGAGCTCCGGGCTCGGATCATGGCTCAGATCACGGCTCAGTCGGTGGGGCGATCGGCCCCCGCGGTGCGGACCACCAGATCCTCCACGGTCTCGACCGGATCCAGCGTGTACGGGTAGGTCGAGGCAGGCGACCAGACGGCGTCGGTCGACTCGAGCGCGGGCTTGCCCGCGGCCAGCGCCGCGGCGTTGGCGATGGCGAACAGGTCCTTCGGCACCCCGTTGAGCATGGTGCCGGACGCCTGAAGATAGGTCTTCTGCCCCACGTCGAGGCCGGTGCCGGAGGTCGGAGCGGCCTTGTGCCAGTTGGAGAACATCACGCCGTCCGGGACCTCGACCCCACATGGGGCCTGCACCCGGAACACGTTGTTCTCGAGCACCAGCTTGGCCAGGTAACCGATGCCAATTCCGTAGAGGAAGCGGTTGCGGGGGATCGCCGTCCCGTCCGGGCCCAGATCGCCGAGCGTTCCCTGGTAGACGTTGTCGTAGACATGCACCTTTCCGAAGCGCACCCGCGGCATCCGCTGGCCCGCGCGCTTGTAGTAGTTGTGGTGGACGGTCACGCCGAGCAGGCCGAACCCGTTGGCGACCGTGGCGGTGTCGCTGGCTCCGATGAGGTTGGTCTTGTCGTGCCGCTCGAATCGGTTGAAGGACATCGTGACGTAGTTGGACTTCTGGGTGATGTCCACCAGGCCGTCGTGGTGCTCGACCAGGAAATCCACCCCCACGTAGGGGGCTTCGAACACCGACGGAAACGCCTGATCCTGCCGCGCCCCATCACTGAAGGTGCAGTGATCGATCCAGACGTGGGTGCCCCCCAGCACCGACAGGTTGTCGTAGCTCGAGTTCCAGCGGCCCCCGGGGCACTTCTGCGGACCGGTGTCCGGATCGAGATAGGTCTCCTGGCAGCCGGGCTTGGTCGGGTCCACCACGAAGGTGTCGGTGGGATCCCAGGTGGGAAACTCGTCGAAGGCGTCGAGGAAGGTCAGGTTGCGGATCACCACGTTGTCCACGCCCTCCCGGATCAACAGGTTGCCATTGATCAATTGTCCGGCGGGGTGGCGGGCGCCGATGAGGGTGGTGTTCGAGCCGATCGCGATGCGCACGATGGCTGCCTGGCGCCTGGCCGACGCGGCCCGGGCGGTCTCGAGCGGCCCCGAGAGCACGAAGGGCTTCTTGGCGGCGGAGTTCCAGTTGGCGGGATTGGCGTTCCACACGCTCGGCTTGAAGGCGGCCACGTAGGCGTCGAAGTCGAAGCCCGGGTCCTTGAAGTCCTCGAAGCCGAGGTGGCGCAAGCTGCCGTCCACGCTGAGGTCGATGGCCCCGCGGACCTGGATGATCTTGGGGGTCGGGTCGGGGCCGGCGGCCGAGGTGAAGGCGCCGGAGTCGGCGATGATCGCGTCGGGATAGAGCGCCCGGATCAGCTGCGAGCGGTCGGAGACCACGTAGACGTGGGCCGCGTCGGCGGCCGCCCCACCATTCGTGACCCCGGTGCCCCCCTCGTGAACCGCCGCCCAGCCGTCGGCGACCGCGTCGCGCCCGAGGGGATCGCGGGAGGCGGGCGCGCACGCCGCCGGTGGTGCCGGGGGGACCGAGGACACGGAGGGGGGCGACGTCTCGACCAACCTCTCGACCGACGGCTCGACCGACGGCTCGACCGACGGCTCGACCGCGCTCGTCGCGGGCGTGACATCCTCGCCTCGGCCCGGGGCAGGCAGCAGCGCCAGCCCCGTGCTCATCCCCAACGTCACCCAGATCCTCGCCGCGTTCATGCCCGGCTGGCCCAGCAAACATCGATCCAGCCGGGTGGACGAACGAAGTCGCGGCGATGATCGGCGAGGCGCCCAGGGTTGCGCAACTCGGGCTGCGCAGCTTGCGCAATCGGCGGACGAGGGCGAGGACGGGTCATAGTCCCGTCGGGGCCCGAACGGGCCGGCCCGCACAGGGCCCCGCGGGCGGTCCGGCCCTTCCCGCGAGCGCCGCAGGTGCTCTAGAAGTGCCCGGATACGAGCGGACCGAACGCCAGCTCGCCCCGCTCGGTCGAATATGGAGACACGCCGACGTTGAAAGAGGCCAGACCCCGGGTCGAGCCGGGGGCCCAGGGGTTGTGCTCGACGCTGCCCAGGATCAGACCGAGCGCCGTGCCCGAGAGGGTCCCGATGGCGGCCCCGAGCAGGATATGTTCCGGCTTGTTGGTGTCGAGCGCGGCCAGCCCGCCGATGATGGCGCCCGCCACCAGCCCGAAGCCGCCGCCGGCGGCCATGCCGCGCATGACCAGGAAGCCTCGTCCGGGCGTGGCCGAGTTGTTGTCGGCCAGGCCGAGCCCGAGGCCGAGCGCGCCTCCCGCCAGCGCGCCGATGCCGGCGCCCGCCACCAGCGGGCGCCAGTCGCTGGAATGAAAGCCGTTCTCTCTCGCGACCAGATACCCGCCGGCGAGCCCCGCCGCCAGTCCCATGCTGAACCCCCGCATTCCCGTCTCGAAGGGAGAGGGAGCCGGAGACACCGCCACCGGTGTCACGGCCGCCGGCGACAGCACCACCCGCTGGCCCCCCGGCGGGGGCGGCGGCGGCGCCACCACCACGGGCGGCGCGGGGGGCGGGGGCATGGCGGCGGCCCCGGGCCCGGCCTCGGCCGCCGGCTGAGCCCAGGCGGCGATCGAGGTCAAGCCCACCGCCAGCCATGTGAGCACCACGATCGGCCAGGTGCCGCGCGTCGATGCGTGCCCGGTTGGGACCATCAACGAACGACCCTCACGTTGATGAGGCCGGTGCGGGTGGCGCCCCACAGGCGAATCCACATGGCCATGTACATCTCGGGGCCGCGCGCCGACGAGATGTCGCCCAGATCCATCACATCCTGCCAACCGAACGACTTCAAGAGCTCGGTCACCTGGGCCTTGGCGTCCGGGTCGTTGCCGGACACGAACACGGTGTGATCTCCTCCCCCCACCGCCCGGGGATTCACCATGACCGGGGCGCCGATGGTGTTGAGCGACTTGACCACGCGCAGGTCGGGAAACGCCGACTGGATCTTCTCCGCCAGGCAGTTGTCCTGGCTGGCCCTCGATCGGGGCGGCATTCCCTTGCCATAGTCGAGGTCGTTGGCGGTATCGATGAGGATCTTGGAGCCGACCGCGCCCACCTCGGCGCGCTGGAGCGCCTCGACCGAAGCCTCACCGAGAGTGGCGTTGATGAGCAGCTCCCCGTGGACGGCCGCATCCCGAAACGTAAACACCCGGGCCCGGCCCTTGACCGCCACCAGCCACTCGCGCAGCGTCACCGCAAAGGTCTTCTTCTCGTCGAGCTTCTGAGGATCGCGGGTGCCGAGCGCGACGTCATGGCCGAGCTCGAGCAGCTTGCTGCCGAGCGTCTGGGCCACCACGCCGGTTCCGATGATGCCAACTTTCATCTCGTCCCTCCTTTCGTCAACCTGTGGTGGAAAACGCCTGTGCGGATGGGTGGTCGAGCGTTTCGGGGTCCCTCGGGCGAGCAGTCTACCCTGGCGCGATGACATCGGTGGTCGCGCCGCCTGACTCAGCCGCTGCCAGCCGCTCCGAACATGCGCTGAAGAGATACATCATCCCGACCACGATGGACATGGCAGACATCACGACCGCCCCCAAAGTGGGATCGTGCCCTGGAGGACCACATCGGGATGATTGAGCGGGAGCCCCGTTCCCCGGTCGATGGGATGCGCCGTCATCGGCCGTGAGCGGCGAGCCGCTCGCAGGTCAGCCGCGTCGCTGGGTCGATCGGGAAGCAGCTTTCGATGCGCAGCTCATCAAGAGTCACGTCGCGCGGGCCCGAGAACATCGTCACCGTGACGATGAACCCCACCTTGAGCTCGCCCCGCTCGAGCCGGAACGCGGTGGTGGGCCCGAATGCCGCCGAGAAGTCCGGATGGCGCCACTCCCCGGGCACGTCAGGGTAAGCGAGCAGCCGGTCGAGCAGGGCCGAGAGCCGCGCATCGGCACTGAGCAACGTCTCCCGATGCAGGCGCGCGATGAGCGCCCGAGCCACCTGCGCCCAATCGACCACGAATGGACGCCACAGCCGCGGATCGAAGAACAATTCGAGGGCGTTCGGAGAATTCCCTACGGACGCGGCGTCGGACGAGAACGCCTGAAGCACGGCCATCGCCGCGCTGTTTGCTCGGAGCACGGTCGCGTCGACCCCGAGGACCGACAGCGGAAACGGCTCGTGCTGGCGCATCATCTGGGTGATGGCGGCGTCCACCTCGGGTGCCAGGCGGGCCGCCGGTGGCTCGGGGAAGCGTGGCTCGAGGCCCGCTGCGACCAGCGCTTCGTCTTGCTCCCGCAGACAAACCCCGAGCACCGACATCAGCCGAAGGACCATCTCGGCGCTCGGTTGGGCACGGCCCGACTCCAAGAAGCTCACGTGACGAGCCGACACGCCGGCATCTAGCGCCAGCTCGAGCTGGGAGAGGCCGCGGCGCCCGCGGTGGTACTTCAGTAGCGCCGAGAACAGACGGCCTTTCATGACCATTCAACGTTACCAGCTCGGGCGCCGCGGCCAATGACCTCCGCAGGTCATTGAGCCATCGTCTCGAAAGGCGCATCGTCGTCCCATGAACCTGACCCAGCTGTTGACCCTCATGTCCACGATTGCGGCGATCGTCGGCTTCTTGGCCATCACGTGGCCCGTACGGCTCTTGGAGAGCAAGGGGGCCGCAGTGAGCCCCGCAACCGTGATCTGGATGCGCGAGGTTGGAGTGCTGATCTTCGCGCAGGGCCTCACGTGCTTCCTGCTGCGCAACGAGCCGGTGACCCCGGCTGTCCGGGCGTTCCTGGCCGGAGCCGCGGTCACCCAGCTCGGCCTGCTCCCGATCGAGATCAGCGGTTATCTGCGCGGCTCGCTGACGAAGCTGAGCGGCATCGTGCCGAATTCGGTGATGCACGCCGTGCTCGGTTCGGTTCTGCTCTACCGCGCGGTCTCGTGACGGGGGCTGACCTCCGTCTGGCTGAAGATCTATCGTCGCCCTGCGTCTGCTCCGCTTTCAGCGACGACGGAGATGCGGGCACACCCGCGATCCCTGGGTCAATCGTTCGAATCGCTTGGACCGCCAATCGTTTCAAACGGCCTTTCGAAAAAAATAATCCCTAACGATTTCGTGGAGCTGAACGGGATCGAACCGTCGGCCTCCTCAATGCCATTTCTTAGATTA
>CAZIOH010000118.1:6135-17687 GCA_964540815.1 uncultured Myxococcales bacterium | reverse complement strand
TGTACGGCCAGATGACGGCGGGCTCGTGGATCTACATCGGCACCCAGGGCATCGTGCAGGGGACCTACGAGACCTTCGGAGCCTGCGCGCGCCAGCACTTTGCCGCGGGGGCCGGAGGCGAGCTCGGCGGACGGCTGGTGGTCACCGCCGGGTGCGGCGGCATGGGTGGCGCCCAGCCCCTGGCCGTGACCATGAACGGTGGCGCTTGCCTCATCGCCGACGTCGACCGGACCAAGCTCGCGCGCCGGATCTCCGAGCGGTACCTCGACGAGATCGTCGATGGGCTGGATGCGGCCATCGATCGCGCGCGGGCCCACGCCGCCGCCGGCCGGGCCATCGCCGTCGGCGTCCCGGTCAACGCGGTCACCTTGCTCGAGCGCCTGCTCGAGCGCGGCGTGGTCCCGGACGTCCTCACCGACCAGACGTCGGCCCACGACCTGCAGAGCTATGTGCCCGTCGATCTGACCCTGGAGGCGGCCGCCGCGCTCCGCACCTCGGCACCGGATTCGTACGCGGCGGCCAGCCTCGCCACCATGGCGCGGCACGTGCGCGCGATGGTCGAGCTGCAGCGGCGCGGGGCCGTCACCTTCGACTACGGAAACAACCTGCGGCAGGGCGCGCGCGACGCCGGCGTCGCCGAGGCCTTCGCCTTTCCGGGGTTCGTGCCTGCCTACATCCGCCCGGAGTTCTGTCGCGGGCGCGGGCCCTTTCGCTGGGCTGCCCTCTCGGGGGATCCCCAGGACATCCACACCATCGATGCGGCCTTGCTCGAGCTCTTCCCGGAGGATCGGGCGCTGCATCGGTGGCTCGGGCTCGCCCGGGAGCGCATCGCCTTCCAGGGGCTGCCGGCGCGGATCTGCTGGCTCGGGCTCGGCGAGCGCAGCCGCGCGGGCCTGCTGTTCAACCAGCTGGTGGCGGACGGTAAGGTCGCGGCGCCCATCGTGATCGGGCGCGACCACCTCGACTGTGGCTCGGTGGCGTCCCCCAATCGCGAGACGGAGGGCATGCGCGACGGGTCGGACGCCATCAGCGACTGGCCGATCCTGAACGCGCTCCTCAGCACGGCCAGCGGCGCCGCCTGGGTCAGCTTCCATCACGGCGGGGGCGTGGGCATCGGGTACTCGCAGCACGCGGGGCAGGTCACCGTGGCCGACGGCACGCCCGAGGCCGCCCGGCGGCTCGAGCGCGTGCTCACCAACGATCCGGCGCTCGGGGTGTTGCGCCACGCCGATGCCGGCTATGCGCTGGCGCTGGCCTCGGCGGCCGAGCACGAGCTCGAGATCCCGTTGCCCTGCGCGGAGCCCGGCTGAGGGAAATGCTCGACGACGACAAGGCGAGGATGGTGGCGGTCCCGTTCGTGCGTCGGGGCGCCTGGCCGGCGATCCGCCCGGGGACCTTCGCCGCGACCATCGATGGGGAGAGCTCCGAGGGATGCGCGGTGGCGCTGCTCGGGCTGCCCGACGACACCGGCGTGCGGCTCAACGGCGGACGTCCGGGGGCGGCCGAGGGCCCGGCCGCCTTCCGCGCGGCCCTCGCCCGCTTCGGGACGACGTTCGATCTCGGGGCCGATCGGCCGCTCGCGGTGCACGTGTACGACGCGGGTGACGTGGAGCCGGCCGGCGGCGGCGACCAGGCGGCGCTCGAGCAAACCCACGCCCGCGTCGAGGCGGCCGTCGGTGCCCTGCACGCGCGGGGGATGGTCACGGTGGCGGTCGGTGGCGGACACGATCTCACCTACCCGGCGGTGGCGGCCGTCGCGGCAGCACGTGGACATCGACATGGACTTGGACTTGGTCGGGGACCGGGGCGCGGACCTGGCCGGGGCCCCGCGCTCGGCGGGGTCAACCTCGACGCCCACCTCGACGTGCGCGAGCGCGTGGGCTCGGGCATGGCGTTCCGACGCTTGATCGCGGGCGGACACCTCGATCCGCGCGCCTTCGCCGAGGTGGGCCTCGGGCGATTCGTGAACGACGCCAACGACGTGGCCTGGCTGCGCGCGCAAGGCGCGCGCCTGCTCACGGTCGACGCGATCCTCGAGCAAGGCTTGCCGGTCGAGAGCGTGCTCGAAGAGGCCCTCGCGCCCGGGCTCGGCTTCGTGAGCATCGATCTCGACGGGATCGACGGCGCGGCCGCCCCCGGGGTGAGCGCCCTCAATCCGTGCGGCCTCGACGTCCGCCACGCCTGCCGCCTGGCCGAGGCGGCGGGGCGCGACGCGCGGGTCGTGCACTTCGACATCATGGAGCTCTGCCCGCGCCACGACCAGGGCGGCCGCACGGCCCGCATCGCCGCGCTGCTGTGGATGTCGTTCATCGCCGGCTTCGCGGCGCGCGCCGAGGCCGGGCCGGCGCCGCCGTGAGCCTCTTCATCCGCGCCGCGCGCGCCCTGCTGTTCGGCGCGCCCGTGGGGCAGGGCCACGGGGAGAGCGGGCAGGGGAGCGGTGAGGCGGCGGCGGCGGCTGGCGTCGTGCGGACCCACCTGCGGGTGCAGGGAGATCGGATCGTGGCGATCGGCGATCTGCTCACGGCGCTTCCCGGAGAGCGGGTGCTCGACGCCCGCGGCCGCGTGCTCCTGCCGGGGTTCGTGGACGCGCACACCCACGCGCTGTGGGCCGGCGACCGCCTCGACGAGTGGGAGCTCCAGCGCCGCGGCGCGAGCTACCTCGAGCTCCTCGCCGCCGGGGGCGGGATCCTCGCGACCGTCCGCGCCGTGCGGGCCGCCTCCGAGGACGATCTGACGGCGGCGCTCTCCGCCCGCCTCGCTCGCATGCTCCGCGAGGGCACCACCACCGTCGAGGTCAAGTCCGGCTACGGCCTGACGACCGCCGACGAGCTCAAGATGTTGCGCGCCATCGCGGCGTCGGCGCGGTCCTTCCCGGGGACGGTGGTCCCCACCGCGCTCCTCGGACACGCCCTCGATCCAGCCGAGCCGGGGCTGGTCGATCGGGTGATCACCGAGACCCTGCCCGCGGTGCACGATGAATTCCCTGGAATCACCGTGGACGCCTTCTGCGAGCACGGCGCCTGGTCGGTGGACGCGTGCCGGCGCCTGCTCGAGCGCGCGCGGACGCTCGGCCACCCGGTTCGCCTCCACGCCGACCAGTTTCATCGCACCGGCGGCCTCCCGCTCGCCATCGCCCTCGGTGCGCGCAGCGTCGACCACCTCGAAGCCTCATCGCCGCACGATCTGCGGGCGCTGGCCGAGGCGGGCGTGTACGGCGTGATGCTTCCGGCCACCGGCTTTCACACCGACGGGCGCTACGCGGATCCCCGCCCCTTTCTCGACGCGGGCGGCGCCCTGGTGCTGGCCAGCAACTGCAACCCCGGCTCCTCACCGACCTCGTCGATGCCGTTCGTGGCGGCGCTCGGACGCCGGAAGCTCGGGCTCGATCTCTCCGAGACCCTGTCCGCCATCACGTCCGGCCCCGCCAAGCTCCTCGACCTGCCGGATCGGGGCCGCATCGCGTGCGGCATGCGCGCCGATCTCGTGCTCCTGTGCCACGAGGACCCGCGCGAGCTCGCCTACCAGCTCGGCGGCAACCCGGTGGACGCCGTGATCTGCGGCGGCGCGCTGGTCTCGCCGTCCCAGGAAGAGCTTTGACCGGGGCGGCCGTGCCGCGCAGGACCTGCGCGGCGCCCCCGGCGTTCGAGAAAACCTTGCGCGAGATCGCAGCGAGCGGACATGCCGGCGCGGCCGACGCTGGCACGTCGATCGCAAGGTCCCTCCCGCATGAAGCCCATGATCGTCGTGCCATACGATTTCAGTGCCGCCTCCCGGAACGCGCTGGCCTGGGCGGCCGAGCTCCACCGGGCGACCGGGGGCCCGCCCATCCGGCTCATCCACACCATCGATCCCCTGGCCGGCGGGACTCCGGAGATGCTGGCCGTGACCATCCCCACCGAGGACGAGCTCCGCAAGTTCGAAGCGTTGCTGGCCGAGGCCGCGGTCGAGGAGCGCGTCGAGGCCACCGCGGAGATCCTGGTCCGTTCGGGCTCGCCGGGCTCGGTGATCCTCGAAGCCATCCGCGAGCTCGGCTGTGACCTCATCGTGATGGGGACCCACGGCCGGACGGGGGTGCGTCGGCTGCTGCTCGGCAGCGTCGCCGAGCATGTCGTGCGTCACGCCGACTGTCCGGTGGTCACGGTGCGTGGCCCGCAGCACGCCGATCGCCTGAACGCCCACCTGGCATCGGCGGAGGCCGACGCGGCCTCTGGGGCTTGACCACGCGCGCGGCCCTCGGCACGCTGGTCGCTCTCACTTGCCGAAAGGGCCCATGAGCGTCATCGAGATCCCGGACGTCATACCCAAGCTCTACCAGGACCAGATCGAGGCCGAGACGGCCGGGCTCGGCTGGTATTTCCACCCCGAGAGCGCCCGGCCCGGGCTGACCTTCGCCCACCGCTACAGCGGCTTCTTCCACATGGCCTTCGACGCCGCCGCCAGCCCGAGCCCGGTGACCTCGACCATCAACGCGGTGCTGGTGCCCCTGCTGTTCATCTTCTGCGACCGGGCCAAGCTTCCGTTCACCAACCTCATCCGGGTGCGGCTCGGGATGTTCCCGCAGAATCCCCTCGAGGTGCCGCACCACAACCCGCACGTGGATTTCTACGAGCCCCACATGGTGGCCCTCTACTACGTGAACGACTCCGACGGGGACACCGTGCTGTTCAAGGAGACCGCCGAGGAGGTCAGCCTCCAGCAGTCCGCGCGCCACGCCAACGAAGGTCGGTTCCGCGAGCTGGCGCGGATTCCGCCGAAGAAAGGCAAGATGGTGGCGTTCGACGGCCGCCACTACCACGCGAGCATGCACCCGCGGACCCACGCGAGCCGCATCGTCATCACCTTCAACTTCAGGTGAGGTCGTCGTCGGGATCGACGCGCCCGCTCCCCCAGGTGCGCCGGTAACGGAAGCCGTCGCGGTCCCGGCCGGCCGAGAAGCCCATCTCGAGGGCGATCTCGTCGAGGTCGGGGCGGGTGAGGAAGTCGCGCAGCACGGGCGCGACGTCGGGCGGCGCGAGCTCGGCGATCTCGCGGAAGGCGTGCCGGGGATCGCCGCCGGCCCGGCGGATCCCGTCGAAGAGCACCCCGAGCACCGGGATGGCGGTGCGAACGTCCGCGGCGCCCGCCCAGACGAGCGCGATCGCCAGGACCCCGAGCCGTGCGGGTCGGGTGCCGCCGGTCCGCACGCCGAGCGAGGCCATGCGCTCCGCGTAGGCGACCAGGGTGGCGGTGTAAGGTGGGCCGAGCCGACCGGCCGCCTGGGCCGCGGCGGTCGGGCCGCCGCGCGCGATCTCCTCGAGGAACGCCCCGATGTGCCCGTCCCGTGCCGACGGTATCGGAACGTCGATGTAGCCGCGGTTGTTCTCCGCCAGGAACGCCTCGGGCAGGGCGACGACGAACTCCGCCGCCGCCACCGGGGGGAGGGGCGCAGAGGCGATCCGCCACGGAGGATCGACGCGATAGAAACCCGCGCGAAACAAACACACCATCTGGCCGTCGGGATCACGCAAGCGGGCCTCGCGCCACAGCCAGGGTTTGGTCTCGGGACCGGCCTCGAACCGGTACCCGGCCGCCGACAGCGCGGCCACGCGCGCGTCGAGGTCGTCGCACTCGAAGAAGAGCACCGCGGAGGCCGCGGAGGCCGAGGAGGCGGCGCTGCTCGGCGGGCGGGGGGCCGCAGGCGGAAGCGCATGCGCCGCGCGCTCGAGCGACAAGGTGGAGTCGCCTTCGGGGAAGGTCAGGCGCGCGTAGCGCAGCCTCCCGTCGGTGTCGCGATCGAGCACGATCACCGTCAACCCGAGGCCCTCGTAGAACGGGAGCACGCGCTCCGGGTCCGCGCTCATGAGCGTCACGTGGTTGAGCCGCACGCCACGCAGTCTACAGGAGGCAGGCGGACCGGAGGGCGAAGCAAGCTCCCCGTTCAAGCGTCTGCCCTCTCCTCCCGCTGCCCTCCGCCCTCCGCCCTCCGCCCTCCGCCGACGCCGTGCGCGCGGAGCTGACGGGTCCCCGGTCGCGCCGCGGGAGAGATCGGCTCGGGGCCGGTCCCGAGGTCGGTCGCGGGGGCGGCAACCGACCTTGCGCCGAGGGCATCCGCCGTCTAAGACCTGCGCCATGAGCACATCGCCAGAGTCGAGACCTGCCGGCAGTCTCCGGGCGCCGGCGACGGCGAGTGCGCCGGCCATCGACGAAGGACGGCGCAGCCCAGCCGGGCCTGGGCCCGCGACCAAGCCTGCGCCCGGACCTGGGCGCCGCATCGCCCTGCTGGTCGCGGTCGCGGTGGTGGCCGCGGTGGCCTTCATCTACTGGTGGAACGGGCGCAAGTACGAGGACACCGACGACGCGCAGGTCGACGGCAACATCAGCAACATCGGGACCCGGGTCGCGGGCACGGTGACCGGCGTGCGCGTGGTCGAGAACCAGCCGGTGCACGTGGGCGATCTCCTGCTCGAGATCGACGCGAACGATCTGGCGGTCGAGGTCAAGCAAGCCCGAGCGTCGGTGGCCCTGGCCGAGGCCCAGCTGCAGGCCGAGGATCCCTCCGTGTCGATCACCGAGACCAGCAACACCGCCGCGGTGGCCGGGGCCTCGTCGGAGCTGGCCGGCGCGAACGCCGGCATCAGCGCCGCCCAGAAGGACGTCGACCAGCTGGCCGCGCGCCTGGTCGAGGCCGAGGGCAACCAGCGCCTCGCCGAGATCGAGCGCCGCCGCGGGGAGGAGCTGCTCAAGGGACAAGCCATCCCGCAGGCCGACGTGGACCGGCGGATCACCACCGCCGAGACCGCCGCCGCCCAGGTTCAGGCCATCAAGCAGTCGCTGGCGGCGGCGCGCCAGCGGGTGCTCCAGCTCCAGGCCCAGCTGGTGGCGTCGCGCAGCCGCCTGACCGAGGTACGGAGGAACGCCCCGAGGCAGGTCGAGACGCGGCGGGCGTCGGTGCTCTCGCGGCAGGCCAACCTCGAGCTCGCGCGGGCCCAGCTGGCGCAGGCCGAGCTCAACGCCAGCTACGCGGTGCTGCGCAGCCCCGTGGAGGGCGTGGTCGCCAAGAAGGCCGTCAGCGTGGGCGATCACGTGGCCCCGGGGCAACAGCTGGTGGCGATCGCCCAGACCAACGGGCTGTGGATCACCGCCAACTTCCGCGAGACCCAGGTCGAGCACATGCAAGCCGGGCAGGCCGCGACCGTGCGCATCGATGCGCTCGGCGCGGAGCTCACCGGCCAGATCGAGAGCATGGGCGCCGCGACGGGCTCGCGGATGAGCCTCTTGCCGCCCGAGAACGCCTCGGGCAACTACGTGAAGGTGGTGCAGCGGATCCCGGTGCGCATCCGGCTCGATCCCGGACAGCCCGGCCTCGAGCGCCTGCGCCCCGGCATGTCGGCCGAGCCCAAGGTTCGGATCACGCCGTGAGCGCGAGCGACGGGGTCGCGGCGCCGCGGCCCGCCTACTTCACCGAGGGCTGGACCAACGGCCACAACCCGTGGGCCATCGCCCTGGTGGTCACCATGGCGACCTTCATGGAGGTGCTCGACACCAGCATCGCGAACGTGTCCTTGCCGCACATCGCCGGCAACCTGTCGGTGAGCCAGGACGAGAGCACCTGGGTCTTGACGTCGTACCTGGTGTCGAATGCGGTGATCTTGCCCATCAGCGGGTGGATCGCGTCCAAGGTGGGCCGCAAGCGCTTCTACATGAGCTGCGTGGTGCTGTTCACCTTGAGCTCGTTCCTGTGCGGGGTTTCGCCCTCGCTCGGATTCCTGATCTTCTTCCGGGTGCTGCAGGGCCTCGGGGGCGGCGGGCTCGGCCCGAGCGAGCAGGCCATCCTGGCCGACACCTTCCCGGTGGCCAAGCGCGGGATGGCCTTCGCGGTGTACGGCATGGCGGTGGTGCTGGCGCCGGCCATCGGTCCAACGCTGGGCGGATTCATCACCGACCACTTCTCGTGGCGCTGGATCTTCTTCATCAACATCCCGGTCGGGATGGTCTCGCTGGTCCTCACCAACCGGCTGGTCTCCGACCCGCCGCACATCCAGGCCGGCAAGAACCGGGCGGGAGCGATCGACTTCGTCGGTCTCGGCCTGATCGCGCTCGGGCTCACCTGCCTCGAGATCGTCCTCGACAAGGGACAGGAGCTGGAGTGGTTCGCCTCGTCGTTCATCACCGGGACCGCCATCGTGGCGGGGGTGTCGCTGCTGTCGTTCGTGCTGTGGGAGCGCCAGCACCCCAATCCGGTGGTCGACGTGAAGATGTTCCGCAGCCGCACCTTCGCGGTCGCCAACATCATGATGCTGACCCTCGGGCTCACCCTCTACGGGTCGACCGTGCTGCTGCCCCAGTTCATGCAGGTCCTGATGGGCTACTCGGCTCAGCAGTCCGGGATGGCGCTGTCACCGGGCGGCTTCGTGGTCATCCTGCTCTTGCCCTTCGTGGGCCGCATGCTGGCCAAGACCGACCCGCGCAAGATGATCGCCTTCGGCTTCGTGGCCCTGTCGGTGTCGCTGTTCTACATGACGCGCCACCTGTACGTCGGCATCGACTTCGTCACGGCCATCAAGCTGCGGGCCTTCCAGTCGATCGGCCTGCCCTTCCTGTTCATCCCGATCAATACCCTGGTCTACGCGGGCGTGCCGCCCGAGAAGAACAATGCCGTCTCGGGCATCGTGAACCTGTCGCGCAACATGGGAGGCGACATCGGCATCGCCTTCGTCACCACCCTCATCGCCCGCCGGACCCAGTTCCACCAGAGCACGCTCGCCGATCACGCGAGCAACTACAACCCGGTCTTCCTGTCGCGGCTGGCCGGCCTCGCCCGGACCTTCGAGCGGGTCGGCGCCAGCTCCCTCGAGTCCACGCACAAGGCGATGTCCCTGGTCTACCGGCAGGTCCAGCAGCAGGCCGTGACCCTGGCGTACATCGACGCGCTCAAGGCCCTCGCCATCGCGACGGCGGCGATGCTCCCGCTCCTGCTCCTCGCCCGGCGTCCTCGCACCCAGGGCGCTCCCGTCGGCGGTCACTGACCTCATCAGGCCAGGAGCCTGCCCCGCCGGTGCTCGGCGCGCCGGCCGACGAGGTAGCCGACGATCGCCAGGTTGACCAGCACCGCGGCGATCCGTCCCGGGCTCGCGTGCCGGGCGATCTCGTAGATCTCGAGCGGGACGAACGAGCCCGTCACGATGACCGTCAGCCACTCTGCCCAGCGCTTCCGGGACAAGAGGCCCCACGCTTCGACCAGGAAGATCATGGCGTAGCCGATGAGGAGCAGGCTGATCACGTGCTCGGTCTTCGGGTCGAGAGACCACAGGCGGCCGAGCAGCAGATCGAAGGCCAGGTGCCCGGGGAACAGCCCCAGCCAGGCGACCGCGTGGTGGAGCCTCCGAGCCAGCTCGCGCGGCAGCTCAGCCAGGCCCGCCACCCCGACGGCGATCAGGGCCGTGGCCTTGGCCAGCTTGAAGAGCCCAATCCACCGCAGCATCCTGTCGCCGGCCGCCATCGCCCGCTGATTATGGGGACCCTGCGCCCGGCCGCAAAGACGCTGGATTCGGGCCTGACCGTCACCAATCGACGCTGTCGATGTAGACCGCTCCGCGCCACGGCCCGGACACGTTGAACCTCACGCCGAGCACCTGCAGGGGGGAGGCTCTGGCGGGCACCCCCACCGTCAAGGTGTTCCATGCGTCGATCGAGAGCTGGCCAATCGGCACCATCGTTCCGGTCAGGAGGTCGCTGGGAGGGCCCTGCTGCACGTAGGGCTCGACCCAGCTGACCGTCGACCCGGCGGGAACCAGCACGTGAAAGGTGACGGTGGCCCCGGGGGGAACGCGGGGTGCCAGGACGCCCACGTCGTAAACCTGCGGGGACGTGGCGTTCAGTTGACCGGCCAGCGCATGAGTCCCGAGGAATTGGAACGCATCGGTGGGCTGAACCGATTCGAACGGCGGCGATCCTGGGACCGCCCGCCAGAGCTGGTACGGCGCCGACGGGTCGGACGACGAATACGGGGGCTCGAAGGAGAACTTCGTGCTGTCGAGGGACACGGTGGACCCTGCCGCCCCGGCTCCGGCGGTCCCGGATCTCCCGCCAGACGGCCCGGTCGTGGGTGACGCCCCGGCGCCGCCCCCCCCGGTCGGGGCCGGACCGCCGACTGACCCCGGCTCGCCTCCCGTTCCGCCGCGCGAGCTCCCCCCGCTCCCGCCATCGGCGCTGCTCGGCGCCTTTCCTGCCGCGCCCGGGCTCCCTCCCGAAGCCGGGCTCCCGCCCGTGTTGCGCCCCGGCGACGATCCGGGCTGGCCCCCGGACTGCGAAGCGCCTCCCGAGGCCGGCGCTGCTGCCCCCGCGGCCCCGCTCGGGCTGGTGCTCCCGTCAGGTCCGCTGCCTCCTCCTCCCCCTTCGCCGGTCGAGCTGCCGGCCGTGGCTCCGACCATGGTTTCGACCACGGTCGCCCCGCCGAGGGCACCCGCGGAGCCCCCGGTTCCTCCCGACCCCTCGCCCGTGGTCGAGACACCGCCGGTACCGCCGCTGGGCATCCCGATGAAGATCACCCCCGTCTCCCCGGCGTCGGCGCGCCCGTCCGCGCCCGCTTCGCCGCCGGGGGCTCGGAAATAGCTGGCTGACCCGCAGCCCACCAGAACCAGAATCAGAACCATCCCTCCCGAGATCCCGCCGAATCTGCTCACCACCTTCATGCGCCCCCCCCTCGGGCCGATCATCCGACGCAGGCGGCCATCTGTCACGCGGAAAACGGTCGCAGAGGACGCACGTCGCATCGAAAGGCAGATCTCCGGTCGCGAGCGACCGAAGGTTGTGCCGCGCTCGACGCGACGAGAGGCTTGTCCTCGCTCGGAGCTTCTCGGTAGAAGAGAGCCCTGCGAGCGCCGTCTCGAAGTGGCACCCATCCAACCCTCCGCGAGGACACATGCCGAACGACCGCAACCCGACGAAGGCCCCCCGAGCTGGAAGGCTCGCCAAATGACCAACGCCAAGGGCGCGGGGACGGCGCAGCAGCCCTGGCAGCTCGAGACCCCGCCCGGCACGTCGACGTTCGAGGTGTACCGGGATCCCAAGGCCACGCCGCCCGCGCTGGTGGTGCAGGTGGGAAAGACGCAGCTGCGCTATCACCTCCGCTGCATCGACGATCTGCACGCCATGCTGGTCGAGCACGGCGACTGGATGCTGCTCGGGAGCGCGGACGAACAGAAGCCCGCGGCCGATGGCACCGTCGAGGCCTGGGGTCGCTCGGGCACCAACCCCGTCGCGGGGTGGTACGGTCTCAAGAAGGGGCTACGCGGTCGCTTCGGCATGTACGTGCCGCCCGTGCTGGAGGCGCTCGGGCTCGCCGAGGTCGAGCACAACCCGAAGAACAACCGGATGCGTGCCCTGGCGAAGAAGAAGTGAATCCGCTCGGCCGCATGCATCGAGGTCACCCTGGCCGAACGGACGGTGGGGGGCGAACCGGTAGCGGCGCGGGCCAGCGAGGGAACACGAGCCGGAGGACATGTCGAAGGTCATGGGTCACCCTGCCGAACACCCTGCCGAACCTGGAAAGAAAGCGATCCCGCGCGGTTCAG
>CAZIOH010000118.1:0-6035 GCA_964540815.1 uncultured Myxococcales bacterium | reverse complement strand
CCTGCCGAACCTGGAAAGAAAGCGATCCCGCGCGGTTCAGGGCGGTGAGGCCGCGCTTGCCGACTCGGCCAAGCTCCGCGCCAGCTCTCCCAGCCGCGCGGTCCGGGTGGTGGCCACCCGAGAAGCCGCCCAGGCGATCGATGCGATCGCCGACCGCGCCGCCGGGGACTGCGCCCGCAGGAACGCCATCGGGGCGAGGCGCCCCGCGGAGACGTCGCGCAGCGACGGAAGCGCCGCCTCCACGCCCGCCTCCCCGAGCCGGCGGTAGAGGAAGGCCGAGAGGGGCGAGCCGCGCAGGTCGAAGCTCGAGTCATGGGCGCGCCCGGTCACGAACAGCGCGAGCAGCCCCGGATCGGCCCCGGGGTGAGCCGCGCCGGCCTCGCCGGCCTCGCCTGCGCTCGCTCCGTCCCCGTCTGCGCGGGAGCCGAGCCGCGGCGCCGCCCGTCCCCGCCGCTCCTCGAAGGCGACCACGGCCTCGATGGGCAGGTGCCGCTCGATGCGCGCCAGATCCACCCCCTGCCTCGGGATCGCCCCGGCGAACAGCTCGAGAGGCGCGTCGCCGCCCGACTCCATGGCCAGCGACTCGAGGATGGCGGCGGTGTACAGCTTGACCCGCAGGTAACGCACGCCGATGCCGAGGTTGTTCGCCGCTCGTGCCACCAGTCCGCGGTAGGTGGCCTCGTCCGGGACCCCACCCCAGCGGTGGAACACCCGCTCGCCGGAGAGGGTGCTGAGGAACACCTCCATCTGGTGCAGGGCCACCCGATACTGGCGCACGGTATAGGCCGTCGGCAGCTGCAGCGCCGGATTGGTCTCGGGCAAGAGGTTCCACGTGTGATCGAGAAAAGTCGCGGGATCCGGATCACCGAAGTTCCCGACGTCGCTGTTGGCCACCCGGACCGCGCGGGTCACCGCCTCGGCCACCCGCGCCTCGTCGAGCGGGCGGCCGTCGGGGGACAGCCGCCGCAGACGCTCGGCCAGGCGATCGTACGGCCCGAGCCCGCGCTGGTCGGGGCCGCGAAAGGGGATGGTGGCCTCGATGCAGGCAGCCATGGCGATCACCTGTCCCTCGCGCAGCAGTGGGCCGAGCAGGCGCGCCGCCACCAGCGCGCTCGCGAACTCGTTGAGCCCGGCGAAGGGCGAGAGCTCCTGGCCGGACGACAGGCCGAACACCTGCGCCACGTCGAGCACGAGCGGCTCGGCCAGCGCGTCCAGATCCGCCAGGCGATACCCGCCGCCGTCCTCGTGGCGGATCACCCCCTCGAGGATCCGGGCGACCCTCTGGTCGAGGGCTCCGTCCACCTGCACGTAGACCACGTCATGAAACAGGATCGCCAGGGTCTCCAGGGGATCCGCGCGACCTTGGTCGCCGGCTTGGTCGCCGGCCTGGTCCCCGGCGCGGGTTCCTCGAACCACGTCGAAGATGTGCTCGGAGCCATGGAAGAAGCGGGCTCGGTTGGCCATCGCCTCGTGCACGAGCACGCTCCACCGCTCGACGTCGAGTGGATCGGTCCGCAGGTCGAGCCCCTCGAGCGCCCCGTCGAAGGCCGCAATAATTCGATGAATCGTTGCGTGGACGCCGGTCGTCACCCAGCAGATGGTAGCAGCCGGAGCCGGGACAACCCAACCGCCCACCCAAAGGGCCATCCATCGTCGGTCTTTACGCCGCGCCCGAAAAACTCCAGACTGCTGGTCCCGTGACGCCGATCCCCGGACCTGCCACCTCGCCGACTTCGTCCACCTCGCCTGGCCCACGCGCCGCAGCCTCCACCACCTTCGAGACCTGGTTCAGGGCCCGCCACCCGGAGATCCCGTTGCCGGGTGCGAGCGCGGTGCTGCGGCTCGGAGCCGAGGGCGCCACCGTCCCCTTCATGGCCCGGTACCGCAAGGAACAGACCGGCAACCTGGACGAGGTCGCGATCCAGCACGTGCTCGACGACCGCGAGACCTGGGACACGCTGGTCAAGCGCCAGCAGTTCATCGTCGAGGAGATCGACCGCCAGAAGAAGCTCACGCCGGAGCTCCGCGACCAGGTGCTCGGCACCTTCGATCCCGCGGCGCTCGAGGACATCTACTTGCCCTTCAAGCAAAAGCGCAAGACCAAGGCCGCGCAGGCCAAGGAGGCGGGCCTCGAGCCGCTCGCCGAGTGGCTGTGGGCCGGTGGGCATGGCGCACCGGGCGGCCCCGGCGGGGAGGCCCCCGAGGTGCGGGCCGCCGCCTTCCTGAACGAGGCCGCCGGCGTCTCCGACGTGGAGGCTGCCCTGGCGGGCGCGGTGGAGATCGTCGTCGAGCGCCTGGCGGAGGACATGGCCCTGCGCGCCACCGTGCGCGAGCGCTACCGCACCGCGGGGTTCGTCAAGACCCGCAAGGGCGACAAGGCCACGCCCCACAGCAAGTTCGAGAACTACTTCCACTACGAGGAGCGGGCCCAGGATCTGCTGAAGCCCGAGAGCTCGCACCGCTACCTGGCGATGCGCCGGGGCTGGATGGAGGAGGAGCTGGTGATGTCGCTCGGCGGCGCGACGCCCCCGGATGGTCGGCCGGGTGACGGCACGTCGATCGCGGGCGCGGGCACCGCCGCCGCCGCCGCCGCGCCGGGCGCGTCCGCGCGGGTGGTGGATCCGCTGGCCGAGGAGCTCACCGCGCTCTTCGAGCAGGCGGCCTGCTCCGAGCCGCGCTTCCCGGGCGCGCCGTTGCTCAAGAAGGCGGCGCGCCTCGCGCTGCGGGTCCACGTCGGCCCGTCGATCGAGAACGAGCTGCACAAGGCCCTGCGCGAGGTGGCGGACGCCGCCGCGATCCGGGTGTTCGCCGAGAACGTGAGCAAGCTGCTGCTGGCCTCGCCCTTTGGACCGAAGGCCGTCCTCGGGGTCGACCCGGGCCTGCGCACCGGCTGCAAGCTGGCGGTGGTGGACGCGGGTGGAACCTACCTCGGTAACACGGTGATCCACCTCGAGACCCCAGCCGGGCGCGCCGCCGCGGGGCAGGTCCTGCTCACCCTGTTCGGGAAGGCGGACATCCGCGCGGTCGCGGTGGGCAACGGCACCGCGGGCCGCGAGACCGAGACCTTCGTGCGCGAGATCCTCACCGGGGCCGGGATCCAGACCCCCGTCGTGATGGTCAGCGAGGCCGGCGCCAGCGTCTACAGCGCGAGCGAGGCTGCGCGCGAGGAGTTCCCCGAGCTCGACGTCACGGTGCGGGGCGCGATCTCCATCGCGCGCCGGTTGCAGGATCCCCTGGCCGAGCTGGTGAAGATCGATCCCAAGAGCATCGGTGTCGGCCAGTACCAGCACGACGTCTCGCCGACCGCCCTCAAGAAGAGCCTCGAGGGCGTGGTGGATCGCTGCGTGAACCAGGTCGGGGTGAACCTCAACACGGCCTCGCACCACTTGCTCGGGCGGGTCTCCGGGATAGGTCCAGGGCTGGCCCGCGCCATCGTCCAGCGCCGCGCCGACAAGGGTCTGTTCCGCAAGCGCGCCGAGCTGCTGGAGGTGCCGCGCTTCAGCGCCAAGGTGTTCGAGCAAGCGGCTGGCTTCTTGCGGATCCCGGAGGCGGAGAATCCCCTCGACAACACCGGTGTCCACCCCGAGCGCTACCCCGCGCTCGAGGCGCTGGCGAAGCGACTCGGGGTGCCGGTGCAGAACCTGCTCGGCGCCGGCGTGAAGCTGGTGCGCGAGGATCGGGCGCTCGCGGCCGAGCTCGGCAGCTTCACCTTCGCGGACGTGCTTCGCGAGCTCGAGAAGCCCGGGCGCGATCCGCGCGAGGCGTTTGTGCCGTTCACCTTCCGCGCCGACATCCACCGGGTGGAGGATCTGAAGCCAGACATGGTGTGCCCCGGCATCGTCACCAACGTCACCAACTTCGGCGCCTTCGTCGACATCGGGGTGCACCAGGACGGCCTGGTCCACATCTCGCAACTGGCCGACAAGTTCGTCAAGGATCCGCGCGACGTGGTCAGCGCGGGGGATCGGGTGACCGTGCGCGTGCTCGAGGTGAAGCTCGAGAAGCAGCAGATCGCGCTCACCATGAAGTCCGGCAGCCGCGCCGCCACGGGCGCCTCTCAGGCGGCGGGCCATGCACCGGGCACTGCCGGTCGGTTCGGCGCGGGCCCGGGGAGCGGCGGCGCCGGCGGAAATCGGGGAGGAAACCCCGGCTCCGGCGGGGGGGGCGCGAACCGGGGCGCGGGGCGTCCGCCCGAGGCTGCCCCGGTCCAGAAGCCCTTCAACAACCCGTTTGCCAGCCTCGGAAAGCTTCGCTAGGCTCCTTTTCGTCGGAGTTTGGGCCAGGTCGATCGATTCGGCAGGGGCAGGATCGGGGATCTGGTGGATACGAAAAGGGGGATACGATGAGGCGGAGCACGTGGTTGGGATCGCTGTCGAAGGTCGGATGCGTGGCGGCCGCGCTGGCGGGTTGCAGCTCGCCGACCACCGGTCCAGGTTCGCAGGTGGTCGGGACGGACCCGGCGGGCGCGGGTCGTGCCGTGCAGGGCGCGGGCAGCCCGACGCAGGGCGCAGCCATCGCGGCGCAGGGCGCATCCGTCGCGGTGAGGGGCGCGGGCGTCGCGGCGCAGGGCGCAGCCATCGCGGCGCAGGGCGCGGCCATCGCGGCGCAGGGTGGGGTGCAGGGCGAGGTGCAGGGCTCGAGCGATCCGGTCTCGGCGGCCGTGTCCTACAACTCGCTCTCTTACTCGTCCAAGGCGGACGTGCTGGCCGTGGCGGGCAGCGGGGGCGTCATGCTCTTCGACGCGACGACCGGGGCCAAGCGCAAGACCGTCGATCCGGGGCGCGGGTACGCATCGCAGGTCGCGCAGGGCACCGGTGTCCTCGCGACGTCCTTGCTGGGCGATCTCTGGCTCCTCGATCCGGCCGGGGCCGAGATGCACCATCTGCAGCTCTTGAACCAGGTGTACACGCTGGCGCTCTCCTCCGATGAGTCGGTCGTCGTGAGCGGCGGCATCGACGGCGCCGTGCACCGCTTCCAGACGGCCGATGGGCTCGAGGTTGGACCGGCGCTGTTGCCGGTCAGCCAGGACTTCGTGAACCAGGTGCAGATCTCTCCCGATGGCCTCTACGTGGCCGCCGCCACCTCCGAGGGTGCGCACGTCTGGAGCACCGCGGACGGAACACTCGTCGCCGACATCGCCGGGCGGGCGGCGACCCTGGCCTTCGCTCCGGACAGCCACACACTGGCCGTCGGTACGGACGCGGCGGTGGAGCTCCACGCCCTCCCGGATGGACACACCCTCGCCACCTACCCGTCGGCGGTGGCCCTGGCGTACGCGACGGATGGCAGCAAGCTCGCGCTGTCACCGGACGGGATGTCCGTCACGGTCCTCGATGCAACCAGCGGGACCACGCTGGCGACCCTGGTCGACGACTCGCCGCTGCGGCAGCCAGAGCCGCCCCAGACCCGCGAGGTGGCGGGCCTGGCGTTCGTCGGCGGTGATTCCAGGGTGGCCGTCGCGTGGCGCGGTGGCCGGCTGACCGAGTGGCAGCTCAGCGACGCCACCCTGGTCTTCAGCCGCCTCGACGCCGACCTGCCCTGACCGCGGGCCGGACGACGAGCCCCGGGGGCCGCCGTGCGAGCGGCCCTGCCGTGACGCCGACCGGGCCTGGTGGGCGCGACGATTGCGTTCGGCTCTATTTTCCGCCAGGGGGCGGGCGGTGGAGGAGGGCCGCGAGGCGGCGCGGAAGCTCCGCGACCCGGAGCTCCTCGAGGGTCTTCGGCAGGGCCAGGCACCAGTTCGGCCAGGACCGGATGGTTCCCGGCATGTTCGGCTGCTCGAGCACCAGCAGCGCGTCGTCGAGCGTGGCCAGCAAGATCTTCGAAGGCGCCGTGGCGAGCGCGCGGTAGATGGCCAGCACGGCCTCCTCGAGGGGGGCGTCGATGGGGGTGCCGGTCTGGCGCGCCAGGTTCTGCTTGAGATCGCGCAGCCCGGCCACGTTGGGCGTCACGCCGGCGCTCCGCATGTGCTCGATGGCCGCGCCGGTCCAGATGCCGGCGATGGTGGCGAGATCGTGGGTGGTCACGCTCGACAG
>CAZIOH010000117.1:0-17851 GCA_964540815.1 uncultured Myxococcales bacterium | reverse complement strand
CGCACCATCCGCATCCCGGTGCACATGATCGAGACCATCAACAAGCTGATCCGCACCAGCCGGTCGCTGGTGCAGGAGCTCGGGCGCGAGCCGGTCCCCGAGGAGATCGCCGAGAAGATGGAGCTGCCGCTCGACAAGGTCCGCAAGGTGATGAAGATCGCCAAGGAGCCGATCTCGCTCGAGACGCCGATCGGCGAGGAGGACGACTCGCACCTGGGGGATTTCATCGAGGACAAGAGCGTCATCTCCCCGTCGGACGCGGTGATCTCCATGAACCTGGCGGAGCAGACCCGCAAGGTGCTGGCCACCCTGACCCCGCGCGAGGAGAAGGTGCTGCGCATGCGGTTTGGAATCGGGGAGAAGTCCGATCACACCCTCGAGGAGGTGGGACAGGACTTCGAGGTGACGCGCGAGCGCATCCGACAGATCGAGGCCAAGGCCCTGCGCAAGCTGCGACATCCGTCGCGGGCGCGCCGCCTCAAGTCGTTCATGGAGAACTGAGCGATGCCCGGAGGTTACGACGTCACGGTGGACGGACGGGTCTGCCGGGTCGAGCTCGACGCGGATGGGCCCGAGGGCCTCTTGCGGGTGAGGGTCGACGGGCGCGAGAAGCTGATCGACGCGCGCGCCCTCGGCGGCGGGGCGTGGTCGCTGCTCGAGCGCGCGCCGGCCGCGCCGCTCGCCGCGCGCGGGGAGGAGCCAGGAGCCCCGGCGGCGGCGGCGGCGCCGGGTGCGGGGCTGGCGGTGGCCCGGGCGCGACTGGTCCGGGTGGACGGCGCGCTCGCCAAGCTGACGGTCCAGGTCGGGCATCCCGATGGCGAGCCGCGGACGGTCGTGCTCACGGTGGTGCCCGCCCGGGGAAGCACCGGGGATGGGTCAGCGACGACCGTCGCCGAGCGAGACGAGGCCGCAGCCGTGACGGTGCGGGCGCCCATCCCGGGCAAGATCGTGAAGCTCGCGGTCCGGGTCGGCGAGCGTGTCGCCTCCGGGCAGGCGATGGTGGTGCTCGAGGCCATGAAGATGGAAAACGAGATCCGCTCTCCGCGCGACGGGGAGGTCAAGGCGATCCTCGTGCGAGAGGGCGCCTCCGTCGAGAGTGGCCAGGAGCTGGTCACCGTCGGTTCATGAGCGCGCCCGAGGCGACCTTGGCGGGCGGCGCCGCGGGCGCGGAGATCGGAGCGGTGAGCCTCGGTCGGCGGCTCGTCGACCTGCGCTTCATCGTGCTCTCGGGCAAGGGCGGGGTGGGTCGGACCACCGTGGCGGCGGCCCTGGCCCGGGCGGCGCAGCGCGCCGGCAAGCGGGTGCTGGTCGCGCAGACCGACGCGGCCGAGCGCCTCGGGCACATGCTCGGGTACCGCGACCCGACGGCCCCGATTGGGCCGGTGGTGCGCACGGTCGACCGAGGGCTCGACGTGGTCAACATGACCCCACGCGAGTCGCTGCACCAGTACGCGCTGCTCGTCCTCAAGTACGAGGCGGTCTATCGCGCGCTCTTCGAGAACCGGGCGGTGCGCGGCTTCCTGTCGGCGGTTCCGGGGCTCGACGCGTATGCCATGCTGGGCAAGGCCTGGTGGCACACCACCGAGATGACCGGCGAGCCGGGACGCGTGGGCTCGCGCCGCAAGTACGACCTCGTGATCCTCGACGGTCCGGCGAGCGGACACGCCATCACCATGCTCAAGATCCCGGGGGCGATCCTCGCCACCATGCCGGCGGGCCCGCTCGCCAAGGATGCCCGGGCCCTGGTCACGCTGCTCGGCGATCGCACCCAGTCCGCCTTCGTGGTCGTCACCCGGGCGGAGGAGCTGCCGGCGCGGGAGACCGTCGAGCTGGTGGCGGCGGCGCGCGCCCTGCCGACCGGGCCGGGCGGGGCGGGAGCCCTTTGTGTCGGTCCCCTGGTGGTGAATGCGCTGCCTGGGCACGCCTTGCTCGAGCCCCGGGTGGGAGCCGTGCTCGACCGGCTCCCCCGCAAGACCGGCGACGCCACGCTGGACGAGGTGCTCGAGCTCGCGGCCGTCAGCCGCGAGCAGGCCCGGGCCGCCAGCGGGGTCCTGGCGGAGCTGGCGCGCGCGCCCGGACTCCCCATGATCGGACTGCCGGCCCTTCCTCGAACCTCGCTCGGGCCGGGCGACATCGAGCGCCTGGCGGTTCGCATGATGGCCGCGGCCGACCCGCTGTCGGCCGCGGCGCCAGAATCGCCGCCAGAACCGGTGAGATGATGGTCGGGGCCGTGACCTGGCTTGCATCGCTCGGGGTTGGGCTCGGGGTTGGACTCGGGCTGGCCGCCGCCCTCGCAGCGGTCGGCGCTGGGAGCCGCCCTGGCCCCGGACGGCTCACTCCGCACCCGCTCGGCACCACACCTGCCGCCCAGGGGTTCTTCGAGTATCTGCCGCCCGGATACGGCGAGGCGGACAAGAAGAGATGGCCCCTGCTGGTCTTCCTGCATGGCGTCGGCGAGAACGGCAACGGGGGCTCGGACCTGCCGCGCCTCCTCGCGCATGGTCCGTTGCGAGCCCTCGGCGAAGCCAGCGCCCGCGACGCGCGCTCACCGGCGCGCGATGCGTTCGTCATTCTTTCGCCGCAGCATCGCCCGGCGGCGGTGGCCCCTGCGGTGGGGTTCGACTGCCCGGCCGCCGAGGAGATTCACGCCTTCGTGTCATTCGCCGTGGACCACTACGCCGTCGACCGCCGCCGGGTCTATCTCACCGGGCTGAGCTGCGGCGCCATCGGCGGATGGCGCTACCTCGACGCGCACCTCGACACGCATGTGGCGGCCGCCGTGCTCATCGCCGGCGACGGCCGTCCCGCCTGGAGATCGCGCGGGTGCCAGCTGGCGCGGGCCGTGGCCATCTGGGGCTTTCACGGCGACGCCGACCCGGTGGTTCCCCCCGCCGGGACCCTCGAGCCGATGGACCACCTCATGGCCTGCGCGACCGGTGGTCGAGCAGGAGCAGGTGACGAGGGTGGTCGGGAACAGCGCCTCACGATCTATCCCGGCGTGGGCCATGACAGCTGGACGCAGACCTATGCCCTCGATGCAAACCCGAACGACATTTATCGCTGGCTGCTGCGCTGCTCGAAGCCGCAACTTCCGCCGGCGCCCCCGCGGTGAGACGCACACGCCCTGGTCCCGACCGACACATACGACGCGGCGTGCCGGGTGGCCGCTTCGGCGATTGCATCCTCGACCGCAAAGCGGCAGTCTGTGCGCCAAAGCATGATCGAGATTCTCGGCGCTCCCGCCTTCACTCCGGCTCGACTCGACAAGCGGCTCGCGCGCCTGCGCGTGCGCAACCCCGACATCACCAGCTTGACGGCGAACCACGTTCACCTGGTGGACACCTCCGCTCCCCTCGAGCCCGGCGACCGCCAGGTGCTCGACCGGCTGCTCACCTACGGGCCCAGGGCCGAGCCGCCCCGGACGCCGGCCGGCGCCACGACCAGCGGAGCCGAGGTGCACCGCCGCCTGGTGGTGCCCCGGCTCGGAACCATCTCGCCCTGGTCCTCCAAGGCCACCGACATCGCGCGCGGCTGCGGCCTCGAGCGCGTGCGGCGCATCGAGCGCGGGGTGTGGTTCACGCTCTTCGGGCAGATCCGGGATCCGGCGGCCCTCGCGCTCGGGCTCGCCGACCGCATGACCGAGTCGGTGCTGACCTCGACCGCCGAGGCCGCCGCGCTCTTCAGCCGCGCCGACCCCCGCCCGCTGCGCAGCGTGCCGATCCTGCGCGACGGAGAGGCCGCGCTCGACGCCGCGAATGTCGCGCTCGGCCTCGCCCTGGCTCGGGATGAGATCGAGTACCTGACCGCCGCCTTCCGCGGGCTCGGTCGGGATCCGACCGACGTCGAGCTCATGATGTTCGCCCAGGCCAACAGCGAGCACTGCCGTCACAAGATCTTCAACGCCGACTTCATCGTCGACGGTCAGCGCCAGCCGGCGTCCCTGTTCAAGATGATCCGCCGCAGCACCGAGGCCTCCCCCGCCGGCGTGCTCTCGGCGTACAGCGACAATGCCGCGGTCATCGGTGGGCCCACCTCGGAGCGCCTGTTGCCCGACCCCGTCACCGGCGTCTACGCCATGCACGTCGAGCCCGCGCACATCCTGATGAAGGTCGAGACCCACAACCACCCCACCGCCATCTCGCCCTTTCCGGGCGCGGCCACCGGGGCCGGGGGTGAGATCCGCGACGAGGGCGCCACCGGGCGCGGGGGCAAGCCCAAGGCCGGGCTCGCGGGGTTCGTGGTCTCGAACCTGCGGCTGCCCGGCGCGGTCCGTCCCTGGGAAGAGCCCGACCACGGCAAGCCCGAGCGGATCGCCTCGCCGCTCGACATCATGATCGACGGCCCGCTCGGGGCGGCGGCCTTCAACAACGAGTTCGGGCGGCCGAACCTCTGCGGCGTGTTCCGGACCTTCGAGCTCGAGATCGAGGGGCCCACGCCCGGCCGTCGAGAGGTGCGCGGCTATCACAAGCCCATCATGATCGCGGGTGGGCTCGGCACCGTGCGGCCTGCCCACGTGAAGAAGGGCGAGATTCCGCCCGGCGCCGCGCTGGTGGTCCTCGGCGGACCGGCGCTGCTGATCGGCCTCGGCGGCGGGGCGGCCTCCTCGCTGGCCTCGGGAGCATCGGCCGAGGACCTGGACTTCGCCTCCGTCCAGCGCGACAACGCCGAGATGCAGCGGCGCTGCCAGGAGGTCATCGATCGCTGCGTGGCGCTCGGACCCGACAACCCCATCGTGTCCATCCACGACGTGGGGGCCGGAGGCCTGTCGAACGCCTTCCCCGAGCTGGTCAACGACAGCGGCCGCGGCGCGCGGCTCGATCTGCGCAAGATCCCGAGCGACGAGCCGGGGATGTCCCCGCTCGAGCTGTGGTGCAACGAGGCCCAGGAGCGCTACGTCCTCGCCGTTCCGCCCGCGCGGTTGCCGGAGCTCTCGGCGCTGTGTCGACGAGAGCGCTGTCCGTTCGCGGTGGTGGGCCAGGCCACCGACGACGGGACGCTGTGCCTCGAGGATCCGCACTTCGCGAACCACCCGATCGACCTGCCGCTCGGCGTGCTCTTCGGCAAGCCGCCGCGCATGACCCGCGACGTGCGCCACGTGGACGTGCCCCGACGCGGCTTCGAGGTGGGCGGGCTGGATGTCCGCGAGGCGGCGCTCCGGGTGCTGCGCTTGCCGACGGTGGCCGACAAGTCGTTCCTCATCACCATCGGCGATCGGACGGTCGGGGGGCTCATCGCCCGCGATCAGATGGTCGGCCCGTGGCAGGTGCCGGTCGCAGACGCCGCGGTGACCTGCGCCGGGTTCGAGGGGTACTCGGGCGAGGCCATGGCCATGGGCGAGCGGCCACCCATCGCCCTGCTCGATGCGGCGGCATCCGCGCGGATGGCGGTCGCCGAGGCCATCACCAACCTGGCGTCGGCACCGGTCGCGCACCTCGGCGACGTCAAGCTCTCCGCCAACTGGATGGCGGCCGCCGGGCACCCCGGCGAGGACGCGCGGCTCTACGACGCCGTCCGGGCGGTCGGAGTCGAGCTCGCCCCCGCGCTCGGGATCGCCATCCCGGTCGGCAAGGACTCGATGTCGATGCGCACCGCCTGGAAGGTGACGCCGCCTGGCGCCGACCCGGCAGACGACGCCGCATCCGAACCGGACGCGCGCGCGCCCCTCGGCGAGCGGGCGGTCACCGCGCCGCTGTCGCTGGTCGTGAGCGCCTTTGCCCCGGTCACCGACGTGCGACGCGCGCTCACCCCGCAACTCCGGATGCTCCACGGCCCCGAGGGGGGGAGCCTCCTTCTGCTCGTGGATCTCGGGGGCGGGAGGAATCGGCTCGGTGGCTCCTGCCTGGCCCAGGTCCACGGGCAGCTCGGCGACGTCCCGCCCGACCTCGACGAGCCCACCCGGCTGGTCGGCTTCTTCGCGGCGATTCGCGCGCTCGGGGACGCCGGACGGCTGCTCGCGTACCACGATCGCTCGGACGGGGGGCTGTTCGTCACCCTGCTCGAGATGGCGTTCGCGGGCGGGCTCGGCCTCGACATCGATCTCGGCGCGCTCCTGCCCGCGACGCCGACTGCGGTGGATGGTGGAGCGGGGGCCGAGAACGCCGCCCTCTTCAGCGAGGAGCTCGGAGCGGTGGTCCAGGTTCGCGGCGCCGAGCTGGCCGTGGTGCAACAGGTGTTCGCGGAGCACGGGCTCGGAGCCCATGTTCACCCGATCGGCGCGCCGCGCCCCGGGGATCGCATCAGGTTTCGCGTCGGTGACCGCACCCTCTTCGAGGAATCGCGCAGCGTCTTGCGCGGGATCTGGTCGGAGACCACCCACGCGATCGCGCGCCTGCGCGACGATCCTGCGTGCGCCGACGAGGAGCAGGCGGCCCGCACCGATCCGGCGGCGCCTGGACTGTCGACCTTCCTGTCTTTCGACCGTTTGGGCGACCCAAACGACGCTGTCGAGGCCGCGACCGTCTCTGGCGCAGCGCTCCCGCGCGTCGCCATCCTGCGCGAGCAAGGGGTGAACGGTCAGCTCGAGATGGCGGCGGCCTTCCGCCGCGCCGGCTTCCAGGCGGTCGACGTGCACATGACCGATATCCTGGAAGGCCGGGTCGATCTCGGCGATTTTCGAGGGCTGGCTGCCTGCGGCGGATTCTCGTACGGTGACGTCCTCGGGGCGGGTGAGGGCTGGGCGAAGTCGATCCTCTTCCACGCTGCGGCGCGTGCCCAATTTGAGCGGTTTTTCGAGCGGCCCGACACTTTCACCCTGGGTGTCTGCAACGGGTGCCAGATGATGTCCGCGCTCAAGGAGCTGGTTCCCGGCGCCAACCGCTGGCCACGCTTCGTGCGGAACCGCAGCGATCAGTTCGAGGCCCGTCTGGCGCGGGTGGCCATCACCGAGAGCCCATCGATCCTGCTCGCGGGCATGGCCGGATCTCTCTTGCCCATCGCGGTGGCGCACGGCGAGGGGCGCGCCGAGTGGAGCTCGGAGGAGGCGCGGCTCGACTGTGAGCGTCAGGGGCTGGTGTCGGCGCGCTTCGTCGACGACCTGGGGCAAACCGCCTCGAGGTACCCACAGAACCCGAATGGCTCGCCGGGCGGAATTACGGCCGTGACGTCGGACGATGGACGTGCGACGATCTTGATGCCGCATCCAGAGCGCGTGTTTCGCTCGGTACAGCTGTCCTACGATCCGTTGTCGCCCCTGCCTGCTCACCTGCCTCATCCCATGCATTCACCTTCGCCTCCACGTTCCCCCTCGTCCGCTCCGCGCGAGCCTGACGACAGTCCCTGGATGCGCCTGTTCCGCAATGCCCGTGCGTGGGTGAGTAGGTCATGATCTACATCGTCGGGTTGCTCGCGAAATCGGCGCATGGAAAGACCACCGTGGCCCGCTACCTGGCCGACCACTTCGGCGCCGAGCTCCGCTCCATCGCCGGACCGATGAAGCGGGCCATGCAGAAGGTCTTCGATCTCTCAGAGGCCCAGGTGTGGGGCAGCCAGGCCGACAAGGAGGCGGTCGATCCCCGCTATGGATTCTCGCCGCGGTGGCTGCTCCAGCGCCTCGGCGCGGAGGGCTTGCGCGATGAGTTCGGGGACGACATCCACCTGCGAGCGCTCCTGCGCGAGATTCGCCTGGCGCAGCGCGACCGGCCAGGCGGTCCTCGCCACCGCCTGATCGTGGTGGACGACGTGCGCTTCCCCAACGACGCCCGGTTTCTGGCGGTGGGCGGTCCCGACTACCGGGGCGTGGTCCTGAAGGTGGTGTGCACCGATGCCCCCCTGCCGACCGGAGCCGCCGCGACCCACGCCTCCGAGCTCGGCATCGACTTCGTGGACCCGCAGGACATCGCCGCGACCATCGTGTCCTCGCGCGCCCAGGGCGTCGAGCACCTCTTCGAGCAGGTCCGGCGGGCCTTGCAACAGGAGGACGTGGCCCGTCTGCTGAGGCCGGTCCTCGGTGGCCCCCCCGAGGATCCCGCCGCCGAAGGTGCGCTCCTCACGGACAACTGACCGCGGCGAGCTTCTCGAGCTTGTCGAGGATGGCGGCGAGATCCGAGCAGACCCGGGTGAGCTCCAGCTCGAGCTCGGTGAGGCGGGCGGGCGGCACGATGGCGCCGGCGCGGCCCTGAGCTTCGATCGCATCGGCCAACCTGGCCGCCGCCGGGGCCGCGATGGACAGCAAGGCTCCCTTGATGAGGTGCGCCGCCCGTTCGACGCGATTCGCGTCCGCCGAGGTGACCGCCGCCTGCAGCGCCAGGAACATCCCCTCGGCCTCGTGCAGGAAGAGCCGGCCAGCCTCGTCCAGGATCTCCGGGCTGCCCGCCATGTTGCCAAGGAGCCGCGCCTCATCAATCGACCTGGCCGCCCTGGCACCCCCAGAACCGTCTGAAGATCCGTCTCCAGATCCGTCTGCACGCCCGCCAGATCCATTCCCGCCTGCCACGCGATCGCCCATTTCGCCTCGTTTCGGTCCCGACGCCGAAGGGTAAATCGATCGCCTGCCCGAGTCCAATCCCATGGTGACCGCCCCGCCGGGGTGTTGCGGCGCACCCGGGCTTGATTCCGGGTGCGCGCTAGCGTAATCCGTTGCCCGGACCAATCCAGGTGAGCCCCCTCCATGTCTGAAATGAACATCATCCAGGCGGTCAACGACGCGCTCCGGTTGGAGATGCGCCGCGATCCCCGTGTCCTGGTCATGGGAGAAGACGTCGGGCGCTTCGGTGGCGTCTTCCGCGCGACGGCCGGGCTGTTCGAGGAGTTCGGTGCCGACCGCTGCGTCGACACCCCGCTCGCCGAATCGGGGATCATCGGCACCGCGATCGGAATGGCTCTCTATGGGCTCCGCCCGGTCCCCGAGATCCAGTTCGCCGACTTCATCTATCCGGCCTATGACCAGATCGTGAACGAGCTGGCCAAGATGCGGTACCGCTCGGGGGGCGAATATCCGGCGCCCCTCGTCATCCGGACGCCGGTCGGGGGCGGAATCAAGGGCGGCCACTACCACTCGCAGTCGCCCGAGGCACTGTTCATTCACGTCCCGGGCCTGAAGGTCGTCATGCCTTCCAACCCGTTCGACGCCAAGGGACTCTTGCTGTCGGCCATCCGCGACGACGATCCCGTGATCTTCATGGAGCCGAAGCGCATGTACCGGGCGGCCAAGGGCGAGGTCCCCGAGGACGACTACACGATTCCGATCGGACGAGCCCAGATCGTCCGACCGGGTGAGCAGGTGACCGTCCTGTCCTGGGGCGCCATGGTCCACACCTGCCTCGAGGCCGCGGTCAAGGGGGAGGCCGCCGGCTATGCGCTCGAGGTCATCGACCTGCGGACCTTGCTGCCGTTCGACATCGAGACCATCCTCGCGTCCGTACGCAAGACCGGGCGGGTGGTCATCGTCCACGAAGCCCCCAAGACGTGTGGTTTCGGGGCCGAGCTGGTGGCGTCCATCCAGGAGCGTGCCATCTTGCACCTCGAGGCGCCGATCTTGCGGGTGACGGGCTTCGATACCCCCTTCCCTTACACGCTCGAACACGAGTACCTCCCGGACGCCGCGCGCATCCTGGATGCGGTCGAGCAGGTGGTCACCTTCTAGCCAATCCAGAGGCCATGCTCTACGAGTTCAAATTGCCCGACATCGGGGAAGGCGTCGTCGAGGGCGAGGTGGTGCGCTGGCTGGTCGCCGAGGGTGATCTCGTGCGGGAGGATCAGCCGCTCGTGGAGGTGATGACCGACAAGGCGACCGTCGAGATCCCGGCGCCGCGCGCCGGGCGCGTGGCCCAGCGCCTGTTCGCCGAGGGGCAGGTCTGTCCGGTGGGTCGGGTCCTCATCACCATCGACACCGATGCGGGCGACCCAGCCGGGCCTTCCCCCGCAGGTGCCGTCACCGCCGGGGCCGGGGTCGCGCCCGCCCGTGTCGCCGCTGTCGGGCCGCTCCCGGTGGCCGCGCCCTCCGCGCCCTCCACTCCCGCGGACCCCCTCGCGGCCGGGGCGAGGGCGCCGGTGCTGGCGACGCCGGCGACGCGCAAGCTGGCGCGGACCCTCGGGATCGACATTCGCCAGATCACCGGCAACGGCCGGGCTGGACGCATCACCTCGGATGACGTGCGTGCCCACGTCGGCGCCCGGCCTGTCGGGGCGCGACTCACGGGCGTGACCTCGGGCGGCGGCGCGGCCGTTCCGAACAAGCCGCTCGCCGTCAGCGCGATCCGACCGAGCGCGATCCGACCGAGCGCGACGGGCGCCGGGGCGCTCGGCGCTGGCGCTGGCGGCCACGACGTGCGGATCCCTTTTCGGGGCGTGCGGAAGAAGATCGCCGAGCACCTCGTGCATTCCAAGCACACGGCCGCACACTTCACCTACGTCGAGGAGGTCGACGTCTCCGATCTGGTCGTGCTGCGGGAAAAGGCCAACCAGCGGCTGGCTGGGCGCGACGTCAAGCTGTCGTTCCTCCCATTCTTCATCAAGGCCACCGCCGGCGCGCTCGCGCGCTTTCCCCAGCTCAACGCGACCCTCGACGAGGCGGCCGGAGAGATCGTCCAGCACGCGGCGCGCCACATCGGGCTCGCCACCGCGACCGACAGCGGGCTCATCGTGCCGGTCATCCGCAACGCCGACCAGCGCACCCTGGTCGAGCTGGCGGGCGAGATTCGTCGCCTCTCCGACGCCACGCGGGCCGGCAAGGCCACCCGCGAGGAGCTGTCCGGCTCGACCTTCACCATCACCAGCCTGGGCGCGCTCGGTGGGTTGCTCGCCACCCCGATCATCAACTTTCCCGAGGCGGCGATCCTGGGGATCCACAAGATCGCCAAGCGCCCGATGGCGGATGGCAAGCGGGTGGTCGTCCGGGACATGATGAACCTGTCCATCTCGGTCGACCATCGCATCGTGGACGGCCACGAGGCCGCGCGGTTCGTCGCCGAGATCAAGACCACCCTCGAGAACCCCGGCCTCATGTTCCTGGATTCGATCTGACCGACGAGCCCATTCAGCCCAGACACCCCATGGCAGCATCCAAGACCCCACAGAGCCGGGAAAAGCCGCCGGTCGCCGCGGCGGCCGTCGCGCCCACGCCGACCGCCGGCCCTCCCCCGCCCCCGGCGAGCGGGGGGACCGGGACCGCGGCGGACGTCCCCGAGCGGCCGCGGCCGCCGCGCATGCCCCCGAAGATTCGCGCGGGGATGGGCGACGTGGTGGCGGAGATGGTCGAGGTCTACAGCGACGAGGCCTTGCGGCTGGCGACCGGGCTGGTCTCCGCCCTCGCGGACGGGCCCGGGGGCGCCACCGACCCCGGCCCCCAGATCTGGCGCGAGATCTTCCGGGGGATGCTGCGCGTCCATCGCCTCGAGCTTCGACTGACGGCGGCGACCGCGACCGGACGGCTTCCGATGGCCACCGAGGTGCGCGAGAGCATGCCGGCGCCGGCCTACGAGCTCGGAGGGCTGGAGGCTGCCACCATCGCCCCGCTCGCCACCCTGACCGCACGGGACTGGGTCGTCCCTGGACACCGTGAGGGTGCGGCCGCCCTCTATCGCGGATTGCCGCTGCGGGCCTATCTCGCGAACGTGCTCGGAAATGCCAACGATCGCGCCAAGGGACGACAGGCTCCGGGGCACCCGGTGGCGGCGCGCGCGCTCAACGTGTTGCCCGCCTCGGCGTCGGCGTCGACCCACCTTCCTCAGGCGGCTGGCCTGGCATGGGCTGCGAAGATCAAGCGAGACGACACCGTGGTCCTCTGCTACCTCGACGCCGCGGCCACCGCTGGCGAGGACTTCCACACCGGGCTCAACTTCGCCGCCGTCTTTCATGTCCCTGCCGTCTTCGTGTGCATCAACACGGTCGCCAGCGTGGCTGCCAACGGTTCCTCGACCACGTCGGCGAGCCACCTCGGGGGCGGCGTGGGCCTCGGCTCCGAGACGGTCGCGGTCAAGGCGCTGGCCTACGGGATCCCCGGGATCCGGGTGGACGGGGGGGATGCCGTGGCCGTGTTCCAGGTCGCTCGCGCGGCCGTCGAGGCGGCTCGCCGGGGTGCCGGTCCGACCCTGATCGAGGCGGTGACGGAGCGCCTCGCACGCCCAGTCTGGGCAGGGCCAGGGGCAGGGTCAGGGGCAGGGGCAGGCCCAGGGGCAGGCCCAGGGGCAGGGGCAGGGGCGGCACCTCCGGAGGCTGTGCCGGAGCCGGCCTTCACGGGCGATCCGATGCGGCGGCTGTCACGTTGGCTGCATGAATCGACGATTCTGGCGGCCAGCGATCAGGTGGCCTGGGCCGCCGAGATCGACGCCGAGATCGACGCCGCCCTCGCGGCCGAGATCGGGGTGTCCGCCCCATCGGTCGACACGCTCGTCGAGGACGTGTACGCATCTCCGCCGACGGCCCTGGTCGAGCAAGGTGCCGACCTGCGGCGGATCCGCCGCAAGCCCTGACGCAGGCTCGCTCGCGTCGGAATGCATGTCACGCCCGCCGCCGAGACGCGACAGGCGTGCCCGGCGCCTGGCCGCGACGGAGATCCGTGCGCTCGCGCTCATCGGCGCCGCCTCGAAAATGCGGCGAAAAAGTTTCGAGCCCGGGGTTGCCTCTGACGAGGCCAGCCCCTACTTTACGCCTCGTCCTGACACATGTTACTGTCAGGGCGGAAGAGAGCCCTATGCGTGACCACTACCTGGACCTCGAGGCGGCGAAACTGGCGGTGTCGGCTTGGATCGACGGTCTCGAAGACGAGGATCGCCGATTGCCGGGCTCCGTGACCAAGCGACTCCACGACCAGCTCGAGCGGGCGCTGCCCTTCCTGGATGCGGATGGGGTCCCGTGCCTGGAATTGCCAGCGCTGGCCTCGCTCGGACAGGGCATCTTCCGGTGTTCCTTCCGCGTGCACGGGACTCTCGTCCGGATTGCCCCCTATGGACCAGCCGAACCACCACGCCCGCGCGCGGTCCCGGGCCCGGGGCTCGCTCCGCTGATCCCGCTGCCTCCCAAGCCGGTCACCCCGGTCCCGTCGAACCGCCGGATCGGACGGAGCTAGCTCAGCCAGACCAGGACTGAGCGGGCAGGGTCACCACACCACGGTCATTCCGACGTTGATGAAGTTCACGACCTGCTTGGGCGTGACGATACTCACCACCGCCGGGTTGTTCAGGCTGGCGACCCCGCGGTCGAACCAGGTGTGCTGGGCTCGGAAGTATTCGAGGGTGAAGTGCACGGGGCCGGTGGTCTGGTAGAGCCCGCCCGTGAGGCCCAGGTTCTGCTTGATGAGCGCCGGGTTGGTGGCCATGGTCGCGGTGGGCTCGGGGGGATCGTTCGCGGTCTTCTGGAGCTGCCACACCCCCGCCCCGCCGGCGATCTTCAGCCGGAGCGCGTCGATCACCACCGCCCCGAGCCCGAAGCCCCCGCTGGCCTTGCGCAGGACACCCTCGGAGTCGGCGGAGATCACGCCCTCTTCGAGGTAGTTGATGGGCGCGAATCCGGCCCCCGTGAAGGCGGCGCCACCGACCAGGATGGGGCCGAGCGCCACCATCCCGCCCGCCTGACCACCCCACGCGCTGACGCTGAGGTTCTTGGTGCCGCCGGCGGGAGTCCCTTCGAGGGTCTGCCAGAATCCACTGACGAACAGGCGGAGCATCTGGCGCAGATCGAACTTGACCTCGCCTTCCACGCGCGGCAGCGGGGCACGGTTGAGGTTGGCGTTCTCGATGATCGCTGGATCGTAGATGCCGACCGAGACCTGAAGCCCCCCGAGGCTCGGGGTCGCGTACACGAACCCGGGATCGAACCCCGGGAAGGGCGCCCCGAAACCCGCCATGCCGCAGGCCCCACCGGATGCGTCCTTGATGGCGCAGGGGTACCCGAGGCCGTAGTCATGGGCGATGTCGGCGTCGACCAGGATGCCACCGCGGCCGAAGAGCGAGAGGTGACTGCCCGCGAGCAGACTCCCCCAGTGACCCTCGATCTTCCCGTAGAGCTCGCGCGGATCGATCTGCCCCACGTTGTTCTTGGTGCGGCTCCCCGTGACGTTCATCCACAGCCCGACCCGGGTCGTGACCTTGAAGTTGGGGCTGAGCTCCTTCTGGCCGGTGAAGCCGAGGATGCTCATCAGGAAGCCGTTGCGGATGCGCGAGGAGTGGATGTCGCCGGTGGAGGTCGCGATGTCGGCGGTGCCGCCCGCGCCTCCCGGATATTCTGGCTGACCGGCCGGCAGCCCTTGTCCCTCGCCGACGCTGAGGAAGGTGTTCACACGGCCATCGGTGGAGAGCCGCCAGCCGTCGTACTGCACGAGCGGGATCTCGGCTCGGGCGGGCGAGGCGACCAGCGCCAGCGCCGCCAGGGCGAAGAAGGCGCACGCGACCTTCCCGGCGACCTTGGTGACGACCTTGCCGTTGCGACGCGTCGATGTCCTGCCCACGCGCGGTTTCGGACCTCCGGTCGTGATCCTCTCCGTCGTCGTCGTCGTCCTGATCCTTGTCCTCATCCGGTTTGCCTTTCGCTGATTTTCTGCCACTGACCCGTGGTCGACGAACGCTCGATGGCGTCGAGGACGCGCTGATTTTGCAGGCCGTCTTCGAAGTTGGGGGCGGGGGACACGCCGGTGGCGATGGCGCGGAGCAGGTCGTACACGGTGTGGGTGAACGAGTGCTCGTAGCCGATGATGTGGCCGGGCGGCCACCAGGCCGCCATGTACGGGTGCTTGCCGTCGGTGACCGAGACGGTGCGGAACCCGCTGTCCGGCCCGCTCTCGATGTAGACGTCGAGCTCGTTCATGCGCTCGAGATCCCACACCAGGCTCCCCTTCGAGCCGTTGATCTCCAGGCGGTTGTAGTTCTTTCGACCCGGCGCGAACCGGGTGCCCTCGTAGTAGCCGACCGCGCCGTTCGCGAACTTGACCAGGGCCTGCGCGCTGTCGTCGACGTCGACCGGCGCGAGGGGGCCGCCGGCAGCCCCGGGCAGCGGCCGCTCGGTGATGAAGGTCTTGAGGAGGCCCGACACCTCCACCGGCTCGCCCACCAGGTAGCGCGACAGATCCATGGTGTGCGAGAGGATGTCGCCGAGGGAGCCCGACCCGGCGCGGGCCTTCTCGAGGCGCCAGACCCGCGGGAAGCTCGGGTCGACGATCCAGTCCTGCAGGTAGACCCCGCGATAGTGGTTGATGCGCCCGAGCTGCCCCTCTGCGATGATCTGCTTGGCGAGGGCCACGGCCGGGCAACGCCGGTAGTTGTGGCAGAGCATGTGGATCACCCCGGCCTTGCGCACGGCGGCCAGCATGCGCTCGGCATCGGCGAGGGTGTTGGCGAGCGGCTTCTCGCACAGGATGGCCTTGCCGGCCTCGGCGGCCGCGACGGCAATCTCGGCGTGCGAGTCCCCCGGCGTGCAGATGTCCACGATGTCGATGTCCGGGCGGGCCAGCACCGCGCGCCAGCTGGTGGCGTGCTCGAGGAATCCGAGGCGGTCGCGCGCCTCGACCACCTTGGCCTCGGTGCGGCCGACCACCACCTTCAGCACCGGCTCGAAGGGGACATCCTGGAAGAAGTGCGCCACCTGGCGCCAGGCGTTCGAGTGGGCCCGACCCATGAAGTCGTAGCCGATCATCGCGATGTTCAGCTTGCGCTTTGCCATCCGTCGTCTCTCCGGGTCGCGGGGTTATGTGGTTCCGTCCGTCGGTCGTCCGTCAGGTCCAGTAGGCCACGCGGCCCCGGCCCTGCACCGGGATGCCTTGCGCCGGCAGCACCTCGTGGTGGAGGGCGTACATGCAGGCGGCGGCCTCGTCGATCTTGCGGGCGAACGCGATCGAGCCCTGCAAGATGGGCTTGAGGCGGGCCTTGTCCTGGATGCGGGCGCGCGGGTACTCGTGCTCGATGACGAGGGCGGTGTTGGCCACGTCGAGCTTGAGGAGCTCGCGCGCGGCGAGCTGGTGGTCCAGCCAGTCCACCGTGCGGTTCTGCAGGTAGCCGAGCGGATCGTGCCTGGCCGTGCCCGGCAGCTCGTGCTCGCACAGGACGGTCTGCTTCTTCCAGGCGTTGCCGTGATCGGCCGGGTTGGCCGAGGGCTGGCCGTTCTTCCAGTCGCCGCGCTCCACGGTCTGCCCGCCGTACCCCCAGGCGGCGACCCCCTTGGGGTCGATGACCTGGCCCTTGACGTGAAAGCCTCCCACGATGAAGTCGTAGCCGCTGTCCTTCAAGTACTGGAAGATGGACCGGGTGTCCTGACCCATCAGGATGGCGTGCGAGGGATCGTAGTGGACCCGCAGCTGGTCACCCACCCCGTGCTTCTCGCAGATGCGGTGGAGCGCGATCCACAGGGCCGGGGTGTAGCCGATGTTGTTGTGGAAGTTGTCGCCGATGGTCCAGCCGGGCATGGGACACTGCTCGACCCGGTACTCGATGCCGCGGGCCTTGGCCTCCTTCAGGAGCGGGATGAACACCTCCTCGAAGAAGGCCAGGTTTCCGTCCATCGACAGCTTCTGGTTGCGGCCGATGAAGCCGCACACGGCCTCGAGGCCGAGCGCGGCGGCGGCGTCGAGCATGCGCACCACGAAGGCGTGCTTCTTCTTGCGCAGATCGTTGTCGTCGTGGAGGAGGTTGTCGAAGAAGGCGATGTCGGTGACGCCGACGCCGGTCGACTCCATGGCCGCCAGCACCCGCTTGGCACGCGCCTTGTCGAAGGGCTTGCGGAGATCCAGGGTGTTGGCGACCGGGTCGAGCATGGCCTCCGGGGGGACATCGGCCTCGCTCGGGTGCAGCGCCGCCGAGATCTGGATGTTCGGGCAATCCATCTCGCGGGCGAACTCCAGCCAGTCCTCGATGGCCTGGTCCGGATCGGCGTCGCGCACGGCGCGCGGGGTCAGCTCCTGAAGGGCGGCGGTGAGCACGCTCATCTTCATGAACTTCGGTTCGAAGGGCTTGGTGGTCATGTGGAACCTCCTGGCGGAAAGAGAGAAGGCGACGACGTCGGGAGCGCCCGGCCTGATGAGGATGACGACGCGCCACGGGCACCGTCGGCCTCGCGCTCGAACAGGATGGCGCGGGCGGCATCGATGCGCGGGCTCAGGCGATCCCCGGGGCGGAAGCTGCCGCGGCGGGGAACGACGATGTGCACGTGGGCGCCCGCCCACTCGCAGAGCAGCGTGGTGGTCGGGCCGATGTACTCGACCACCCGGACCACGGCGGCCGGCGTGCGGGCCGAGGAGGCCGCCTGGGCGGCGGCCGGCCCTTCCGCGAGCCCCAGCGGCGTGATGGCCTCCGGGCGAACGCCGAGCAAGCGCTCGGCCGGCCCGGTGGCGTCGGCGGCGAGCAGGGGGGTCCCATCAGCGGTGCACCACATCCCGGCGTCCCGCCGCACGGGCAGCAGGTTGATGGCCGGCTGCCCGAGCTGCAGCGCCACCACCGGCGACGCGGGGCGCTCGTAGATCTCCCGCGGGGTGCCGGTCTGCAGGATGCGCCCCTCGGACAGCACCACGATCCGGTCCGCCATCGACAGAGCCTCGGCCTGGTCGTGGGTCACGAAGACCATCGGGGTCCCGAGCGTGCGCCGGAGCTCGACCAGCTCGACCCGGAGGGCCTCGCGCAGCTTGGCGTCGAGGTTGGTGAGCGGCTCGTCCATCAGGAACAGGCGGGGGCGGCGCACGATGGCGCGGCCGATGGCCACCCGCTGCATCTCGCCGCCCGAGAGGCGTGCGGAGTCGCGATCGAGGAAGCGGGTGATCTTGAGGATCTCGGCGGCCCAGTCGATGCGGCGGCGAATCTCGGCCTCGGGCAGGTTGCGCCCGGGCGCGCGCAAGGGAAACTCGAGGTTGCGGCGCACGCTCCAGCGCGGGTAGAGGGAGAAGTTCTGGAAGACCAGGGCCACGTCCCGGGCGGCCGGATCGAGCGCGGTCACGTCG
>CAZIOH010000116.1:11272-19145 GCA_964540815.1 uncultured Myxococcales bacterium | reverse complement strand
GCGGCCGGCTCGGATCGTCGGCCGAATATGATGCTATTTCGACCGCGGTGCACTAGCCTGCTTCGCGATGGCTTCCGATGCCAGCGAGGCCGACCACGCCTTCGCAGCGCCCTTGGCGACGGGGTTGGATCCACCCGCCAGCCTCGGCCGCGCGGGCATGTGGGTCTTCCTGGCCACCGATCTCATGGGGTTCGCGGGGCTCCTCGCCGCCCGGGCGGCGCTGGAGGCGCGCGGGGTCGGCTGGAGGCCCACCGCAGACCGCCTGGATCTCGTGATGGGCCTCCTGTCGACCGCGGTCCTGCTCGCGTCCGGGGTGACGTTCGGGCCCGTGCAGGGGTGGGGCGCCGCCTCGGGCTCCGCCGGCCGGGGGCCATCGCGCCTCCGGCTCGGCGCGACGGCCGGGCTCGGACTCCTGTTCCTCTTGCTGCAAGGTCTCGAGTACGCGCGCTTGCTCGGGGCCCACCGGATGTCGGTCACCGGCGACCACGGTGCCGCGCTGTTCTTCGTCCTCACGGGCTACCATGGGCTCCACGTCGCGGTCGGCGTGGTCTGTCTGCTCTGGCTCGCCGCCCGCAGAGGCCCGCCGCCAGGCTCGGTCGCGGCCGCCACGTCGACCGTGGCCCTGTACTGGCAGTTCGTCGATCTGATCTGGGTGGTGCTGTTTCCGGCGCTCTATCTCGGGAAGCTGGCGGGCGCGCTCGGGGTCGGGCTGGCGGCGCTGCTCGGGCTCGCGACCACCCGGCTCGGCCGCGAGCGGGGCGGCGTGCGCCTGATGATGGCGACCACCGTCGGGTTGTGCGTGGCGATGGTGCTGGTCCTGACCCTGGAGTACGGGGTGCGGGCCGCTTCGGCCGGAGGCCCGCCGTGAAGGCGGCTCGCAGGCTCCGGCCTCGCATGCTCGGGGTTCGCAAGCGCCCTCGGCTCGCGGTGCTCGTGGTGCTGGTGGCGCTCGCCTTCTGGGGGGCATCGAGCCGCTCCGCCTCGGCCCTGTGCCCGAACTGTCTCGGTCAGGCCCGCGTCTGGACCGCCAGGCAGGAGCTTCTCGGGGGCTTCCTGCTCTTCCCCTTCCTCACGGCGTGGCTCGCCGCCCGCCTGATCCGTCGGTTTTCTCGCCCGCCGTCCCAGCCAGGAGCGCCGCCCGCAGGGCAGTAGCCCCCGGTGTGTCGCGCAGATCGGCCAGGCTCTTCACGTAGTGGGCCATGGCCCACAGATCGGCGTCGGGCAGGACGTTCTTCCAGGTGGGCATGGCGGTTCCTCCGACGCCGGCCGCGATCACCCGACAGAGATCGGCCGCGCTGCCGCCAGAGCGCAGGGTGTTGAAGGTGAAGTCGGGCGGGAGGATGGGGTAGCCGTAGTCGCTCGCCTTGGCCACGGGCGCGTAGAGGTCCGGCCTCGGTTCCTGCGCGCGGAGGTGGGTGAGCTCGCGGGTGAAGCCGACGATCTCCTCCCGGCTCACGTAGGCCGGGTGACAGGCGACCGCGCACTGGGCGAGCCCGTGGTAGACGCGCTTTCCGCGCTCGATCCCTTCGGAGATGCGGAGCTGCCAAGGATCTTGGGCCAGCACGATGGGCTCGCCGGCGGACTCCGTTCGCCACCGCTCGGAGAAGGTCTTGAGGTACTGGATGACGTCGTCGAGCTCGGCCGGCGGCAGGGCCCAGGCCAGCATCGCCGTCCCGTGGAGCCCCCCCGAGATGATGCGACGAAAATCCGCATCGGTCGGCAGTTGACCGCCGGCGACGGCGCCGAACTTGTAGGTGCCGAGCCGGAGATCGCGCGGCGGCGGGCGCAGGCCCCGCGCCGACGGGCCATGCCCATCCCCCTCCGCGCCGTGGCAGGCCCGACACGCCCGGGTGTAGACCACCGCGCCCCGGCGCAGGCTCTGCGCCGCAACGGTCCTGCCCCCGAGCACGAGGGGCGCCGGGAAGTCCGTCGGCAGGACCTGCGCCTCGCACCCCGCGAGCCCGGCGCCCGCGCCCGCGACGGCGGCCGCGGCCACCACCACCAGCACCGTCCCCGCCCGGCTCAGGCTCACCACACGAACACCGCCAGCCCGATGACCAGCCACAGGGCCGTCACGAGGTGCACGAACGCCGCCGCCGCCCGAACCGTGGTGGTCCGCACCACCTCCCCGCAGCGGCTCCGGATCGCCAGCCGCGACATCACCAGGGCGGCCGCCGTCGCATGCAGGGCGTGGAACGTCCCGAGGGCGTAGAGCACCGACGCCGCCAGCCCCGAGCTCGGGCGTATCCCGAGCGCCAGCAGGTGGCGCGCGGTGAGGACCTGGATGGCCACGAACCCCCATCCGGCCAGCGCCGCCGCGCTCAGCGCCGGCGCGCGCGAATTGCGACTGGCAAGCTGCGCGGCCCGGCTCCCGAGCACCGCGGTCAGGGTGGCCGCCAGCGCGAAGGGCCACGCCACCGCGAGCAGACGGCGCTCGCCGGCGGGCGGCCAGGCGGCCCCCTCGGCCGTCGCCTGCACCCGCACCAGCCCGTAGGCGAGGAGAAGGGCGCCGAAGGTCATCACCAGCGCCGCGAAGCCCACCACCAGCCCGACCGCCACGGTCGCGGCCCGCGCCTCCAGCGCCGGACCCGAGTCTTGCGCTCGGACGGTCACGGAGGAATGGCCTCGGTCTGCACCAGGTAGTCCCGTCCGAGCGCGGCCAGCACGGCGGGGTTGCCGAGCTCGTGCGGCCCGGACTTGACCACCGGGAGCTGGTCGAAGTTGTGATGGGGTGGCGGCGAAGACACGGTCCACTCCAGCGTCCCGACCTGCCAGGGGTTGGGGCCGGCCTTCGGCCCGCGCCACAGGCTGTAGAAGAAGTTCACCACGAAGACCAGCTGGCCCGCCCCCATGACGAACGCCGAGCGGGTCACCCAGCGGTTGAGCGGCAGGAGCGGCCGCAGGAAGGCATAGGCCGACGGGTCGACCAGCCGCCGTGGCATCCCCCCGAGGCCGAGGACCAGCTGCAACCCGAAGGTGGTGAGCAGGGTGACGAAGGTGATCGCGAAGTGCACCTGGCCGAGCCGCTCGTCGAGCATGCGCCCGAACATCTTCGGGAACCAGAAGTGGATGGCGGCGAACGCGCCCATCAAAACCGCCGCCGACATGGTCAGGTGAAAGTGCCCCACCACGAAGTAGGTGTCGTGCAGGTACACGTCCGAGAGCACGTCGGCCAGGAAGAGGCCGGTGAAGCCACCCACCCCGAAGACGAACACCAGGCCCAGCGCGAACAGCATGGGCGTGGTGAGCCGGATCGAGCCGCGCCACAGGGTCCCGAGCCACCCGACCCCGAGCAGCACCGACGGCACCGAGATGATCATGGTGAGCAGCATGAAGCCCTGACCGAGCAGCGGTGACAGCCCGGTCGTGAACATGTGGTGTCCGTACACCACCCCCGACAGGATCTCGATCGCGATGAGCGAACCCACCGTGATCCGGTACCCGTAGGCCGGCTTGCGCGAGAAGAAGGACAGCAGATCGCCCACGATCCCCCACGCAGGAAGGATCAGGATGTAGACCTCCGGGTGTCCGAAGATCCAGAACAGGTGCTGGTAGAGCACCGGATCTCCCCCGGCCTTGACGGTGCTGCCCGCGATGAAGAAGCGCGTGCCGAACACCCGGTCGAAGAACAGCAGCACCGCCCCCGCCGCCAGCACCGGGACGAACAGGGCGTTGAGGATCGCCGCCATCCAGAAGCCCCACACGGTGAGGGGCATGCGCATGAAGCCCATCCCCGGCGCCCGCAGCCGAACCACGGTGGTGATGTAGTTGACCGCGCCCATCACCGAGGAGGCGCCGTTCAGGTAGATCGCCACCACCCACAGCGTCTGCGCCACCCCCGGCGCGCCGATCGCCGTCGACAGCGTCGGGTACGCGGTCCAGCCAGCGGCGGGCGGCCCGAGCGGCGCGAAGAAGGACGCCGTCAGCACCGCGGTGGCGGCGAACATGGTCCAGAAGGAGAGGGTGTTCAGCACCGGGAACGCCATGTCGCGCGCGCCGAGCATGAGCGGCAGGCAGAAGTTGCCGAAGCCACCGATCAGGATCGGGGTGATGGCGAAGAAGATCATGATGGTCCCGTGCATGGTGAAGAGCACGGTGTAGGTCGCCGGGCCGACCACCCCGCCCGAGCCCGGAAACAGCCAGCGCCCCACCACCGGGACCGGCACGCCCGGATGGGCGAGCTGCCAGCGGATCAGCATGGCGAGGGCGCCGGCCACCGCCAGGAACACGAGCCCGAGCCACAGGAACTGCTTGCCGATGACCTTGTGGTCGCGCGAGAAGACCACGTCGAGCACCGACCCCAGTGTGGTCCTGATCGCCCTGGTCGTCCTGGTCCTCCTCGTCATCCCCGTCCTCATGGTGCCGGCATCCACGCCCAGCCATCGTGGGCCTCGGAGTCCGTGGGATCGAAGCGCAGGCGCGCGTCCTCGGCCGCCCGCGCGGTCCAGGTGGTGAAGGCCGCCTCGTCGAGCACCGTCAGCTCCCCCCGCATCCGGTAGTGCCAGGTTCCGCAGTGCTGCGCGCAGGCGATCTCGAAGAGGCCGGTCTCCTTGGGCTCGAACCACAGGCGGGTGATGGTGCCGGGAATGGCGTCTACCTTGGTCCGGAAGTTCGGCAAGTAAAGCGAATGCACGACGTCCTTCGAGGTCAGCTGCAGGTACACCGGGCGATCCACCGGAACGCGCAAATCGTTCAGCGTCAGGATGTCGTCGGCGGTGCCGAAGCGCCCGTCCGCCCCGGCGTAGCGAAAGTTCCAGGCCCACTGCTGCGCCAGGACCTCGATCCGCACCGCCCGAGGATCGCGGTCGGGATAGCTCCAGAAGCCCGCGCGCAGCTGCCGGGCCGAGCGCACCACGGCCGGGACGTCGATCCCGAAGAGCAGCGCCGCGCCCGCCACGGCGGCCAGGGCCAGGCCGCCGCGGCCGGTGCCGTGCGTGTAGACCGCGCGCCGTCGGGGGCCGCGGTGGAAGATCAGGGCCACGCCGAGGATCCCCACCAGGATCGAGAGGTAGACGGCGGTGGTGACGGTCAGGTACCGGAGGATCGCGTCGACGTGGTGACCGTGGGCGGAGGCGTCGTGGGGCAAGCCGAGCGGCATGGGTGCAGGGACTGGTTACGCCGCCGGCCGGGCGCGGTCAACGTGAACCGTGGCGCCCCGCGAGGGCCCTCCACCCGAGCAGCGCGGCCATGACCACCCCGATGGCGACCACCAGCCACCTCACGCGCCGGGGATCGACGCGCGTCGCCCAGCGCCCACCGAGCACACCTCCCGTCGCGGCGCCCACCGCCATCACCAGCACCGCGGGGCCGTTCACCAGGCCGTGCACCAGGAAGTCGATCGCCGCCGCGGCGTTCACCACCACGGCGAGGACGTTCTTCACCCCGTTCATCTGGTGCAGCCCCAGCCGCTGCGGCAGGAACGACAGGAACGCCAGCATGATGAGCCCGATCGCCGCGCCGAAGTAGCCGCCGTAGACGCTGGTGAGGAACTGCAGCCCGAGGAAGAGCGGCGGAATTCGATCGGGGGGCATCGCGCCCCGTGCGAGCTGCGTCTGGATCTGCGTCTGCGTCTGCGCCCCCGCCGCCGGCTCCTGGGGGCGCCCGGGTCGGCGCGGCCACAGCTCCTTGACGAAGATGACCGCCGTGGCGCCGAGGACCAGCCACGGGACCACCCCGTCGAACACCCGCTGCGGGGTGTGCCGCAGGATGCTGGCCCCCACCAGCGAGCCCAGCACCGCCGGGATGCACAGCACGGCGGTGAGCCGGCCGAGCCCATCGAGGTGCTTGCGGAATCCCCAGGCTCCGGCCAGCGACCCGGGGATCACCGCGACCGTGTTGGTGGCGTTGGCGACGATCGGGGCCAGGCCCGCCCCGATCGCGGCGGGAAACGAGAGCAAGCTGCCGCCACCCGCGATGGAGTTGATCGCACCCGCTAGAAGCGACGAGACGAACAGGAAGATGAGCCCGCCCGTCACGGGTCGGTCCTCGGTATCCTCAGACCGGGGGCTCCGAGGCCGGCGCCGTGTTGGTCGTCGTCGCCGCGGCCTTGGGCACGGGGATCGGGGCCTCGAAGTAGCGATCCGCGCGATCCGGGAACAGCACCACCACCACCCCCGGCCGCCCGGCCGCCGCCAGCTCTCGGGCCAGACGCATCCCACCCGCCAGGGAGCCCCCGGAGGAATGGCCGACCAGGATGCCCTCCTCCTTGGCCAGCCGCTCGGACACGTCCCACGCCTCCTCGGTCGGCATGGCGATGACGCCGTCCAGCTCCTGAGGGTGGTAGATGGCGGGCACCAGGGAGCTCGCCATGTGCTTGAGGCCCTCGAGCCCGTGGAGGGCGTCGTCCGGCTCCACCGCCCACACCTGGATGTCGCGCCGGTAGTCCTTGAGCCGCCGTCCGGTGCCCATGACCGTGCCGCTCGTGCCGATGCCGGCCACGAAGTGCGTCACCCGTCCCTCGGTCTGCTCCCAGATCTCCCGCCCGGTCCCGAGGTAGTGCGCGAGCGGGTTCGAGGGGTTCGAATACTGGTCGGGATAGAAGTACGCGGCCGGATTGTCGGCGACCATCTTGCGGCAGAGCCGGATCGCGCCGTCGCTGCCCTCCATGGCGTCCGAGAAGACCAGCTCGGTCCCGAAGGCGCGCGTGATCTTCTGCCGGGCCCACGATACGTTGGCCGGCATGACCAGCGTGACCGGGTAGCCGAGCGCGCCTCCGATCAAGGAATACGCCACGCCGGTGTTGCCGCTGGTCGAGTCGATGATGGTCTTGCCGGGCGTGAGCGCCCCGGAGCGGATGGCGTCGCGGATCATCTGGTACGCCGCCCGATCCTTGACCGAGCCGCCAGGATTGAAGAACTCGCACTTGGCCCAGAGCTCGACCCCCGGGGTCTCCTTCTCGAACGAGCGCAGGCGCACGATCGGCGTGTCCCCGATGAGGTCGGTGATCTTCTCGGCCACCCGCAGCCGGGCCCGGCGCACCCGCTCGGCCTGCACCAGCGCGGGGGCGGTATGTGCAGTGTCGGGGGTAATGTCGGGGGCCCCGTCGGGCTCGGCGGCGCGAGGAACAGTCTCGGTCAATCTCATGCAAAGCTCATCTCTTGCCCGGATCCCCCGCAGGCGAAGCAGGCGGGGTTCCAGGGAATGTCGGCGGAGTCCGGAACGGCTTGACCTGGTGGCAGGCGGAGCATGCGGGCGGTCCCGACGTCCGGGCGCGCCAACTCGATGCCGGCCAGCCCCACCAGGATCTCGGCGGCGGCCAGGTGCCCTGCGACCACCGCGGCGGCGCCGCCGTCGGGGGGCGCGCCGGTCTTCGAGGGGCCATCGAGGGGGACGTGCGGGCAGGGCCCATGCGCGCGGAACGACACGAGCTCGATCCCCTCGGCCTCGCGGCCGCGAACGATGACGGCCGGGATACCGAGGCGCACCGCGGCGCCGAGCATCGGATCGTCGTCGAACCCCGAGCGCAGGACGGCGCTCGCCCCGCGCAGGCACCCGAGCCACTGATCCCCGAGCGCCCCGGGCGATTCCGCTCCGGAGGCGGAGGCGGCGGCCACAGGGAGGGCCATCCCTTCGACCACCACCTCGGGATTGGAGCCGCGCCAGGCGGCGAGCCTGGAGGACATCGTCTCGGAAATGGTCCCGCTCCCGCTACCGAGGGACCGGCGGTCCGGGCGCGCCACCCAGCGCAGCGCGCCCACGCCCGCCGCCGCCAGCGCTTGCGCCGCGATCTCGCAGGTGCGATCGCCACCCACCAGCACCACGCGCGCCTCGGCGATGCGCCGCTGGCCCTCGTATCCCAGCTCGGGGAGGGCGATCTGGCGCGTGGCCCGCTGGATGGCGTCGGGAGTCAGGACGACGTACCGCCCGACGTGCC
>CAZIOH010000116.1:0-11172 GCA_964540815.1 uncultured Myxococcales bacterium | reverse complement strand
CCGCCCGACGTGCCACCCGACGTGCCACCAGCGATCGCGGGGACGATGGAGATCTCGTCGCTGTCCTTGACCGGGGTCTCGAGGTTCTTGAGGAACCGGATGTCCTCGTCGTTCGCGAAGATGTTCACGAACCGCCGGATCTGACCCTGGTCGTCGCAGATGCGCTCCTTGATGCCGGGGAACTGCGCCTCGAGCCCGACGATGACGGCGCCGATGGTCGCGCCGCTCACGCTGACCTCTTCCTTGCCGTTGGTCAGCTTGCGCAGCGGGGTGGGGATTCGAATGTTGGCCATGGTGTCTGCTCCTGACGGGAGAAAAAGATGTGCGGTCGGTGAATGGGAATCAGGTCCTGGTACAGGCGGGGCGTTCCTCCCCCGACATCAGCGTGCCCCACCGATGCCGAGGCGATCGAAGTCGCCGAGGCTCGGACCGATCAGGGCCGGCTCGGGCAGCTTGCCGACGAGCGGGTCCTGGGTCTTGAGCCCGTTGCCGGTGATCGACAGGACGATCGGGCCGTCGTCCTCGCCGATGCGACCGGCCTCGATCAGCTTCCTCGCCGCGCCGAGCGTCACGCCGCCGGCGGTCTCGGTGAAGATGCCCTCGGTCTCGGCCAGGAGGCGCATCGCGGCGATGATCTCGTCGTCGTTGGGCTTGGCCGCGAACCCGCCCGAGCCGCTGATGGTCTGGCGCGCGTAGAAGCCGTCCGCCGGGTTCCCGATGGCCAGCGACTTGGCGATGGAGGTCGGGGTCTTGACCGGCTTCATCTGGTCGCGGTTCTCGAGCACCATGTCCACGATGGGCGAGCAGCCGGCCGCCTGCGCCCCGTGAATCTGGGTCTTGCGGGCCCCCCCCGCGGCCAGGAGCCCGAGCTTCTCGAGCTCACCGAAGGCCTTGCCGATCTTGGTGACCAGCGAGCCCCCCGCCATCGGGACCACGATGTGGGCCGGCGTGCGCCACCCCAGCTGCTCGGCGATCTCGTAGCCGTAGCTCTTCGAGCCCTCGGCGTAGAACGGGCGCAGGTTGACGTTGACGAACCCCCACCCGTACTTGCCGGCGATCTCCGAGCACAGCCGGTTCACATCGTCGTAGGTGCCACGCACGCCCACCACCCGCGCCCCGTAGATGCTGGTGGCGAGGACCTTGGCGGGCTCGAGATCGAACGGGATGAGCACCACCGCCGGCAGCCCCGCCGCCGCCGCCTGGGCCGCGGTGGCGTTGGCGAGGTTCCCGGTCGAGGCGCACGCGATGGTGGAGATACCGAACTCGACGGCCTTCGACACCGCGACCGACACCACCCGGTCCTTGAAGGACAGGGTCGGATGGCTGACCGAGTCGTTCTTCACCCACAGCTCGCGCACGCCGAGCCGCCGGGCCAGCCGGTCCGCCCGCACGAGCGGCGTCATCCCGGTCTGCTTGCCCACCACCGGGGGCAGATCGAGGGGCAGGAGCTCGGCGTAGCGCCACATGTCGTGCGGCCGCGACTCGATGACGGCGCGGGTCAGGACCTTGGCGATGGCGGGGTAGTCGTAGGCAATCTCGAGCGGCCCGAAGCAGAACTCGCACACGTGGACCGGAGCCTTCGGGTAGTCGTTCCCGCATTCGCGGCAGCGCAGCGCCGTGACGTAGCTCGGCTGAGCCTTGGGGGTCGAGGGGTGGGAAAGCACGGGGGCCGTGGTCATTCGTTGATCCTTATCAGAGGCACGCGGGGGCTGGGTAGGCGGACGGATCGAGGCGCCCGATGCTCGGCCGGTCGCCGCAGACGCGGCACGCCGGGTTCGGCTGCAGACGGACGCTCCGGAAGGCCATGGACGCGGAATCATACTGGATGATCCGCGCCGCAAAGGCCGGAAGATCGCCCTTGACCAGGCGCGCCGCCTCGGCCCCTTGCAGCGCCCCGATGACCCCAGGGACGGGGCCGAGCACGCCCGCCTCGGCGCACGACGGGCCGACCCCGGCGGCGGGCAGGTCCTCGAACAGGCAGCGGTAGCAAGGGCGTCCGCCGGCGCGCACCGTCATGAGCTGACCTCCGAGCCCGACCGCCGCCCCGTGCACCAGGGGGACGCCCCCCAGGACCGCGGCGTCGTTGGCGAGGAACTTGGTCGCGAAGTTGTCCGACCCGTCCACGACGGCGTCGTAGCTGGCCAGATCGCGCGCGGCCTCCACGTCGAAGCGGGCGACCAGTGGCTCCACGTGCACCTCCGGGAAGCGCTCGCCGAGGGCGCGCGCCAGCGAGTGCACCTTGAAGGCGCCGACCGAGCCGAGGCCGTGCAGGACCTGGCGGTGGAGGTTGGTCGCATCCACCCGGTCGTCGTCCATCACGGCGATGCGGCGCACGCCCGCCGCCGCCAGGGCCAGCACCGCCGGGCAGCCGAGGCCGCCCGCGCCAATCACCAGCACGCGTGCCACGACCGGGCGCCGCTCCGTTACCGGCTGCCCGGGGAGGAGGCGGGATCCGCCGGGAGCCCGCGCCGTGGCGCGGGCTCGCTCCCGAAGAGCGCGTCCGAGCTGAAGTACCGCTCCCCGGTGTCGCACAGGATCGTCACCACCGTCTTGCCAGGGCCGAGCTCGCGGGCGAGATCGAGGGCCACCTTGACGTTGGCGCCCGCCGAGATGCCGACCAGCAGCCCCTCGCGCCGGGCGAGCTCGAGCTTGACCCTCTGCGCGTCCTCCTCGGTGATGGTGCGCACCTCGGACAGGAGCGCGCGGTCGAGGATCGGCGGCACGAAGCCGGCGCCGATCCCGTCGATGCGGTGGGCAGCTGGACGGCCCCCGGACAGCACCGGGCTCTTGGCTGGCTCGACCGCGACGATGCGGGTGGCCGGGTTCCGCTGGCGCAGGGCGCGCCCGACCCCGGAGATGGTGCCGCCGGTCCCCACCGCGGAGATGAAGGCGTCACAGGTGCGTCCCCCGAGCTGCGCGAGGATCTCCGGCCCGGTTCCCCGGAAGTGCGCCTCGACGTTGGCGGGGTTCTTGAATTGCTGCGGCATGAAGTAGCTCGGGTTCTCGGCGCACAGCTCGCCGGCCTTCTGCACCGCGCCCGTCATCACCGAGACCGCGGGCGTCAGGTAGACCTCGGCGCCATAGGCATTGAGCAGGGCCCGCCGCTCGAGCGACATGTTGTCGGGCATGGTGAGGATCAGGCGGTAGTGCTTGGCGGCGGTCACGAGAGCCAGCCCCACGCCGGTGTTGCCCGAGGTGGGCTCCACGATGGTCGAGAAGCCGGGCTGGATCAGGCCCGCGCGCTCGGCCGCCTCGATCATCGAGAGGGCCACCCGATCCTTGACCGAGCCGCCCGGATTGAACTGCTCGCACTTGCAGAACACGTCGGCCATCCCCGGCTCGACCAGGTGACGCAGGCGAACGAGCGGCGTCCCGCCGATGAGCTCGAGGGTGCTGTTCACGGCGACGGCGGGCATGGCTTGATTCTAACCCAACCAATCGCGCCCGGCGGGCCACATCGTCGTCGTCGGCTCGCGTCGGCGCGGCTCAGGGGCGCTCGCCGATGTCCACGATCGAGCAGGCCTGGATGGTCGGGATGCCGAGGCGCTCGGCCTCGGCGAGCAGGTCGTCGCTCTCGGCGCCGGGGTTGACCCACAGCTCGGCGACGCCCTTGGCGGCTATCGCGGGCAGGGTCAGGATGCCGATCGCCGCGGGCACGTACAGCGACGCGCGCTCGATCGGACCGGGGATGGCTTCGATGCTGGGAAAGGTGGGCAGGCCCTCGACCTCGGCGGCGTTCGGCGTCACCGGGTAGACCGTCCAGCCCTGACGCAGGTAAGCGCGCACCGCCTTGTTGCCGAACTTGGAGCGATCGGTGGAGGCACCGATGATAGCGACGGTGCCGGCGACGGTGCCAGCAACAGTGCCAGCACCCTTGCCGTGCCCACCGCCGGCGGGCATCAGAGGGACTCCCGGCGCGGGGACGCACCCCCCGCGGGCCCTCCCGCCACCTGACCGCACACCGGACAGCGTCCATCGGGGCCGAGGACGCCCACGCACGCACCGTCGGGGCACAGCGGCCGTCGCTCGTCGAATCCGCCCCCGGCGCCCTCGAGCTCGACCGCTCGCGCGGCGTGGTCGGCGTCGCCGTCTTGCGATGAGGAGGGATCGAAGTGAGGTGCCTCGGACACCAGGTCGGGTGCCCCCGCGGGGGCGCCGGTATATCCCGCCGGCACCTCGCCCGTCCGCCCGCACTCGGAGCACCTTCCGTCAGCGCCGAGCACGCCCGTGCAGCTCCCGTCGGGGCACAGCACGCGTCCGCCCGGATCGAATGCGATCTCGTCAGTCATTGTCTGGCCAGTCTACCCGCGGTCGTGCGTCAGGGCGCGGGGAAAGCGGTCGTCGATGCGCCCGCGGTTCCGGCGGCGTCCACGGTTGGGGCACCGGCAGGCGCGGGGATCCCGGCGTCGGAAGGACCCTCCGGGGTCGGGGCGAGCCCCGCCGCCTCGATGACGAGCTCGAGCTCGCGATCGAAGGCGCTCCGGTCGGCGGAGCTTCGGAGGTCGAGGCTGTCGCGGTGGTCCAGCGTGAGTGTCCGCGGACGGAAGACCAGGTTCAGCACCGCCGTGACCGGATCGTCGTTGCGGTAGGCCCGCGGCACGTCGAGCGCGAAGGCGGACTCGCGCAGGCACTGCTCGATGCTGGGCCGCGCCAGCGTGGACGACAGGACGCGGGCGGCTCCGACCTCGCCGCGCACGAGATCGATGGCGATGCGCACCCGCCCCGCGAGATCCCGGTCCTCGGGGGTGCGCGCCGAACGCGTGAGGTAGCAGGCCCGCGCGCGGGGCGTGTAGGCCAGGGACAGGGAATCCCGGACCACGCTTCGCTCCATGAATCCCCGCGGGCCGGCGCTCTCTGGCGGGGTGGCCCCGCCGCCGCTGCCGCTGCCGCTGCCTTGGCCCGCGCCGATCCCGCCGAGCCTGGCCGCGGTGGTCGCTGGCGCGTCCGCCCCCTCGTCCGGCCGTCGCACCGGCTCCCAGAGTGCGACGAACCCCGGACCGGCGAGAAAGCGCCGGGGCTCCGCCCCTGGCGATGGGCCCGGTGATGCCGCTTGCGACGACAGCGCCTCGAGCACGGCGGCCGCGACCGGGATGGGGTGGAGCGGGAGCGACAGCCGTCGCCCGCGCTGCCGGATCGAAAGGCGCGCCCCGGAGCCGCCGCCCGGGAGCTCGGTGAGCAAGGTGACCCCGGCCCCTGGGACGATCTGGCGCGCGACCGGTGCTCGCGCCGCTGCCGACAGGCTCGAGGTCAGCGCCACGTCGAAGACCGCGCCGCCGGCCCGGAGTCCGCTGAGCAGGTCACCGAGGCCTTGCGTGAGGTCCCCGACGTGGAAGGCAGCCTCGATCCCACCCGACGAGGCCGCGGCCGCCAGCCCCTGCAGGCGCTGCCGCTCGTCGGGCGACGTCGAGGGATCGTCGTTCGGCCGGATGCTGACCACCGCGGCGAGCAGGTCCGGCAGCCGCAGCCGGACCTGAGCTGGGCGCGCATTCGGGTCCGCGTCCTCGGTGGCCACCGTCCAGGGATCGTGTCCGCCCGCCGCCGCACCCACCGCGCCATCGGTGAGGACCACGAGGAGCGGGCGCGGCCCGAAGTCGACGGCCTCGCGCTCGAGCAGCTCGCTCGCGAACCGGATGGCGGGCACGAGCTCGGTGCCGTTGGCCAGGGTCTCCGGCACCAGGGCCTCGGCCAGCGCGCCGAGAGCCTGGCGTGTCGCCTGCCGCGCCACCGGAAACAGCCGCCGCGGCGTCCGATCGAAGAAGACGGCGTCGAAGCGGGTGCTGGGGGGCAAGTTCCGCAGGAGATCGAGCGCGAAGTCGCGCTCCGCTTCGAGGCCACCGTAGCCGACGCTGCGCGAGCGATCGATGACGAAGAGCACCCGGTCGGTCACCGCGGGTGAGAGGCCCGCCGTGCCCGACGTGCCCGCGCTGGCCGGCGACGCGAGCTCGGCGGCCGCGACCGGGGCCGCCTCGGTGCCCGGACGCCCCAGCGCCAGCGCCAGGCGGGTCTTTCCGCCGCGCGCCGGACGGGGCCCCATGGACGCCAGCGCCAACAGGGGTGGGGGCGGGGGCACCACGCGCGGGCCGCGCGGCTCCGCGAGCGTGAAGGTCACCCGCCAGGCGCTGCGGGTCGACACCCGGCCTGAAGATCGGACCACGAACGCGCCGGGGTCCACGGCTCCCGACTGAGGAAGGCGGCTCTCGCCCGCGATCGACAGGCGCGCGACGGGCACCCCGAGATCGGCCCGGAGCTCGACCGCGGTCCCTGGCGGTGAGAGCTCGGGCGCAGCCGGAAAATCCAGGTGCGCGAGGTTCCCCTCGAGCGACAGCTCGGCCGCGTACGCGAAGTCCAGCTCGGTCGGTGGCTGACGCTCCGCCGTTCCGGCCGGGGTCCGGGTGTCGACGATGCGCAGCCGGTAGCGCACCTCCTCGTCGAAGGCGGCCGCGGAGGGCTCGCGCCCGGCCGCGCGCGCGGCCTCGACGTACCGCTGCTCGGGCGTCTCCGTGGGCCCTCCGCTGGCCGCGGCCTCGTTGCTGGTCCGCGCGCCTGCGCCCGCCAGGTCGACCCGCAGCAAGGCCGCTCCTGCCGGCAGGGCGAGGTCGAGGATGCATTCGCCCGGCGAACGCGTGCGCGCCCCGGAGCTCGGGCGAATGCTGTTCCAGCTCACGCCATCACAGGTCGTGAGCTTGCGGTGCACGTGCACCTCGGCGATGGCTCCCCGGACCTCGATGCGCAGTCTCTGCGCGGCCCGGTCGTCGGGCGTGGAGGGGGGCTCCGCGGCTCCCGCCGCCGCCGACGACGATGACGAGCCGAGCCCGACGACGATGCACAGGGACACCGCGGCGAGCGAGCGGGCGGCGAGCCCATGGTGCCTGGCCCGCGTCCGCTTGGGGGGGCGCGGGGAGACGTCTTCCCTCATGGTCTGGTTCTACGCCGACCGGATCGCCTCGTGCCAGTGCCAGTGCACGCGCGCTCGCGGGCGGCGGCCGCCCCGCCCGCCCGCCGCTTTCCGGACCGGATGCAGCGCGGAACCCGAGCCCGCCGCTTGCGACGGCGTTTCCTCTCCGCTATGGGAGTCAGCGACGTGCCGGTTGCTCCCATCATTTCCATCTCCGATGGCGAGGCCGAGCGGAGGGCCATCGCCACCCTCAAGGACGGCGGGGTCATCGCCTTTCCCACCGACACGCTCTACGGGCTCGGGTGCGCTTTCAGCCGCCGGCGCGCCATCGAGCGCCTGGCGCGCCTGCGCGGGATCGATCGGGCGCGCCGTCCTCTCACCTTCGTCTTGCCCGACGTCGGCGAGGTCGCTCGCTACGCGCAGGTGTCCTCCGAAGGCTGCCGGATCCTGAACCGGATCCTGCCTGGGGCCTTCTGCGTCGAGCTCACCGCCAAGTCCGGCATTCCAGAGCCCTTCGTCGTCGGGCGGCACCGCGCGATCGGGGTGCGCGTCCCGAAGCACGAATTCTGCGAGAGGGTGTCCTGGGGGATCGGCGAGCCGCTGCTGACCGCCACCGCCAAGACGCCAGAGGGCCGCACCCTCGAGACCGCCGCCGAGATCGCCCTGGCCTTCGGCGACGAGCTCGATCTGATCGTCGACGGTGGAACTCTGGCCGGCGCCCCCTCGACCGTGGTCAGCCTGGTCGACGACTGGGTCACCGTGCTGCGCCTCGGCCGCGGCGATCCCGATCTCATGCTCGGGTAGCCCGAAGCAGGGACCTCGACTCAGACGAAGCCCTTGGCGGCGAGGAAGATCTCGAAGCTCTGGGCGCGCGAGCTCTCGGGCTTGACGACCTTGACCTCGGCGAAGCGCGCCTGCAGGCGCTTGCGGATGGCCTCGAAGTCCGGGCCCTGGAAGAGCTTGCCCACGAACGCGCCCCCGGGCGCGAGCAGCCGCTCGGCGCGCGTCAGCGCCTCGACGAAGAGGTTGGCCGACCGCGCCTGGTCGGCGGAGCGAATTCCTGTCGTGTCGGGCGCCATGTCGGACAAGACGACATCGAAGGCCGCGAGCGGCCCCAGCAGCTCCGCATCGGTGGCGGTATAGATGTCGCCCACGAGGACCCGTGCTGCCAGCACCGCACGGGGCAGGGGATTGCGATCGATCCCGACCACGCTGCCGTGCGCGCCGACCACCCGCACCGCGTACTGCAGCCAGGAGCCGGGGGAACACCCGAGGTCGAGCACCCGGTGCCCCGGCCGCAACAGCCGCAGCCGTCGGTCGATCTCGTCGAGCTTGTAGACCGATCGCGCCGCGAACCCTTCGGAGCGCGCCTTCTTGAAGAAGACATCGTGGCGAACCCGCGGATCGCCGAATGGCCCGCCGTGCTTCGCCACGCGCCCTCGTGCGCCTCACACCACCACCACCCACCCGTCGCGGGCGGGGCGGGCGGGTGCGACGCGCCTACTTCTTGCCTGCCTGCGGGGCGCCCTTCTTGGACGCCTTCATCGGGTTCTTGGACTCGGCTTCCTTGACCAGCCGCGGGACGATGTACTTGCGCACGTCCTTCATGCTGCCCTTGACCAGCACCACGCCGTTCGAGGCGCCGGGGACGGCACCCTTGATCAGCACGACGTCCTTGTCCTCGAGGACCTTGACGACGACCAGATCCGAGGCGGTGCACTGCACGCCACCCATGCGGCCGGACATGCGCTTGCCCTTGTGAACCCGCCCCGGGGTCAGGCGACACCCGATCGAGCCGCCGTGTCGGAAGAACTCGTGGGTCCCGTGGGTGGCCGTGTCGCCGGCCATCCGGTGCTTCTTCATGACCCCCTGGTAGCCCTTGCCCTTGGTGGTGCCGACCACGTCGATCACGTCCCCGGACTTGAACACGTCGGCCGCGCGCAGGGTCTTGCCCACCTCGTACTTGTCGAGCTCCTTGGGCTCGAGGCGCACCTCGCGGAGCACGCGGGGCGCCTTCTCGAGTCCGGCCTTCTTCGCGTAGCCCGCCTCCGGCCGGGTCACGAGCCGCACCGGCGTCTCCTCGAACCCGAGCTGCAATGCGGCGTAGCCGTGCAGGTCCGGGGTTCGCTTGCCGACCACCACGCATGGACCGACGGACACGACGGTCACCCCGAGGGCGGTTCCGTCATCGTGGAATACCTGGGTCATCCCAATCTTGCGGCCGAGCAGGCCCATTTTCAGCGACATGGCGGCTGGAGCTCCTTCGAAATGTACGGGCAAATGTGCGGCAGGAAAGCGCGGTCTTATAGGCGCGTCGGCGCTTCCAGTCAAGCCGGCCGAGCCGCCGTCAGCCTCGTGGCGTGGCGCCGGGCAAGCGCGGGACCAGCCACCGGCGCCCGCTGACCTGGTGCACGTCGACCTCCACCTCGTAGGCCTCCGACACGTGCTCGGGGGTCAGGACCACCTCGGGCGGTCCCTCGGCGAGGACCGTGCCCGCCTTCAGCAAGACCACCCGATCGCACGCCTCCGCCGCCAGGTTGAGGTCGTGCAGCACCGCCAGCACGGCGCGGCCGGCGGCGGCTTGCTGCCCGAGGATCCGCAGGATGGCGAGCTGATGCTTGACGTCGAGCCCGGCGATGGGCTCGTCGAGCACCAGCACCGGTGCGTCCTGGGCCAGGGCCCGCGCGACGTACACCCGACGCAGCTCGCCACCCGAGAGCTCGGACAACGGCCGCTCCGCCAGCCCGAGGACTCCGCAGTCGGCCAGCGCTTGGCGCACCCGCTCGAGGTCGGCTTGCGATTCGAACCCGAGGCCGGTCGACGGCAGGTGGGGCAGCCGGCCGAGCAGCACCAGCTCGGCGACCCGCAGGGGCACGTCGATCGGGGTGGCCTGGGCCACGCTGGCGAGCAGGCGCGCGAGCGGCCGGCGGCCGTAGCTCGAAAGGTCGCGTCCGTCGAGCCGGACCCGTCCAGTGCCCGGCGCGAGAAACCCGGTCAGGCACCGGAGGAGGGTGGTCTTCCCCGAGCCGTTCGGCCCCACGAGGCCGACGACCTGTCCGGCGCGCACCTCGAGGCTCACCCCGCGGAGCACCGCGCGGGTGCCGTAGGCGAACCCGACAGCGTCCGCCGACAGCACGTGAGCGGGGATGCCGGGGCTGCACGCCGCCGGATCGGGCAACGGATCGGGCACGGGATCGGGCACGGATGAAGCGCGCGGATCCGTCTCAGCCCCCGCCTCGGTCAGTGCCCGACGGAGGGGACGCGGAGGCCGTGGCCGCCTTGGCGGCGTCCCACAGCCGGGCCTGCTCCTCCGGCCCGGCATCCGCCACGGCCCGCCCGGCCGCGGCGAGGCTGGACTCGAGGTGGCCGAAGCGGCGCGCGAAGCGGTCGGTGGCATCGCGCAGCGCCGACTCGGGATCGAGCCCGTGCTTGCGCCCGACGTTGACCAGGGCGAAGAGCGCGTCGCCGAGCTCGTCGTGCATGGCGCGCGCATCGCCGCTGCCCACGGCCTGGTCGAGCTCTCCGAGCTCCTCGTCGAGCTTGCCCCGCGCCGCCTCGGCGTCCGCGAAGTCGAAGCCCACCGCGCCAGCCTTCTCGCCGGCGCGGGTGGCGCGCAGCAACGCGGGCGCGCTGCGCGGGATTCCGTCGAGGGCTCCGTGCTTGCCCTTGGCGGCCTTCTCGGTGGCCTTGAGCTTGGCCCAGTTCGCGAGCACCGCCTTGGCGTCGCTGGCCGCGACGTCTCCGAACACGTGCGGGTGCCGGCGCACCAGCTTGGTCACGATTCCGCGGGCCACGTCGTCGACGCCGAAGCTCCCCTCCGAGAAGCGCAGCTCCGACTGAAACACGATCTGCAGCAGCAGATCCCCGAGTTCCTCGCAGTGATCGGCCACCCCGCCGTCGGTCACCGCATCCACCACCTCGTAGGTCTCCTCCACCAGATAGGGAAGGAGCGTGGTCAGCGTCTGTTCGCGATCCCACGGACATCCGTCGGGGGCCAGCAGGCGTTGCATGAGACCGACCAGTCGCTGGATCTCGGCCCCCGTCTGTTTTCCGGCGAGGGGTCGCAAATCCAGGCTGCGTTCCTCCGAGGACGACGGGGTGGCGGTGCCGGCGGCCGGTGCGGGTGCGGGTGCGGCGGTTTCAGGGGTGGATTGGCTCACCGCCCGAATCTACACATTGAAGGGGTGTTCGGGGCGTGCTAATCGGAACTGCCCTTGGACACGCGTCGAAATGCCCCGCCGCAAGGCGAGAGCCAGTCGGGTGGCGAGAGCCAGTCG
>CAZIOH010000115.1:0-19437 GCA_964540815.1 uncultured Myxococcales bacterium | reverse complement strand
GACCCTCGACGCCGTCCAGGCCAACATCGTCGCTGCGGGGTACGGAAAGTAAGGGCGTCACACTCCGAGCGACCCGAAATCCCCGGGCGTCCGCAGAGCGCGCGAGGCGCGCTGTCGCCCGGGTCGCTATCCAAGCACGCGTGACGGTGGGAGCGGCGCCCGCGTGGGCGTCGCCTTCGTCGAGACCGACGCCAGCTTCACCACCACACGCCTCATATTTCGCCGGGCTGACGACCACGGCGCGAGCTGGCTCGGGCGATCCGGAGGCTCACGACGTGATTGACGGTCCAGAGGGGGCGTCGGTTCATTCGATTCGCCGTTCACCTGACCGGCCTCTTCCTCCTCGTTGTTCATGACGAATCTCCATTTCTCTTGAAGCGCCCGGTCGGGAAGCCCGATCGGGTCGCGGCGTTCCCGCTAACTCGAGGACCGCCCGACGACCACGAGCGCCTCGGGGTTCACGACGTTGATCGGCGCACCCGCGTCGAAGGCGACGATCTGATCGAAGATCTCGGCGAACTGCAGCTCGTACTCGTCGGTCGTGACGTAACCGAGGTGGGGCGTGCAGGTCGCCGTATCCAGCGCCAGCAAAGGGTGGCTGGCGTCGGTGACGGGCTCCCGCTCGAACACGTCGACCGCGGCGTGCCCGGGACGTGCGGCCCGCGCGCGCGCACCAGCGCGCCGGCCTCGATCAAGGCCGGGCGGCTGGTGTTGACCAGCAAGGCGCCCGGTTTCGTGCGCGCGAGATCGGCGGCGGTCACGATCGTCGTCGCGACCGGTGAGGGCCCACGTCCAGGCCAGCCGCTCGACATCGGGTGCGCCGAGCGGCGCCGCCCGATTCGGAGCGGACAGCGCCGCGTAGGCTTCCTCCCAGGCCCGACTGGCGTAGGCGGCACGTCCGCGCCGAAGGTCCTTGGAGCCATTGCCGCCAGGACCCCGCGGAGGGGAGCGAGAGGCGCGCTTCACAGCGACGAGCTTAGAGTGTCCAGCCAAGGTTGATCACGATGCCACGATGCGACCAGGGTCGACCTGGGATCGTTCAACCTCCTATCTCGGCGATTTCAAACGGCCGAAGTCGGCCGTGCTGTTCGGATGGCTGAAACGCGACCGCCCCGCTGAAATGACCTATGCTCCCGACGGAGGCTCGGCTCATGTGTTTGGCGTCGTGGCGATACGGATGGTCCTTTGGCATGTCCCGTGCCGTACGTCTCGCGTTCGCCGTCGCGGCGATCCTGGTCGTCGCCGCGGGCGCCGGGTGCGCATTGCGCAGGGATCTGCCCGCCTATCCAGGGGTCGACGCCGAGATCGGTCCGTCCACCACGGACGTCGGTCGGTCCACTGCAGGAGGACAGGCCGGAGCCTCGGGAGCCGGTGGGATCTCCCGACCGCCCGATGTATCGACGGCGCCGGGCACGGGAGCCACCGGAGGGGTCGGTCCCTCCGTCGGGACCGGGGCAAGCGGCGGCCAGGCCGCGCCATCCGTGGGAAGCGCTGGCGCGGGTCTCATGGCAGGAGGAGGCGGCGCGAGCAGCGGAGGGGGACGAGGCGGAGGGGAGAACCTCGAGGAGCGGCTGGTCTTCGTGCGCCAGCCCCTCGGCACCAAGACCGGGGTCCCGATGGGGGCGTTCACGGTGGCCGTGGAAGATCCGACCGGAGCGGTCGTTACCACCGCGGCCAATCCCATCACGCTCACCCTTTCGGCGGGCGTGAACGTGGGTGCAGCCAACCTGCTGGGGCTCACCAGCGAGAGTACGGTCGCGGGTGTCGCGACGTTCGACACGGTCGGCCTGGATCAGCCAGGGAAGGGGTACACCCTGACTGCAGCATCGCCCGGACTTCTTCCCGTGACCAGCGCCGCGTTCGACGCCACCGCGCCCGCCTTCGTGCGTGCCCCGGGCTACTACGGCGGGCCCGTCACCAGTCTCGCCATCTCGGGCGGACCCGCGCCCGTCCTCTACGCTGGCACGCCCGCCGGGGTCTTCCAGTCCACGAACGACGGGCTGCGCTGGAGCGCGGCGAACTTCGGCAACCCGGGAGAGGCCGACCTGGTGGTGGTTGACCCGAGGAATCCCACGACGGCGTTCATCGCCTCGAGCTGGGCCAACTCGAGCCTCGGAGCCGCCCATGGGGGACTGAAGCTCGGCAAGACCACCGACGGTGGCAGGGCCTGGAGATCGGTCGGAGACAGCGCGGGCGCGCAGGTCGACAGCCTGGTCATCGATCCCTTCAATCCCGCCATCGTCTACGTCGGGGGATCCGGTGTCTACAAATCGACCAACGGTGGAGAGACCTGGAGCGTCACGAGCTTCCCTGGTGGCTGCCTGGCGCTGGCGATCGATCCCGTGGCTCCGAGCACGCTCTACGCGAGCGGCGCGTCCCTGACCGCGGCGGCGAAGGGCACGTTCTTCAAGTCGACCGACGCTGGCATCGATTGGATCAGAATTGACAATCCGGCCATCGACCCGACCGACCTACCGATCGTGGCGGTCTTTGCCACGCCTACCGGAGTCTTCGCCGCCACGGCGACCAAGCTCTTTCGCAGCATCGACGGCGGCGCGACCTGGAGCGCCCTCGCCGCGTCGGGCACCGTGGTGGCGTATGCCCCGTCCGAGGTCACCCGCGTGTACCTCGGTCACGGAAGGACGGTCCTCGTATCGGACGACGGGGGCGCGACCTTCGCGGCGCACACCGATCTGCCCGCGATTCTGTCGAGTCAGAGCAAGACCAGCCTGGCAGTCCACCCGACCAATCCGAGCTGCGTCTACGCCGCGACGGACGATGGCCTGTTCGTCTCCAGGGATGGTTCGACGACCTGGACCTCGTCCTCGGCAGGAATGTCCACCTTGCGCGTGGCCGCGCTGGCGGTCGACCCCGCGTCCCCCGCCACGATCTTCGCCGGGGGTCCGGATGCCGTCTACCGCACCATCGACGATGGTCTCTCATGGTCTCGCTTCCCGACGGACGACGTCGTGGGGGCGCTGGCGATCGATCCGCTGGACTCGCGCAAGATCTACGCATGCACGCAGGCCGCCCGGTTGTATCGCTCCTCCGACGGAGGGGCCACCTGGAGCCCTCCGGTCGACAGCGGTGGTTCACCGTATTGCTACGACGTCGCGATCAACGGCTCGTCGCTGTGGATGCCGACGGTCGGGGGTGGAGTCCGTCGGTCCACCGACGGCGGTATGACATGGGCATCCACTGGCATCGCAGCTCCGTCGTACGCCCTGGCGATCGACGCCACGGGGACGAGGGTGTACGCAGCCACCAACATGGGCACCTTTCGCTCGACCGACGCAGGGACCACCTTCAGCCTCATGACCAGCGACCTCGCGGAGGTGCTGCTGCTCGATCCCCTGAACCCGTCGATCGTCTACGCGGGGCTCGGCTGCGGGGGCGGGGTCGGCGCGGTCGGGGCTGGGGGCATCAGGCGTTCCTTGGACGGGGGCTCGACCTGGCAGAGCACCGCCGGCACCTTGTGTGTCCGGGCGATGGCTGGTGTTCCGGGCGGACCGCTCTTCGCAGTTGGGTACGGAGGATCGGGGTTCGTGACGAGCACCGACCAGGGGGGCACCCTGGTGGCAGGCGGCGAGGGGATCGTGGGCGACGCCTCGAGCGTCGCGGCCGCACCCGATGGCAAGACGGTGTATGTGGGCACCTTGTCCGGCCTCTTCAAGTCGACCAGCGGGGGGCGATGAGCGGTGGCCGATGAGTGGTGGCCGATTCCGCTCCCAGGTTGGTGCCGGATCTTCGTTCCATTCGCGCTCACGCTGCTTTCAAGCCCTCGGGCCCGCGCGTGGAACGATTTCGGTCACATGCAGATCGCGGCCGTCGCCTTCCAGGGCCTCGGCCCCGATGTCAGGGCCCGGGTAGCCCAGCTCATCCGGCTGAATTCACGCTATCCGATCTGGACGGCGGGTGTTCCCGCCGGCGATGCGGATCGGGTGGCGTTCATGCGGGCCGCGACCTGGGCCGACTCGATCAAGAGTGATCGCTCCTACTCGAAGAGCGACCGCGCGGTGCCCGCCACGGCGGGGAACTTCGGCTACGCGGACCGTCTGCGCCACGACGACTGGCACTTCGTCGACGTGCCGTTTTCGCCTGACGGAACGCGCCTCGTCTCTCCGCGCGTCCCGAACCTCTCCACCGAACTCCCGGCCCTCGAGGATGAGCTCGTCGCGGCGGACACCAGCGACGACCGAAGATCCTACGCCCTCGTGTGGTTGCTCCACCTGGTCGGGGATGCGCATCAGCCCCTTCACTGTGTCTCCCGGTTCGACGCCAGCGACCCGACCGGTGATCGCGGCGGCAACGATGTCAAGATCTCCGGAAACGCCCAGCCCCCCATCTGCGACGATCCCCGGTTCTGCCCACTCGGCCCTCCCGGACAGCTCCACGCCTTCTTCGACACCATCACCGGCTCGAGCTCAGACCCGGTGGCGGTCGATGCAGCGGTGGCGGCGCTCCCGCCCGTAGAGCCGCGGATGGCGGCAATCTCGGACCCGACGCTCTGGATCGCCGAAGGCGTGGACCTGGCGCGACGCTTCATCTATACCGCCCCCATCGGGCTCGGCGATGGTCCGTTCGCGGTGGGGCCCGCCTACCAGCGCACCGCGTACGAGCTCAGCCAGCGGCGAATCGCCCTGGCGGGCGCGCGCCTGGCGGGGTTGCTGAACGCGTCTCTTCGCCGCTCGGCCCCCGATTCTCGCGGCGATTCGCGCGAAACACCCGTGCGCGCACCCCGGTCAGACGGGCTCGCTTCTCCGCGTCGTCGAGCCGGGACCGAGCGTAGGTGAGCTGGATCTCGAGGTGGGATCGGGCCGTGGCGAGGTCGTTCTCAGCGCATCGGAATCTCCGACGTGCGGGAGCCACCGCCTCATCGAGAAGCTCTCCCGTCACTTCCGCCGCCGCCACCACGACAGATCCGAACGTCGCCGGCCAGGCTCGTCGGGCAGTTTGCGAGCCGGCCCCTTCGTTGCTCCTCCTCAAAATGCCTACGGGTATTCCTCGTCGTCGTGACTCGCGGCCGGCTCGGCTTGTCGGCCTCGGTATTGACGCTATTTCGAAGGCGGTGCCCTAGACTGGTGCTCGATGTCGCTCTTGAAATCGCTCGCGCACCTGAACCCGTGGATCTACCTCTTTGCTGCGGGCACGTGCGAGATGGGATTCACCACCTTCATGAAGCTCTCCGATGGCTTCCGGAACTGGGCCTATGACGTGGCCTTCGCGATCTGTGCCCTGTCGAGCTTCGGTCTTCTCAACCTGTCGACGCGCGAGCTCTCCCTCGGAACTGCCTATGCGGTGTGGACGGGGCTCGGCGCCTTTGGCACCGCCGCGATCGGAATGCTGGTCTTCAAAGACCCGACCACGTTCTGGCGCGTGGCCTTTCTGACCACGCTCATCGGCTCGATCATCGGGCTCAAGCTCGTCTCTTGACCATCCCGATCGATCGTCTGGTCAACCGCAAGCTGCGGTTGGGCGAGCCCCTGTACGGCATCGACGAGGCCCGGCTGGCCGACCTGGGGCCCGACCTCGTCATCACTCAGGTCCACTGCGATGTGTGCGCCATCAGCCACGCCGAGCTCGCTCCGGCGCACGGGTGGTCCGCCCTGCGCGGTTCAGGACCGTGTCGATGCGCGGCGGATCCCTGCCCACGATTCTCGAGGATTTCTCGCGCGTCGCGGCGTCCATCGGGTGTGCGGAGGCAGGTCCCCGGCTCTTCACCGGCACTCGTGACCGGCTCGAAGGCTGGCGCGGCCTGCTTTCGGACGCGCGGCGCCGCTCCGTGGTCTGCCTCGAGTCGAAGCGGCGACAGGGGAACGCGGCCGATCTCGGCCGTGCGGTTGGTCACTCCCAAGGGAGCTCGCTGGCCCGCGTCCGCGAGACCATCGTCGAGAAGACCGACATGCCGTACGCCATCGGTGTCCTGGTACCGATTTCGATGGCGGCGCTTCGGGGCTTTCCGTCCTATTTCATCTCTGAATTCAGGGCGCCGCCGCCCAGGATCGCTTGAGCAGCGGCAATCTGAGCTGCTGTACCCTGCGCGACCACGAGAGACTTCCCAGCTTTGATCTGAGTCTCGTAACGAACGATCCCGTCCTTCGGGATGCCGATACCAGCGAGACCCGCTGCGAGCGCGCTGACTCCGCCAACCACGGCAGCGCCTTCCAGACCGCTCACGATGGCGGACACGATCGGCCCGGGCACGATGGGAACTCAGACCCCATAGATCCCTGTCCGAGGACCTGTCTTCGTGGAGTGAGCGCTCCAATACCGCTGTCGCCAAATCGAGTATCACGTCGACTCTGTCGCTGTTTTGGTTGAATCCGGCCACAAAGTTGGACTGTTGGGTCCGGAGCGCTCAAGCCCTCTCGGCCTCCGCCATCCTCTCCTCGAAACCCTCGACGATGATCCTCGCGTGAGCTGGCATGGGCGACGCGGTCGCGCCGCCCGTGCCAGGTACCAGTATGAGCTCAAGCTGCGCTCGCCGTCGCGACTCGTCGAAGAGCGTCGCTTGCAATTCGACCCCTGGTCGAGATTGTCAACCCTTTGAGTCGATCCTGAGTAGAGCCATCAGTCGGCTCCGTCGGTCAGCGAGGCCGGGGTGAAGTGAGGGTCAGGCTCGCTTCCCGCGCCAAGCTGCTGGAGCCGGCCGAGGTAGTGTGTCCAGCCGAGGGCGTGGCGCGTCCTCTCGCCATCGGGCAGCCCGCTGTGCACGATGCTGACGCGGGTGCCGTCGACCTCCGGCGTGAAGTTCACCTCGAGGGTGCTGGAGAAGGGAGGCGCCTCTCGCGAGCCGCGGCGGCCCCACGAAATGACGAGCCGGCGCGGCCGATCGACCTCCACATAGCGCCCCTGAACGCACCGCTCGTCGAACCAGAGCGTGAATTCGCCTCCGGGCCGCGGGTCGACCACCGCGCGGTCGCCCATCCACCGCACGAGCGCCTCGGGTCGGGTGAAGTAATCGAACACGAGGTCAGGATCGGCCTCGATGTGAATCGAGTCACGGTAGGGCTCAGCCGGCACGGTTCGACTCCACTGCCTTCTTCAACTTGCGCAGCCCCGAGGGCCACAGGCTGGCGAGGAACCTCTCGAGGGTCTCGAGGCCCTGGGGGTTAACGATGTAGAGGCGGCGCTTGCCGTCCTTGTGCATGTCCACCAGGCCGGCATCGGCGAGCACCTGCAGGTGCTGCGACACGGCCTGCTGGCTGATGTCGCCGAGGTGCTCCCCTATTTCGTTGACCGAGTGGGGCTTGTCCCGCACCAGGCGCAAGATCGCTTGGCGCCTGGGTTCGGCGAGGGCACGGAGCACGGCTTCGCTTCCCATGCGGGGATGCTAACCGGCGCGCATTGAACGCACCAGTGCATAGTTGTACAAGTCACGACTTGTGGATCGCGACCCGCCATGGCATACCGAGAGCACGACCGATGGAGGTATACCCATGGACAGCAAGGTCGCCGCGCAAACACGAACAGTGGTGCAGGCCTATCACCGCGGCTGGACGAGCAAGCGGTTCGACGAGTCGATCCGACTTCTCGCCTCCGAGCTCCGCGTCGAGGTCCCCGTCCACGATTACCCGACGCGCGAGTCGTTCGCGCAGGCCCTCGTGCGCTTCGGCAGCATCGTCGATCGCGTGAAGCTCCTGGCCGAGCTAGCCGAGGGAGAGGAGGCCATGCTCCTGTACGACATGGACGTGCGCGGCCTTGGCGCGATGCGCGTCGCCGAGCACTTCACCGTGAAGGGCGGGCAGATCGCGCGACTGCGGCAGATCCACGACACCGCCGCGGTACGTGCCGCGGGCCTCGTGAACGAACCATGAAGTCCTCGAAAAGCGCTGGGCGCGTCGGACGGAACTATCGGCGAAAGATGGCCGTGCGTGCACCGGTCGATCGACTGTTCGATGCCGTCGCCACCCCCGACGGTGTACGCGGCTGGTGGACGCGGCTCGTCAGCGGTTCGAGCGACCGCGGGGCGGCCCTGAGGCTCGATTTCGAGGGGATGGACGAGCACATCGACCTGCGAGTCGTCAGGTCACGGCGGCCGACGGAGGTCGAGTGGAGAATCATCGAACACACGTCGCTCGAAGAGTGGGCAGGCACGCGGATCCGCTTCGAGGTGTCAGGAGGCGACGCTGCGAGCACGCTCGTTTTCGAGCACGTGGGCTTGTCGCCGAAGCTCGAGTGCTACGATCAGTGCGAGGCCGGCTGGGGTCACTTCCTCGACAGCCTCGTCGCTTTCGCAGAGCGCGGCCAAGGCATGCCCTTCCGGGCGTCCGGAATGTAGCTTGAACATGGCTTCGAGTCTCCGCCGTGGTGGACCAGGCCGGACTCCCGCAGGGATGCCGCGCCCACGATGGTTTGGGTGAAGCCGCAGTCGGTGACTCCTGTTCCGGAGGACGGTCCGGCGGGTCGGGCCCCGGGGGGCAGGGAGGTGTGGATGCCGCTAGACTCGATGGGCGGATCAATCTTTCATGACGATCCCGATCCCGGCGACCCCGACCATGACCCCGACCACGACCACGGCGGCGCGGGCTCTGGGCCGCACCGGCGCGTGCGTGCTGCCGGTTTCGCTGGGCGGCGAGGGGATCTTGCGCACCAGCGAGCGCGCCGCGGAGGCGGTACCGGTCATTCTCGAGGCGCTGCGCCTGGGCGTCACCTACTGCGACACCGCGCCCGCCTATCAGCAGAGCCAGGACTACTATGGCGCCGCCTTCCGCGCCGCGGGCCCGGGGGCGCGCGATCAGGTGTTCCTCGCGTCGAAGACTCACGAACGCACGCGCGACCGCGCCCTGCGCTTGCTCGACGATTCCCTGCGGCGCCTCGGCACCGATCGCCTGGATCTCTGGCAGATCCACGATCTGCGCGACCTCGCCGACGTGGATCAGATCTGCGCCAAGGGCGGCGCGCTCGAGGCCGCGCGCGCCGCGCAGGCCGACGGTCGTGTGCGCTACGTCGGTCTGACCGGGCACCATGATCCGGCCGTGCTGGTCGAGGCCATGCGCCGCTTCCCGTTCGACAACGTGCTTTGCGCCATCAACCCGGCCGACCCCCGCTATCGGCCGTTCGTGCCGACGGTGGTGGCGGAGGCGCGGCGTCGGGGCATGGGCGTCGTCGGCATGAAGGTCCTGGCGGCGGGCCGGCTCCTGAGCGAGGCGACCGCCCCCGAGCTCATTCGCTACGCGGCTTCGCACGCCGACACGGTCATCATCGGCTGCTCCACCGTCGCGGAGGTGCGAGCCAACCTGGCCGTGAACCGAGGCCTGGCCGCCGGCCCCATGCTCGCCCAGGAGCAGCGCGACCTCGAGCGCCGCCTGGCCCCCCGCGCCGCCGACTACGACACCTTCAAGGGCTGACCCCGGCACACGGCCGCCCTTGCCCGAAGACCGGGTTGGACGGGAAGCGGTTCTCAGTTGTTCACGAACGCGACGCCGCGGTAAACCGTGCCGTAGGTCGGACCGACCACCGTCCCGAATGACTCGGCACCAACCGCGGCGGTCAACGTCGTGGCCGAGAGCTGGTCGGTGATCACCACGACCTTGTTCGGGTCCGCCCCGTTGTCGCCGGATGTGCTGGAAGTCGCGGTGGTCGCCCACAGCGTCACCTCATCGCCGTTCACGACGCCGGTCAAGTTGCGGAGGCCGATCGTGGTCACGTTCGGCCATGGGCCGTCGGAACCTGTCAGGCCGCTGTCGACCCGGCCGACCAGGCCCTCGGTCAGCACGTAGTCCAGTTGCCAGCTGCCGTTGATCAAGCTCCACTTCTCGAGGCCCGCGTGGCTCGTCACGTCGGTTGGGTTGCCCGTCCCCTCGTCGGTCACGTACATCGTCGTCGCGTTGCCGAAGAAGACGGCGAACGGAGTGAAGTTGCCGCCGGTTGCCTTCGCCGAGTCGGTCGGGAAGCCGGGCACGACGCTGATCTGGGCCGAGGCCGCACCCCCGACGGTGGGCAGCGATGGAACGGTGTAGACCGTCTGGATGCCATTGCTGCCGCTTCCCTTGGTGAAGTAGAGCGCCCCACCGAACTCGGTGATGCCGCGGAAGTTGTCGTCCTTGCCCGGCTTGTCGGGCTTGGCCGCGCCAAACGTGAACTGGACCAGCGGATTGACCTCGGCCGAGTTGGCAGCCGGGATGGCGACGTTCGCGGAGGAGCCATCGATCGGCGTGACCACCTCGAGGCCGGTGGTCTCGGTGACATCTGGGTTCGTCCCGTTCGAAGCGCCGAAGGTCGCCGCATTGCCGTTGTTGGCGTTGCCGACGGCGTAGTAGAGCCCGTTCGAGCCGAGCAGCGCCGACCGGCCGTTGTTCCCGCCGTAATCGATGGTGGGCGTGAAGGAGAACACTCCGTTTCCCCTCGTCGAAACGATCGTGCGCGGGAACGCGTACGTCGGACCGAAGGCGAAGGTCACCGGGTTCGTCGGATCCTGACCGGCGACGGCGTCGGAGTTCGACACGTCGAGCGCGCCGACGCCGGCGAGGCCGTAGCCCACGAACACCAGGTGGTCACCGGCCGCGTCCTTGGTGATATGGAGACCCAGCTCCGACTTGGAGGAGAAGCTGGTGACCACCTCCTTGGTCGGGACGACGACCGTACTGAGGATCTGGAGGGTGTTTGGGTCGATGTCGGTCAGCTGGATCGGCGAGGTCACGCCGAAGCTCGCGTCGGCAGTCTCGTTGTTCCAGACCGTGACGTAGTCGTGCCCGGTGATCGCCGGGGTGGTCGCCGTGTCGATGTTGGCCAGCGGAGTCCCGACGGTCAGCGAGGCGATGGCGCCCTGGGTTCGATCGTAGGTGGTGCTGCTGATGACCAGGGACCCGGGGACGAGCAGCGTGCTCGGCTCGCAGGTCACGACCACCGACAGCGTTGCGGGGCAACCGGGCGTCGAATCGCCGTCGGAGACGGTCGCGGTCAGGGTGACCGGGCCCGGCAGGTTGCAAAGAAACGTCGGGGCGGCCGAGGTCGCGTTGCTGAAGGCCCCCGAAGCGGCGGTCCAGCTGTACGACAGCGGCGTGGGGCGGTTGTCGGGATCGTGGGCGGCGATCGCCAGCGCGGCCGGGAAGCCCACCGCCACGTCGGCCGGGTTCACCGAGAGCCCGTCCGCGGTCGGGCAGACGTTGATCGTGCCGTTGACGGCCACGCTGCCGGTCCTGGCCGGCTGGTGGCACTCGAGCGCGACGGTGACCATGGCTGTGGCACCCCCGGTCACGTGGAAGGTCGCGCTGCCGCCGCAGCTTGTTGCGCCGTCGGCGCCGGTGGCGCTGAGCGCGATCGTGTACCCGTTGCCGGCAGGAATCCCGCCGACGATCGTCGCGAGCGTGCTGCTCGAGGTGACGTTGATGGTTCCCGAGGTCGAGAAGCCGTTCGGGCCGGTGATCGTGTAGCTGACGCTGGTCAGCGTGACACCACCCTCGACGAGGGCGATCTGGACGGACCCCAGCTGATGGGTATCGACGGTGGAGGCCGTGCGCGCGCCGCAGCCTTCAAGCGTGGCGCCCGCTCCAACCAGGACCAGGACCACTCCGATGCTCATCATTCTCGACCGCAGCTTCACGAGAGCCTCCCCAGACGGGTGCTGTTCAGACGGGGTCCCAAGGTCGGCTGGATTACCGACCGCGCTCAGGAGAATCCGTCCGGGCCAATCGCGGATCCAGCAACAGTTCTGTGACCCGCGGGTTCTCGCACATGGCTCCGGCAGCTCCGCCCTTGCTCCGGGAGCGTCCGGCTCCGATGAGATTGGAAGCCGGAGGTCACCCGGGAGCTGGCCGAAATCCTGCACACCAGCTGCGAAGCCATTGCTCGCCGTCTGGGGCCCTTGCGGGAAAAGAAGCGCCACGCCCACATCACGAAGGCCTGCGAGGAGGTGCGACAGCTCGAGCCGCGTGCGGACGAGGGATATCGAGCCGCGCTTGCGCGACCGGCGTCCTCATCGAGCGTCAGGGAACGGGATCGGCGAGCCGTCTCGAGCGTAACGGCGCGCCCCGGCGTCAGTCCCCTGATGAGCGACGACCTCGAATGTGAACCCCCGGTGTCGCGCGCATGGACGCACGACACCGAACGTGACGCCGGGACCAATCTCGATTCATAGTTGTCGGCGTGACGTTACGTCGGCGCTCCGCGCAAGGCGCAAAAGAGTGTGCATCGCTGGTTTCGGACATATCGCCATCGGGCTGGCTGGCGGCCGATTCCTGGGCCGGCCCCGCCCGCGACCGCGGCTGGGACTCAACATGACCGTCGCCATGTTGCTGACCGTGCTCGCGGACTTCGACCAACTGCCGCTCGCCTTCGGTGTTCCCGATCGCGGCCTGTATGGGCACCGCGGCCTCACGCACACGCCCCTCTTCGCCCTGTCCGTGGGACTTTCCGTGCTCGTCTACGCGAAGCTTCGCATCTGGGAGCGACCCTTTCGTGCAGCGTTGATGACATTCCTGCTCGTCGCCAGCCACGCGTTGCTCGACGCGATGTCGCAGGATGGCCGGGGGATCCTCCTGCTCTGGCCGCTGTCGGCACAGCGCTTTCACCTGATTTGGCGACCCATTCCCGATGCCCCCACCGGCCTGGCATTCTTCTCGGCGGTTGGCCTGCGGCACTTGATCATCGAGCTCATCTACTTCTCTCCGGCCGTGGCGTACGGCCTTGCGGCCCGCCCTCGGGCGCTGGGCGCCTGGCGGACGGCGGTGAGTGACGGCGGGCGGCGAATGTGGCGTCGTCGCCGTTATCGGAGGGCTGTTCCAGAGTCCGCGGCGCGGGATGTCGCCCTGGGCGCGCTGACGAGATCCGGTCCGGCCGAGGCCCCTCGGGGCTGCCCCGGTGAGCCGCACGGTCTCGGGCACGGTCACTCCGGGTAGGCGCGATGTGAACCACGACACTTCCAAAGTCGCGCACGTTCGTGATATGAGCACGGTCGGGTCCGAAAGGGGGAAGGCGCGAGATGATCGAGCGAAGTCGGATCGGGGTCCTTGGTTCGGTGTTCTTGTTGGTGGTCTCGGGAGGATGCAAGAGCGGCAACTCCACGGCGGCGCCGAGCGGTGGCAGCGGTGGAGGGGTCGCAACCGGCGGCACCAGCGGAGCGGGGGTCGGCGGCCTCGCCGCGGGCGGCTCGAGTGGAACTGGCGGGGTTGGCGGCGCGCCCGCCTGCGCGCCAGGCAGCTATCCGCCCGCTTGCATCTACTCCGGCGTGGGCGAGAACAACGTGGCGGCCTTCGCCCTCAACGACACGACCGGCGAGCCGACGCTGCTCGACACCCAAGACTCGCACGGGTTCGAACCCCGTACCGCCATCCTCGACGCTGACGCCAAGGTCTTCATCGTGGCGAATCAGAAGTTCCTCGGCACGACGACGGGCACCGTACCCCCGAACCTCGCCGTGTTCAAGGTCGGCCCGGATGGGAAGTTGACCTTCGACAAGATCTACGGGCTCGCTGACCCGAGCATGCCGGGGGCGGCCAGCGAAGCTTGGTGGGTCGGAGCGATCAAGACCCCCGCTCCCTCGGCGGCGTCGATCGTCTATGCGAGCGTGGGACAGACGATCTGGCGGTTCGGCCTCGACGCCGCCGGCGGGCTCAGCAAGATGACGGGGACCACCGACACCAAGCAGATCGTGCAGTTCGGCGATTTCGATTCGATGAGGAAGTTCGCCTACGTGTCGGCGACCACGACGACGAGCCACTTCCTGTATTCCTACGGCGTCGATCCAGCGACCGGAGGGCTGACACTGCTCAACATGATCACGCCCTCGAACATGCGCAGCATCAACATCCAGGTCGCACCAATGGACAATTATTTGCTGGCTGTTGGCAACGCAACCAGAAAATACACGGTCGTCGCGCTCGGCGCCGACGGCCAACTCGGAGCCGAGGTCCCACAAGCCACCGCAGACGGGGGAACGGCAGACGGCGGAACGGGCCTCGACCTCGGGGCGTTCGTCCACCAGATCCGCGTCGACCCCACGGGCAAGTACGTCGTGATCTGTGACCGCGGGAACGACCCCGGGCAGGTGATGGCGGGCTCGCCGGAAGATCTGGGGCACATTCACCTGTTCACCTTCGACCAGGGCGTGCTCACGCACAAGCAGACCATCGTGATGCCCCCGGGAATCGGCCCCCGACATTCGGCTTGGCACCCGACGAAGCCCTGGCTTTACGTCTCGACCGAGCGGGGCAACAAGCTGCTCGCCTTCTCCCTGGCGAACGATATGTTGACCCAGGGGTTCATGCTCACGACGCTGAAGGATCCGACCGACAGCCAGGGGAATCAGCGCGCGGGGGCCATCGTCATGCATCCATCTGGCAAGTTCCTGTACGTGACGAACCGGAACATCACCACCGTGGCCGCGGCCCCTTGACCGCCCGAGCGCAGGGCGGGGAAACCCGCGCTGTCCGGCTTGGGGGACCGTCCTCTGCGCGAGGACGCATCGGGCAGTCTCGCCGCGTGGTCGCCTGGGTCCGCCTACGCCGATGGGTCCGCCGCCTCGGCCGGGGAGAGACGCTCGAGCAACCCCTTGCGCGACCATGCACCAGGCAGGATGAACACGGAGTCGGGAGCGACCGTCCCGCGCATTGATAGGATCTGGCTATCAGTGTGGTCGCAATTTGGTCTTGGACCGCTCATCGCCGAGGGCTCATTGTCTGGGTCACGCCAGGCCCGGCCAGCGCCGGGTGACGCCAAGGAGATGACCCCATGCCAACTGAATCAAAGTGTCCATTTCACCACGCCATCGGCGCCGGCACCTCGAACCGCGATTGGTGGCCGGACCAGCTGCGGCTGGATCTCCTGCATCAGCACTCGTCGAGATCCAACCCCATGGGCCCGGACTTCGACTACGCCAAGGAGTTTCAGAGCCTCGACTTCGCGGCGCTGAAGCAAGACCTCGCGGCGCTGATGACCGCGTCTCAGGATTGGTGGCCGGCGGACTTCGGCCACTACGGGCCATTCTTCATCCGCATGGCGTGGCACAGCGCCGGCACCTACCGCATCGGCGACGGCCGCGGCGGTGGGGGGCGCGGCCAGCAACGCTTCGCACCACTCAGCGCCTGGCCGGACAACGTCAACCTGGACAAGGCGCATCGGCTGCTCTGGCCGGTGAAGCAGAAGTACGGCCGCAAGATCTCCTGGGCCGACCTGTTCATCCTGACCGGAAATGTCGCCCTCGAGACGATGGGGCTGCCGACCTTCGGCTTCGGCGGAGGTCGCGAGGACGTCTGGGAGCCGGATCTAGACGTTTCCTGGGGTGCGGAGAAGACCTGGCTCGGCGACGACAAGCGCTACTCGGGGCACCGGGAGCTGGCAGACCCGCTGGCCGCGGTGCAGATGGGCCTCATCTACGTCAACCCGGAGGGGCCGAACGGTAACCCCGATCCGATGGCGGCGGCCAAGGACATCCGCGAGACCTTCGCGCGCATGGCCATGAACGATGAAGAGACCGTTGCGTTGATCGCCGGTGGGCACACCTTCGGGAAGACCCACGGCGCCGCACCCACCTCGCACGTCGGCCCAGATCCGGAGGACGCGAGCATCGAGGAGCAGGGGCTGGGTTGGAGGAGCAGCTTTGGGACTGGCAAAGGCTGTGACGCGATCACGAGCGGCCTCGAGGTCACCTGGACCACCACGCCCACGAGGTGGAGCCAGGACTTCTTCAAGCACCTGTTCGGCTATGAGTGGGAGCTGACCAGGAGCCCGGCTGGCGCGCATCAGTGGAGGCCGAAGGGGGACGCAGGGGCTGGTACGGTCCCGAATGCCCACGACCCATCGAGGCGGATCGCGCCGTCCCTGCTGACGACCGATCTCGCGCTGCGGTTGGACCCAGCGTACGAGAAGATCTCGCGACGCTTCCTCGAGCATCCACAAGAGTTTGCCGACGCCTTCTCACGCGCGTGGTTCAAGCTCACGCACCGCGACCTCGGCCCCCGCACGCGCTATCTCGGTCCCGAGGTTCCGGCCGAACAGCTCATCTGGCAAGATCCGGTGCCGAGGGTCGACCACCCGCTGGTCGACGCCGCGGACATCGTCGCTCTCAAGAGCAAGCTCCTCGCGTCCGGGCTGTCCGTCTCGCAGCTGGTCTCGACCGCGTGGGCCTCGGCGTCCACCTTCCGTAGCTCCGACAAGCGTGGCGGCGCGAACGGAGCCCGCATTCGCCTCGCACCGCAGAAGGACTGGGCGGTCAATCAGCCCCTGGAGCTCGCGAGGGTTCTGGGGATCCTCGGAGGTGTCCAGCGCGCGTTCAACGACGCCGTGCCAGGAGGCAAGCAGATCTCGCTCGCCGATCTGATCGTGCTCGGCGGCGCCGCTGGCATCGAGCGAGCGGCGCAGAACGCGGGCCACACGCTGACGGTGCCGTTCACGCCAGGACGCACCGATGCGACGCCTGAGCAGACCGACGCCGCGTCGTTCGCCATGCTTGAGCCATTCGCCGACGGCTTCCGCAACTACCCGGAGACTGCACAAAGGGTACCGGCCGAAGGGCTGCTGATCGACAAGGCGCAGCTCCTCACGCTGACCGCGCCCGAGCTGACGGTGCTGGTTGGTGGTCTGCGCGTGCTCGGTGCGAACGCCGGAGGCTCCAAGCATGGCGTCTTCACCATCAGGCCCGAGGCGCTGACCAACGACTTCTTCGTGAACCTCCTCGACCCCGGCACGGAGTGGCGAGCCGTGTCGGACGCGAAGGACACCTTTGAAGGTCGCGACCGCCAGACCGGTGCGGTGAAGTGGACCGCCACGCGCGTCGATCTCGTCTTCGGCTCGAATTCGCAGCTGCGGGCGCTGGCGGAGGTCTATGGCAGCTCGGACGCGCGAGACAAGTTCGTCCGAGATTTCGTGGCGGCCTGGACCAAGGTGACGAATCTCGATCGCTTCGACGTCGTCGCGCGGAGGTGACCGGCCGCTCGACGGTGGCCTGCTCGGCCTCCTCTACAGGCAGCGTCCGGTGGTCGCATTCAGGGAACACCCGCTGCCGCAAACGCAGCGCAGGGCTTCGGTGCAATGGCCGTGGAAGGACGAGACAATCGGATTGTCATTGCAGGTTTGGTCCAGACCCGGCGTGCACAAGGGCGGGTTGGTCAGGAACAGGTCGGTCTGGGTGACACCCGCGATCAGCTCGCGCAGGTTGAAGCCGGACCCTGCGAACCAGCGGTGTGCGTCATCGACCGCGGCGCTGTCCGGAGCGGTCAGATCCCGGCCGACGGCATACTCGATCCACTTGCGGGACATGCAGAGCTGCGCCTCGGGCGTCTTGACCAACACCGCGGCCACCTGCGGAGGGAGTTCGAGCAATGGCAATACGAGGTTACGCGGGGGTCGAATCTGGTACTGCCCCAACCCCCTGAAGGTGATCGTGCTCGTCACGCATGCGGGCGTTGGACACCCGCGGGCCACCGACAAATGATCCCGGCTGCTCCCGTCTCGGAACCGCCCGTCGGGCACCACCGTAGCGGTCCTCAGCTCGGCAGCCCCCACCCCCCCGGCTGATACAGCGCACTGATGGCGACTCGGTGAAGGTGAACTGCTGGTCCTCAACGCGCCTGCCGACATGCCCCCCCGCCGAGCAGGCAGCGCTCCAGGCGGGCCTCGGCGTGGGCCATGCATGCGCAGAAGCGTCCATGGACCACGGACTCGCTGCGGCGGACCCGCGGCCAAGACCTCACCGTGGGATCTTTGCGGGTACCCAGTGGACAAAATCGATGGCTCCCGCGGCGATGCCGAGGACGGCGTCATTCCAAGGCGAAGGTGAGCATGGGAAGAGTCAATCTGGGTCTTCCGCTCTCGGGGCTCCCGATGGATGGGCCGAAGTCGGCCGTGCCCTTCGGAGCCCTGAAAAGGGAAGGCCTGCGTCGGTTCCTGTGCTCGCGCTCGGGCCGCCGGGAGAAGCCCTTGTTAACGAAGTCTTGACCCCAAGCCGCTTCCCTCGTGGGTCGAAGTCGTGTAGTCAGCGCTCATGGGTTCGGTGGGTGGGGTGTCGAAGGGATGCGACGCGCGATTCGTGATCATGGGCGTGCTGGCCACGCTCGCCTGCTCGTCGCCGCCCGCCGGCGACTCTGTGGCGGGCGAGGCGCTCTTTCACGATCGGACGCCGCCCGGGCTTGGCGGGAACGGCCGCGCATGCTCCGACTGCCACACGGACGCCAGCGGCTTCCAGGTCGGTCCCGTCGACGTCGAGGCGCGATACCAACAGATGGTCGCGACCGGGATCGACGATCCCCTGTTTCGGCCGATCGACGCGGATGATTTTGCCGCCAATGGACCGCTCGCGGCCGACTACACGAACTTGCGGAGCAACGGGCTGTTTCGAATACGGATGCCGCTGCCGGCGAACATCAAGCTCGTCGAGCCCACCAGCTGCACGACCGCGGGCGTCCCGGCGCCGTGCCAGTCGGCGGAGAACTACGCGGTGTCGACGGCGACGTTCACCGACGTGTGGAGAGCCGTTCCGAGCGTGCTGAACGTCGTCTCGTCAGGCCCCGATCGTGACGGTCCCACGTGGCCGCGCGGTCCCAACCCGCAGGGTGGCTACCAACTCGACGGACGCGTGGACACGCTTCAGCACCAGGCCCTCGGCGCGTTCCAGAGTCACTCACAGGTCGCGGTGGACCCTACCCCGAAGATGCTGGACGACGTGACCGCGTACGAGACCGGCCTTCGCGCCACCGCCGAGCCCCCGCTGACCGAATTGCAGGCGGCGGGCAAGGTGGTCTTTCAACGGGCCTGTACCCAATGCCACGGCGGACCGGGACTGAGCAGGCCACTCGTGATGATTCGCCGCTATTTCGATGATCTGGTGGCCTGTCCCCGCTCCGTCGACACGGTTTCGCCCGCTCGCTGGGACTTTGGCGCCTGCCCGGCCGGGCTGGTGCCAAACCAACAAACCTACGAGATCTCGTTCACCGACGGCTACAAGGCCCGCCGGACCTCCTCCGATCCCGGCCGCGCGCTGTTGAGCGGCTACGTCGCCTCCGCGCCGCTGGCCCCGGACGGGTCGTGCGCCCACCTGCCCTGCGGCGAGGAGTTCGAGGACGACTGGCAGAAGTTCGACACCTCGCCCCTGCATGGAATCTCCAGGACGGCGCCATATTTCCACAACAACAGCGCCGCCACGCTCGAGGCGGTCGCCATCCACTACGAGGAGCTGTTCAAGCGGGTGGAGGCGCTGTTTCCGCCTCCCCTCCCGCTGCCACCCGTGCTGACGACCGACGGGATCCATGCCGACCGGCCGAACGTGTCGACCGAGCGAGCCGCCCTGGTCGCCTACCTCCAGGTTCTTTGAGACGCTTCGCCGCGCCAGGGGACCGCTCACAACCCCGTTCAATGCGGCAGCCATCTCCTACGCGAAGGACTCGCCGAGAAGGGAACGCAGGCGCTTCCTGGCTTCGCCGTGAATCTGCGCGGTCGGCGTGCGTCTCATCTGGTTCGCGAGCTGGGCGGAGGCGTCGCGAAGCTCGGAGCAGAGCCGGCGCA
>CAZIOH010000114.1:0-19516 GCA_964540815.1 uncultured Myxococcales bacterium | reverse complement strand
CAGTGGATCGGAGGTTGGCTTTGCCAACCGGAGACCACGCGGGCCAAGCAGATCCTGGCCCGCTTCTCGTGGTCGCCGGGAGGGGCCCGCGGGGAGGGGTCCGCCCCTTCCCGCGAGCGCCGAAGGCGCGTCCCTACAGGTCCTGGAGGAGCTGGCGGATCTCGGCGGCGGCGGGTTTGCCGCGCGGGGTGTAGCCGGTGCTGGTCGGACCGCCGTACCCGTACCAGTTCCAGACGTAGATCCCGTCCAGCTGGGGGCCGCCAGACCAGACCTTGCGGAAGGCGGCGAAGGCCCGGCGTTGTTCCTCGAGATCGACGATTCCTCCCGACGATTCGTCCCAGGGCTCCGCGGTGGCTCCCGCGCGCGACCGATAGCCGACCTCGGTGAGGACCAGCGGATGCGGCCTGTCGATCGAGCGGGCCCCCTGCGAGCGGGCCCGGTGCCACCCGAGGATCTCGGCCTGCACCCCCCGCCAGGCCGTGACCAGGGCGGCGTCGTCGAGCGGGGATTTCGCGGAGGAGCGCAGAGGGAAATAGGCCACCAGCCCGTCCTCGTCGACGAGGTCGAAGAGCGGGACGTCCTTGAAGTGATCCCAGTTGGCCGAGTAGAGCAGCCGCCCCGGATAGATTGCTCGCACCCGCTCGAGGAGTGGACGCCAGGCGTCGAGCCTGGCATCGAGGCTCGACAGCTCGCTGCCGATCGCGAGCCGGGTGGCGCCGGTCTGTGCGGCCACCGCGGCCAGATCGCCCAGCAGCTCGCCGTACCGCGCGAACCACGCCCGGACGTCCTGCGGCGCCAGGTTGCCCCGCCACTCGCCGGGCCCGGGATCCGCGAGGCGCACGATGGGGAAAACGGTGACCTCGAGGCGCTCGCGGCGCGCCACCCGAACGGTGTCGGCCAGCAACCCGAGCGTCGGGGAATACCGGGTGTGCAGCGCGAGATCGCTGCTGCGGCCGTTGGTCTGATAGATGGGGACGACGAGGGCGACGTGGGTGGCCCCGAGCCCGGCGATCTCCTCGAGCAGCGGGGCGTACGAGAAGCTCACGTCCTCGGCGAACATCCCGAGCGCCACACCCCGTTGCCGGTACATCTCGCGCCCAGGTGGTGCGGCGATCGCACGTGGCTCCGCGCCCGGGCCACCCGGCGCCCCTTCCGTCGTGCCCGGGCCCGCGCCCGCGTCGACGCCGAGCCGATCGCCCGAGGCCGCCGGCGGCCTGCCGAGTCCCGACCACGGTCGCGCCACCGGCGAGGCGGGGCGCGCCGGGCCGAGCCCGCGCGTGGAGCTCGCGCCCATCACCAGCGCGGCGGCGGCGCAGGCCAGCCCCACCGCCACGCGCGCCCGGCGCCGACTCAGCGGTCCCAGCCGCACTCGCGCCCCAGGTTCCTCTGCGCCAGCTCGGCCAGGAGCGGCTCGTAAAATCGCATCATCGCGCGCGGGGAGATCTCCTCGCCGGTGGCTTCCTGGATCACCGCCCGCCAGTCGCGGGTGGCGCCGAGGGTCAAGATGCTGCGCAGGAAATCGCCCACCCGCGTCTCGCCGAAGTAGCTGCACGCCCGCACGTCCTGATGGAGGATCTGCGTGCAGATGTGATCGTGGAGCTGGAACTTGATGAGCGTGGCCAGCGCGTAGTCGTAGTACTGCGCCGGATCGTCGTTGATGTGGGTCTTGGTGCACGCGTCGCAGAGCTCGGCCGGACGTGGCGACGGCGGCACGATCCCCTGAAACTCGGCCGCGTACTGCCACCACCGGTCTTGCCATTGCTCGGGCGGCAGCTCCTTCTCGTAGAGGTCGCGCTCGAAGTGGCTCATGGTCCCCGCCGAGAAGGGCAGGAACACGATGGAGTCCATCGCCGATTGCAAGAGCCAGCCGGTCGGGTCGGGCCGGGCCGAACCGGGCAGCACGCCCACCTTCTCGAGGTACGGCGTCTCCTCGCTGGCGAGGCGCGCCAGCTCGCCGATGGCCTCGTGGAATGCTCGGTTGGCGCCCTCGCGCAGGATGGGCGGCACCTCGGGGCGGGTGTACGCGAGATCGTAGTAGATGTGCCCGAGCTCGTGGTGGGCGGTGCCGAACCACTGCTGGTTCGATTCGACGCTCATCAGCGACCGCACGTCCTGTTCGTGATCGATGTGCCAGGCCGAGGCGTGGCTGTTCTTCTTGCGGGGGGAGCCGGCGGGGACCGGGTAGAGATCCGAGCGCTGCCAGAAGGCCGGCGGCAGCGGCGGGAAGCCGAGCGAGGTGTAGAAGCGCTCCGCGCTCTTGACGATGGTCTCGGGTGCGGCGCCCTTGAAGTAGGCGTCGAGGTTGGCTTCCTCGACGATGCCCGGCCAGCGCTGGGCCCAGCGATTGCCGACCCAGTGGGCGGGCAGCGAGCGGGGGACCGGCTGTCCGTAGCGCTTGGCGAGGGTGTGCTTGGCCAGGCAGTGCAGGCCCTCGTACAGCGGGCGCGTCGTGGCGAGCATGTCGTCGAGCAGGCGCATCATCTCGTCGACCGACATGCCGTAGTCCGCCACCTCGAGCGCGAAGAAGGACGCGTAGCCCATCTCGCGGGCGACCTGGTTGCGCAGCTTCTGCAGGTTCGCCAGGCCCGCCTTCAGGGGACGCCCGATCTCCTTCGAGACGTTCCAGGCGCGCAGGCGCTCGGACAGGACCCGCGACCTGGCGAGCGTGTCGTCTATGGCGTTGGCCGTGAGGGGACGCAGGCATCCGCCGCCGGGCCGGTTGATCTCGCAGAAGGTGAAGCCGTCCTGGGTGGCCCGCTGGTTCGACTCGGCCTCGATGCGGCGTGCGACGATCTCGGGGATGGTGCCGGGCGACTCGGCGGCCCCGAGGAGCAGCTTGCGCAGCTGGCGGGCGGTCAGCTCGTCCAGCTCCTTCTCGTGGGCGAGGAGGGTCTTGCAGCGCTCGACGATGATCTTCGCGCCGGAGAGGGTCGCGAGCGCGCGGTCGGCGCCGGTCATGGCTCCGGTGTGCTCGGGCGTGACATCGGTCGCCGCCACCCAGTCGATCTCGGCGGCGGTGGCGGAAACCGAGATCACGAGCGGGCTCACGATCGCCAGGAACGCGCGGGCGTCGCGCTCGGTGGCGCCAATCCGCTTCGAGGGCGTGACGTGGGGTGGAGCGAGCGGCGGCGGGGACTTCGCGGGGGCGAGCTTCCCGGACGGCGGCTTGGCACCCGGCGGTGGCCCCTCGGGAGGAACCGGCGTCACGTGCGCTGGTGTCGCGGCGGGGGAGGCGGAGGGTGCAGCGGCCGCGGCGCCGCCGGCCAGGACCAACAACGCCGCGGTCGAGAGTCGAAGATCGAGACGCGAGGACGTCCGAGACATGGTCGAACCGTATCCGAATTCCGAGGACGAGGCGAGCCTGCCGCTCCCGTTGATGTGCGTGCAACTGGGCCGCGCAAACGGCACCGCCGAGTGGACGTCAGCGGGCTCCGCGTGCTAACCGAGGACCACCTCATGAGCTCCACTCCGATCTCTTCCGTCCGCCTGCCCGGTCAACGTCACCGTTGCTGGGGTTACTCGGCCCTGCTCGTCGTTGGCCTCTTCGCCTGGGCATCCTGCAAGCAAAGCGCCGGGGAACGCTGCGAGATCGATAGCGACTGTTCCTCGGGCCTGACCTGCCAGAACCTCGTCTGCGAATCCGCCTACGGTCCAAGCGGCTCTGGTGGCGCCACCCCCACCGGCGGCAGCAACGGAGGCACCTCTGGCGCCGGCGGCGAGTCTGGATCATCGGGGCCTGGCGGCGAGGGCGGCGCCGGAGGTGCCGGCGGCGAGTCCGGCGGCGGCGGCCCCGGTGAAGGCGGCGTTGGCGGAACCGCGGGCGCCGCCGGGTCGAACAGCCTCGGCGGCGCCGCCGGCTCCTGACCCCGGGACGAGGACGAGGACGAGGACGGGCTCCTGGGCCCGGACTCGTGAGGACCTGTCGGAAGCACGTTCGGGCGCGTCAGTTCCTGCAGGTGCTGCGGGTCTCGGCGACGGTGTCGAGCATGCGGTATTGCTGGGTCTGCGGGCCCACGCAGGTGACGCCGGACACGGGGGCACGGGTCTGGATATCGATCGGGGCCTCGGCCGCCGAGGTCCAGTCCACCGTGCTCCCCCAGCTCACCTCGAAGGTCGGAACGGTCGGGACGACGCTGGGGTCGAGATCGCCGGAGGCCACCAGATCCGCGAGGACGTCGTCGCCCACCGGCTTGATGAAGACGTGCATGGTGATCCGATCTGGCCGCTCGGGTAGGGTCCCGTGGCCCTGGCCCGGATAGAGGTAGCGCACGTGAGAGCGGCTGAAGGAGGTCGGGTCCTTGATGGTGGCCTTCACGGGCCCCGGGATCTGGTTGCTCTTCGCGATGGACTCGGCGGCCCAGAAGTCGTGCACCGATTGCCCTTGGCCATCGTAAATGCAGTCGCGAATCAGCCACAGGTCGGGATCGCCGAGGGTCTCGACCGTCCCGCCGGCCGGGACGGCACCGCTCTGGTAGATCACCCGGTCCCCGACGTAGGCGGTGACCTCGACCCACGCCCGCCGATCCTGGGTGGCTCCGCTCGGCCAGGCGTGCCCGGCACCGGCGTTGTCGAGCGTCACCTCGATGGTGTTGGCGTCGGTGAGGCACAGCGTTCCCTGCAACGTGGTGTCGAGCGAATCCTGCACCCCCTGCCGCGCGACATCGGCGGACCCAGCGGCGCCGGCCGGCGCCCCGGTCAGGGCGACGTCGACCCCGGGGAAGGCGTGACCGCGCAGCGCGCGGATCTTGGTGGGGGACGTGGTCGACGCCGGTCCGTCGCTGGCCGGCATGTGGCAACGCGCACACGTCTGACCGACGGCGGGGTCCTCGAACAGCGTCTGCTGCCACTCCTGGTAGGTGCGCTCGAGCGCGATCCCGTGCTGGTTCGTGATGTCGTGGCAGGTCCCGCACGCCGCGGCCGAGGCGGCCTGACTGAAGTCGAGGAGCTGCGAGTACTGCGAGCGGTGCGGGGCCGCCGCCGGATCGGCGAACGGCCCGAAGAGAGTCCCGTCCTTGGTGAGGGCGAGCGGGTTGTCGTGGGTACCGTTGACCGACGCGGCCGAGTGACAGAAGTAGCAGGTCACCCCGCGGGTCTTGGCGGGCAGCCCGTCGAGGTTCAGGCCGTCGGCGGTCAGCCCCTCGGCCACCGCGACCGGCGCGTGGCAGCGCACACAGAATTGCCCCAGCGCCGGGGTGGCCCGCTGGGCCCGTCGATTCATGGCCCGAAAGACCGGGTCCTCGGCGGCGTAGGCGTGCATGCTCGACTGCCAGTCCGCGAACTGCTGGGGATGACAACCCTTGCAGGCGGCGGGATCCATCAGGTCTTCCTTGGCCAGGAGCCCACCCCCTCCGGCCGCGCCGTCACCGCCGCATCCGGCCATCGAGGTCACCGCAGAAATCAGGACCAGCACCACCGCCAGCCAGCCCGGCGTCGCCGCGCGCCGCGCCGCCGCCGCCCAGCGCAAAGAACGACGTTCGAACATGGTCCTCACCAGTATGGGTGGCTCCGGGCCGGGCGCGCCATGCGCTTCGTCCGGATCCCTTTCTAGACTTTCGGCGGGTACTTCTTGAGCTTGAGCTGCAGCGTGCGGCGAGCGATTCCCAGTCGTCGCGCCGCCTCCGACACATTTCCGCCGGAATCCCCCAGCACCCGCTGGATGTGCTCCCACTCGGCGCGGGCCAGGGAGGGGGTCCCCTCGGTCGCCGGGGGGAGCGGCGCGCGCCGACCCCGTTCCAGCTTGTCGATGGCGGCCACCAGCTCGTCCGCGTCGAGCGGCTTGCTCAGGTACTGATCGACGCCGCCCTGGATCGCCTCGACCGCCGAGGCGATGCTCCCGTACCCGGTCAGGATCACCAGCCGGGTCTCGGGGCTCGCGGCCGCGATTCCCCGGGCGACCTCGTGCCCACTGCCCTTGGGGAGCCGCAGATCGATGATCGCCACCTCGGGCCGGTGGGTCGCGGCGGCTCGCAGCGCGCTGTCCTGCCCGTCGGCCGTCCACACCTCGAAGCCTCGCGTGCGCATGGCGCGGGCCATCCGCTCACGGAACGCCTCGTCGTCGTCCACCAGCAAGAGCGTGCGCCCGGTCATCGCTCCGTCTCGATCGGCAAGCTGAGCTCGGCCACCGTGCCCCTGCCTATGCGGGAGTCGATGTGCAGGCTTCCCCCGAGCCGCTCGGCGACGGCGCGGGCCAGGAAGATCCCGAGGCCCATGCCCACCCCGGCGGGCTTGGTCGTGAAGAAGGGCTCACCGAGCCGCTCGAGCGTCTCGGCGGGAATGCCCGGCCCGCGGTCCTCGACGCTGAAGATCAGGCGCGCGCTCGACGTCTGCACCCGCAGGTGGACCGGCTCGCCTTCCGGTGCCGCCTCCTGGGCGTTCCGCACGAGCCCGCGCAGGGCCTGGGCCAGCGCGCGCTGCGGAGCCCGGACCCGCAGGGGCAACACCTCGGCGGCGAGCTCCTGGCGAACTGGAGCGGTGCCCGAAAGCCCGAGCAAGGTCGTGCGCACGAGCTCGGGAATCGTCAACGGTGCCCAGGCCTCGCCGCCGCTCTCGCCCGCGTCGGAGGACATGCGCTCGAGGATGCCCCGGCAGCGATCGACCTGCTCTCGGATGAGGCGCACGTCGGCGAGGGCGTCGCCCGTCGCCGCCAGGGTCCCGTCCCACGCCCGCTGGCCGCGCTCGAGCTCCTTGACCGCCACGGCGATGGTGGCGAGCGGCGTGGCGAGCTCGTGCGCGGCCCCGGCCGCCAGGGTGGCCAGTGAGGCGAGCCGTTCCTGCCGCGCAGTGGCGCGCCGCGATTCGGCCAGCTCGGCCTCCCGGCGCTCGAGGGCGTGCCGCACCCGGAACAGGAAGTACACGATGAAGGCCGCCGCAACGCCGAAGGCCACCCACATCCCGCGCAGGTGCAGCTCCATGTCCAGCTCCATGGAGTGGGGGTGTTGCGCGCTCCCAGGAGGAGCTCCAGGCATTCCAGCAGGCAAACCAAGGTGCCAGCGATCCGGCACCACGAACAGCACCGCCGAGCCGAGGAGCGCGAGCCCCGTGAGCGCCCAGGACCAGCCGGCGCGCACCGTGATCGCCGCCAGGGCAATCTGCACCAGGTACAGGAAGCTGAAGGGGTTGGAGGGACCCCCGGTGAGGGAGAGGAGGCTCGTGAACGAGACGATGTCGCAGGCCATGATGGCCACCAGCCACCACTCCTTGGGCTCGCGCCGGCGTTGCGCGAGCGCGCCGGCCACGTTGAGGGCCGCCTCCGCGGCCACGATGGCGAGCAGCGCCCCGACCGGAAGGTCGAGCCCCAGCCCCAGCCGAGCGCCCGCGATGGCCAAGAACTGCCCGGCCACCATCCAGCCGCGCAGCCTCAGCAGCCAACCGAAGTTGATGCGGTTCGGATGCTGTGGCGACCGGGCGCGGGACATCTTTCGTGCGTCTATCAGACTCCCGCGGTCCGCCGCCTGTGTCATTTTTTCGCAGCCGACAATGGTCGTCCACCTTCGGCGGTGGTCCACCTCCGGCGCGCGGCGCGCGGGGCACGGCAGCGGGGTCCGGCAGCGGGGTCCGGCCAGCTGCCTGCTCCACCGCAAAATGGGAGTACGTCTTTGGAAATTCGTGCTACGAACGACGCACGCGCATGTCGTTGGTCTCGATGTCCACCTGGTCGTTCTGGGCGGTGGGGCTGGCGCTCGGGATGCGGCACGCCCTCGAGCCCGACCACCTGGCGGCGGTGTCGACCCTCATGACCGAGCCCCGCACGGGGGGAGCGGGAGCGTGGCTCGGCGTCCTGTGGGGCGTCGGGCACACCCTGTCCTTGCTGGCGGTCGCCACGGCGCTGGCGGTGCTGGGGACGGGCCTGCCCGACCGCCTGGCGGATGCGTTCGAGCTGGGCGTGGCGGTGATGCTGGTGCTGCTCGGGGGCCGCTCCGTGCGCCGGGCTTGGGGGCGCGGGGTCGCTGACACGCTGGTCACCGCGCCGGCCGGACCCCCTCGTGCCCATGCCGATGCCCATGCCCACGCGGGTGCACACGCCCATCCCCATCTCGTCGGTGGCTGGCAGGTCCGGCGGCGTCCGGGCGTCCCTGCCACGGTCTTCCGGCGGCCGCTCGCGGTCGGTCTCGTGCATGGGCTCGCCGGAAGTGGGGCCGTGACGGCGCTGGTGGCCAGTCGCTTTCCGACCGTGGCCGGGCGCCTGATCACCGTGGGCCTCTTCGGCTTCGGCTCCATCCTCGGGATGGCGCTGCTCTCGGGCCTGGCGGGGTGGCCTCTGTCGCGTCTCGGCCGCCGCCCCGGTGTCGACCGCTGGCTCGGCACCGCGACCGGCACCTTCGCGCTCTGCCTCGGCGCGCTCTGGGGATGGCCCCTCCTCGGCCGTCTGTTCGCGGCCTGAGGGCTCGCCGCTCAGGGCAGGGCCTTCTCGAGCCTGGGCTCCATGCGGGCGAGGGTACCGCGGATGGTCTCACCAACCACCTCGAGGGCAGGGGAGGCCGAGGAGCCCTTGCGCCAGACCAGCCCGATCGTGCGTTCGGGAACCGGCGGTGCGAACCGGCGGAGGGTGAGCCGCGTGTTGTGCGTCTCGACCGGAATCGCCAGCCTCGGCAGCAAGGTGACGCCGGTTCCGGCCGCCACCATCTGAACCAGCGTGGGCAGGCTGGTGGCGCGGAAGTCGAGCTCATGGGCGTCGGTGCGCTTGCAGGCCGCCAGGGCCTGCTCCCGCAGGCAGTGCCCGTCATCGAGCAGCAGGAGATCGACCCCGTCGAGCTCGTCGAGGCGGGCCGGCGTGGTGCGCGCCGCCAGCCGGTGGACGGGGGCCATCGCCAGCACGAAGGGATCCCGGCCGAGCGCGAGCTGCTGCAAATCCCCGAGCCGCGCCTCGAGGGCCAGCAGGGCGGCATCGAGCTCACCGGCCTCGACCTTGCGGACCAGCGTGTCCGTCCGCTCCTCGATCCAGTACAGCGTGAGGCGGGGCGCCTGGCGCCGGAGCGCGGGAACGATCTGGGGCAGCAGGTAGGGCGAGATGGTGGGGATGATCCCGATGCGCAGCTCGCCCGACAGGGGGTCGGACAGGGATCTGGCGGCGTCCGAGAGATCCTCCGCCTCCACCAGCAGCCGCCGGGCGCGCTCGAGCACCTGCTTGCCCGCCGGGGTCAGGCGGACCGAGCGACGATCGCGCTCGAGGAGCTGCACGTCGAGGGCGCTCTCGAGCGTCGCGATCTGCGCGCTCAGCGCCGGCTGCGAGACCCCACACACCTCGGCCGCCCGGCGAAACGTCCGCTGATCGACCACCGCCACCAGGTACTGCAGCTGCCGGAGGGTCACCGGGAGGGGCGCGGGGCGCACGATAACCAAAAGCTATCACACTGAAACCATCAATGTCTTGGCCCCGCCGCCAGGGGTGACCATATTCAACCCTGCACGGCGAGGACGTCTGGTCCTGCCCCAGCAGAAGAAGAAGCTGCGGGTCGGCCGGCTCTTCGGGGCCAACGCCGGCGTCGCGCGCACACGTCACACTTCACGAGGAGAAAGCTCATGTTGACCGTAGGAGACAGGTTTCCGACCTTTCGCATGCAGGCGGTGGTCTCGACCGAGAAGGGCAAGGAGTTCCAGGAGATCTCGAGCGACGACTTCGCGGGCAAGTGGAAGGTGGTGTTCTTCTGGCCGAAGGACTTCACGTTCGTCTGCCCGACCGAGATCGCGGCCTTCGGCCGCAAGAACCCGGACTTCGCCGATCGCGACGCCCAGTTGCTGGGCGCCAGCATCGACTCCGAGTACGTGCACCTGGCCTGGCGCAAGGATCACCCGGATCTGCGCACCCTGCCGTTCCCGATGCTGGCGGACATCAAGCGCGAGCTCTCCTCGGCGCTGGGGATCTTGCACCGCGAAGCCGGTGTCCCGCTGCGCGCCACGTTCGTGGTCGATCCGGAGGGCGTCATCCGCTTCGCCTCGGTGAACGATCTCGACGTCGGCCGCAACGTGGACGAGGTCCTGCGGGTGCTCGATGCGCTCCAGACCGACGAGCTGTGCCCCTGCAACTGGACCAAGGGTGAGGCCACCCTGTCCGCGGCGTGAGGAGGGGAGGCGCGGGCTCGAGTTCGTGTTCGTGTTCGAGAGTGGCCAGCGGCCAGAGGCCGGCGCTCCCGGGTCGCGAACCAACGCACGCCGTCCCGCTTGCCTCGCTGGCCCCACTCGAACTCGAACACGGACTCGGACACGCGCTCGCTGGCCCTCCGGATCCGCCCCATTGCCGATTCCGCCGCCTGGTGCGCGCCGTCCACCTCATTCGTTCCGCGAGAAAGAGAGCCCGAGACCAATGTCCACCTCCATGTCCATGCCCGCCACGGAGCAGCTCCGCAATCAGCTCCCGGATCTTGCCCGTGACCTCAAGCTGAACCTGCAGTCGGTCATGGCGGAGTCCTCCCTGTCCGTCGCCCAGCGCTGGGGGGTGGCGGTGGCTTCGGCGGCCGCCTCCCGCAACCCCCGCCTGCAGGCGGCGGTCCTGGCCGACGCGCGGGCGGCGGTCGAGCCGGCCGTCGTCGAGGATGGTCTGGCGGCCGCGGCGCTGATGGCGATGAACAACGTTTACTACCGCTTCCGCCACCTGGTCGGCAACACCAACTACGCGCAGAAGCCCGCCCGCCTGCGCATGAACCGCATGGTGAAGCCGGCGGGCTCGAAGCTCGACTTCGAGCTCTACTCCCTGGCGGCGAGCGCCATCAACGGCTGTGGGACCTGCATGGACTCGCACGAGCGCGTGGTCGTGGCGGGCGGCCTCACCGAGGACCAGGTCCACGACGCCGTGCGCATCGCGGCGACCATCCAGGGGGTGGCGGTGAGCCTGGAGTTGGGCTGAGGGAGCCAGACGGGCCCAGCCGGGCCTTCGGCAGTGACGAAGCGCGACGGGGGACGAGGACGGAGACGAGGACGAGGGCGGGGAACGGGGGCCGGAGAGGGTGGCCTTGACCTCGGGCGGGGAGCGTGTCAACCAGGGTCACCCTTGGAAGCTCCCGCTCCACCAGCGCTCGATGCGGCGGCCGTTCGCCAGGCCGCTCGCGACTGCCGCTTCACCCTGGTGGGGTTCGCGCGTCCGGAGCCCATCGATGCGGGGCCGCTCGAGCGCTGGCTCGCCGCCGGTCACGCCGCCGACATGGACTGGATGCGGCGGCGGCTGCCCGAGCGCCTCGATCCTGGGCAGGTCCTGCCCGGCGTCCGCACCGTGGTGGCGCTCGGCATCCCGTGTCGTCGCCCCGCCGCCGAGCGCTCCCGCATCGCGAGCTACGCGCGAGGGCGGGACTACCACTACGCCCACCGCGATCGCATGCGGGCCCTGCGGCGCCGGCTGCTCGAGCTGTCGCCCGGGCTCGAGACCTATGCATGCGTGGACACCGGCGTGGCGATGGAGAAGGTCTGGGCCGAGCGGGCGGGGCTGGGATGGATCGGCAAGAACGGGCTCCTCATTCATCCGACGCTGGGGTCGTGGTTGACCCTCTCGGTGATGTTCCTCGATCGGGCGGTGGATACGTACGACCAACCCCACCCCTTTGCATGTGGCGAATGCACCCGCTGCCTCTCGGCCTGCCCGACCGGCGCGTTTCCCTCGCCAGGGGTGGTCGACGCGCGCCGCTGCCTGTCCTACCAGTCGATAGAGAACCGCGGTCTGGTGCCGCTCCCGCTCCGCCGCGGCTTCGCGGGCAGGGTCTTCGGCTGCGACATCTGCCAGGACGTCTGCCCCTTCAACCGCGACGACATTCCGGTCGGAGATCGCCGGTTCGAGCCGCGCCCGCTGGCCAGCCTCACCGCCGCGGAGATGGCGGGCCTGTCGGAGGAGGACTTTCGTCGGCTGTCCGCCGGGATGGCGGTGGCCCGCGCGCAGTACCACGGTTTCCGGCGCAACGCGCTCCTGTCGCTCGGCGCCCAGCGCGACGCCTCGGCGCGCGCGCTGGTGGAGCGGCTCTGCGCCGATCCGAGCGAGGTGGTCGCCGAGGCCGCGCGCTGGGCGCTCGAGCGTCTCGACTCCCGCCCGGCTCGGCGCGCTCCGCGGCCCTGAAGCCCGGGCCCAGCGCCGACCGGCAGGCCTCTTGGCCGGGCCGTTTGGCCGGATTGCGCTACCCTTGGCGCGGGTGTTTGATACCGAAGGCAGCTGAGAAAGGCATTTTCACCGGTGGCCAAGCCGAAGAGCACTGAGCCCGAACGCCGAGGCGATCTCGAGACCCTGGACAAACCCAAGGTCACGCGTCCGCCGCTGTACGAAGTCTTGCTCCACAACGACGACTACACCACGCAGGAGTTCGTCGTCTACGTGCTGCAGCGCTATTTCCACCACGACGCCGAGAGCGCCCGGCAGATCATGTTGCACGTGCACACCAAGGGGATCGGGGTGGCCGGCGTCTTCACGCGCGATCTCGCGGAGACCAAGGTGCACATGGTGACCGAGTTCGCGCGCGAGCACGAAATGCCCCTGAAATGTTCGATGCGGAAGCAATCCTGAGGGCGGCAGTCACCTTCGGCTCGGCCTTCCAGCCACCGGGCTCGGCGTTTTCCTTGTCGCTCGTCGGGCGTGCGCTACGATCACACCGTGGGAGTGAAAAAACGTCATGTTGAGTCCTGAGCTCGAAACCGCGATCCGGCGTGCTCTCGACGACGCAACCGTCCGTGGGCACGAGTTCTCGACGCTCGAGCACCTGCTGCTGGCCTTGCTGTCGGACGAGGCGACCGCGGAGCTCCTCAAGCAGTGCGGTGGGTCGGTCAAGCGGCTCGAGCAGAAGCTGGAGAAGTTCCTGGACGCCTCGATCACCCCGGTCCCGGAGGAGGAGCGCGATCGCGCCCAGCCCACCTTGGGCTTCGCGCGGGTGGTCCAGCGCGCCGTCAACCACGTGCTCGGGGCCGGGAAGAGCGAAGCCACCGGGGCGAACGTGCTGGTCGCGATGTTCGGCGAGCCCGAGTCCCACGCGGTGTCGTTCCTCAAGGAGGAAGGGATCAGCCGCCTCGACATCGTCAGCTACATCTCCCATGGGGTGTCGAAGCTCCTGCCGGCCAAGACGCAGTCGAGCCAGCCTCCCGAGGACAGCGGCGAGCCTTCGGCGTCGGGGGAGGGTGAGGCCGCCGATCCGCTCGAGGCCTACGCCGTGAACCTGAACGAGCGCGCCCGAGCCGGCGAGATCGACCCGCTCGTGGGGCGGGCGCAGCAGATCGACCGTGCGCTCCACGTGCTGGCCCGCCGGCGCAAGAACAATCCGCTCTTCATCGGGGACGCGGGGGTGGGCAAGACCGCCATCGTCGAGGGGCTGGCCCGCCGGATCGAGATGGGCGAGGCCCCTGAGTCGTTGAAGGACGCGGTGATCTACGCGCTCGACATGGGGGCGCTGGTCGCGGGGACCCGCTACCGCGGGGACTTCGAGGAGCGCTTCAAGGGCGTGATTCGCGCCCTCGAGGAGAAGCCGCACGCCATCGTGTTCATCGACGAGCTGCACACCATCGTGGGGGCGGGAGCGGCCTCGGGCGGCGCCATGGACGCCTCGAACCTGATCAAGCCCGCGCTGGCCGCCGGGCGGCTGCGGGTGATCGGCACGACCACCCACAAGGAGTATCGCAGCTACATCGAGAAGGATCGGGCGCTGGCCCGGCGGTTTCAGCCGATCGACGTGGAGGAGCCGAGCGTCGAGGAGACCATCGCGATCCTCAGCGGCCTGCGGAGCCGCTACGAGGAGTTTCACCAGGTGACCTACACCAAGCAGGCGATCCGCGCCGCGGCGGAGCTGTCTTCGCGGTACCTGCACGACCGCCGGCTGCCCGACAAGGCCATCGACCTCATCGACGAGGCGGGGGCGGCGCGCAAGCTCCAGGGATGGGTCTCCGCCGCCGAAGCCGGCGCCAAGCTGCCGACCGGCAGGAAGTCCACGTCGGCGAAGGTCGTGGGCCGGAGCGGGAGAGCCGGCGCCAAGGCGGCGGCCGGCGCCGGCGCGGGGGGCGCGATCACCCGGCGGCTGGTGCGGGCGGCCGACATCGAGACCGTGGTGGCGCGGATCGCCCGGATCCCGTCCAAGCGGGTGGCCTCCGACGATCGCAGTCGCCTGCAGGGGCTCGAGAGCGAGCTCAAGGCGCGGATCTTCGGCCAGGATGCCGCGGTCGAGCGCCTGTCCCAGGCCATCAAGATGAACCGGGCGGGGCTGGGGGCGCCGACCCGGCCCATCGGCAGCTTCGTCTTCGCGGGCCCCACGGGCGTCGGGAAGACCGAGCTCGCCAAGCAGCTCTCCGAGGTGCTCGGGATCGGGTTCATCCGCTTCGACATGTCCGAGTACATGGAGCGGCACACGGTCTCGCGGCTGATCGGCGCACCGCCGGGCTACGTCGGGTTCGACCAGGGCGGGCTGCTCACGGACGCGATCCACCAGACGCCCCACGGCGTCCTCCTGCTGGACGAGATCGAGAAGGCCCACCCCGATCTGTTCAACCTGCTCCTGCAGGTGATGGATCATGGCGCGCTCACGGACAACAACGGACGCAAGTCCGACTTCCGGAACATCGTGCTCATCATGACCAGCAACGTCGGGGCCCGGGAGCTGTCCCGGCGGATGCCCGGCTTCGGCAGTCAGGGAGATCCCCGGCTCGGCGACACCGACGAGGCCTTCAAGCGGGCCTTCTCGCCCGAGTTCCGGAACCGGCTGGACGCGAAGATCGACTTCGCCCCGCTCGATTCGCGCGTCATGTTGCGCATCGTGGACAAGTTCGTGGCGGAGCTTCAGGCCCAGCTCTCCGAGCGAAAGGTCACGGTCGAGGTGGACCCCGCGGCGCGGGCCTACCTGGCGGAGCGGGGCTTCGACCCGATGAACGGCGCCCGTCCGCTCGGGCGAGTCATCCAGGACGAGATCAAGCGACCGCTCACCGACGAGCTCTTGTTCGGGGCCCTCGCCAGCGGCGGCACGGTCCAGGTCGGACACGACGGGGTCAAGTTGACCTTCGCGTATACCGCCCAGGTCCCCGTCGCGGCGCCCACCGCGCCCAGGCCCCCGGCGATCGTCAAGCCGAACCCCGAGACCGTGAACTGACGCGACCGCGGGGCGATCTCATCCCGGCTGCTGCGCGACCCGGCGGTGGAGCCGGCGGGCGCGGACCACGAGGGCGAGGGGGACGAGCTCGAGGAGCGCCGCGCCCAGGAAGGCGGGCCCGACGCCGCCGCCGAGATCGTAGACCCAGCCCGTGACGACGTAGCCGAGGACGTTCCCGATCCCGAGCATGGACATCACGAAGAGGGACTGCCCGGTGGCCCGCAGGGCGGGGGGAACGGTCTCGCCTATCCAGGCGATCCCCGCTCCCCAGAAAAGGCCGAAGGTCAGGCCGTGGAAGAGCTGCAACCCGACGAGAGCGCCGGCGCCGGCGTGGACCGCGAGGGGCATGAGGGCCCAGCGCAGCGCCGTGCCCGCGAAGGCGAACACCAGGAGGGTCTCGACCGCGAAGACCGCCCGGAGACGCGTGAATCCCAGCAAGGCCAGCATCTCCGCCACCACCCCCATCGAGAGAGCCGCTCCGAGCACGAGCGGCGACAGGTGGCGATCCCGCACGAAGATCCCGAAGAAGATGTTGTAAGGCGCGCACCCGATCCAGTGCAGCGGCGCCACGGTGAGCAGGAGCCGCAACCGCCGATCGCCGAGCAGCCGCCGCACGTCGCGCAGCCTGGGGCGACCGCCCGCCTCGCCGGTGCCCCGCAGCCGGGCGGCGATCGCGAAGGTCGCGAGCAAGGTGGCGGCGATGGCCGCCGGCACCAGCCGGTCCGCCGGATGTCCTCCGCGCGCGGTCAGCACGGCCCCCATCCCGGTCGCCGACACGATGTACCCGATCGAGCCCCACACCCGGATGCGCCCGTAATCGGCGCCCGCCCGCACCCGCGTGATGGCGAGCCCGTCGAGCAGAGAGCCGATGCCCGCCAGGAACAGCGCGGCCCCGGCATAGCTCGCGAAGACCGGCGCGAAGCGGGTGGCCGCCACCAGCGGGACGAACCCCAGCCCCGCCCCGCAGCAGGTGATGGCGAGGATCCGGGCGTGGCGGCGGGTCTGGTCGGCGGTCCAGGCCCACAGGAACGGCATGACCACGTTGAGCAAGGGGAGCACCGACAGGACCGTCGCGATCTCGCGCCCCGAGAGCCCCAGACCCCGCAGGAACGGCGGAAAGAACGGCATGCTCACGCCGACCGAGAGGAAGTAGAAGAAGTAGACGGGCTCGATCATCGGGGAGTCACGCGGGGATCCATCGGCTGGACCGGGCGGACGCTACGTCCGAGGTCCGCTGTCCGGGTCGGAGCCCTGATCGCGGGCCGAGGGAGCTTCGGCCCCGCGGTCGACCGCGGGATCCGCGCGGGGGGCGGCCCCGCCCTCGACGCGAAAGGGAGCCTCGGCCGAATAGGCCGCCGCCTGCTGGCGGATCGCCTCGGTCTCCTCGTCGATGAAGCGCCCCACCGCCGCGGCCAGCCCCGGATGACGGATCCAGTGCGCGCTGTGGGTGAACGCGGGCACCAGCCCGCGCTTGAGCTTGTGCTCGCCCTGGGCCCCGGCCTCGAAGCGCGTGTAGCCTCGGGCGATGGCCCGCTCGATGAGGCGGTGATAGCAGAGCTCGAAGTGCAGCATCTCGAAGTCGCCGAGGCAGCCCCAGTAGCGGCCGTAGAGGTGACGACCCTTCTCGAAGTTGAAGGTGCCGGCCACCGGCGCGCCGTCGCGATAGGCGAGGGTGGCCACCACCCGGTGGGCGTAGGTGCTGCGCATCAGGTCGAAGAATTCTGGTTTGAGGTACTCGATGCTGCCGTGCCGGTCGGCGTTCGCGCTATAGAAGGCGCCGAGCGCGGCCCAGTCCGCCGGCGCGAGCTCGGAGCCCGCCCGGGTCTCGAGGGCGAGCCCGTGCTCGGCGGCGACCCGGCGTTCGTGGCGAATCTGCTTGCGGTGGCGCGACTTCATGGCGCCGAGGTAGTCGTCGAAGTCGCGGTAGGGGGTGCCCGGGCGGTTGTGCCAGTGAAACTGCAGGCTGAGGCGGGGCATGAAGCCACCCGCGCCCAGCACGGCGGCCTCGTCCTCGGTGCAGAAGAGCACGTGGAGGGACGAGGCCTTCTCCGCGTCGGCCGCGGCCCGGGCGCCCGTCAGGAGCTGCGCGACGACGGCGGCGCGACGTGAAGCCTCGAGGGTCGGATCCACGAGCAGGCGCGCGCCGGTGGCCGGGGTGAAGGGAATCGCCGCGACCATCTTGGGGTAGTAGGCGATGCCAGAGCGGTGGGCGGCGTTGGCCCAGGACCAGTCGAAGATGAACTCGCCGTAGCCGTGAATCTTGCGATAAAGGGGGAGCGCCCCCAGCAGCCGGTCCGCGCCGCCTCCGGGCGTCGCCGACGACGACGCCGCCGCCGGTGCCGACGCCGCCACGGGATCGAGGGGCGGCGTGGCCCCGGTATCCCGCACCAGCACGAAGCGCGGGACCACCCCGGCGCGCGGGCCGACCGTGCCCGAGTCCTCCATGGCCGCCAGAAAGGCGTGCTCGAGGAACGGATCGTCCGCGCCGACCAGCCTGTTCCACTCCGCGGCATCGACGGCGGAGATGTGGTCTATGATCTGGATCGCGATGTCGACAACTCTACCAGCCGACCGGCCCGCGGCGAGCGAAACCCCGCCGTCCGCGAGCCACCCTCGTCGGGCGGTCTCCTCGGTCGCGAAATCTTCGGCGCCCGGCCGTGGTTGAGCTCGGAAGATCGTTGGTGGGCCCGCTCCTCGGTCTCCTGAGGCGGCTGGGCTGGTGGGAGGCCCTCGGGCTGACCCTCGGGCTGGCGCTCGGCAGCCTGCTCCTGGCAGCCGCGGTCGTGGTCCAGTGGCCGGTGGACCAGTTCAAGACCGCCGAGCCTCCGCCCTTCTGGGCGCACCGGCATCCGGTCGTCCGGGCGATCGGCCTCGTCGCCAAGAACCTGCTCGGCTATCTGGCGGTGGTCCTCGGCGCCATCATGGCCCTGCCCGGCGTACCGGGGCAGGGGTTGCTCATGATATTGATTGGCCTCACCTTGCTGAACTTCCCTGGAAAACGCGGCCTCGAGCGCCGGCTGATCCGTCGACCTGCGATCTTGCATGGAATCAACCGCCTGCGGAGGCGCCTCGGCCATCCCGAGCTCGAGCTCGACGAGGACCCGCGACCGGGCCCACGTCGGAGCGCCGGATGAGGTGGATGGGGCTGGTGGGCATCCTGGCCCTGCTGGCGCTGGCCTGGCTCGCCTCGTCCGACCGGAAGCGGGCGCTGCGGCCGCACAACCTCGGCTGGGGCATGGGCCTGCAGGTCGCGATCGCGCTCGTCGCCCTGCGGACGCCGGCCGGGGCCCACTTCTTCGTGTGGACCAACGATCTGGCCAACGCCTTCGTGGCCTTCGCGGACGCCGGCATAGAGTTCGTCTTCGGGCGCTGGCCCGACGTGGTGGCGGTGTCCACGCCGGCGGCCGGAGGTTTTCGCACCACCGTCGTGGGGTTCGTGCTCGCGGTGCGGGTGTTGCCGCTCATCATCTTCATCGCCAGCCTGATGGCCATCCTCTATCACGTGGGGCTGATGCAGCGCCTGGTGGCGCTGCTCGCTCGGGGGCTCTCGCGGACCATGCGCATCTCGGGGGCGGAGGCCCTCTCGACCGTGGGCGACATCTTCCTCGGCATGACCGAGGCTCCCCTGCTGGTGCGCCCCTACGTCGCGCGCATGACCGAGAGCGAGCTGTTCGCGGTGATGAGCGCCGGCATGGCCACCATCGCGGGCACCGTGCTCCTCGCGTACGTGGCGATGGGAATCGATGCCGGCTACCTGGTGACGGCGTCGTTCATGTCGGCGCCGGCGGCGGTGATGTTCGCCAAGATGATCATCCCCGAGACCGGCCATCCCGAGACCATGGGTAACGTGAAGATCGACGTCCCGCGGGTCGACGTGAACATCATCGACGCCGCCGCGCGCGGCGCGTCCGAGGGCATGCACCTGGCGATGAACGTGGGGGCGATGCTGATCGCCTTCGTGGCGCTGGTGGCCATGGTCGACGGCGGCGTGGCCCGGGTGGGGGGATGGTTCGGGCACCCCGAGATGTCCGTCGGCAAGCTGCTCGGCACGCTGCTGGCGCCGCTGGCCTTCGTGATGGGGGTCCCGTGGCGGGATGCCCCCTTCGTCGGCTCGTTGCTCGGGACCAAGACCGTGCTCAACGAGTTCCTGGCATATCAGGCCCTCGCGGCCAACGCCCCCCACCTGACCGCGAAGTCGGTGCGCATCGCCAGCTTCGCCCTGTGTGGCTTCGCCAACTTCGGCTCCCTGGCGATCGTGCTCGGGGGCCTCGGCTCCATGGTCCCCGAGCGCCGCGGCGATCTCGCCCGCCTCGGCCTCCGCGCCATCCTCTCCGGCTCCCTCGCGACCTTCCTCGCCGGCACCATCGCCGGACTCGTCTATTGAATCGGGGACGTGGCTCGCTGCCGCTCACACGCCCCCGCGCCCCCCTCGCTCCGCGCGGCAAAGCCGCGCTGCGCTCGCCCGAAGAGCGTGAGGTAACGAG
>CAZIOH010000113.1:0-19826 GCA_964540815.1 uncultured Myxococcales bacterium | reverse complement strand
CGCAGCGGGGCGGCGTAGATCTGGTAGAGGGCGCCGGGCGTGAAGTCGTAGGTCAGCGTCGGTCTGGGTCACGCCCGCGCCCGATGCCAGGCTGTTCCCCGATCCGGCGGGAGCGGCCGAGGCCCGCGAGCAGGTGGCGCTCGCCTTCATCGCGCTCCTGCAGCGGCTCCCTCCGAAGCAGCGTGCGGCGCTCCTTCCCAAGGATGTCGTCGGGTGGTCGGCCGAGGAGACGGCGGCCGCCCTCGAGCTGAGCGTACCGGCCGTTAGCAGCGCGCTCCACCGCGCGCGCGAGACCATGGCGGCGCACCGCCGCGCGCCCGCCGACGAGCCGTCGCCCGAGGTCCTGGCCGCCTACGTGCGATAGTGGGAGACGCGCGATCTCGATGGTCTGGTGGCGCTCCTTCGGGAGGAGGTGATCTTCGCGATGCCGCCGCACGCGATCTGGTTGCGCGGCCGGGATGCCGTCCGGGGGTTCTTGCAGTCGCCGCGCTTCTCTGCCTTCTGGGCGCGGGGCTTGCGCGCGACGCCCACCCGCGCGAGCGGACTGCCAGCCCTCGCCTGGTACTCGGGCGGCGACGAAGACGGCGAGCCGCGCCTGCATTCGATCCACGTGATGCGGTTCGAAGGTGGCGCGCTCGCGGAGGCGATCAACTTCATCGGGCCGCACTACCTGCGCGGGTTCGACCTCCCGCTGACGCTCCGCCGTCCCGTGTGACCCCTGTTCCCAATATCGCTTGCTTGTCGTCGAGGGCGGCGTCCTGGGCGTTGACGCCATTCGGCGGCTGCGCACTAGACTCGAACCCATGGCTCAGCGACGTTATGTATCGCGTCTAAACCTGCTCCATCCGGTCGTGTGGCGCGCCGCCATCGGGCTGCTGGCTGCGAGCGCCGCGACCACCGGCGCGCTGGCGTGCAGCGGGAGCTCGTCGCCAGCGGCGCCCGTCGAGGCCGCTGCGTCCGCGCCGTCGTCGTCGGTCACCGACGCGGCCGCGTACCCGTCCTCGCGCGACTCCGCCGGCACGGTCGACTCGGCGGCCGGCACCCTCACGGCACCTTCAGCGGCAAGAACGCGGCGATGATCGCGCTCTTCAACCTGCTCGGTCCCACGGTCATTCGCATCGGCGCGGATGACGTGGACAAGTGCCAGTGGGTGCCAAGCGCCGTCCCGGGCCCCGGCGGCCCCCCCTACTCGCGCAGCATCGGGACGGCGATGGTGGATGACCTGGCTGATTTCCTGAATGCGACCCACGCCAAGGTCATCTACGGCGTCAACTTCGACACGGCGACACCCGCGAACTCGACAGCCGAGGAAACGTACGTGATGTCGAAGCTCGGCGCAAGCGTGTACGGCTTCGAGATTGGCAACGAGATCAACCGATTTGGCACCTGGGCGACCTTGAAGCCGAAGTGGGAGTCCTTCGCCACCGCCATTCTCGCCGCCAACCCCGCCGCGCACCTGATCGGCCCCGCCGGGTCCCTCTCACCTCCGGACAGGGCCTCATCCGGACGGGTTTCGCGTCGGCGAGTGCAACACGTTCTCGGGTCACGGCGAGCCCGGCCTCAGCAACGCGCTCATCTCGGCCCTCTGGTCGCTCGACTTCTTCTTCACGAGCGCCAAGTACGGCGCGAGCGGAATCGTTCAACAGCGAGATCGGATTCGGGTCCTGCAGGAAGGTGCGCGTCCACTGACGGGGGTTGGCGCTGCAACACCCTCGGGCGAAGCCGGGTCAAAACCAGCTCTGCCAGCGCCCCTTGCTGAAGACCAGATGGGCGGTGGCGGACAGCCGATCGAGCGCGCCCGTGAACGACTGGATCTGATGAAGGCGGTAGCTGTCGATCACCACCAGATCGCCGAGCCCGTAGTCGATGGTCTGGTGGGGCGTGGTCCGCACGAGGTCTTCGGCCACCTCGTCATCCCCTTCGTATGAGGTACTCCAGACGCGCAGCCCCCCCCCGCGGGCGGCGGGTTGAAGCATGGCGATGGCGCTCAGCGCCGGCGCGCGGGAGGCGAGCTCGCGCGCGCGCAACCCCTCGGTGTCGAAGTGGACGTCGCCGCCGTGCTCGGAGAGCCATCCGCCAGCGGGGAAGATGTGCAGACCCGGTCCGCACCACCCGCGCCGCCGCTCGACCGGGGCCCCCAGCCAGCCGGACAGGAGATCGCGCAGGCGCCCCTGCAATCCGGGCAGTGTCCGCTCGACCAGAGCGTCGGATGCATCGGCGCCGGCGAAGTATTCGGCGGCGCGGTCCTCCTCGAGGTGGGTGTAATAGGCGCGGCCGAGCGTGAACTGGACGCCGTCGAAGTTGGGGGTCCAAGACCCGCGCGCGGCGTAGGCCGCACGGGTCCAGCGCGCGCACTCGGCGACCGTCAGCGCCCCCGGCAGGTGGGCCACGCCGTCAGCGGGGCGCATCGAGCTCCCGCCTCAGCCGAGCCAGGAAGGCCGGCCTGAAGACGCCGTCGACACGGATGGAGTAGCGAAAGAAGGGCGCCGCCTCGACGCCGTGGTAGTTCCGATCGTCGAACCAGGTGGCGCGCCCGGTGACCGGCAACCGGGTCGCCGTCTCCTCGTCCCACAGGAACAGCCGCTTGTCCCCGCGCGGGCACAGCGCGATGAAGTGACCGAGCGCCGGCTCGTCCTCGCCGTCGTGATGGACGGTGCCGTGATCGTTCGAGCGCAGGCCGAGCAGCGTGCACCGCCCGATGCTCGCAAACGGCAGCCGCTCGATGAACGCCACGGTCTCGGGAAAGATCCGCCGCGCCTCGGCGCAGAAGGCCTTGCCGCCGGCCTGCGCGCGGTCCTCCCAGCGTAGGTTCGGCATCAGCTCGTAGAAGACCTTCCAGGGAAAGTACACGCCGTACCGGTACTCGAGATACTGCATCTGCCGGCGGCTGAGCGGCCAGTCGCGTTCCTCGCCGAATTCATACTGGTCCCGGCGATCGAGGTCGAACGCCTCGGGCGTGTCGGACATCGTCACGAAGCGGGCGAATTCGGCGCGGTTCATGCGGGCGATGACCTGGCCGTAGTCCACGGTGGCGTCGTTCGCCATCGACGGGGGGACGATGCCCATCGATTTGTGACTGCCGCCGGTGTACTCGAGGGGCACGCGGGTCAAGCCGCAGCAGATCTCGTCGTCCAGGGCGGCCAGCGCCTCGACATCGAAGAAGGGCGACAGATCGATGAAGGGGCGGCCGAAGATGGTCCGGATCATAAGGCCGCTACCCCGACATCCCGGTGGAGGCCCGCCCGAGCGAGCCGCTGCGACCAGAGCTGGCGTGACCCAGCATGGCGCCTCTACCCGTCCCCCATCCAACGGTGGCGTGCGCCGCCGCCGGGAACGATGACCTGGGGGCGGGATGGAAGTGCACGCGGGCGGCCACGGGCGCCGGCGGAAGCCCGGCCGCCGGCGACCCAGCGCGTGGCACCCCGCCATCCGCCCAGCCGTACCACCGCCAGAAACAGCCGTGCGTCCCCGGCGACCCGCCGAAATAGAAGCGCGGCCCGGTCGTGCCGACGAGCGGAGAGGGCGAACCAACCGACGGGATGTCGGGCCATCCCGGCATCGGCGTTTCGGAGAAGTCGGACAGCGCCAGCACCTGCACGTCCAGCCCCCCGTGATCGAGCGCGGCCAGATCGTCGTCGAGACCGTCCACTTCGCGCCCGACCCGATCGTCGGGTGTGACGTAAAGGACGTGCGCGATCCCGGCGGCGCGCAACGCCCCGGCCGGCGGCAGGTTCGCGAAGTAGCGGTTGTCGAACGTCCCGGCATCGTCGACGTAGGGCGCGAGCCGGTTTCGATCGAGGACGAACACGGGCGCCGCCGTCGCCGGCCGGAGGCTCCGCTGCTGCTCGAAGGTCGGCAGCTCGAACAGCGCGGCCCCAAGCGTCAGGTGCGCCGGGACGACGCCGAGGGGATGCGGCCAGTTCGCGAACACGAACACCGGATCAAGACAGGGGGAGAGCATGGCCGCCACGGCGATCGCCTCGGGTCCGGGGAGGTCAAGCACGACGGCGACGTCCCGCTTGCACCTGTCCCCGTCCGCCAGCAACGACAGCAACGCCTCGCCCCGCTGCGCGGCGGTCGTCATCTCGGGGGTGGAGATGGGCCGAATCACCGCGGCCAGGGCGGCGTTTCGCGGCGCCTCCAGCGCCTGGAAGAGGGTGGGGTTGTAGTAGGGAGCCCAGCGCGGATCCGCGGGCGCGAGGTGACTGGCCAGCGTCGGCAGGACCGCGCGCCAGCGGACGCCTCCCGCCGCGTCCAGCGTCTGCGCCCCCGGGAACACGAGGGGGCGATCCTCTCCCCCGATGTTCCAGCCGTCCTGCCGTTGCTCGTCGAGGGCGCTCATCGCCTGGTCATCCGGTCGCGTCTCGGCTGCCAGCTCGGCGCAGCCCCCGAGCACCAGCGACGAGCCACCGCCGGTCAGGGGCATCGACCATCTGCCGATGAGGCCGAGGAGGGGCCGCGTGCGCAGCGTGGCGCGCCACCAACCCGGGGTGGTGACCACCCGACGCGGGGGCGCGCTCATGACAGCCTCACCAGGGTGGGCACGCACTGCGCGCTGCGGTCGGTGCACCCAGCCTGGAGCCGGGTGAAGAGTCCGGCCGCCCGGCCACCCACCACGTACACGCCAAAGTTCGCCACCTGGCCTCCGGCGCCGGCGAGCGGCGTGAACCGACGCTGGGCGATCCAGCGCGCCGGTCGCGCGTCGTCGAGCACCCGCGCCCAGGCCCCGTCGTCGAGCGCGGCCCCCATGACGACCTCTTCTCCCTCGCACCCATAGTCGGATTTCAACACCCACAGCGCGCGCTCCGCGCAGAGGCGCCGCCGCGGCAACGCCTCCAGGCGCACCGTGTACGGCAGATAGCGACGGATCGAGTCGCGCGCCCGCGGCGAGAAGCGCTCCATCTCCCCCCACATGAGGGCCATCATGCGCTTGTTCTGGGTCAGCACCGCGCCGAAGGGGTTCATGACGGCGCAGCGGCCCCGGGCGCTGGCCCTGGCGAGCAGGATCAGAGCCTCGGCGAGCGGCGCCGGGTCGGCGTACCCTTCCTCCGAGCGCCACACCGGGCGTCGTTCACCCCACCAGTCGGTCTTGTAGTGTCGCCAGATCACCCCACATGGCACGCCGAACATGGCCACCCCGCCCCGCCCATCGGGTTGGAGGTTGAAGGGCGAGCCCAGCACCACCCGTGCTCCGCGCGCCTCGAACCAGCGCGCGTAGAGCTCGACCACGGAGAGATCGTCGGGGAGCTCCGTCGGGTAGACGATGCCGACGGTGGGCGGGCAGCCGGCGAGGGTCGACGCCTCGACGAGCGCGGCCAGGTCGTCACCGAGGTGGCAGTTCGGATCGTCGAACAGGGCCGCCCCGGCGCCGTCGACCAGATGGTTGAGCGCGACGGCCTCGGGCTCGCCGCTCGGCGTGTCGGAGTTGAGCTCGCAGACGCGCGGGCCGTGCGCCGTCAGGAACACGTCGGCGCGCGCGATGCCATGCCAGGCCGCCCCGCTCATCTGCCACATCAGCTGGTACGCCCAGGGCGGATCGAAATAGCGGGACACCAGCGCCGGCTCGCGCGCGCACAGCGCGGCGGCCTCGCTGTGCGCCGCGGCCACCGACTCCGCCGCCTCGTACAGGGAGACCTGCGTCACGCGGTCGAGGACGAGCGGCGTCATGCGAAACCGCGGGACGCCGTCGACCCAGGGGTCGCTCAGGATTCCATCGGCGACGAGGTGTCGGGCGAAGTCCTCATAGGAGGCCACGAGGGGAGCGCTGGGGTGCATTCCTGCCCATGAGGCAAGGCGCGCGCCAACGTCGGGACCGGATCAGCGCGACGAGACGGGGCTCGCGCGCGGGCAAAATGCCCCGCGGGGCAAACTGCCTCGCCCCCGGTGCGGGGCGCCGTTCAGTCGTCGCCGCTCCCGCGGCGCTCGAGCTTGCGGTACAGCGTCTTGCGATCGAGCCCCAGGATCTCGGCGGCGCGCGTGCGGTGCCCCTGAACGGCCTCCAGCACCCGCTGGATGTAGCGGCGCTCGACCTCGGCCAGCGGCGGCAGGGCCCCTGGATCATCCAGATCGAGGACCAGGCGGGACCGGCGGTAGTCGCGGATGGCCTCGGGCAGATCGGCCACCGTCAGCTCCTCGAAGCGGGTCAGCGCCACCGCGCACTCGATGCAGTTGCGAAGCTCACGCACGTTGCCCGGCCAGGCGTAGCTCCGCAGCAGCTCGGCGGCCGCCGCCGCGATGCCGGTGACGTTCTTGCCGTTGGCCGCGGCCTCTTGCCTGAGCAGCCGATGGGCCAGCAGCAACACGTCGTCTCGGCGCGCCCGCAGCGGGGGCAGATCGATACCGATGACGTTGATGCGGTAGTAGAGATCGGAGCGGAAGCGGCCGCTCTCGATCTCTGCCTCGAGATCTCGGTTGGTCGCGCACACCAGGCGCGCGTCGAACGGGCGTTCATCGTCCCCTCCCACCGGGCGGACCCGCCGATCCTCCAGCGCGCGCAGCAGCTTCGCCTGCAAGCCGGGCGGCGCCTCGCCGATCTCGTCGAGGAACAGCGTCCCGCCGTTCGCGCGGAGCAGAAGACCGGCCCGGCTGGCGCGGGCATCGGTGAACGCGCCGCGCGCGTGGCCGAACAGCTCGCTCTCCAGCAAGGATTCGGGCAGCGCGCCGCAGTTGATGGCGACGAACGGACCCGCGGCGCGCCGGCTCTTGTCGTGCAGGGCGCGGGCGACCAGCTCCTTCCCGGTGCCGCTCTCGCCGGTGATCATCACCGTGGCGTCGGTGGCGGCGGCGCGCAGCAGCACGTCGTATACCCGGCGCATGGCGGGGCTGCGCCCCACGAGCGCCGTGCCCGCCAGGCCGACGGGATCCCCACCGGGCTCGTCGCCCGGGCCATTGCCGGGCGCCAGCTCGCGCAGCCGGCGCACCTCGGCGCGCAGGCGCCGGTAGCCGACCGCGCGCCCCAGCGTCAGGGCGATGGCCTCGATCTCGAAGGGCTTGGTCACGAAGTCGTAGGCGCCGACCCGGATGGCGGCCACCGCCGTCTCCAGGCTGCCGAAGGCGGTGATGACGACGACCGGCGTGTCCGATCGATTGGCGGCGACCCAGGCCGCCACGTCGAGGCCCGAGGTCCCCGGCATGTTGAGGTCGGCCACCACCGCGTCGAAATCCGTTTCGTCGAGCAAGGCCAGCGCCGCGTCGCCCGAGGTGCGGAACACCACCTCGAAGCCGCGCTTGCCGAGCCCGGTCGCCAGCAGCGCGCACATCTCCGGCTCGTCGTCGACGACCAGGACGCGTCCAGCTCCCATTCCGCCGGTCATGCCATTCCCCGCGGCAGCACGATCACGAAGCGGCTGCCGCGCCCCGGCTCGCTCGCCGCCTGGATCCAGCCGCCGTGCTCGTCGACGATGTCCTGGGTGACCGACAGCCCGAGGCCCGTCGATTCCCCCACCGGCTTGGTGGTGAAGAAGGGCTCGAAGACCCGGGCCAGGACATCGGGCGACATCCCCGCCCCGTGATCCTGCACGTCGATCTGGAACACCTCCGTCTCGGCGCCGCCGCCTCTCTGGGCCGGGCGCTCGGGCTGGCGCGCCCGCACGGCCCTCAGCGTCACGTCGACCACGCCACCATCGACGCTGGCCTGGATGGCGTTGACGATGAGATTGGTCAGGGCCTGCTGAAGCTGGGTCGGGTCCGCCGTCACCGAGGCCCTCGCCAGCTCCGACCGGAAGCGCAGCTCGATCTGGCGGTTGCGCGCCAGCGTTTCCAGCAGCGTCAGCACGGCCGCCGTGAGTTGCACCAGGTCCTGCCCTTCCTTGCGTGGGGGCCGTCGGCGCGCGTAGTCGAGGAGCTGCCGGATGATCTTGGTCATGCGCTCTGCCTGGTCGATGATGATGCCAGCGTGTGCGCGCCCCTCGCGCTCGTCCTCGACGATGAGGCGGGCGCGCCCGGCCACAACGTTGAGGGGCGTGCCGAGCTCGTGCGCGACGCTGGAAGCCAGGCGGCCGATGGTGGTCAACCGCTCGGCGTGGCGGAGCTGCTCCAGCGCGGCGATCCGCTCTTGCGTCGACGCACGAACCTCGTTGGCCGCTGCCTCCAGCCGATCGAGCATGTCGTCGAGCTCGCGCCCCAGCGCCCCCAGCTCGTCGCGCTGACGCGGCAACGAGCGCGCGCGCAGGTCACCGGCGGCGACCCGACGCGCCTGGGCGATGAGCGCCGAGATCGGGCGGCCCACCACCCAGCCTCCCACCAGCAGCGTCACCAGTGTCATGGTGGCGCCGAGCGCGATGGTGGTCAGGGCCGTCGCACGAATGGTGCGGCGGACGTGGGCCCGCAGATCGGGCGGCGGCTCCGAGACGTCCACGGCGCCGACCACCACGCCAGATGCGAGAACCGGGGAGACGGCGTGCAGCCAGCCAATCGAATCGGGCCGCGAATCGCGCCGCGAATCGCGCCACATGACGTTCCGGCCGCGGGCCAACGCCTCGCGCTCGGCGTCGGGCAGGCCCTGCGCCTTGGCGTTTAGGTCGAGCCAGCTCATGCGGTACCGGGCGTCGAACATCCGCAGGCGATCCATGGCCGTCCGTGCCGCCGTTTCGCCCACCGATTCCCACAACTGGCCGAGGCTCCCGGCGAAGGCGTCGGCCACCGCCCGATCGTCGGCGCGTTGATCCGCCTCGAATTCGGCGCGATCGCGGGCCAGCTCGAGAAACGCCGCCGCCGCCACGACCACCAGGGCCCCCGGCAGCACAGCCAGAGCGAGCTTCAGCGTCACCCTCAAGACGCCTCGATTCTATCCGGGCCAGGGCCGGCCCGCCGATGCCCCGGGGTCATCCCGCCACAGAAGGCAAGAAGCGAACCAGCGCGCCGCCGGCGACGACGTCAGCCCCGTCACTTGAACGGGGTCCGACTGATCCGTTCTCGAGCGATTACCGGGCGGGAATGATGGGATTTCCAGTATCGTTACGGTATCGTGGGTATCGGGACGGCCGAGTTACGAGTACGGACGCGCTACGGGCGTTTTCAGTCGGCCGATTTCGGCCGTGCTGTTCGGAGCCCAAAAGGGGAACCCCTGGGTTAAATTTCCTATGCTCAGGCGCCCTATCACAGTCGGTCCATGTCAGACGGGATGCTCTCGGGCTGCCGCTCGGACCGACCTCCGGAGGTCCTCGTGCAGTTGCAAAGCCCCCGACAGTCGTCCGGTCGTCTCGTGCTCAACGCCGTGCAGGTGGCCATCAAGCTGGCCAGGCAGGCCGCCAAGCCGGCCGCCATGCTGGCACTCTTGTCGGGCGCGCTCGGCGGAGCGCTGGGATGTGGGGGGACCAGCGGAGGGAGCCCTACATCGAACCAGGCCTCCGGAGGCTCTGGTCCGTCGACCGGAGGCCGCGCGGGCACCGGGGGGGCCTCGGGCGGCTCCTCGGGCAACGGCATCGGATCGGGCGGCAGCGTGAGCGTGGGCACTGGAGGCGCGGGCGCGACCGGCGGCGACACGAGCGCGACCGGCGGGATCGAGGGGACGGGCGGGGCCGGGGCGGGCGGCGCGCCTGGCACGGCGGGCACCGACGGCAAGAACGGGACGGGCGGAGCGACCGGGGTGGGCGGCGCCGGAAACGCCGGCGGGGGGGGCGTGCCCTCGGGCCCGCCCGGCGTTCGCATCGTGGGACGAACCGCGCCGGGGACCATGGGGGGGACCCGCTTCGAGTGGTCGGGGTCGAACGTCTCGGCGCGCTTCATGGGCACGCAGGTGTCGGCCCAGATCAGCGACGGGAACAACGGGAACAGCTTCGAGGTGGTCATCGACGGAGGCACCCCCAAGCAGATCTTCACCGTCGGGGGCCAGACGACCTACGCGCTGGCGACCGGCCTCGCGAGCGGCGTGCACGACGTCCTTCTCTGGCGGGACAGCGAGGCCAGCGACGGGCCGACCGAGTTCATCGGCTTCACGGGCTTCGGGACCGGGGGCGCGCTCCTGGCGCCCCCGCCCGCGCCGGGCCGGAGCATCGAGATCGTGGGCGACTCGTTCTCGTGCGGCGCCGGCATCCTGGCCGCCACCCCCAACTGCCCGGCTGCCATCAAGATCGAGAACCATTATCTCTCGTACGGCGCCATCGCGGCCCGCGCGGTCACCGCCGACCTGGTGACCATCGCCTGGTCGGGGATCGGGGTGTACCGGAACTACGGGACCACCACGCCTACCCCCACCACGGTCATGCCCGCGCGCTACGACTACTCCATCCCGACGACCCAGACGGCCTGGGACTTCACGAAGTTTCAGCCGGACGTGGTGGTCATGAACCTCAACAACAACGATTTTTCGGTGGGAAACCCGGGCCAGCCGTACATCGACGCCTACCTGAAGCTCACGATGCACATCCGGTCGAACTATCCCAATGCGACCTTCATCCACGTCATCGAGTGGGAGACCGGGAACACCACCGACCAGTCGGCCTCCACCACCGTCAACCAGATGGTGGCGACGTTGAAGGCCGGCGGCGACATGAAACACTACGTGTTCGACATGCGCCCCTACGCCAACAAAAAGCAATGCGGCGGGCACCCCGACATCCCCGCCTCGCAGGCGATGGGTGCCGCGCTCGCCGCCGATCTCCACACCGTGATGGGCTGGTAGAGCCCCCGATCCGCAGGGCGTACCTGCCCGTCGCCACCGTGGCGATGGTGCGGGAACGCGCGGGCTCGCCCGCCGCCTCGGCAGGATGACCCAGAGCACCGAACAGGTTGACTCCCGTCGCGACAGCGCGGGTCTCCACGCATGGCGGCGTCGCTCGTCGTCGCAATACATCCCGTCCTGTCCCAGAATCTGATCGACCCCGATCAGGCCGCGGTCCGATGATAGAAATTCAGCAGGCCGCCGAGTCGCTCGCGGCGCCGCACTCGGCCGTTCTGATTCGCCGGTTCCGGCGCTCCCATGAGCAGTACATTCCCCAGGCCTTGGTGGTTCCGTTCGCCGTGGTAGGGGGCGAGGTACTCGCCGATGGCCCGCCGTAGATGTCTCTCTCCCAGCGGCAGGATTCGGTCGAGGCATTCGCTCTTGATCGATAGTACAAATCGTTCCGCATATGCGTTCAAGTTGGGGCTCCGTGCAGGCAGCAGTAGCGGCTTCACCCCGGCCCCTCGTAGCATCTCCCGGAAGTCCTTTGTGTACAGAGGATCGCGGTCCAGGATCAGGTAGCGCTTTCCGCACAAGAATCCGGCGTCGGCGTCGAGCAGGTTCCGCGCCATTTGCTTCATCCACACACGGCCCGGATCGCGCGCCAGCGACGATCCGGCTCCCGATGTCGATCACAGACAGTACGTGGTACCGGACCAATCCCACCGGGATCTTCGGCATGAACGTGGGGGGCCTGCCCTGGCTCAATGACCCGGCGGGATTCTGGAGCGTGGGCGGCGTGATGATCGCCGCCATTACCATCACGCTGCGTCTGCTGCGCCGGTTGCGCAAATTCTAGAGCGCTGCGCCGCTCGCGGGAGGGCTCGCCCTTCTACGGGCCCACCCGCCTCGGTCTGGCATTGCGGTAAATCCGCATTGCTCACTCCGGGTCCACACCTGAACTCCGCAAACCCAATCAAGACAAGTTGCTTTAGTCGCGGTGTCCTCCTTCCGACGGTGCACTGGTGATCTCGCCACCCCCATGCCCGTCTCCATGACGCGCAGCGTTGTTCGGCGAGTCTTGCCCGTGATTGGAGGAGCACCATCGGCGGAGACCCCGCGTTCAAGCGCACGGGTCGAGAGCAGGCGAGCACTCGGCAGAGGCTGCGTCACGACCCTTTCCCTCGTCCTCTTGGTCCTGGCCCCGGCATTCCTCGGCACCAGGGCCCGCGCCGATGATTGGCCAAGTCTCGGACTCGATCCCGCTCACCAGCACGCCAGCAAAGAACGCTCCGGATCGGCCTTTGCCGCCGGTTCCTGGTCGTATCCCGTGCCCAACGGTTCGTGGGATGTCTCGACCCCCGCGGTGGCGGACGGTGTCGCAGTCTTCGACACCCGCGACGGCTCGGTGAACGCCATCCGCACCAGCAGTGGCCGGCGGATCTGGGAGATTCAGGTGGCGGACGGCGTGGTCGCATCGCCGGCTATCCACCGGGGCCGCGCCTTCGTTCCGTCGCTCGACGGCCACCTTTACGCCTTGCGCCTGACCGACGGCGCGATCCCCTGGAAGCGAAACCTGGGCGGCCTTGCACACTCCTCCCCGACCGTGATGGGGGAGAGCCTGATCGTCGCGGGCGGCTATCCCTTGCGCCAGCTGTTCAGAATTAATGCTGCGACCGGCGCGAGCATCTGGGAGACGGCTCCCGAAGTCATGGCCCAATTCAGCAACTCGGCAGCCGTCTGCGACGGCGATCAGGTCCTGATCGGCGCGATGGGCGGCCGCCTTTACAGCTTCGATTTGACCACCGGCGCCCACCGCTGGACCTACCAGGCGGACGCGACAATCAATCTGTCCGCGCCCGTCATCGTCGGTGGTCGGGCCTACCTTCTACCGGGCGGGGACAGCCGGCGGCTGCACGCTCTCGCCGATAGGAAAGCCGTCCCTGGCTGGCCGGTCGATCTCCCGGGTCCCGCCGATACCACGGAGGCGAACGTCACCGGGAAGCTGCTGGAGCGCTCCTTCGCCGTCTCCTCGCTGACGGTGGCGGCCGGCCGCCTGGTGATCGACGTCCGGACCGACGACTTGCTCGACACCAACGCCGACGGCGCGGCCGACCAGTTCTCGATGCGCGAGTGGCTGATCTCGCCCGCCCCCTCCGATGGACACGTGTCGTGGCAGAAGGACAACGGTCGCCGGGTGGTGGCGTCGCTCAACGAGACCCCGAAGAACTGGCTCTGTCCCACGCCCGCTGCGTACCAAGACCCGAAGACCCGAGGATCCCTGTTGGCGGCGGCCTCCTCGCTGGTCCCGGCGGTCCACGTGCTCGACGCTGCCTCGGGGGCGCTCCTTCCCACCGTGGCGCTGGTGGCGCCCTCCCGGATCTCCCCCGTGCTCGCGAACGGAAGGCTGATCGTCGGCGGCGAAAGCGGGGTCATCCAGGGCAAGCTGTCGAGCTCCAACCAGCCACCCGACCCCCCGTCGCTGACCGGCGGGGCCCTTCGAAGCATCGGCACGCGGGGCGCCAAGATTCACTGGGCCGCGGCGCTCGATCCCGAGGGCGACAGCATCTCGTCCCAGGTCCGGGCCGATCGCGATGGCGACGGGGCGGGATGCTTCATGAGCGGCCAGGCCGGCGCCGGCGCCGGCGGCACCGCCACCGCCAGCGAGATGATCTCGGTGCTGGCAGCCCTCGGTGGGCTCGCGCTCCTCGCCGGGGCGGCCCGGCGGCGGTCGCGCCGGCGCTGGACGGCTGCCCTGGGCTTCGCGGTGGTGGCGACGGTCGCGGCGCAGAGCCCGGCCCTGGCCAACGCCTGCGTCTGGAACTCCAGCAGCACCGCCAACTGGAGCGCCTCCGGGAGCTGGACCTCGTGCGGTGGGACCACGCCCCAGGCGGGCGACACCGTGACCTTCAACAGCTCGAAGCTCGGCTCGTGCACGGTCGACGCCAACGTCACGGTGACCTCGATCACCGTCAGTACGGGATTCACAGGCACCGTCACCCAGAGCTCGACCAGGACCATCACCACCTCCGGGATCTTCTCCCAGGCCGCTGGAACCTTCGCCGGCAACAACGCAGACATCAACGTTGGGGGAAACTTCTCCCTTTCGGGTACGGCGAGCTTCACCTCGACGAGCACGATCCTGACCATCGGGGGGACCTTCACCGAGACCGGGAGCGCGAACTTCGTCCACCACAGCGGCACGGTGGTGATGACCTCGACCGCCGCCAGCAACACCTTCGCCTCCAACGGCGAGACGTTCAATCACCTGGTCATCAACGACGGTCTCATCGGATACTGGAAGCTCGACGACGCCGCCAGCCCCAGCGTGGACTCCTCGGGCAACGGGAATGATGCAACGTGGGCGAGCACTCCGGTCGCGTCCGCCACCGTCCCGACCCTCAACTTCGCCAACCCGAGGAGCCTCGGCATCGATAGCGCGGCCGACTACGCTGCGTTTCCGTCTTCGTCCGCCACCGTGGTCACCATCGCGGTGTGGGTGAAGGCGACCGCCGCGGGCGGGGGCTGCTGTGCCCGGATCTTGGACATGCCCGGGTACCAGGTGTACTTCAACACCGGCTCGACCCCGCCCGACAACCCGATGTCGTTGTCGTTCGTCTCGGTGCGCTCGACGACCAACTCGGACTGGAAGACCCCGTCGAACAGCGTGAGCTTCGGCTCGTGGTATCACTTCGCCGTCACGTACGATTCGACGAGCACCTCGAATCTGCCGAAGTTCTACGTGAACGGGGCCCTGGTGGCCACGACCGTACAAGGAACGCCCGCGGGAACTCAACTGAGCAACGTCGGCACCGGCTACATCGGCAATCGGGCCGCCGCCGATCGGTACTTCAACGGCCTCATCGACGATCTGAGAATCTACAACCGGGCGCTCTCGGCCACCGAGATCGCCGCCCTCGGCGCCGGGAACCAGCCCGGCAGCTCGGTGGCCACCCACACCATGACCGGCGATCCCATCATCGCGGGCGATCTGGTGATCGCCAGCGGGACCCTGGCGGGGGGCAACACCGCCATCAGCGTCGCTGGCAACTGGTGGAACTACGGCGGCCTGTTCACCACCGGCGCCACCGGCAGCGTGACGTTCAACGGTAGCACCAGCGGCAAGTCCATCCGCGCCAGTCAGTCGGACTTCAACACCGTCAACATCGCCGGCACCGGTTCCTGGAACCTGGTGGACACGACGAGCGTGGAGATCGACAAGGATCTGACCATCTCCGCCGGGACCCTGACCTCGACCCCCGGAATCCTCGAGGTACAGGGGGCCTTCAACAAGACCGGCGGCACCTTCACCCACAATTCAGGCACGGTGCTGCTGAGCTCGACCACCAGCCAGACCTTCGCCAGCAATGGCGCCACTTTCGACAACCTGGTCATCAACGACGGTCTCATCGGGTACTGGAAGCTCGACGACGCCGCCAGCCCCAGCCTGGACTCCTCGGGGCACGGCAATGATGCGACGTGGGCGGGGACTCCGGTTGCGTCCGCCACGGTCCCGAGCGTCAACTTCGCCAACCCCAGGAGCCTCGGCATCGATAGTGCCGCCGACTACGCTGCCTTCGCATCCCCGGCCACGACCGTGGTCACCATTGCGGCGTGGGTGAAGGCGACCGCCGCGGGCGGGGGCTGCTGTGCCCGGATCGTCGACATGCCGGGCTATGAAGTTTACTTCAACACCGGCTCGACCGCGCCCGACAATCCGATGTCGTTGTCGTTCGTCTCGGTGCGCTCGACGGCCAACTCGGACTGGAAGACCCCGTCGAACAGCGCGAGCTTCGGCTCCTGGTATCACTTCGCCGTCACATACGATTCGGCGAGCACCTCGAATCTGCCGACGTTCTACGTGAACGGGGCCCTGGTGGCCACGACCGTGCAAGCGGCGCCCTCGGGAACTCAACCGAGCAACGCCGGCACCGGCTACATCGGAAACCGGGCCGCCGCCGATCGGTACTTCAACGGCCTCATCGACGATCTGAGAATCTACAACCGGGCCCTGTCGGCCTCCGAGATCAACTCCCTTTACATCGGCAATCAGACCGGCACCGGGCTCGGGACGCAGACGCTGACCGGCAACCCGACCATCGCCGGCGATCTGGTGATCGCCAGCGGCACGCTGGCGGCGGGCACCAACACCGTGACGGTGGCTGGAAACTGGTTCAACAACGGTGGCTTCTACACCACCGGGACCAGCGGGTCGGTGGTGTTCAACGGCAGCGCGGCCACCAACAAGATCCTCTCCGGGGGGTCGATATTTCAAAACGTCAGCGTCACCGGGAGCGGAACCTGGACCCTGGCGGACCGGATGGAGATCGATCCCGCCCGCAGCCTGACCATGACCGCGGGGGCCTTGAGCCTGTCCTCGTACAAATTGCGCGCCGGTGACGTCAGCCGCAACGGCGCGATCACGATCACCCCCAGTACCGGGACCGTGGTGCTGGATGCCAGCGCGTCACAGACGCTCGACACCGGAACCTTCTACAACGTCCGGATCGAGCCGGTCGCCGCCACGAACCTGGTCGGCTACTGGAAGCTCGACACCGGGCAAGGTGTCACCGTCAAGGACTACTCGGGCAACGGCAACGACGGCACGCTCACCAACGGCCCGACCTGGGTGAATGCGGGCCTGCCATCGGCCATCACCTTTGACAATCCGGCCGCGGTGACCTTCAGCGGCGCCAGCTCCCAGTATGTCAGGACCGCCTCCCTGCCGCCGGTGCTGCAGCCGACCACGTTGACGATGTCCGCCTGGTACAAGGCCACCAGCGTCGACACGGGAGGTGCGGAGGTGGTGAGCGGCTCGGATCGCTACGCGCTGAGGGTTGTCAGCAACACCGTGATCAACGTGCGCAAGCGGACCGGGGCGTCGACCTGGGTAACCCTGGCGGGCACGGTGGCCAATGCCCTCGACGGCAGCTGGCATCACGTGGCCGGGGTGATCTCCCCAAGCGGGATGCTCGTTTACTTCGACGGCAACGCGGTGAGCTCGAACGCCGACTCCACCGCCATCGACTACTCGAGCCCGGGCTCGTTCAACATCGGGCGAGATCCGGACAATACCAGCTACGACTTCACGGGGACCATCGACGACGTCCGCGTCTACAACACCGCGCTGATCGCAGCCCAGATCAACGCGCTCGCCAGCGGGACCTATCCGGCGGGCCTGGCCGGGACCCCCATCTACACGCTCGGGTATGCCACCACCGTCAGCGGCGCCCTCTCGATAGACAACGGCACTCTCGCCACCAGCAGCTTCACCCTGAGCGCGGCCTCGGCAGGGGGGTCCGCGGCCACCGTCAACTCCGGCACCTACTCGGTCGGCTCCGCCACCAACACCTTCCCGGGCGGGCTGACCGTCAACGCGAACGGCACCCTGGATCTGCCGACCAGCGGCGGCGTCGTGGAGATCGGGACCTCGGCGCAGACCCAGGTGCTGACCATCGACGGGACCCTGAGCGCCGCGAGCACGGGCGCCATCATTCGCAAGGTGACAGGCGCCAATAACTTCACCTTCAAGGTGGGCTCCAGCGCCTCGGCCACACCCACCGTCAACATCACCGGCCTGCAGGTCAAGAATACCGACACGAACGGCATGTACATCAACGCGGTGTCGGGATCGACCACCACCTTCACGCGCTTCGACAACATCGCGTTCTCGGCGGGGACCGGGGCGCGGCTGCTGCAGATCTACGCGCCATCGCTGTACCTGGTCTCGAACGGATGCTCCTTCGACTCGGGCGCCTCCAGCGGTACCACGACCAAGAACGTCACCTTGCGCGGCGATGGGAGCGCCACCGAGACCCGGGCCGTATTCGGAGGCGCCACCTGCCTCAACGGCTCGAACCCGACCTATGCCCTCTGCGAGGCCAGCGACGACGACGACGACGCCAACAACGACGGCATCGGGGACACGACGGCCAGCAACGCCGCGGTCATCCAGTGGACCCACGCCGCCATGGCGGACACGAGCGGCACCCTGGAGGGGTTCCCGACCGCGGCCTTCGACTGGAACACCTTCACCTACTACTCGACCTACGTGCTCTATCACGACGTGGCGGGGGGCACCGCCGATCGCATCTATGTGCGCAACACCAACGGCACCGCGCTCTACTCCTGGGACAGCCCGACCGGGGTCGACCTGGTCGGGACCCCGCGCTTCGACACCGTCTCGAGCGTGCACTACGTCTACGTGGCCACCTCGTCGGGCAAGGTCTATCGGCTGATCGACAACGGCACGAGCTCCCTCACCCAGGATCTGAGCGGGAGCTGGTCCTCGGGGGCCTACGATTGCACCTGCACCATCACCACCCCGCTCACCATCGACAGCAGCAACATCTACTGGGGGGGGACCGCCAGCGGCAACAACAAGATCTGGACGCTGGGGAAGACCAGCCGGGCCCTCGCCGCCAGCAGTCCGTTGACGGTCACGGCGGTCGTCAGCGGTGCGGCGCCGGCGGTCTGGATCAGCGGCGACACCTACGTGATGATGGGAACGACCGCGCACATCTACAAGGTCGACGCGACCACGCAGACCCTCACGACCGACAACTCCACCCTCACCGGGACGGTCTCGGGACGCCTCTCGATCATCAACAGCAAGGTCTACGCCGCCGACAGCGCGGGCTCCCTGCTGGTGGTGGATCCGGCGAGCTTCGGGACCACCTCGTGGAGCTACCACGACAACGGCAACCACTCCGGATGTGCCGCCGGCAGCACCTGCGCCATCGGCTCGCTCTACGTCGACCCGGCGCTCAGTCGGGCGTTCTACGGGGACGGGGACGGGCACCTGTACTCGTCCTACAACTCGAGCGGGACCACCGGGGCGCAGTCGACCGGGTTTCCCTATCGCCCCGGGAGCTCGAGCGAGGTTTACGGCAGCGCGCCGCTCTATCGCCTCGGCATCCTGGTGGCGGGCACGACGACCGGGAATGTCTACTTCATCGACGCCAACGGAGGCAGCGGCCCGGTCCTGAAGCAGACGTACAAGTTCGGCAGCTCGACGAAGGTCTCCGGGATCGCCTACGACAACTCCTCGTCCTCCTACATGATCTCGACCTCCAACGCGGCCAGCAAGGACGGCAAGCTGATCTACGTCGACGCCATGACCGATCCGACCCCCGGGTCGATCTGACCGCATCCAGCTTCAACCGAGGCGGACGGCGCTCAGGACTGATCGTGATCATGACCTTGGCCGCTGCGAAGCGCGGGGGTCGGCCACCGGCGGGCGGCGGGGAAGTCTACAGAGGATTTATCGGCGTTTGACGTGTCAATTATACGGCCGGCTTCTGGGCAAAGGACGAACAGCGCGGAGCGCGCTAGCGCCGGTCGTTGACCTCCACGAACGCGGGCCTCCTCTTCTCACCGAGAAGGCTGCGCCAGCGGTAGATCCGCTGCGTCTCCAATCCCTCGGCCTCGGCGAACTCGCGCACCGATAGCCCGGATACGGCCATCCTGTCGACGACAGCTTGGGCATCGGCGACGGTCCAGCGCTTCCTCATTTTCGGGGACGCCAACTGCGAACGGTGGGGAGTAAAGCGCGGCATGGGCACCTCTCGCTCTCACTCCTTCATCCCACCCCGCCACCCCCGCCCGTCTGCCCTTCATTACGCCGCTCACTGGGCGACAAACAACCCCAAACCGGCCTAACTAGCTGAAATCATTGTGGAGGCGCCGGGAGTCGAACCCACCTGGCGTCAAACGAAAAAACCCAAGTACTGCGCCGACTTGCACAATGCTGACGCGGGTTTAGATGATTTCAGGACGGGTCGGTTGGGGGCGCTTGGAAGCGTCCAAATGTCGCTGAATCCGGGTCGTCTGGGCGACAGGTGGGCGACAACTTTCGAAGTAAGGGCGCGACGCCAACGAGAGTTCTGGCAGGTCGAAGTCACCGTCGACGCGTTGCTTCACGGCGTGAGCGATTCGCCAGTCATCCTTGGAACGACGGCATGCGCGAGACAACTGGGCGAGAAAGCTGGCCTCCGAACGAAGTGGTTGGGGGCGTTGGCGGGAAGTTGGGGAAGCAGCACGCCACAGCCCCGCATGGACGTATTGCGTTTCGGTTCGGGTGCTACACGAACCTTGCAAAGTTAATATCTCACGTTAAATTTGCAAGGATGATTATGCGTCGCGCCATGAAGCTCGTCCAGGACGGCCTGGACCGCCAGGCCGCCGTGGGCCTGATCGGGCCGCGGCAGGTCGGGAAAACGACGCT
>CAZIOH010000112.1:2160-20526 GCA_964540815.1 uncultured Myxococcales bacterium | reverse complement strand
CGATCCATCAGCAGGCGCGCAATGCGGGCCGCGGAGGCCTCGCTCGGGCAGTTGCAATACAGGATGACCTCGCGCCCATCGGGCAGCTCGGCCACCACGGCATCGACCTGCGAGAGATCGAAGGCGATGGCGCCCGGGATGCGTTGAGGATCGCGCTCGCGCGCGCTCGGCGTGCGAACGTCGAAGACCACCGGCTCGGCGCCGATGTCGACCAGGCGCCGGAGCTCGCCGACCGTGATGCGGGCCATGCGCAGGCGCCGGTAGAAGCGCCGGCGTTGAACCCACTTGCCGCCGACCAGCGCCACCAGCAAGATCCCACCCAGCACCGGCGCCCAGCCGCCGAGTCCGGTGAGCGCCGCGAGCACGCGATCGACCTGTCGATAGAAGACCAGTCCCGCGCCGATCCCGACCGACGACCACAGCACGGCCGCCGCGAGGTCGAAGAAGAGGAAGCTCGACCACCGGGTCCGCATGGCCCCGGCCAGGGGCGGCGCCACCATGGAGAATCCCGGGATGAACTTGGCGACCGCCAGCGACTTCAGGCCCCACCTGGCAAAGGTCTGCTCGGTGTTCCGCACGCAGGAGTCGGGTGACAGCGCCAGCCGGCAAACCACGCGCAGGACCTGGTTGCCGTACCGCCGGCCGAGCCAGTACCAGGTGGAGTCGGCGATCAGCACCGCCAGCCAGGTCACGGCCACCAGGCCGGGCAGCGGCAACAGGCCGCGCGCAGCCAGGCTGCCCGCCACGACCAGCGTCGGTTCGGCCGGAATGGGCACGCCGAGCTGCTGGAGGAGCACGTTGACGAATACCAACGCCAGGCCCTGGTCGGCGATCACCGTGACCAGGTTCACCTGGGTGCCTCTTGGTGGTGTGATGACATTCGGATCCTGGGCGTCGTCGACCAGACAAAGTTGGCAGCCGGACGCCCTCGGGGCAAGGTCGGTGGCCGCCTGGTCGGAGCAGACCCGGCGCACCGGAGCTCCAGGTCAGGCGCTCATCCGGGCGCGAGCGGCAGCGTGAACCGCAAGGTGGCCCCGACCGCCGCCTCGGGCTCGATCCAGATGCGCCCCCCGTGCCCTTCGACGATGCCCTTGCAGATCGCGAGGCCGAGCCCCGCGCTCTCGGGCGTCCCGCGGGTCCCTTGCCAGAACCGATCGAAGACGTACGGGATCTGCGCGGGGGCCACGCCAGGACCGTCGTCGATCACGGAGAAGAGCGCCTGGCCAGCCCCCGGAGGCGCGCCCGTCGGCTCCCCCTCGGTGCGCACCTCGATGGCTCCTCCCGGCGGCGTGAACTTGATGGCGTTTCCGATCAGGTTCTCGAGGACCTGCAGGATGCGGCCCCGGTCGCACCGGACGCGCACCTCCGGATCGAGCCTGGAGCTGAAGGTGAGCCGCAGGCCGCGTTCGAGCGCCAGCGGTGCGGCCCCTTCGGTGGCTTCGCGCACGAGCTCGCCGACGCGATGGGCTTCGCAGACCATCGACAGGCGCCCGCTCTCGATGGCCGTGATGTCCATCAGGTCGCGGATGAGCGCGTCCATCCGGCGCGCCGCCCGCTCCACCGCCTTCGCGTGGGACAGGACCCGGGTCGGATCGGTGGCCCCGGCCTCGGCTTGACGTCGCAAGCTGGTGGCGGCCATGAGGAACACGTTGAGGGGATTGCGCAGATCGTGGCTCACCGTGGCCAGGAGATCGTCGCGGCTCCGGATCGCCAGCTTCTGATCCTCGATGTCCGCGGCCGCGCCGTACCACGCCACGACCCTCCCGTCCTCGAAGTTCGGCACCGAGCGGCCGACGTGCCACCGATAGACCCCGTCCGCGCGCCGCAGCCGATATTCCATCTCCCAGGGCTGCTCGGATTCGCGCGCCCGCTGCCAGGTCTCGAAGCAGCGGGCGAGATCGCCGGGGTGGACCGCGTTCGGCCAGCACTCGCGCATCGGCATGCCGGTTGGCTGCCCGGTATAGGAATACCAGCGGGGGCTGAGGAACTCGTGCGAACCGTTGTCGCTCACCGCCCAGACGATCTCGGGGATGGCCTCGGACAGTTGCCGGAACCGATGCTCGGCCTTCTGGGCCGCCCGACGGGCCTCCTCGGCGGCCTCGAAGAGGATGGAGTTGTCGAGCGCCAGGGCGGATCGCCGGGCGAGATCCTCGGCCAGCGACACGTCCTCCGCATCGTAGGTCCGACCGGACTCCGCGGTCGCGAAGGTCATGGCCCCGAGCGTGCGAGCACCGACCTTGAGCGGCGCGCAGATGTACGAACGCAGGCCGAGCGCGCGCAACTTGCCGCGGTGGGCGTCGTCCCGAGCCGAGGCGGTCAGCAGCTCGTCGGTGATCACCGGGACGAAGGCCGTGCGCCCGGTCTGGACCACCCCCCACACCCCGCGGGTCGACTCCGGTGCCTCGGGGTACTGGCTCGCGAGCTCGTGCACCAGGGCGATCTTCTCGGGATCCACGTGGGCGGTCGCCAGGCGTTCGAGGCGGGCGGAGGGCGCCACCATGTCGACGGCAGCCCAGTCCGAGAAGCTCGGCACCGCCAGCCTGGCGACGCTGGCCAGACGGTCGCGGTAGGCCAGCGACGCCGAGAGCAGGGCCACGCTGGCGTCGCTCAGCAGACGAAGCCGCTCCTCGATGCGGCGCTGGTTGCTGGCGTCGCGGAACACCAGGACCGCACCGACGGTTCGTCCATCGGCGGCCCGGATCGGGGCGGCGCTGTCCTCGATGTCGAGCGCGCGGGCATCGCCCTCACGCAGCAACGCATGGTGGCCGAGGCTCACGGGCGCGCCGCTCTCCAGCACGACGTGCACCGGATTGGCGCGCGGCGAGGTCGCCCCTTGGCCGGCTCGGATCCGACCATCGTCGGCCAGTCGAAAGATCTCCTCGAAGGGGCGTCCGACCGACGCCTCGGGCGGCACGCCGGTGAGGCGCCCCGCCACGGCGTTCATGAAGGTGATCCGCCCGAGATGGTCGGTGGACATCACGGCCTCGCTGATGCTGCGCAAGATGGTCGCCAGCTGCTCGTCTCTGAGGCGCAGCTTGTCCTCGACGCTCTTGAGGTGCGAGATGTCCGCGAAGATCGCGAGAGCCCCCACCAGGGTGCCGGCCGGGTCGAGGATCGGGGCCGAGCTCCCGAGCAAGGTCGCGTGCGTCCCGTCGAAGCGCTGGATGTGGAACTCCTCGGCGGCGTTCACGGAGCGCTCGGTGAGGCAGCGGGCCATCTGCCAGTCCCCGGGACCATATGGGCGTCCGTCGGGGTGAAAGGCCCGGTACTCGGTCCAGTCCGCCACGGTGGCGGCCGGGGCGCTCCCAGCCCATATGCGCCTGGCCGCCGGGTTCTGGATCACGATCCGCCCGTCGGCGTCGCAGATGATGATGCCGTGCGGGCTCTGGTCGAGGACGGCGTGCAGCAGGCCGCTGCTCCGCTCGTCGAGGCGCCTCAGCCGATCGACCTCGCTCCGCAGCTCGTCGAGCTCCGCCGCGGGGCCCCCGGGCAGGCTCGCGGGCGGCGGATCTCGGTTGACTCCCGGCTCTGGCCCTGCGTTCTGCAAGCGGGGACTGTAGCAGACTGGCCCGAGACGTCCGCTCGCTTGGTGGGGGATTCTGGCGGTCTCGCCTGCAACGACGCGGCAAATCACGGTTTCGCGGGCGAAGTCCGCCGAGAGGTGGGCAGGCGGGTCAGCGCCCGTAGCCCGCGGCCACGATGTTGGCCTGCACGGCGGCATCGGTCGCGTCCGACGAGGCGCCGGAGGTCATGCATCCTTCGAAGAAGTTCCCCTGGGCCGCGTTGCTGTTGTCGCCGCCGATCCCCAGGATGATGGCCCCCTCCTTCTTCATGGGGTTGTAGCCACTGGCGGGACGGGCGCCGCTGTACATGGTCGTCAGGTTGGTGGTCAGGGTACCCGACTGCGAATTGCCGCCCTTGATCGCAAAGCTCCCGGAGTTGCCAATCACCATGGCCGTCACATAGGCGGAGGTGAGGGGCGTGTTCGTCGAGGTGGGCCCGAAGTCCTTTCCAGCAAAGAGACCGTTTTCGAGATCCGCCATCACCCATGGCCCCGTGCCAGTCCCCTTGCCCCAGTTCGTGCAGTTTCCGAAGTAGATGGCTTCCATGGTGCCGTTGCCGTTGTCCAGGTTGTTCATCTCCGCGTTGCCGTAGTCGAAGCAGCACCCGGCGTTGTAGAAATTGCCGCTGGTCACCATGTACATGGACTCCGGCTGGTCCTTGACCGCGATGCCCGAGGTCTTGTCGTTGCGATAGCCGACGCCAGCCGGAATGTGAACGCCGTAGACCGTGTGGCCACCCACGGTCAGCTTGAGGGCGTTGGCGACGGCTTCGTTGTCCGGTGTGTTCTTCGCCCCGCCCGCGGGCGCCTTCGTGAGGTGGTTACCCTTCCCGGACTGGTCATAAATGACGGAGATGGTGCACGACGTGCCGGCGCAAAACGCGTCTTGCGCGGCGGCGTCGGCGAAGCCTCCGGGGACCAGAGCTGCGATGTCCTTGGTCGTGTTGTCCGAGGCGCGCCTGACCTGATAGAGGTTACCGCCATACGCCCCGGTGAGGGCTCGCACCGTGCTGTGGGCTGCGACACACGGAGTGTTGCCGGATGCGTAGATGTCGCAAGGCCCGGAGGTGGAACCGCCGGCACCGCCGGCACCGCCGGAACCGCCCCCGCCGATCGTGCCCCCCGAACCAAGCGCGGTCCCCGTGCCCGCCGCGCCTCCGGTCTGCTGGGGCGCACCGGTCGCATCTGTTCCGCCCATGCCTGCCGCGCCTCCGGTCTGCTGGGTCCCACCGGTCGAGACTGGACCACCCACGCCGGCCGCGCCTGGGCTTCCCCCGGTGGCAAGGGAGCCACCCGTCGCGAGCGCGCCGCCCGCACCTGCGGCGATCGAGCCGCCACTCCCTCCGGCCCCTCCCGTGCTCACGCTTCCGCCGGCCGGGCCGCTGCCTCCCGTGCTCGTTACCCCTCCGGTCGCCTTCGCGCTTCCGGTGCCGTCTTGGCCGCCTGTTCCCCGCCCTGTGGTCCCGCCAGAGGCAGAACACGCCAGCAGGAGGGCTCCGACCATTCCGGAGAGCAGGAGAGCCCCGGCATACCGAGACGTCTGCTCGGTGCCGGTCGCCGTGTACATCATTCTTGGCATCGCCGTGCAGGATAGCAATCCCGACACCCGCTTCGCCAAGGGCGCCGCGGGGCGGGGCACCACCCGCCCGCCGCAAGGGGTCAGCGTGGCGCCGGAGGCGAAAACCGGAGGTAGTCGAAGTCCACGAAGTCGGGTTTGACGGCAGGCATCGCGGAGGGCCTCTCAGCCGCGAAGAGCCCGATCTGCGCGCCGACCCAGCGCCCTGGGCGGGCGGTGAACGAAGCAGCGATGGTCTGTTCGTTCGAACCGGCCACCGCGAATCGGAAGCGGCAGTCGCCGCCATCGACCATGGTGACCGAGAGGCGAATCGTGCCATCGCCGACGGGGGCGGTGAAGGCGATCCGATCGTCCACCCGGAGAATGACCTGCCGCCGCGTTGACCAAGGCGCTCGCTCGACGGTCAGGGCGGCGGAGTTCTGGCCGACCACGATGAGGCCCCCGGCCGGGCCGCCAGGACTGACCTCGCCTGATGTGCCGCCGCCGGCTTTGCCGTCGTCCAACCGGTCTCCGGCCAGGCTGTCCGGGTGGGCCCTGCCTTCGTCGAGCTCGACGGCGGTCTCGGCGGTGAACGCGCGCGCGGGCAACTTCTGCAAGAGCAGGTGCGGGGCCGCCACCAGCCCGCGCTCGGGGAGCGGGCGAGCGGTGAGGCGCAACCAGCCTGGCCGCGTGCGCAGGTCGTACCAGCCGGGATCGTGGTTGGCGTGCCATTGCCATTGCGGGCCGAGCCGCCCATCCAGGCTGTCGAATTCATCGGTGGTTTGCGGAGACCCGATCGGCTGGACAGGGAGATCGGGTTTGCCATGCACCAGGACGGGTTCGCGCTCGGCGGTGCCTCGCCCGGGGACGCCCATCGCTGGCCAGTCGTCGATCCAGGTGACGGGGTTCAGGTGGACGACGCGCCCGTAGAGCCCCGTGTCCTGGAAATGAACGAACCACCACTCACCCGACGGTGTGTCGACGAGGGCTCCCTGATGTGGACCATTCACGGAGGTCCTTCCCTGGGCCAGGACGATGCGATCTTCGTACGGGCCGAAGATGTGCCGCGACCGCAGCGCCACCTGCCATCCTCGGGGGACGCCTCCTGCCGGTGCCAGGATGACGTACCAATGGTTGTGCTTGTAGAGCTTCGGACCTTCGAGGGTGGGGTGACGTGCAGGATCCCAGAAGACGATCCGACCCTCTCCGAGCAGCCGCGAGGCGTCGGGGGCCATGGGACGAATACGCAGGCGGTCCTTGATGCCGGCCCGCGAGCCGGCATAGGCGTGAATCAGGTAGGCCTGACCATCATCGTCCCAGAAGGGGCAAGGGTCGATGAGGCCACGTCCCGCCAGCAGCAACCGAGGCGCCGACCACGGCCCCTCCGGATCGAGGGCGGTGAGCACGTAGATCCCCTCGTCGGGAAGCGGCACGAAGAGGTAGAAGATGGCGGCGTGCTGGCGCAGCGAGGGGGCCCACACCCCCTCGCCCGGCTGAAAGTCCGCGTAGCGGGGATCGGGGAGGTTCTCGAGCGCATGGCCGACAATGGTCCAGTTCACGAGATCCCGCGACTTCAGGATGGGGAGGGCGGGGGTGGAGGTGAAGCTGGAGGCGACGAGGTAGTAGTCGCCCGCCACGCGAATCACGTCCGGATCGGAGTAGTCGGCGAAGAGGATCGGGTTGCGGTAGCTCCCGTCGCCCTGATCGGGCACCCACGGATACGTGGCGCCCCCGATCCGGGATCGGGGCGGCGACGGGGCAACGCAGCCGTGGACGAAGCAGGTGAGGGCCAGGACCCGCACCAGGGACAGGGCCAGCGTGAAGGTCTTCGTCATTTCCAGCTCACTCCGGGAGATGATCTTGCGGGTTCCAGAGACGAAGTCTTCATGTCGGGACTCATCGGCGTTCGAAGGCCGAGATGGCTGAGCTCGTATCGACCGCGATCGCGGCAGATATTCCTCGTGGGGTGGTTGGCGTCCGAGAAAACGCCCCCACCATCTCTGGACGCCGGGGTTCTAGCCGAACCCGCGTCAGGATCAATCAATCCGCAGGAGGAAGTGCCATGGAGCTGAATCTCGGTAACAGTGATCGCCAGGAGGGCGAGGTGGCCCGGACCATCGAGCGCGAAACGTCGAAGATCCCGTCCGATCTGTTTCTCTGGGCCGGCGGCCTGGCCATCGCGACATCGCTCGGCTTCATGGTCGCCGGGAAGGGCAAGGTCGCCAATTTCATCGGTCAGTGGGCTCCGACCATCTTGATCCTCGGCCTTTACAACAAGCTTGTGAAGGTCGCCGGCCACGACCGCCAGTCGGGGGGCCTCCACTGACCCGCCACGCGAAGGGCAGAGAAGGTCTGGCAGTGGGCCAGGAGGGGCGAGGAGTGGGCGGGGAGCTTGGTGGGCGCCGACCGGGCCTTCCTGCCCCCTGAAGGCTCGGCTCCGAGAGCGGCGATGCACGCCGCCGCAACCTGCTCGTCCTCGCCGAAGCAACGCCGGCGACGCCGACGGCACCGACGCAGTCGGTGCCGTCGTACGGGATCGGCAACATGCCCTGGACGCGGGGGAACCCCGGCAGGGCTCGGTGGGCCCTCTCCGATCAGCGATTGGCCAGAACGAGGACCTCGGCCGGCGGCAGGTCGCGGATCTCGACGAAGCAGGCACCGCCGCGCGCCTTGACCGTGAGGCGCTGACCGACGGGATGAGGCCCGGTGTAGGCCGCCCCCGCGCCGGTCTGCGCGGAGTTGGCGACCACCTTGAAGGAGGCGCCGCCGGCCGCCGCCGCGGTACCGGTCGGGTTGAGCGACGCGTCCACCAGGACGTCTCCACCGCGCGCCGCGCCGCCGTTGGGGTTTGCGATGCACAGCGCCTCCTCGTCATCGAGGATCCGCGACCAGGCGATGAGCTCACCCGCGCCGGGCAACGCGAAGGGAGCGCCGAAGTTCGACAGCGGTCGCTGGTACTGACGGCCGTAGCGCAGCACGGGGAGAGTCTGGCGCACGGCGATCAGGCCGGCGATGCGCCGGTAGGCTGGCGAGCCCGGATCGAAGCAGTGGGCGCCGGCCGTTCCGAACGGGCCGAAGCCTGGCAGGGCGGGGTCGAAGTGAGTGGCGTCGCCGCCAATCCCGGCCCTCCCGGACTTCCGGGGGTGCTCTGGTCCGAACATCGCCTCGCGGAGGTACTTGTCCGTGCCGCCGAAGTCGGGAAGGAACTGCTGGCGCAAGCTCTGCTCGGGCCCCGCGAAGGCCTGTTCCGTGCCGTAGTAGATGCAGGGGATGCCGACCCCGAACAGTTGAAGGGCCACACCGACCACCACCTGGTGATCGGCGGGCTGGGCGTCGGTGGAGAAGCGGACCTTGGCGCCGCTCACGTGGTCGTGGTCGTCGAGGATCGAGACCCGGTGCAGCCCGGCGTCGCGGTGGGAGCCGAGATCGTCCTCCCACTTGAACGCGAGATCGAAGTACGAGTTGGGCGCGGCCAGCCCCTTGGCCACGGAGGAGAGCGCGGGGCGAATCTCGCCGATGTCGAGCGTGGCGCTCAGGTTGGCTCCGAGCACCTCCAGGAAGCGATCGGCATCGCTGTCGGCGCCGGCGACCTCGCCGACCAGGAAGAAGTTGAGCTTGCCCAGGTTCGCCGCGAACTCCTTGATCGTACCGCAGAAGTTGCGGCCGTTCTGCTGGTCGACGTGTTTCAGGGTGTCGATGCGCAGGCCATCGCAATCCGTGAGCGCGATCCAGTACTTGTAGCAGCGGGCCACGTCGTCGAGCGCGGCCGTGCCGTCGTAGTTGATGTCGCGGTTGCCATAGAAGTCGGTGCGCCGAAACTCGGCGTGCGGATCGTCGATCGACCCGGCGCCGAGATCCCCCATGCCGGCGCGGGTGTAGTAGCTGTCGTTCTGCAGCTCGGACGGCCAGACTCCGTCGTCGTCGGCGGCGATGGACGACACCAGGCCGCCGCTGCCATCGCGCCACTTTCCCTTCTCGTGGAACCCGGGGAACGGCAGGAACGGAGGCATGTCCTTCCCGTCGGCGTACAGCCAGTTGTCGCCGGAGTGATTGAAGACCACGTCCAGCAGCACGCGCATGTTCCTCTTGTGGGCGGCCGCGACCAGAGCCACGAGATCTGCTCGGGTCCCGAGGCGCGGATCGACCTCCAGGAAGTCCTGGATCGCGTACCCGTGGAAGTCGTTGTTGTGAGCGCGCTGCTTGAACACCGGCCCGACCCAAAGGGTGGTCACGCCCAGCCCCGCCAGATAGTCGAGCTTCGAGCTGATGCCCGCGATGCTGCCGCCCTGGTAGCGGCCACCGCCGGAATCGGCCCACCCGTCGAACCGGAACCCGTTCTTGCGAAAGGCGGCTCGGTTGCCGACGTCCAGCAGGGGACGCGTCGCCTCGCGTCCGTCGCTGAAGCGATCGGGCAGCAGGAAGTAGATGATTTCGTCGCGCCAGTCGCCTGGCGACGCAAAGCCTCGTTCTCTCCGCGGCAGCACCACCTTGCGAATCGAGGACGGCCGCGGGACACCCAGGATCTCTTTGGAGAAGGTCATGTGATCACCTCCGATGAAACGGCCATCCCCGTGGTTCTTCCCGCGAGCTCGCACCTGACCACGCTGATCGGCTCCATCATCGGGCTCGAGCTCGCGGGAAGCGTTCTGAATTGACCCGACCCGGGCGTTAATGGATAAGGGGGAGGTGGAAGCCGCTCCCTCGGGTCGAAGGAAGACCGGCGCCTTGGCGGCGGCGTCCGCGATCGCCCGCCTCGGCCTGCTGATTCTGGCGGCGGGCGCGGGCGACGCGGGCTGTGGCACGGGCAGCAGCAGTCCCGGCCGCACAGCATCGGCTGGTGGCGGGACGACCGGGGGAAGTGGGGCTGCGCGGGGCGGGGGGCCGTCGCCTGGAACGGGAGGAGAGGGCGTGGAGGGAGCCCAACCCGGAACGGGGGGCTCTTCAGGGATAGGAGGAACGACGCTCGCGGGGCCGAGCCCGGCTGCCGGCGGCGGCGGCGGCCGCCAGGGTACGGAGGGGGGGAGCGCCGTCTCGGGGGGAGCGCCGGCATCCGCCGACGCTGGCCTGCCGGTGAGCGGCCTGGCGGGCGACAGCGGGGCAGGCGGCGCCGGCCCCGCCGGGGGCGACCCGACGTACAACCCTTGCCCGTCCACCGGTCCCTGCGCGATCATGCCGCTCGGCGATTCCATCACCGCGGGCACCGGGTCGTCCGATGGAGGCGGCTACCGGGTGGAGCTGTTCCGGTTGGCCGTGACCCACGGTCAGTCGGTCACGTTCGTGGGGCGATCGGCCTCGGGGCCGACCATGGTCGGAGGGATGCCCTTTCCGAGGAGCCATGAAGGGCACTCCGGCTACCTCATCGACACCGGCCCACAGCGGCCCGGGCTCATGCCCATCCTGGACGCAATCTTCGCCGCCGCCACCCCGCACGTCGTGCTCCTGATGATCGGCACCAACGATATCCCGTGGATGCTGGATCTCCCCAACGAGCCCAAGCGCCTCGGGCTCCTCATCGACAAGATCGCCTCCCTGGCCCCCAAGGCCCTGGTGGTGGTGGCTCAGATCGGTCCGAGCTCCATGGACGACCGGACGGCTCTCATCAAGGCGTACAACGACGGCATCCCAGAGGTGGTGCAGGAGCGGGCCACCGCCGGGCAGCATGTGATCATGGTCGACATGTTCACCCCGTTCGTCAGCAACCCGAACTACAGGACCGCGCTGCTCTCCGACGAGGTGCATCCCAACGACGCCGGGTACGTCATCCTGGGGCAGACCTGGTACACGGCGCTCAGTTCGGTCTTGCCAAGAGCGAACTAGGGACCCGGGGGGGCGGGAGGGGAAGCGGGAGGGGAGGCAGGAAGCAGGCGCCTCACGCTTGACCCATCGCTGAACTCACCCGCGTCTGCTCTCGATGGACCCATCGGATCGGACCGGATTGTCCCTCGTCCTGTCGAGGCCCTCCATCCTCAATTGCCTCGAGGGACGCCTCCAATACCCATGAGTCCGTCAACGCACCGGCTCGTCACACGACCGACAGCCACCCGGTGTCATTCGAGGGAGGTCAGGCCCTTGCGAATCGCGTACTTGGTCAGCTCCGCGATGGTCCGCAGGCCGAGCTTGTCCATGATCTGACGCCGATGGGTCTCGACCGTGGAGACGGCCACGTCGAGCTGGGCGCCGATCTCCTTCGAGGATCGTCCTTCGGCGAGCAGCTGCAACACCTCGCGCTCCCTCGGGCTCAGGTCCTTGCTCGCTTCCCGTGATGAGGACCGCTTGCCCTCGACGGCGTCCTCGACGAAGATCGAGGCGATGGACGGGCTCACGTAGGTCAGGTCGTCCGCCACGGCGTGGACCGCCAGGATGAGCTCCTCGGCCGCCGAATTCTTCAGCAAGCAGCCGACCGCTCCCGCCTTGAACATCGCCACCACGTACCGCCGATCGAAGGTCATCGAGAGTCCGATGACCTTGGTGCGGGGACCCTGGCGATCAGCTGCCGGGTGGCGTCGATGCCGTTCAGATCGGGCATCGACACGTCCATGATCACCACCGCCGGTTGCAGGCTCCGCGCCAGGGCCAGGGACTCGCGACCGCTCGACGCCTCGCCGACCACGTTCAGGCCCTCCTTCTCGAGGATCGCCCGCAGGCCATCCCGCATCATCTTGTGATCGTCCACGACCAGGATCCTCACGGCGCCGGCTCTTCGGCACCGGGCCTCGGCGGCTGCGTGGCCCCGAGGGGCACGCGCAGGGTCACCCGCGTCCCGCGGCCTGGTGCGGACGCGACCTCCATCTTGCCGCCGAGCCGGCCGATCTGCTCGCGTACGCTGAACAGCCCGAAGCCGCCGTCAGACGACCGCTGGTCGATGGCGGCCTGGGGACGAAGGCGCAGGGACCGGGACCGTCCGCCGGGCCAGAACCTTCTTCGCCCTGGCCTCGTCGATCGTCTGGCGCAGCGGCAGGCGCAGCTCTTCCCGGACCATTCGGAGCAGATCGAAGCTGGCGACCCCCGCCGCCGGATCGAGGAAGGGACCAGTGCGGCCGCGAAACTGGACGATCGCGAGGCTGTCCGTGACCACCACGCCGGGCGGGGCGAACTCGGCCAGGACGAGCCGATCGACTTCGCGGTTGACATCCTGCGCGACGGTCGGCCTCAGCGCCGCCGGGACGTCGGAAGATGCGGGTTGGGCGGACCAGAGATCGGCGAGGTCGACCAGCTTTCGCGGCGCGGCCGACGAGCGCGCATAGATCCTGTTCGGAATCCTCCATCCTCGAAAACCATGACAATCGCCATCGAGAATGATGAGCGGCGCTTCGCTGCAGGGTGATTCCCGGCGCGTCCACCAGGAGCTCGACTTTGGTTGCGCCACTCCCTGGGGGCAGACAAATGCCTGCCAGCTCGGCGGCTCGAACGCCAGGATCCCTGCAGCGCGTTCGACGGTCGATCGAAGGACTTGCGCAGGTTGCCCGCTCGCGTTGGGAAGCTCACTCCAAACCGCGCGGCATCGAACACGAAGCCTTCGGCATGCGCGCGATGCGCGCGGCGCCGTCGACACCATCGTTGGGATGAACCTCATCGGCGCGACTGCCACCGCGCCCCGTGAGAACATTTCCGGAGTTCCCGTTTGGAGGGAGCCGGCCCGATCGACGGCCGGAGGGCGCATAATGGCGGGCGCGGAGCCCCCATGGTAACACCGTGACGGTTGGGCTCGCAGTGGCCACGCACCCGCGGGGAGGGGCGACGGCACGAGGGGAGAGGCGTCCATGGTCCGGAAGTCCGAAGCACGGGAGCTGAAAGCATCGGGCGACCTGAGCGTCGATGCCAGGAACCGGAAAGGCCTTGGGCGGCGCGTCCTCGTCGTCGGGGACGCGGGGACGATTGAGGCGAGTGAGACGGGCACGTCCAGGCTCCTGGCGGCGGCGGGCTACGAGGTCGACGTCGTGGGCAACGTCTGCGAGGCGCTCGAAGCCTTCTACACCGACGCCCTGCCCGATGTCGTCGTGCTCGATCTCGCAGCCGTCTCGAGCGGCTGGCAATTCCTGCTGTTCCTGCGGGAAGACCCGAAGCTCGGCCACATCCCGGTGGTGTCGATCTCCGCCGACAAGGGCGTGCACACGGTGATCGTGTCGGGCAAGCCGCAGGACGGAGCCTCGGTCGAGGGTGCCCCCGTCGGCCCGGAGGCGCTTCTGTCCGAGGTCGCGCGGGCCGTGCCAGCGCAACACCACCGGGCCGCCGAAGACCGGCTGGAGCTCGAGGACCGTCTCGCGTCGCTCGGTCGGGCCACGGATCTCCTGGCGCATGAAATCAACGATCCGCTCGCGATGATGATGATCAATCTCAGCCAGTCCCTCGAGGCCCTCCGCCCGCCTCTGCGGACCCTTGCGGGCATCGCGCCGGTCGTGGCCATGCTCGAGGATTGCCAGGTGGGGGCTGCGCGGATTCAAGATTTCGTCAAGATGCTGGCGCACCTCTCCGACCGCGCGCGCGCCGAGGCTCGTCGGCCAGCGCAAGCGCCGTGAAGGGAGGGGGGCCTCCCTGGCGCTGATCTGGTCCAACCGACGCATCTCCGCCGGCTCTAGCTTGGGTGCGTCGTTGGTCCTCGACCTCGGGTGAGCGCGGGTTCGGCGGATGACTGGAGATTCAGCTTCCACGGCTACCTGCGCGGCCCATGCGGGTCAGCTTCGGTCCACCCACGCCGTCGACGCTGATCACGATGCAAGCGCCCTCTCCGGTCACCTCGGGCACGCAGCTGCACAGCACCCCTCGCGTCCGCGGAGCGAGCGCCATCGACTGGCAGTACACGAACACCATCACGGGCCCCTGGTCGCAGCTGAACTTCTCCTACGGCAACTCCCGGGCGATGATGGCCGTCGTCGTCGACGGCTACTCGCAGACGTCGGGTGGCTATCGCAACCTGCAAGCGCAGCAGGGCATCGATCAGGCCTTCATCACCCTCAACTTCCCGGAGGCACCTGGATGCCAGGAACATCAACGCGCTGGCCGACTCGATAGAGGTCCTGAACTGGGGTGCTCGCCGAGGGGGGGGGCCCGTCGGGCGGGCCACGGAGATCGCGCTGCAAGTCTGCAGTGGATGGCCGCCGCGCACACGGCGGGGATCGTGCATCGAGATCTCAAGCCCGAGAATCTGTTCGTCTGCCGGCGCGAGGACGGGACGGACCTGGTGAAGGTGCTCGATTTCGGCGTCGCCAAGCTCGAGCAGGTCGACAGCGGCGAGGCGCCGACCCGCACCGGCGCGATCGTCGGGACGCCGGCGTACATGGCGCCCGAGCAGGCCCGAGGCGAAGAGCACGTCGATGGCCGGATCGACGTGTACGCGATCGGCGCGATCCTCTTCGAGATGCTGTCTGGAGAGAAGGCACACCCGGGTGGCTCGCCCAACGCACTCCTGCACCATGTGGCGTGTCATCCGGCTCGGCCCCTCGCCGGCGCGCACCCGGGCCTGCCGCCCGGGTTGACGGGCGCGGTGGACCGCGCCCTCGCGTTCGATCCTCCGCTGCGGCATCCCTCCGCCGAGGCGCTCGGTCGCGACCTCGCGCCGTTCGCTCGGCGCGGGGTGTGGCCAGCTCCGCCGCTTCGTCGCGATGTGGGGGGCGCTCCCTGCGAGGACGAGGCCTCCCCGGACGCCGCCCCCCCACGGACCGCGCCGGCGGCGGGGGGCCGGCGCACGCCAGGTTCCCGCGCGCCTCTCGAACCCGATGCCGGCCCTCGGCGCGGCAGTCGGTGCGACGTTGGTGGGCGCGCTCGCGCTCCGTCTCGGACATCGGGAGCTCGCCAGGCCCATCGACTCGACTGCGCCGATCTCGCGGGCTTCCACGACTTCGCCGGCTTCGCCGATCACGACGGCCACGGTCCCCGCGCCGGGCACGGTCTCCACCGAGACCGTCGAGCCGCCCCGTCGCCCATCGCGCCTGCGATCATCCCTGCCACGCGAGAGCCGGTTCTTCGGTACGGAGGTCATCCAGGGTCTGGCCCGAGGGGGATGGTGCAATCCCCCGACGCGGGTACTCGGCCCGCGGCCGACCGCGGACACCGGGTTTCCCCTGGTCGACGCCTTCGTCTGGGCCACGCCGGGCGGATCCGATGGGTCGTGTGACATCGCGGGCGGGGCGCGCGCCTGGGACCATGCGCGCTACAACCCGTGGGGGATCGGCGGCGATGCGCGAAGCCACTTCGACCCGCTGTGGGGGACGGTGGACCCGGCCGCTGGCGAGTGGTTTCCCGAAGCCGCCCGGCAGCTGGCATTGAACGCCCGTCCACCGCTCGACGTCTCGGGCCCGACCGGCCCTCTCGATCCGCCCCACGCGGGGAGACCGGGGCGCTCCAGATGACAGCGGCGGCGGCCGCGGACGTCGACGCGACGCCGTCGGACGTCCGCGGGACGTCGTCGGACGTCCGCGGCGCCTCTTCGGGAGATCGACGGCGGAGCGATCGACGCGGAGGTTCCTGGCCCCATTCCCGGCGAGCCGTCGGCGCGCCGCTTGCTGGGCTCGAGGTTCCAAGGAGACGAGGACGCAAGCATGACGACACACGCGACAGCCGCTCTGAAGACCCACCTGGAGGCCCATCCGGAGACCGAGTCGATCCCGATCCCGATCCCGCGTGCCGCGCGTCCGCGATTGGTGCTTGGATTCCGGGTGGTGGTGGCCGTCGCCGCGGGTGGCGGAGCCGTGGCGGCTCTGGCGACCGGGTGCGTGGCGGCGGGCTCGACACCGGCTCCTCGGGCGGGAGCGGACCCCCACCTCGAGGCGGCCGCGGCTCCTGCTCGGTCGCCGGCGGCGCTGAAGCCGGATTCAGGCGCGGGCCTTGGGCTTCGGCCCGCCCAACCGGCCATCGTCGGGACGCTGTCGTCGCAGTCCTCGCGGCCGCTCGGAGACAACCTGCTGTGGAACGGGGCTTTCGATGGGGAAGGAAGACCGGCCGAGATGGTCGGCGAAGACGGTGATCGCCCCCTGCGGCCATGGAGCCTGGCCTTCGACTCGCCCCGCAACGGCCACCGGGTTCCGGCGGATGGGGAGCTCTGCCTGCGGGTCGAGGAGCCGGGGGTGCACAGCTTCGACGTGGCGCTGCGCCAGAGCCCGCTCGCCCTCGTGCGCGGCCACGCCTACCAGTTTCGGCTGCGCACCCACGCCACCGTCGCGACCGGGATCCGCGCCACGGTTCGAGGCGTGGGTCTCGCCGCCCGGGACTACTGGACCGCGACGCTGGCTTCTCGACCCGAGACGGCGACCCTCGCCGGGACGTGGACCTTCGACGGCCCCGCCGACGACGGCAACGCCGAGGTGGTCCTCGAATTTGGCGGCCCGCTGGCGGTTCCAGCGCCGTTCACCGTGTGCGTCGCCGACGTCGAGCTCAACGATCCCGCGTTCACCGCGCCCGCCGAGCGAACCGCCCGCACGCCTCGCCCCCGCGTCCGCGTGAATCAGGTTGGTTACCTCCCGGGGCTGGCCAAGCACGCCACGTTCGCCACGCTCGAGCCCGGCCCGCTCACCTGGCAGCTCGTCACGGCGAAAGGCAAGGTGGAAGCCACTGGCCAGACGCAGCCCTTCGGCGTGGATCGCTCGTCCGGCGAGCGGGTCCATGTGATCGACTTCTCGTCGGTGACCACGCCGGGCACGCGCCTGCGCCTGCGCGTCGGCGCCGAGAGCAGTGGTCCATTCGACATCGTTGACGTCGTCGACGTCGTCCATGGGGTCTACCGCCGCCTGAAGTACGACGCGCTCGCCTTCTTTTACCTCCAGCGCAGCGGTGTCGACATCCGGATGCCCTTCGCCGGGTCCCCCGCCTACGCGCGTCCGGCCGGACACCTCGGGGATCGCAGCGTCCCGTGCGCGCCCGAGGCCCACTGCACCTACAGCCTCGACGTCAGCGGCGGCTGGTACGACGCCGGCGATCATGGCAAGTACGTCGTCAACAGCGGCATCAGCGTGTGGACGCTGCAGAACCAGTTCGAGGCGCTCGGCCGATTCGGCGTGACGGTGGGTGACTTCGCCGATGGGCGGATGAACATCCCCGAGGCGGGCAACGGGCGCCCCGACCTGCTCGACGAGGCTCGCTTCAACCTCGAGTTCATGCTGAGGATGCAGGTCCCGGCCGGGCAGCCGCACGCGGGGATGGTGCATCAACGCATCCACGGCGAGGCCTGGTCGCCCATCCCGACCATGCCCGACCGGGACGACATCAAGCGTTTCCTTCACCCGGTGAGCACCGCCGCGACGTACGATCTGGCGGCGACCGCGGCGCAAGGGGCGCGCCTGTGGAAGGCCCTCGACCCGCCCTTCGCCGCCCGCTGTCTCACCGCCGCCGAGACGGCCTTTGCCGCTGCCCGGGCCACCCCGACCATCCTTGCGGAGCCGCTCGGGCAGGGCGGGGGCGCGTACGGTGACGGCGACATCGAGGACGAGCGCTACTGGGCCGCCGCCGAGCTCTTCGTGACCACCCTGCGACCGGCCTACCGCGAGGAGCTGGTCCGCTCGCGCTTCCATGCGTCGCGGGCTCCGGACGCCGCGGGGGGAGTCCTCGGATGGGACCACGTCGCGGCGCTGGGAAAGATCTCGCTCGCCGAGGCCGCCGGTCGGCTCGGCGGCGCCGAGGCCGAGGCCGAGGCTTCCGAGGCACGCGCCGCCATCCTGGCGGCCGCCGATCGCCTCGTCGAGACCATCGCGAGGCGCGGGTATCGGGTGCCGGCGGCGTCGGATCGATCGTACGTCTGGGGATCGAACGGCGGGGTCTTGAACGCCGCCCTGGTGATGGGAACGGCGTCGCTGCTCTGCCGTGGGAGCGCCAGCGGCGAGGCCGCAGCCACCAGGTATGCGAACGGGGTCGTCGACAGCCTCGATTACATTCTCGGACGCAATCCGCTGGCCCACAGCTATGTCGCCGGCTACGGCACGGACTTCCTGCGCAACCCGCACCATCGGGTGTGGGCGCACCAGAAGGACCCCGAGCTCCCCGAGGCTCCGCCCGGGGCCGTCTCAGGTGGGCCGAACTCGATGCTGCAAGATCCCTACATCCGCACGCTCGGGATGGCCGGCTGCCCACCGCAGACGTGCTACGTCGACCACGTCGATTCGTATTCCACCAACGAGGTCGCCATCAACTGGAATGCTCCCCTGGCCTGGGACGCCGCCTTCCTCGACGACGTGGCGCGCCGGGCAGCCCCCGTCGCGCGGCGCGCGGACCCGGCGACCCGACCCTGACCGTCATTCTCGGCGTCCCGGCCGGGACGGGCTCG
>CAZIOH010000112.1:0-2060 GCA_964540815.1 uncultured Myxococcales bacterium | reverse complement strand
ACCCGGCGACCCGACCCTGACCGTCATTCTCGGCGTCCCGGCCGGGACGGGCTCGACGTCTCGGCCGAGCCGAGCCGAGCCGGGTCGGGGCGAACATTGGATCGCCCACGCCGTCAGGCGAAGGTGGGTGACAGGGGCCGGACGAGCTGCCTGATGCGTCGACTGAGCGGCGGCTGCGAGACGATCGGCGATTCCGCCGCGACTACCTCATCGCGGCCACCGCCGAGCTGCGCATCCAGCTGGCCGGGCCCTTCAGCGCGGTGACCTTCGGCGAGCTCGGCAGGGTCTGGGCGAGCCTCCCATCCGCGGGCGTCAGGCGACCTTGTCACCCGTGACGCGGGCCACGGCGATGAGGGTGCGCGAGGGCGCCCGGTAGGGCAAGCCAATGAGCACGACACACTGGACCCCCGGTACGAGTGGAGCATCGGCGGCGGAAGGCATGCGCGCTTGTCGAGATGGGTGGGGGAGCGCCACGGTTGATGTAGCGTCTTCCGGAGGAGGGCCGATGGCCGCCTGGGAGTCGAGGGGTCCGAATTCGTCTGGTGGTGCACCAGGTCGGTGCTCGCGTGCAGGCCGTCTTCCATCCCTCGCGCCATCCCTCGCGGCCGTCTCCCGTCTCCCACCTTCCTCCAGATCGTCTTTCTGAACCCGCCGTGACCTGCCGATTCTCTGGCCTTCCTTTCCTGTTGTTCGTTGTTCACACAGGTCCTGTTGTTCACAGAGGAGACCGATGCCCATGCGTACCACGAAATCTCCACCTCGACGCGGTATCGGCCACGGGCTTGTGCTGGGATTGGCCTGTTGCTCTGCCGTTGCAACCTGCGGCGGGAGTGGCGGCGATTCATCCACCGGCCCTGGAGGCGCGACGATGCCAGCGGGATCTGGCGGGGCCAGCGTTCCCCCCGGTTCCGGTGGTGCTTCCCTCCCGACGAGCTCCGGTGGGGCCATGGGCAAGGAGGCGGGCCAGGGGGGCCGTAGCTCGGCCCGCGCCCCGGACCTGAGCGGTTCCGGCGGCGGCTCGTTGCCCGCGGGCCTGGGCGGCGCGCCCGACGACTCTGGCGGAGCAGCCGGCTCGGGTGGGGCACCGGGCGTGGGAGGTGCACCCGGCTCGGATGAGGCACCGGGCCCCGCAGGTGGCGCCAGGGCCACCGGGGGTAGCCCGGCGGGCTCCCTGGGCGGCTCGGGCTCGGGAGCATGCGCCGGGCTATTCTGCGATGGATTCGAGGGCTCCATGAAGCCCGGGTTCCCCAGGTTCCCTTGGATGGTGGACAGTTCGGTCTTCGGCAACGTCGTGGAGGTCGTCTCCGACAAAGCCCACACGGGCACCAATTCGGTCCACATGAGCTTCACCGCGACCGAGGGGTTCACGTTCATTTGCGAAAACCAGGGACTCCTGGGTTTGCCACTCTGGGGACGGGTGTGGATGTTCATCATGAACGATCCGTCGAGCGCTGGCCCCGACGTCTACCTCGAGACCTCGGATGGGTATTTACAGACTCACGGCGTTCGGGCCCTCAGCACCCAGGGTGGGATCATGACCATCAATGTCGATTCCACCACCGGGGCTGGAACCGGCGAGACTGCGAGCTCCAACACGCCTCTCCCGCGCGGGGCGTGGACATGCTTCGAATGGCAGATTGCCGCGACCGGAGCCACCGGCTCGGTGACCTTGTACATGAACGGCGCTCAGCTTGCGAGCTTGCCGAATGTGGGACTTCCCAACCTGACCTCTCAGTGCATCGGCTATCAACACGACGCCGCAGACAGTGTCGCCGGGGACATGTGGATCGACGATTTCGCGATCGGGACCACCCGCCTGAACTGCATGTAGGCCGGAAGTCCGGGCGATCGATCCTGCCCGGCTCAGCCAGTGACGACCGGCTCTACGGCGTTCGACAGTAGCGCGCGAGCGTGCTGTCGTCGAGGACGGCGATGATGTCGCCGTTGGGGGCGAAGGTGGATATTTCGGCGGTGGGGGCAAAGACCACGGTCTCGCTGGTCGGCACGTGCAGCGCGGTGTTCCCGGAGACAATCCAGTTGCCCTCACCCGAGAAGCGGGC
>CAZIOH010000111.1:0-20540 GCA_964540815.1 uncultured Myxococcales bacterium | reverse complement strand
GGGCTGCGAGGAGGCCTATCTGGCCATCGCCGACATGATCGACATGAGGATGCCCTTCACGTTCGGCCATTCGCGTGCGGTGGCCGCTCTTGCTGGTGCCGCGGCCAAGGAGATGGGTCTCCCCGCCTCTGACATCCGCGAGGTGCGCTGGGCCGCTTACACTCACGACATTGGCGAGCTGGCGGTGCCGGTCTCCACCTGGATGCGGGCCGGCTCCCTGACCGAGCGCGAGACCGACGGCGCGCGACTCCATCCCTATCATGGCGAGCGCGCCCTGGCATCATTGGGCGGCGATGGCCAGGTCGTCGCCGCTCTCGTGCTGCGCCACCACGAGCGGCTCGACGGCACCGGCTACCACCGCAACTCACGCGGCCCCGATCTCTCGCCCGCCGCCCGCATCCTGGCCGCCGCCGAGGCGTTTCAGACGGCGCGCGAGCCGCGGCCCCATCGGCCTGCGCTGAGTGACCAGGCCGCCGCCGCCAAGGTCCGGGGGGCGGTCAAGGAAGGAAAGCTCTGCCCCGACGCGGTCGAGGCGGTTCTCAAATGCGCCGGGCAACCCGCGCGCCGCGCTTCGGCCAAGCGGCTGGCGGGGCTGACTCCACGCGAAATCGAGGTGCTGCGGCTGATCGCGGCGGGGGATACGGCGAAGGAAGCGGCCAGCAAGCTCGATATCGCGACCAAGACCGCGGACAACCATATCCAGAGCCTGTATTCGAAGATCGGCGTCACGACCCGGGCGGGGGCGGCGCTCTACGCGCTCGAGCGCGGGCTGGTGCAGCAGGGAACTTCGCCGGCATAGGGAATCTTCCTCATGTGCGCGCCGCGCGCCGACGGCATCCTCCGAACGTCAACCGAGCCATTGGGGCCCGGCACCTCAGGAGGAAAGCGTCATGAAAGGTTCACCCATCAAGGTCGGGGTCATCGCCGATCAGACCGGTCCACTCTCGTTCGTGGGAATCGCGAATGCCAACCTCGCCAAGATGGTCATCGACGACATCAACGCGCAGGGCGGCCTGCTCGGCCGCCGGCTCGAGCTCTATCTAGAAGACAGCGCCACGATCGACAGCGTCGCCGAGGCCAAGGCGATAAAGCTGGTTCAGCACGACGACGTCGACGTCATCCTGGGCGGGATCTATAGCTCGACCAGGCAGGCCATCAAGGGCCCCGCCGTAGAGAAGGGCAAGAAGCTCTACATCTACCCGGAACAGTACGAGGGGCAGGAATGCGACCCGCTGATCTTCTGCACCGGCCCGGTGCCGGCCCAGCAAGTGGATCCCTTCATTCCGTGGCTGATGCAGCACACGGGCGCGAAGCGATTCTACCTGCCATCGGCGGACTACATTTGGCCGCGCACCATGAACAAGCGAGTCGGGCAAGTGGTGGCGGCCAACGGCGGGACGATCGTGGGCGAGGAATATTTCCCCCTCGACCACGCCGACTACGGCGAGACGATCGACAAGATCACATCCAGCGGTGCCGAGGTCGTGTTCAATTTCACCGTTCCGCCTGGTGTCGGGCCATTTCTGGAGCAGCTCCACGCCTCCGGCTTCGCGGAGCGCGGTGGACACCTCGTCTGCACGTACTTCGACGAGAATTTTCTCAACATGGTGCCGGCCGCGCATGTGGAGGGCCTGTATGGCTGCCTCGACTACTACCAGGGCGTCGGCGACCCGTTCAGCCAGACCCTGCTGGCCGAGTACGATCGGCGCTATCCGGGCACTGCCAAGTTCACGGGCGGCAGCGCGTGCTCAGGCCTCTATCGTGGGCTGAAGCTCTGGCAGGACGCTGTCACCAGGGCGGGCTCGCTCAAGCAGCAGGACGTCATCTCGGCGCTCGAACACGCGAAGATCGCCGCGGGTCCCGGCGGGCCGGCGGAAATGGTGCCCGGCCAGCATCACGTGCGAATGAACATGTACATCGCCCGGGCGCACAACGGCCAGTTCAACATCGTCAAGAACCTGGGCGCCATCGATCCCCAGGAGAGCCCTGTTCCGCACGCCGCCGCGGAGAGCGGCAGGGTGCGGGCCGTGAGCTGACGAAACAACTCTCACGCTCCGGAGCGCCTCAACGCAGCAACCAACGAAACTACCAACCAACCAAGGAGAACGTGACATGATGCTCGCAACGACGAAGGTGGAAGATTTCGACCGCTTCCTGCAAGTCTTTTCAACCAAGGGCGCTGAAAAACGGAAGCAGCACGGCTCAAAAGGGGCAACCGTCTTTCGTGATCCGGTAGAGTCCGATCGGGTCTGGGTGATCTTCGATTGGGACGAGCAGGGCTTTAAGAACTTCGTCTCCGATCCCGAGGTCCCCGCGATCCTCAAGGCAGCCGGGCACGTTGGCAAACCCCAGGCGGCAGTGCTCGGCGGCACATACGGCGCCTAGCGGCTGCGACCCCAAACAAAAAGCACACCCCGAATCATCTCATCAGATGGTTCGGGGTGTGGCAGCGGGAGGAACTTCGGGAGGTAGTCTTCGAAGGCACGAACCGTCTCCGTGAGCGACGTGCGTTGGCCGCGACCCAGGTCGTGCTGCTGGGCGTACTGACCAACCAATAGGACCACGACTTCGGGCGATGGGGCGTGGCGGGAGCGACAGGTGGGCCGCGCACACCCGGCAGGCGCGAACCTCGGCGAGCAGCAATCCAATCGGCTCAGGCATCGTCGGACCATTGTGCACGGGAATGGCTTGCGGCGGCGGCTCAACAGCGTGTCGTACAGCAGCACGCGGCGGGCCTGGTCCTACCCGGGGCTCCTCAGCAGCGCGGCACCTGCTCGGCAGGAGAGCACGCACTGGTGTATCTTCGGCGCTCGTGGACGAGGCCCGGCTCGCAGAAATCGTCGCCAGCCTGGCCCTGGCGGCCGAGGCGGCGGCCGGGGTCCCCGAGGAGACCTCGGCGCGCGCCGCCATTGCCGCAGTCGCTGTCGCCCGCGCGCTCGGGCTGTCGGCGCGCGAGCAGTCGGACGCCTTCTATGCCGCGCTCCTGCGCTACATCGGCTGCACGAGCTACGCCCACGAGACCTCGTGGCTGGGGTCGGGTGACGACATCGGCCTCCTTGGTGCCCTGGCTCCAGCCGACGCGGGCGACCCCGGCAGCGTGTTGCGCGCGGTCTTCACGGGCGCCGGCCGCGGCACCGGCGCGGTTGGACGCGTGCGCAGCGTGGCCCGCGTGCTCGGTAGCCCCGCCGCCCCTCGCCGCCTGTCCGCCGCCCACTGCGCGCAAGCCGTGGCGCTTGCGCGCGAGCTCGGACTTCCCGGGGGTGTGCTCGACGCCCTCGGCGGAATGTACGAGCGGTGGGACGGCAAGGGTGGCCCAAGGGGGCTGGCGGGCGAGCAGATCGGCGTGGTCGCGCGCGTGCTCAAGGTGGCCTACGCGATGGTGCTCCACGGCGCCATCGAAGGGCCGGCCGCCGGCGTGACGGTGCTCGGGGCCCGCCGCGCCGGCGAGCTCGATCCCGCGATGGTCGACGCCATCTTGCCCCGGGCGCGGGAGCTCATGGAGGGTCTCCTCGTGCCCGGTGTGTGGGACCAGCTCCTCGGCTGCGAGCCCGCTCCAGTTCAGGGCGCGACGCCCGCCCGCATCGCCGAGGTGGCGGGCGCCTTCGCGACCTGCGTGGATCTCAAGTCACCGTATCTGCTCGGGCACTCGCAGCGCGTGGCCGAGCTCTGCCAGGGAGCCGTGGCCGCAGACGGCGGCGGTCCCGAGGACCAGCTTCGGGCTCGGGTGGTGGGGCTGCTGCATGATCTCGGGCGCGCCAGCGTCCCGAATGGAATTTGGGACAAGACCGCGAGGCTCTCGCCGTTCGAGCGGCAGCGCATCGAGCGCCACGTCACCGAATCCGAGCGCATCCTGGCGCGCTCGCCGCTCCTGGCGCCCTACGCGGCGGTGGTGGGTGCTCATCACGAACGCGCCGACGGCAGCGGGTATCCGCGACGGGCCCGCGTCCCGCAGCTCGACCCGCTGTCGCGGGTGCTGGCGGTGGCCGACGTGGTGGCCGCGCTCGGCGAGGAGCGTCCGACCCGGCCGGCCCGCTCGAACGATGAAGTCGTGCGCACCACGCTCGAGGAGGTGAAGGCGGGCCGGCTGGATCGCGACGCCGCGCACGCAGTCCTGCGCGCGGCGGGCGCGCGCGTGAGACGCCGGGACGCCCTGCCCTGCCAGCTCTCCGAGCGCGAGGTCGAGGTGCTGCTGTGGGTCGCGCGCGGCCTCACGAACGCGCAGATCGGCCGCAAGCTCTTCATCTCGGCGCGCACCGTGGGCCACCACCTCGCGCACATCTACGACAAGACGGACGCCCGCACGCGGGCCGCCGCGGCCCTGTTCGCCGTACGCCACGGGCTGGTGGGGGCCAGTGGCAGTGACAGTGGCAGTGGCAGTGGCAGTGGTGCCCGCACCAGCACCGGTACCGTTCGCGACACCGCGACCGAGCTCGCCAGGGGGGCGATCGCGCCCGGAGCGGCTTCCGCACCCACAAAATAGGTCATTCGACCGATTCGCGCGGCGGCGGGGGCGGATACCTTGCCTCTCGGGTCGAAGGTTCAGGGTCGCGATGCCGCGGCCCCGCATCGATCGCGCGCCAGGAAAGGAGATCGCATGTCCACCGCACCAAGCCTCGAACAAAACAAGGCCACCGCCCGCCGCTGGTTCACCGACATCATCGCGCACGGAGAGCTGTCCGTGGCCGACGAAATCTTCGCTCCCCACCACCTCGTCCACGACCCGCACGCGCCTCCGGGGGGTTGGGCCAACGGACCTGAGAGCCTCAAGAAGATCGCCGGTCCGTTTCGCGTCGGCTTTCCCGACCTCGAGGTCACGATCGAGGACCAGATCGCCGAGGGCGACAAGGTCGTCACGCGCTGGAGCGCGACCGGGACCAACACGGGATCCCTGCAAGGCATGCCCCCGACGGGCAAGAGGGTGCGGGTGACCGGCGCCAACGTCGCGCGCCTGGCTGGCGGTCAAATCGTCGAGTCTTGGTTCAACTTCGACATGTTGACTTTGCTGCGCCAGCTCGGGATGGTCCCGACGCCGCCGGAATCACACTAGCCAGGCCTCGGCCAGGGTCGGCCGGTCGCTGAGGTCCCGGCGGCCCGGAGGGAAACCGCGGGGCTTCTAGCGCAGGCACCGCCCCCGTCGACGAAGTTGGAGACGAAGACGGCGACCGCGACCTCGTTCCTGGCGCCGACGAGTTGAAATCGGGACCACCGTGAAGACGGCTTCGTGCTCATGTGTCGATTGCCCGCGGGTGTCCCACGGCTGCATACGTGACGAGCACGATCATCTTCTCGGGGTTGGGGCAGTACCAGATTCGACCCCCGCCCGTGACCTCGTATTGCCATTGCTCGAACTCCTTGCCACCAATCGTTCGGGTGGCCAGGTCGAGTCGTAGCTGGGCCTGACGGGCCGGGTTCGAGCGGTCACGCGGCGCTCGCGTCAGCGCCTCCCAAGCCGCCGTCCGCGTGGCACCTCGCGCTTGCTTGCACAGATCCTCCCAGCCGTCGGCGGCTTCCGCGTCGTGGAAGAAGAGGGCCCATGCACCATCGCGCGGGGGAGGGGCTACGCGGGCGCGTCGCTTCCTTGTCACGGTTCTTGGTCACGGTTCTTGGTCACGAGATCCTACGGGCGGGGGACGCGCTTGCCGGTCGGCGCGGGCAGGGCACCGTGAGCTTCGCAAGCAACGTGGGCTCGGCGTAGACCTCGGCCGTCGCCTTCCAGGCGCACAGCATCTTCTCGAAGCGCGCCGTATTGCCGATGGAGGCGCACGCCTGAAGGGTCTCCACATACTCGCGAGCGAAGGTGCTGCGGCCATCGGTCGGGAGGAATCTGATCCAGGCGTAGCGTCGCGCGAGCAACTCCGGCAATTGGGCGGCGAGCTCTGCGACGCCGTCCAAGGCGGCCGAGAGGATGCTGGCGGCCTCTTCGGCCCGCGCGAGGACCGCGGCGCTCGCAGCTGCGGTGGAGACCTGTCTCGTCTCGAGCGCTAGACGGATGGATGGCTTGCCGCGCCGTCGCAAGACGACGTCTTCCTTCCCAACCCAAGGGGCGCTGTGGACCCGGTCGGAAGCGGCCGGTGTGGGATCCCCTTCGCCCGCCGATGAGCGTGTTACCGGCATCGCGCCCGCCGCAGTAGGGGGGGGCGGATCGGCATCCGATGGCGTGGGCCGGGAGGTGCGCTCGGCGTGGCCATTCATGCACCGGGTCAGGGGGCGTGGGTTGGGGCCTGCCGAGCTGCGACCGGCACGACGGCGCGCTCCCCGACCGCCAGTTCCGAGGGTGTTCCCCGGAAGTGCAATCAGAGTGTCACTGTGCTCATCACCGAGGCGTTTGCAGCGATGACCAGCCCAGCGCATCCTTCGCGAGCACCTTTTCGGCCGAGATGAACGCCGAATTTCATGCGCTCTCCTTGGCGAAGAAGGTGGCCGCCCTCTTCACAATCTCTCGCTCCATTTGGAGGACTTTCACCTTCCGTCTCAGGTGCGAGAGCTCTTCTTTTTCAGCGGTAGTCATCGCGCCGCTCGCGCCGTGGCCCGCATCCACCTCGGCCTGACGAACCCAGGCTCGTACCAGGCTATCAGCCAGTTCCAGATCTCGGGCGACCTGGCTGATGCCTCGTCCGCCGCTACGCACGAGTTGCACCGTCGCCGCCTTGAATTCGCGCGTGTGACCATGTTCGATGCGGCGAGAAGCACGAAGCCGCGGGGTCGAGCTTACACGCCATCTTGCATCACGGGTCGGCGCGCTCGTCGTTAGCCCGGCGGAACCGTGCGGGATGCAAGATGGTGATCGCATGACCATCTCCATCATGCCCCTGCTGCTCGGGGCCGCGGTCGACCTGCACGCCAGCACGAACTGCCCGTCCCGGGACGACGTGGCGAGTGAGTTGGCTCGCCTTGCAGGGGCTGCACCGGATCCGCCTGCGTCGGAAGAATCCCACGAAACTCGGCTGTCGGCGGAATTCGGATGGGTCGGCGAAAGCCTTTCGATTGTTCTTCGCAGCCCGCAGGGCGTAACGATGGCCGAGCGGACGCTGGCCCGAGAGGGCTCTTGTTCCGATCTGGCGGTGGTGGCCGCTGTCGTGATCGCTGCCTGGCAAGGAGAAATGCGCGCCGATCTCGGACCAGACTTGCCCGCCGCGGAGGGAGTGCCCCGTCCCAGCCAGCGCCCGCCCGGAGCCTCGGCTTCGAAGTTCGGTCCAGGGCCCGGATCGCCGCCCCTTCCAACTCGATCGTGGCTGTGGGAGTTCGGCGCGGCCATCCTGGCGTCGCGCGAAGATGACCTCGGCCGTGGGATGGCAATGGATGCGCAGTTGGGCCCTTCCCAATCGGGGCTCGCCGCGCGGGTGGGGGTTCTGGCATCGACGGGACATGCCCTCGCGCTCGGGCCGTCTCCGGGCCGATCGCTCTGGTCGCGCGCCGCCTTGGACCTGGGGCTCAGGAAGCGCGCCTGGTTCGGGGATGGTGCGCTCGACGGACACGTCGATCTGGAGGCGGGCTTGATTCGCCTCGAGGGGACCGGATACAGCACGAACTATGTACGCACGGGCTTCGATCTGGGACTGTCGGCTGGAATCAGGGGGGCGTGGACGCTCGGCGGCCGCCTAGCGCCTTTCGTCGAATTCGACGGCACGGTCTGGCCTGGTCGAAAGGCCGTGGCCGTCGCGGGCACCGACACCGAAGGGACGTTGCCGCGGTTCGAACTCCGCGCAGCGGCGGGGGTAAGTTTCGGACGCTTCCGATGAAAGGTCAGGGGCCGCCGCTGACACAGGACTAGAGATCATGGTCCGCCCGCAGGCAGATATGCGTACGCCCCCCGAACCGCTGGATATCGGGGACCTGTACAAGGCGCACGCCACGACGGTGGCTCGTTGGGCGACCCGGCTTGGGGGGCCTGAGATCGATCCCGAAGATGTCGTGCATGAGGTCTTTTTGGTGGCGCACCGGCGACTGGGTGAGTTCCGCGGTGAGGCGAAGCTCGCCACTTGGCTGTTTCGAACCACGGACTTGATTGTGCGCGCGCACCGCCGGAAGGTCAGGCTGCGGACGTTGTTGCGTCGATCCGTGGACGAGGGACACGCGGGCAGGGGAAGCAGCACCTCCCCGCTTTCGCCCGTGGAGGAGTTGATGGAGCGTCAGCGGGCGCGGCTCGTGTATCGGGCGCTCGACTCTCTCGGCGACAAGTACCGTTCCGTGTTCGTCCTGTTCGAACTGGAAGGATTGTCGGGAGACGAGATCGCAGCGTTGACAGGGATCAAGGTCGCCACGGTGTGGGTTCGTCTGTCCCGGGCCCGTGCGCGCTTCGTCCGGCAAATCCATGCCTTGACCTCGTGCGAGGAGGATTGTCCGTGAGTATGAAAGAGCTGTCCGTCGAGGAGCGATTGATCGGTCAATCGCACCCTACCGGGTCCGCGCGGGGGATCGCCGCCGTATATCTGCGAAGCGCGGCGAATCTGCGACCGCCCGGGCCGGTGGCGTTGGCGCGGGTGCGAACCCGCCTGATGGCCAGCGTCGCGTTGTCGAACCGGCCACGTTTGCGCTGGAAGACCGTCCTGGCTGTGGTGGCCCTGAGCGTGGGAGTCGGCGGGGTCACGGGCGCCGCCGTGTGGGTCGCCATGCCGATCCTGAAGCGTTCCCGGCCGAAGCTGGTCGCGGCTGTTCGTGCGCCCCTCGAATCGAAGGCCTGGGTGCGGAGGGCTCGTGACATACGACCACGGCAGGAGGGGTCGCCAACGCAGACCACGGAAGCGATCGTCGCGGCGGTACCGGCCGAACCATCGGAGGCAGCGCTCGGTCCCAAGCCAAATCTCGAGCCATGGGTGCCGGTGAACGTGGGGGCCGCGAAACCGTCTCCGGATCGGGCATCCGGCCAACCCGGAAGATCGGGGGCGGCACGCTCCCTGGATCGCGCGCGGGCGTCCAGGGCGGTGGCGACCGTGGAACCGGGCGGTGCTTCGCGGACGACCGTGGTGGCGCCGGAGCCCAGGTTGTCGCCGGTGCCAATCGCGCCGTCGCCGGAGGCCGCCTTGTCGCCACCGTCGTTCGCGCCGTCACTGGGGGCCGCGTTGGCGCCACCACAGCCCGCGCCGCCACGTGGGGCCGGGTTGGCGCTCGTCGCGCCGCTCGCGCCGTCCCGTGCGTCTGCTGCTCCCGTGGCGCCCCCGGCATTCGCCACTTCAAATCCAGGCACCTGGTCGCCGACACCGGGCCATGCGCGGGAAGCGCGCTTGCTGGGCCTGGCATTGCAGCGCTTGCGCCACGACCACGATCCCCGAGCGGCGTTGGCGATTCTCGATGACCATGCGGCGCGATTTCCGCACAGCATATTCGGGCCGGAGGCCGCCATCACCCGGGTCGACGCCCTGTTGGCACTTGATCGACGGCCGTCCGCTCTGGCCGTTCTGGAACATCTGGAACTTCCCGCCACGACGCGCGGGCGCGAATTGTTCGTCATCCGGGCGGAATTGCGGGTCGGCGCGAAACGCTACGCGGAGGCGATCTCCGATTTCACACGAACCCTCGACGATTCCGCCGGAGACGTCTTGCACGAGCGGGCACTGCATGGCCGCATCGCCTGTTATCTGGCGACGGGAAACCAGGCTCAGGCGCGCACGGATCTCCGGAAATATTTGCTTCGCTTTCCGGGTGGCCGCTTCGTGAACGGCGTTCGCCGAACGTTGAATACGCTGGACCACGACGATCAATGAAAGATTCCGGCGCGTGCCAGACACGAGGAGTGGATCGGAGAAACGAACGATGAAGAGATTCCCTTTCCTCACCGGGGTGCTGCTTCTCGCGTTGGCGGCCTTCGGCTGCGGCGGCGGGCATGTCCTCGCCCGGAGTGATGATGCGTCGAGCGACTTGCCCACGACCGGCGGCCCGGATGCCGCCGTGACTGATGGGGCCGACGGAAGTGCCATCCCGGGCACGGCGGGGACCGGCGGATCGATCATCAGCGCCGGTGGGACGGGGGGCGCGAATTCAATCGGCGGTTCGCCGTTCGGGGGAAGCGCAGGCGCGGTGGGCGGTGGTGGGGGAACCGCGGGCGCGGCGGGGGGCGCAGGCCCCGGTGCCGCTGGCCCGCCGCCGCCGGCACCAGTATCGTTCCTGGCGCCCCGTAACATCGCGGCTGGGGCCGGGCCGTCTTCGATCGCGGTCGGCGATCTGAACCACGACGGCAAGCTGGACCTGGCCATCGCGGACAGCGGCGGAGGTGTGAGCATCCTGCTCGGGAGAGGCGACAGCACCTTCCCGTCCCGGGTGAACTACGACGCGGGGCGCAAGCCAACGTCTGTCGTTCTGGCGGATCTGAACGGCGACGGCTCTCTCGACCTGGCGGTCGGAAGCGGCGGCGGCGTGAGTGTCCTTTTCAATCACGGCGACGGCACGTTCCTCGGGCGCGTCGACTATGTCGTCGGTTCGAACGTCGCGGCGGTCGCGATCGGTGATTTGAACGGCGACGGCAAGCTGGATCTGGCCATCGCCAACGCAGCGGGGAATGCTTCTGGCGGATTGAATGTGCTCATGAACAGGGGCGACGGCACCTTCGCGGCGCCTGCCTCCTACAGACCGGACAATGATTCCGTCCATCTCGCCATTGGCGATGTGAACGACGACGGCGATCCCGACCTCGTCGTCGCGGACGCCTCCAAAGGCATCGTTGTTCTGCTGAACGATGGCAGCGGAACTTTCGTCACGCAGGCGGCGTTCGAGACGGACTCCGTCTCGACGTCGGTCGTCGTGGCGGATTTCAACGGGGACGGTCGCACCGACATCGCCTATGTCAGCGGCTCCTTGAACGTTCTCATGAACACGGGCAACAACACGTTCGATCTCGAGGACACGTACCCATATGGCGACGCCTCTTCCGGGCCCGATGAAGCCGTCACCCTCGGAGACTTGAACGGGGACCAATTGCCAGACTTGGTGTTGGTCAATGGGCAGTCCGGCATAGCCAGCGTCTTTGTGAACCAGGTCGGCGGCAGGTTCGTCAGACGCAACTACTCGGCAGGCTCGGATCCGAAATTTGTCGCGCTCGGTGACCTGAACGGCGATGGTAGGGCCGACCTCGTGGTTGCGGGCGACGGTCGCTCCGATTTCGTGACGGTGCTCTCCAGCACCAGCAGCGGATCTTACATTTCAGATGCCGGTTATCGCTCCGGCCTCAGATCGACCGCGATCGCGATCGCGGACCTGAACGGCGACGGCACCTCCGACCTGGTCACGGCCAGCGACGACACGCTGAACGTGATCCTCAACCATGGCAATTCCCGCCTGGAGACCATCCCCGTGTCCTATCCCGTAGCGAGCTCCAGTTACGTCGCCGTTGGGGATCTGGATAGCGACGGAAATCTGGACCTGGCCGCCGCGGGTGCCTTGAACGTGGATGGCCAGAATCCCGTCGGGTGCGCGAGCATTCTTCGGAACGAGGGCAATGGGACGTACGCCGCCCCGGTCAACTACACCGCCGGGACGTTCGCCTTCGACATCAAGATCGGCGACCTCAACGGTGACGGGAAGTTGGATCTCGTCGTCGCCGACCAGGTCCAGGGGACCGACGGGAGTTCGGCAGCGCTGGAGGTGACCGTCTTCCTGAACCTGGGAGGTGGAACCTTCGCCGCGGGAGTGCCGTATCCGGTCGCCGCCACGGGCACTGCCAACCTCGATCTTTCGATCGGGTTGGGGGATCTCGACGGCGACGGTAGGCTGGATCTGGTGGAGGCCCTCGGAGATGGCTCCGTCGCCGGCTTCGGCAAGGTGACTATCCTGCTGAACGACGGAAGCGGAGCGTTCGTCGAATCCGCGAACGGCCCCACGGGCATTCAAGTATCGAGGATCCTGGTTGCCGACTTGAACGGAGATGGGAAGGCCGATCTGGCCGCCTCGGAATCCACGACCAAAACCGTCGCGGTTCTTCTGAACCGGGGCGCCGGCGTCCTCGCCTCCCCGGTGAGATATTCGATCCTGGGGGATGGATTCGATATCGCGGCCGGGGACCTGAACGGCGATGGGAAGATTGATCTGGCGGTCGCAGGCTATGAGGGCAACATCGCCGTCCTGCTCAACAATGGAGCCGGGGTTTTCGTGTCCGGTGGGAACTATGCCAGTCGTGGCGGTCCGGCGTCGCTCACCGTCGGGGACCTGAACGGTGACGGAAGGGCCGAGATCGCCACCACCATCAACGGCGGTGGCGACGGCACAGTGCGCGTGCTGTGGAACACCACGCCCTGATGGCCACGTGAAAGACTTGTCGAGGAGACGCGCGTGATGAAGAGGTTTCCCCTGTTGGTGGGGTTGCTCCCCATCGGGTTGACGGTGCTTGGCTGCAACGCGAGGTACGTCGTCGGCCAGAACGACGGGGCCGGCATGGGAGGCGGAAGCACGACCGCGGGCTCCGGCGGCGCGCTGGTGGCCCACTCTGGTGGTTCGTCCGGGACTGGAATGGGTGGGGACGATGCCATCTCTTCCGGCGGATTCATGGGCCCTGGGGACATGGGCGCGCGTGGCGCGCGTGGAGGGAAGGGTGGCGCCGTCGACGGGAGCGGGGAAGTCTCGGGCACAGCCGGAGCGACCCCCAGCGACGGGACCGCAGCCATTGCCGGCCCGTCGGCGAGCGGCGGCACCGCGGGCACGGCCAGCGCAACGACGAGCGGCGGTACCGCGGGCACGGCCGGCGGGCCTGGCGGCGCGCGGCCATTCACGGGCACGGGGCCTACGCCTGAACCCTTCTCGTTCTTCGCGGCGCGTGACTATGCTACCGGGGAATTCCCGAGTTCGGTCGCCATCGCGGACCTGAACGGTGACGGCAAGCTGGACGTTGCCGTCGCGAACGCGACGGTAGGCATCACCGGAAACGTGAGCGTTCTCCTGGGCACGGGCCGCGGCACGCTCCTCCCCGCGATGAACTATGACGCTGGTATCGATCCAACTTCCGTCGCCGTCGCGGACTTGAACGGCGACGGCAAACCCGATCTGGCGGTCGGGAACCAAGGGGGGGGCGTGAGCGTGCTCCTGAATCACGGCGACGGTACCTTTGCCGTCCATGCCGACACTGCGATCAAGTTGAACACGTTCGCGATGGCGCTTGGGGACCTGAACGGCGACGGCAAGGTCGACATCGCCGTCCTGCACGTCCCCGACACGCTGGATTCCACCCTCAACGTTCTGATGAACAAGGGCGATGGGACCTTCGCTCCCCCCGTCGCCTACAAGGCGGGCGATGCTCCGCACTCGGTCGCGATCGGCGACATGGACGGGGATGGGTCCGCCGACGTGGTCGTTGCGAATCCCACCAAAGTCCAGAGCGGATTCGGTGAGGTCGCGGTCTTGCTCAACAAGGGGAATGGTACCCTTGCCACGGCCGTGTTCTACGGTAACGGCGATGATCCCAAGTCCGTCGCCGTCGGGGATCTCAACGGCGACGGCCGCCTGGACATCGTCTACACGGACGACTCGAACTATCATTTGGGCGTTCTTTTGAATACGGGCAATGGCACCTTCAGCATCTTCACGGCTTATGGCGGCTCCGGTGGTGACTCCGTCGCGATCGGCGACGTGAACGGGGATCAGCAACCGGACGTGGTCGTCGGGGACACCGGGGACGCCGCCGCCGTGTTTTTGAATCAGGGGGATGGCACCTTCGAGGGATTCACCGGGCCTTCTTATAGGGTCGGCCGTGTTCCGAATTCCGTTGCCCTCGGCGATCTGAACGGCGATGGCAAGCCCGAGATCGTGGCCTCGACGGCGGATTGGTTCATCTCGGTGCTGTCGAACTTTGGCGATGGCACCTTCGTGGCCGCTCTGAGCTATCCCACCGGCCGCAACCCCAGTTCGGGGACCCTCGGGGACATGAACAACGACGGCCGCCCCGATCTGGTGACCGCAAATTATGGATCCCTGAGCGTGACCTTGAACGGCGGGAACGGAGCTCTCGCCTTGGCCCCAATCGTCTATCCCATGCCCGTGGGCGGCAGATCCGTGGTGGTGGGCGATCTGGACGGCGACGGAAAGCTCGAGATGGTCACGACGCTCGATGATGCGGGAATCGTCAGCGTTCTTCACAACCAGGGAAACGGCACCTTCGCGACCGCGGTCAACTACACCACGGTCGGAGCGAGCGCCAGGGAGATTCAGACGGGAGACTTCGATGGTGATGGGAAGCTGGACCTCGTCGTCGTGGATCAGGGCAACAAGACCGTGGACGTATTCCTGAACAAGGGGGACGGGACCTTCGCCCCCGGCGTCCCCTACGCCGTCGGCGCCAGTCCCCCGTCCTTCGAGCCCGCTTCATTGGCGGTCGGAGATCTGAACGGCGACGGAAGGATGGATCTGGCGGTGGTCAACCTCGGGGTAGCCGCTCCGAGCACGGGAGATTTCGCGACCCACGGAACCGTCAGCCTCCTTCTGAACAACGGCAGTGGAAAGTTCGTTCCCAGCAGCAGCCACCCGACGGGAATCGACGCGGCCGAGATCGCCGTGACCGATTTGAACGGTGACGGGAAGGGCGATTTGGTTGTGTCGGATCTGTGGCTGGCCACCGCGGGCGTTTTCCTGAACCAGGGCTCGGCGACTTTCGACGCTCCGGTCAAATACGCGACTGGTAGTCGTGGTGTCATCGCGGCCGGCGACCTGAATGGTGACGGCAAGGTCGACATCGCGCTCGGAAGCTTCGAAGGAAACGTCACCATTCTTCTGAACAGCGGGAATGGAGCCCTCACCAACGGTGGTGACTATGCCGTCGGCGGCTCCCTGACGTCGATAGGGATGGCCGACCTGAATGGCGACGGGAAGGTCGACATCGCCACCTGCAATTCGCTTCTATCGGTTTTGTGGAATACGTCGCATTGACCACCATCTTGGCCGTCCCTCTCCGCCGCGTCGAGGAACGTGACACCCGCGTTGAGCCCGCCTCGTCGGGTCCTCGAGAGGGAAGCCTGGGTCAAATTCCCCACGCTCCCCGATAGGTCCGCGGAATCCGGGCTCGATCGGGAGGCAGCTTTTCGGCACGATGTGAGCGTGTCCAGGCGCGCGTCTCTTCGAATGACATTCGTTCTGGCGTTCTCGCTGGCGCACGACGGGCGCGGACAGGCGGACTGGCGAGCGCGGGCGGCGGCGACGTTGGACGTGCGGGGGCTGGTCCGCACGGGGGACGTCGCGGGTATCGCCCTGGGCGCCGTCGGTGTGGGGATGGAGTGGCAGGGGCCGCCGACGTTGCGGTTGCGGACGACGGCGCTCTTGCTGGGGGCCCAAGGCGACACGGACAGCGGGCGCGGCGCCAAAGGCGGCGCCGGCGGCGAAATGGCGGTCCGTTTGACTCCGTGGCCGACCTGGCCGGTGCGTCCGTACGCGCGACTGTCGGCGGGGTTCCTGCTGTTCTTGCGCGGTCCGTTCTTGCCGGGCGGCGACTTCTACGACTTCATCCTGGGGGCGGGCGGCGGGCTCGAGGTGTCGATTGGGACCCGGGTGGTCCTGTTCGGAGATGTCGCCGCCACGCACCTGTCGAACGGCCAGGGGGTCATGACCTCCAACCCGGCCTATGACGGGTGGGGAGGGCTCGTGGGCTGCAATGTCCTTCTGCAGGACCCGACCGGCGCAGGCGACGGGCCACCGGAGCCGCCGGTCGGGCCGGAGTCGCCGAACCCCCGGGCGACGTTCACGCCCGGGATCATCGGCGAGGCGCAACTCGGCTGGACCGATCGGCTGATGGGCGGGGGCCGCGCCCGGATCGCCGAGCGCCTGACAGAGCGACTCCTGACCATCGCAACTCTCCGGGGCGCCGCATTTGGCGACTCGCCCTACGAGGAGGTGGGCCTGGCGCTGGTGGGCCACTGGTCGCACCTCACCGCCGGCGCCCAGGCCACGTACGAGCACATCCCCGGGATCGCCGCCCTCGTCGAGCAGGCGCAGGTCGAGGCGCACCTGACCGGCGAGACCTCACTGTTCGCCACCGCCATCCTGCAGCAGCAGACGGTGTTCGCCGACTTCGTCGTGGCCGGCTTCGGCCTACGCGCGTTCCCGTTCGATCGCTTGCGGTTCGACGGCGGCCTCGGCCTGACCCGCTCCCTGGAAGCGGCTGCTTCGAGCTCCATTGGCCCTTACGTCGCCGTCGAGTGGCAGCTCCCTTTGCCGGCACGAACCTGGCAGATCTCGCTCTTCGCCGAGCGCCAGCTGTCGACCGACGCGCTGGTGGGAATGCGCGTCGCCTGGAACATGGGCGATACCCTCCTCGTGGTCGCCCGCCGCACCGGCTGGCTGCCGGTACAATGAGGCCTTCACGAGAGCGCAGCGCAGCGCCGCGGCGCGACCGGGTGCCGGATTGGGCGTATTGATCGGACACACACAGCGCGCGGCCTCGCTGCAGTGGCCGTGAATCGAGTTGATGGTTGGATCGGTGCTTGCTCCGCCGAACCGGACGAGGAGCGCGTCCGATCGGCTAAGAAGGCGGGGGCTCTCGCGAGAGCTGCGCGAGCGGCAGAACCGCCTCGCTTGGCTTGCGAGTGCTTCCACGAACGCCCCTGGGCGGCCATCTCGGGGATGTCAATGACACGTAGCGTGGTTCACGTACTCGGTCACCCAGGCGCGAGGATGAAGAGCGCACGAATCGGCCCCCTCGCCCTTCACACGAGGCGTTCCCGACGGCGAGGCGGCGTTGGTTCGATCGTCACCTCACGGCTGGCCACGCGATCCAGGGGGTCACGCTTTGTGCGGGCGCCCTGCCAGACGGGTGGTGAAGCTACGCCGCCGACACCAGCCGAACCGGAGCAATGGCGGACGTCATGGTTGCCACCGGTCATCGCGTGGTCCGCCGCGCGCCCGCGGCCGGCGAAGCGCGAGTCGCTGATCGAGGTTCCACGCACCTTCGCGCCAGCGAGCACCAAGTCGCTGGAAGAGCTCAGAGCGGATCACGGATGAACCAGCGGGGCACATCCGGCCGTTCCCGGGGAATACGACGGCGCTCATCGTCGGCCTACTTGCCCGGGACCGAGCACATCCCTGAGATGCAATCGATCGGCGGCGGGACCGCGCAGTCATCGATGCCGCAAGCCTGGCCCTGTCCATTCACGCGGGGATCGCAGAGCGCCTGATATTGAGCCTGGCGCCGCGCGATCGTCGTCTTGTTCTGCTCCAGGAAGGGGCAGCCGTACAGGCAAGGACAATCCGTCTTCTTCAGGATCTCCGTCCTGATCTCTCCCCACCCGCAATCGACGGCGACGGTGCACGACAGGACCTCGGCCCCGCCTGCGCCACCGGTCGCGCCGCTGCCCCCGCTGCCGGACCCGCCCGCGCCACCGGCGCCGTTCGACTGGGAGCACCCGAAGGGGAGGGGACCCAGGGCGAGTGACAGGGCGAGAGGGATGAGGACGTTGCGGTAGAAGTCCTTCATGGCTGCGGGCATTCTGCGAATATCGTGCCACCTTCGCGGGCAGTTGACACGCGTGATATCGCTCGCGTTCGTGCTCGGAGCCATCGTGCCCGTCGGTTGCCGCCCGGGCTCCGTCGCGCCGGGGCTGGTCCCCGCGCCCCCGTCGCCCGCCGTGGCGCTGGCGGGGTTGCCCGCAGGCGCGCTCATTCCTGTTCGCGTCGAGACCGACGCGGGCGTGATCCGTTGCCAGCTCGACGCCGGCCGCACGCCGGCAGCCGTGGCGCTGTTCGTCGGCCTCGCGACCGGGCGCGCGGTCTGGCGCGACCCGCGCACGGGGACGCCGACGCGGGCGCCGCTGTATCAGAATCTGGTCTTTCACCGGGGAATTCTCGGCGTCCTCGTCCAGTCGGGCGACCCGCTCGGTGACGGGACCGGTCATCCCGGCTACCGGATCGCCGTCGAATCGAACGCGGACGATCGCGCGCGCCTCGCCCAGCCGGGGGCGTTGCTGCTCGCGCGCTACACGCCGCCGCCCGGACGCGCCGATCCCGCGCCGCCGCCGCCGGGGCATGTCATCGGCAGTCAATTCGTGATCGCCTTGACAGACATGAGCCACCTCGCCGGTCAGGTGAGCGTCATCGGCCGCTGCGCCGATCTCGAGGTCGTTCGTGGTCTCGCGGCGCGCCTCGGGTCCGGGGTCGCGCGCCCGCGCCTGATTCGCGTCAGCGTGCCGTGACCGCCGCGCCGCCGCGCGTCCGGGGCCGCGCAGGGCTTTCGGCGACGTCGGTCGTGATGGAAGTCCTCTGCCTGTCGGCGTCGAATGGGCGCTCCGTGTGGGCACGGGGGAGAGCAAGGAAAGGTGCACGATCGCCGTCGACGTCAACCCCTGAGCTGCCGGAGAAATCCGAGATGCCGCCGGGGGCGCGCATCGCCTCGCAGCGAGCTGGGGGCCAGCCGCGCGCGGGAGCCGCCCTCCCCACCGCACGGGCTACTGGCTGGACTGGGTCAAGCGCACGTTGCCGCCGGACAGCGAGTTGCTGCCGTCGCCCACGCCGTCCCGCAGGGCGATGTCGAACGAATAGGAGAAGTCCGTTCGGGCGTTGCATGCAGTTTCGTCGCACGCACACGGGCCGGTGCCACCACAGAACACGCCGAGCTTGAAGCACTCCACGGGAGCTATCACGTTGCCGGCACCATCCTGGGTGAAGCACATCCTGACGCTGGTCCCGGCGGGCATGGTTCCCACGCCGCCGTTGCCGGGAATACAGTTGAATGAGCCAGGTTCGGTTTGATACGACTCTTGCAACGCGCACCAAGGCTGCCAAGCCTGATATTGCGCGATGTCGAACCGCAATCGCCGGGCTTCCCAGCGAATGTTCCGGGCATCGTACGCGAACCCTGGGATGTAGCGGCGAAGCACCGGTGTGACGAGGTCGAGGCTCGGCGGCCACGGCGCGTCCGGATCGGTTGCCGGAGCCGGCGGGGTGGCCTTGCCGAGGATCACCTGACCCGCAAGGGATCCATCGGAGGTGACGTCGATCGAAACCTCTATCGAGTCGTCCATGCTCAGCTGGAAGTTCTCGAGATATCCGCTCCAGACACCCTTGACGCTCTCCGAGAGCGCCTGCGTGGCCACGCCGCACATGCTCGGATTCGCCGCACAGACACCGGAGGTGCAGCAGACGGTACCCCCCGCGCAGGGACAGGACGCGATCTCGGTGGGCGCGGGGACGTGATCGGCGCAGCCAGGGAATCCGGCCAATCCCGAAGCGAGAGCCAGGGCGGCCAGCGGATTGATGGAGCGGGCTCGCTTCTTGGTCTCGTTGTCGGTGAGGACGTGGGGTTGAAATTTCATCGGGCCTCCTGTCTGCAAAACGACCCGCGACGCCCGATTGGACGAGATCGCCGGCATCAAAACCGCCAACGCGCACCGATCTGGGTTCCGGCGGGCGACGCCGCGATCTCCAGCGCCGTCGCGGCGGGGGCGGCCTTTGGCCAGAGCAACAGCACCGCGCCGGTCGCAGCTGCTCCCCCGGCCCCGATCACCAGGCCGAGGGCAGCGTGATTGCGCGCGTCGATCTGGGCGTTGCGCGCGACCGCCTGCGCGTGGCTCTCGCCGAGGGGCGCCTCGTCGTGGAGGGCGTGAGCCGACAGCTCGAACGCTGTCGCCGCGATGGCGGCCGCCAAACCGACAGCGAGAGCGGTCACCCCCAAGATGTGGCGCCGGCGCGCGCTCGCACCCTGGGTTTCGCGCGCGATCTCCTCGGCGTCGAGCCGCGAGCGAACCTCCGCGGCGTGGTCGTCCCACGTGGCGACCGCCCTGTCGTCGAACGCCAGAGTGAAGATCTGGCTGAAGGCGTGGTGGGCCGCGCCGCGCGTTTGCCAACGTGCCGCGACCGCCGGCAGCGACTCCATGTGCACGATGCCGCCCGTGCGGGGGACCGTTCGTTCGAGTCCGTCGGCGACGCGCCGCAGGTACAGAGGACCTTCCCCGGGGGGGCGCACCAGGTGGATCGGCGCGGTGCCCGTACCGTGAAAGTCCAGCAGCCTCACCCCTTGCGCATCCTCCAGCAGGTAGTGGGCGGCCCCCTCCGGACCGTCGAGACGCAGCTGGCGATCGCCCCGCGACCGGAGGTCCAGCCACAGATCGCCGTCGCGTGGCGCCCGGGCCAGCACCTGGGGGCGAAATCGCTGGTTGGCGATGGCCTCATTGGCCCGAGAGACGAACGCACCGATCTCGGCGTAGGTCACCTGTCCGTCGCCGTTGGCGTCCGCCGCCCCGCAGAGGCCCGAGCGGATCTCGTGACTGAAGACGCCGGCCTCGAACCCGGCCCATTCGTGGCTCTCGCCCGACACCGAGCTGGAGAGCAGGTATCCGATGCGACCCGCGCGCGAGGCTGCCTCCAGCTCGACGAACCCGCTCATGGGTCGGCGGGTGCCACCCGGCCCGCGCGGCAAGGCCAGCAAGTAGGCGTCACAGGCGTCGATGATGACGTGAGTCCGGTCGGCGCCCGCGCGCTGCACGACGCCCGTCAACAGTTCGGCGCCGCTCAGGCGTGCGTCCTCGAGGGTCAGATACCAACCAGCCTCCTCGACGTCGCCGTGGCGAAACGGCTGAACGCCGAGATAGAGGTCCAGGAGGCTCGGATCCGGCAAGGGCTCGACCAGCCCGCGCTCGTCAATG
>CAZIOH010000110.1:0-20782 GCA_964540815.1 uncultured Myxococcales bacterium | reverse complement strand
CGTTGATGCAGCCCGATCGACGGCTCGTCGAGCACGTACATCACCCCCGACAGCTCGGATCCGAGCTGGGAGGCCAGCCGGATCCGCTGGGCCTCCCCGCCCGACAGGGTCGCGGCGGCCCGGTCGAGCGTCAGGTACTCGAGCCCGACGTCGAGCAGGAACCCCAGCCGGGCGTTGACCTCCTTGAGGATCTCCGCGGCGATCTGGGCGCGCGCGCCGCTCAGCCCCAGCGACGCGAAGTGCGCGCTCGCGGCCGAGACGGTCATCGAGGTGATGGCGACCAGGCTCTGGCCCGCCAGCAGCACCGCCCGCGACTCGGGCCGCAGCCGCGCGCCCTTGCACGCGCGACACACCTGCTCCCGGAAGTACTTGCCGTACCACTGCCGCGTCACCTCGGAGGTCGACTCCTGCATGCGCTTCTTGATGGTGTTCACCACTCCGCCAAAGCGCATCGCCCACGACCCGGCGCCGTGCTTGCCCTTCCAGTCCACCGACACCCGCTGGTCCCCGGTACCGTGCAGGAGGATCTCCCGCTGCCGCGGCGACAGGTCCTTCCAGGGCTTGTGCAGCGGGATGCCGAACTCGCGCGAGATGGCCGCCGCGATGTTGGCGGTCCAGCCGCTCTCCTTGCCGGCCCGGTCCCCCCACGGCTCGATGGCGCCCTCGGCGATGGACAGGTCGGGGTTGGGGACGATCAGGCTGGGGTCGACCTCCAGCGACGCGCCGAGTCCGTTGCAGTCCACGCACATGCCGAGCGGGCTGTTGAACGAGAACGACTGCGGCGACAGCTCGGGCAGCCCCACCCCGCAGGTCGGACAGGCCCGCGCCTCGCTGTAGGCGCGCTCCTGGGCCTCGCCGTCGACGGCGACCAGGATCGAGCCTCCGCCCGCCTTGACCGCGGTCTCCACCGAATCGGTGATGCGCGCCCGCTCCGCCGGATCGATGGTCACGCGATCCACCACGAGCTCGATGGTGTGCTTCTTCTTCTTGTCGAGGGTGCTCACGTCCTCGAGCCGGTGGAAGGTGCCATCGATGCGCACCCGCACGAAGCCAGCCTTGCGGGCCTCGTCGAGGATCTCGCGGAACTCGCCCTTGCGGTTCTCCGCCTTGCGCGCCATCAGCACCGCCTTGGTCTTGAGCGGCAAGGTCATCAGCTCGGAGACGATCTCCGCCGCCGAACGCGCGGTCACCTCGCCTCCGCACAGGTGGCAACGCTGCTCGCCGGCCCGCGCGTAGAGGACCCGCAGGTAGTCGTAGATCTCCGTGACCGTCCCCACGGTGGAGCGCGGGTTCGACGACGCCGACTTCTGCTCGATGGCGATGGTGGGCGACAGGCCGCGCAGCTGTTCGTACTTGGGCTTCTCCATCTGCCCGAGGAACTGCCGCGCGTACGAGGACAGCGACTCGACGTAGCGCCGCTGCCCCTCCGCATAGAGGGTGTCGAACGCCAGCGACGATTTTCCCGAGCCGGACACCCCGGTGAAGACCACCAGCTGCCGCTTGGGGATCCGCAGCTCCGCGATGTCGAGGTTGTGCTCGCGCGCGCCCCGCACCACGATGAAGTCCGGCTCATCGGCGCCGCGACGGGTGCCGTTCACGCCCGGGTTGGTCGATGCTTTGGACGAGCTGGCGGCGCGGCCGGAAGGCTGGGCTTTTGACACCGGCGGAGTCTAGTACATCCGGACGCGCGTGCAGGCTGCCAGCGGGTCGGATCGTCCCCCGTCGGTGGAGCGAGCCGCACCGCCCCCACTCCTCACGAGTTGCCGCGGGGCTCGTCGTCGTCGCTGAGATAAGCGAAGGTCCGCACCAGCTGCACGATCTGTTCGCGCTGCGGGGCGGTGAGATCCACGAACTGGACGCCCATCCCCGGGTTGATGTTGTCGTAGCTGCCCGGGCGAAAGGGGTTGACCCACATGACCCGACCCTCGAGGTTCAGCTGGGGACCGCCGCCGGGTGGGTTGAAGCTGAGGTTCAGCAGCGTGCCGGGAGGCTCGGGCGCGTTGGTGCGGATGAAGATCCCCATGGCGCTGATGTCGGTGATGTAGGCAAACAGGAACGTGTCGGCGCTGCGGTAGTCGACCGAGATGTCGACCATCACCCGGGTGTGGATCCGGCGGTCGGCTCCGGTACGGCGCCGCTCGGGCGCGACGTTCACGTCCCTGCGCCGTCGATCTCTGTGTCGCCGCGTCGACATTCCCTCGGGGTCCCCCGTCGTCTTAGCCCAAAGCCCCAACTTGAACAAGAGATCCCGCGGGGAGGCCGACCGATAAGCTGGTCTCGGGCGACCAAGAAGGGGTGATCGCCCCGCGCCTCGCGCGTTGGCCTTCTCACCCGTGATCGTGGCCGTGGCCGAACTCGCGGACGTGGACGGATCCGTTATGGTGGCCGTCCACGTGTACTGGAACGCCCCCGTGGGCGTGATCGGACTCGATCCCGCCGCCGACGGGGCTCACTTGACCTCGATGGTTCCGAGGTGCATGCGGTCCGAGCCGTCGTTGGGGCCGTTCGTGATGTGGAGGCGCTTGCCTTCGCCCCCCGGCCAGAACCCGAAGTAGAGGTGGTAGGTGCCGGCGGGCGTGGTCATGAGCGGCAGCTCGATGTCGTAGACGTCGCGGATGTACTCCCCGGGGAGCCAGCTGGTGGTGGGAAAGGCCTTCCCCACCGGATCGTGATCGCCGATGACCCGCGGCGTGGCTGGCCCGTCGAGGTGCACGAAGATCTTGTAGTTGCCGGGGACCCGCCCCTTGACCCGGAAGAAGAGCTCGAGCCGGAGGTTGGCGGGGCGGCGAATGCTCTCGGGGAAGCTCGCGCCCACCAGCTCCACCACGTCACCGAAGGTGGCCGCCGCCGGCATCCGCCAGGTCCAGGGCGGATGCTCGGCCGGATTCCATTGCCCGCCGTTCGTCACCGGGCTGGTCGGCGCCATCCAGACGTTCGTGCGCAAGGGGTTCTGGTCTTGCTGCCCGGGCTCGAGCCGGTTCGACAGCAGCAAGAACCGCGACGAGGACGCGTCCACCGCGAAGTAGGGGACCTGGGCCGACTTGAGGGCCGCGTCCAGCCCCGCCAGCTCGTCGGCGCTCACCAGCGCGAACACCCGCTCGGGCCCGCGCAGGAAGCGCACCACGCCATCCTGGGACCCGAGGTCGATCATCGCGGTGCGGGTGTAGAACGAGGTGCCTTTGCCCTCGACCCGGTAGCGACCGAACTTCTCGCCGTTCCTGGCGTAGGTGCGGAACGATTCCATCACGGGCTTGAACGAGAAATGCTGCGAGAGGTGGGGCACCACCACGTGGAGCAGCCAGAAGGTGAACACCAGCGCCACCGCCACGCCACCCTGCAGCCCGTATCTCCCGAGCTGGACGAAGCGGTGGTCGAGCGCCTGCCGCCAGCGCAGCCACCGCCGCGGGCTCCCGGCCCCGGCCGCGTCCAGGGCCGCCGCCGCCTCGGGCGCCTTGCCGCCGTCGGGCGAGATCACCCTGCCGATCGCCCGTCCGCGGGTCGCGAGGCCCGCGTAGATTCCGGCCGCCACCAGCAGACCGAACCCGAGCAGAGCCGGCCCGATCACCACCGTGGGCGGCCACTTGACCTTGTCGCCGAGCAAGTGCACGGACACCAGATCCTCCGGCGCGAGGAAGAAGTCCCGCGCCACGATCATGGTCCCGGTCCCCATGAGCAGGCCGGCGACCGGCTCGGGCCGGTTTCCCTCCAGCGCCTCGTCCAGAAAGGCCCCGACCGCCAGGGCGATGGCCCCGAGCGCGGCGTAGCGGGCCTCGCCGAGCAGCAGTGCCTGCACCGATCCCAGCACGAACCCCATCCCGGCGAAGAGCAGCAGGTAGGTCTGCACGAACGCCAGGCGGCGGTTGGTACGCGCGCCATCCGCCCCGGCCTCGCCGCCAGCGTCGTCGGCGCCGTCGCCGCTGCGTTGCCCGTCGTCGAGACGGATGAGCGGGCGTCCGAGCGCGAAGAAGGCCAGCGCGCTCCAGGGGAACAGCCCGAACCCGAGCTGGCGCACCAGGTATTCGAAGGTCATCGCGGGCGGCCCGCCGCGCGGGGCGCCGCCGAGCAACGACGAGGGCCGTCCCGCCACCGTGCGTCCGAGGCACGCAGCCAGCAAGGCGAGCCCGAGGAACCCAAGAGCGCCGAGGGCGGCGATGGCCAGCGGTCGCCGGCGCAGGCTCGCTCCGAGGGTGGCTCCAGGGGGGAGGTCGGGGCCCGCGCCGCTCGCCGCCAGCGCCGCGGTGCCGTCGTTCGGCCCGTCGGCGTCGGGCGGATCGGCGGCGGCGGCGGCGCTGGCGCCCCGCTCCGGAGGCCGCGGCTCTGGTTGCACCCGCAGCCCGAGACAGATGAGGACGGCCAGCGCCAGCGCCAGGCACGGGACCACCACCCCGACGAGGGCGCCCCCCGCTCCGAACGCGAGCCCGAGCCCGACGAGCCCGAGCGCGAGGTCACGTCCGCGCCGCTGCCCGTCCGCGGGCCAGGTCCAGCGCCCGAGCGCCCCGAGCGTCAGCGCCAGCGCCGCGACGAGCGGCATGTTCGAGGTCATCTGCCGACTCGAGAGCGCAAAGATCGGGGTCGAGCCGAGGGTCAGCACCGCGAGCAACGCGGCCCGTGCGCGCAGCAGCCCCGCCCCGGCCCAGTAGACCGCCATCAGGCTCGCCACGCCGGCGAGTGCCCCGAAGAAGCGCGCCCCGCCTTCGGTCGGGCCGACGAGGGCGATTCCAAGGGCCTGCAGATACGGGGTGAGCTGCGCGTGCGCGAGGGCGCGAGCGAGGGCGCCAGGGCCCACCCCACCGGCGTCGTCCGCCAGGCGGCGTGCCTGATCGGCCAGGTTCAGCTCCCACGGCTCCCACAGACCGAAGGACCCGAGCCCGGGCAGACACAGGACGACCGAAAACAAGAGGGCCCAGCCCCAGGGCGGAACGCGACGAAGTCTGTCCACGGGAAGACGCGCACTCTAGCCAAGCGGCCGGGGCGACGTCCACACGAATGCCGGCCGACGGGTGGCGAGGACCGGGGGCTCTCGACCGACCAGTATCGGGGTTACGGGTTGCCCACCTCGAGGGCTCGGTGCGTCCAAGAAGTGTAACCGCGTGGCGGCGATTCCCCCGGGCCGCGCCTTCGCGCATCGAAGCGCGACAGCGCGAGAGGCGAGATGTCGCTTAGCCGCCCGCCCGCGCCCCTCGGCCGAGCGCTCGGCGTCGGCCAGCCAGCGCCGCGGGCCCGCTTCTTGCCTTCACCCCAACCCGACTTTCCGGGCCGGAACGGCGCACCATCCTGGTGGGCCCTTGCGCTCGCGCACCGGACGACATTCTACTTTCACGCCACCTTTTCAGGGGGATTCATGCGAGAGATCTGGCCGGGGAAGCCCTATCCACGGGGCGCGACGTATCAGGGTGCCGGGGTGAACTTCGCGGTGTTCTCCCGCGTCGCCACCCGGGTGGAGATCTGCCTCTTCGACGCCAACGATCCCGCGAAGGAGACCGAGCGCTTCGATCTGCAGGAGGTGTCCGGGTTCACCTGGCACGGCTTCGCTCCCGGGTTGGCGGCCGGAACGCTCTACGGCCTGCGGGTCCACGGCCCCTACGCGCCCGAGCAGGGGCAACGCTGCAATCCCCACAAGCTGCTCGTCGATCCCTACGCCAAGGCGGTGGCTGGCAAGGTGGACTGGAAGCGCCCGGTGACGGGCTACCGGCCGGGCGGCGCGGAGGCCGACCTGACCATGGACCAGACCGACAGCGCGCCGGGCGTGCCGAAGGGGGTGGTGGTCGACGACAGCTTCGACTGGACCGGCGACACGCTGCCCGACACCACCTGGCGGGAGACGGTGATCTACGAGTTGCACGTGCGCGGATTCACCAAGCGTCACCCCGAGATCCCGCCCGCGCTCCGCGGCACCTACGCGGGTCTGGCGCACCCCGCCGCCATCGGCCACCTCAAGAACCTCGGTGTGACCGCGGTCGAGCTCCTGCCCATCCACGAGTTCGTCGATGACGGCTTCCTCCTCGACCGCAACCTCGGCAACTACTGGGGCTACAGCACCCTCGGTTTCTTCGCGCCCGAGCAGCGCTACTGCAGCCAGCGTACACCCGGGGCCCAGGTGGCCGAGTTCAAGTCCATGGTCAAGGCCCTGCACGCCGCGGGCATCGAGGTGATCCTCGACGTGGTCTTCAATCACACCTGCGAGGGCAACCACCTCGGACCCACCCTCAGCCTGCGCGGGATCGACAACGCCACCTACTACTGGCTCATGCCCGAGGCGCGCTACTACCTCGACTTCACCGGGACCGGGAACAGCCTCAACGCCTCGAACCCCGAGGCGGCGCGCCTGATCGTGGACTCCTTGCGCTACTGGGTCCGCAACATGCACGTCGATGGCTTCCGGTTCGACCTCGCCTCGACGCTGGGGCGGGTGGGGCGGGGGGCGTTCGACCGCCACGCGCCCATCTTCCAGATCATCGATCAGGATCCAGTCCTGTCGCGGGTCAAGCTGATCGCCGAGCCCTGGGATTGCGGCCTCGGGGGCTACCAGGTCGGCAACTTCCCCGCCCCCTTCCGGGAGTGGAACGGGAAGTTCCGCGACGGAATCCGCCGCTACTGGAAGGGCGACGGCAACCTCGCGACCGAGCTCGGCTATCGGCTGTCGGGTTCGGCGGACCTGTTCCAGGGGGAGCGCCGTCAGCCCCAGGCGAGCATCAACTTCGTGACCGCCCACGACGGGTTCACGCTGCACGATCTCGTGACCTACGGGAGCAAGCACAACGAGGCCAACGGCGAGGGAAACCAGGACGGCGCCGACGACAACCAATCCTGGAACCACGGGGCCGAGGGCGAGACCGACGACCCCGAGGTGATCGGGCTGCGCGAGCGCCAGAAGCGCAACCTCCTCGCCACCCTGTTCCTGTCGCAAGGGGTCCCGATGCTGCTCGGGGGGGACGAGATGGGGCGCACCCAGCGCGGCAACAACAACGCCTATTGCCAGGACAACGAGCTGTCGTGGTTCGACTGGAAGCTCGACGATCGGCGCCGCAGCTTGATCGACTTCACCCGGCGCATCATCAAGATTCGGCAGCGACACCCGGTGCTGCAGCGGCGGCGCTTCTTGCGGGGGGACTTCATCTGGGAGTCAGAGGCCAAGGACGTCACCTGGCTGCGCCCCGACGGGGAGGAGATGGGCCCCGAGGACTGGCGCCGCACCGAGGCCGGTGGGTTCGGGTTCATCCTGGGAGGCGACGCCATCCCCAGCGTCGACGAGCGGGGTGAGCGCCTGGTGGATGACAGCGTCATGGTCTTCCTCAACGCCAATCACGAGGGGATGACCTTCACCTTCCCGTCGGACGAGGCGGCGGGCAACTGGCTGCTCGAGCTCGACACCGGCGATCCCGGCAAGGCCCAGGACACCGCCGTCTCGGGCCACTACGATCTCGCGCCGAGATCGCTGGTGGTGCTGCGCCAGCCGCTCGACATCCGGGTCAAGCGGGAAGCCAGCGTGGCGCGGGCGCGTGCCCTGCAGAAGGAGGCCCAGCGCCGCCGCCGCCGCGCCGGGGTGCTCATGCCCCTGTTCTCCATCCGCTCGCGCACCGGCTGGGGCCTCGGCGAGATCGCCGACCTGCCGGAGCTCGCCAGCTGGGCCAGCAAGGCCGGGTTCTCGGTGGTGCAGCTGCTGCCCGTCCACCAGGTGTCGGCCTTCGATCCGAGCCCCTATGCGGCGACCTCGGCCTTCGCGCTCGACGAGGTCTACCTGGCGCTCGACGCTTGCCAGGACTTTCAGGCGGCGGGCGGCCGGGACGCATTGCCCGAGGACTTGCGCGCCGAGCTCCGCGCCCTCGCGGACACGGCGCTGGTCGACTGGAAGAGGGTGCGCGCGCTCAAGCGCGCCGGGATCGACCTGGCGTTCCAGAGCTTCCTGCGCGAGGAGTGGGAGCGCAAGTCTGGTCGCGCGGCGGAGCTGTCGGCGTTCATGCGCGAGACCCGGCACTGGCTCGACGACCACGCCCTGTACTCGGTGCTGCACGCCGAGTTCGACCGGAGCTGGCTCGACTGGCCGGTCGCCGCCCGCGAGCGCGATCCCCAGGGCATCGCGGCGGCTCGGGACACCCACGCGGACGAGCTCCTGCGGGTGAAGTGGACCCAGTGGCAGCTCGACCTGCAGTGGCGAAAAGCCCGGCGAGAGGCCGGCGCCCTCGGCATCGATCTGATGGGTGACCTGCCCTTCATGGTGGGGCTCGACTCGGCGGACGTCTGGTCGAACCGCGAGCTGTTCCGGCTCGACCGCCAGGTGGGCACGCCCCCCGATGCGAGCTCCCCCGAGGGCCAGAGCTGGGGCGTCCCGGTGTACGACTGGGAGGCCATGCAGCGGGACGACTTCGCGTGGATCCGTGCGCGGGCCATGCGGGCCGGAGCGCTGTTCAGCCTGTACCGTGCGGACCACGCGATCGGCTTTTACCGGACCTACTTCCGCGCGGTCGATGGCAAGGAGAGTGGCTTCACCCCGGCCGATGAGCCCTCGCAGGTGCGCCTCGGCGAGTCCATCATGCGGTTGATGGCGCACTGGGGTGAGGTGGTGGCCGAGGATCTCGGGGCGGTGCCTCCCTTCCTGCGTCCCTCGCTGGAGCGGGTCGGCGTCCCCGGCTATCGGGTGCTGCGCTGGGAGCTCGACGGGGAGCGCTACCGCGATCCCAGGACCTGGCCCGACCTGTCGGTCGCCACCAACGCCACGCACGACACCCCGACCACCGCCGAGTGGTACGACGGGCTCGATCCCACCGAGCGAGCCAAGATCCTCGAGCTCGCCGGGCCCGAGCCGACGATCGACCCGCAGAAACCCTTCGATGACGGGGTCCGCGACGCGCTCTTGCACCTGGTGTACAGCGCGCCTTCCAACCTGGCCCTGATTCCCTTCCCCGATGCCTTCGGCGGGCGCGAGCGGATCAACAAGCCGGGGACGCAGGATCCCGCCAACTGGAGCTACCGTTCCCAGCGCTCGCTCGATGAGCTGCTCGCCGACCAGGCCACCATCGACCGGCTCTCGCGGCTGGCGGCCGACACCGGTCGCAGGAAATAGATGGGGAACGGCGGCGCGGCGCGGATCATTTCTTGAGGCGGTAGCCAGTCCGGAACATCCAGGCCACCACCAGCAACAGGCCGAGCAGGAAGAGCCCGGTCATCACCAGGCTCAGGGTCACCGCCACGTCGGCGGTGTCGTAGAAGCTCCAGCGAAAGCCGCTGATCAGGTAGACCACCGGGTTGAACAGGGCGACCGTGCGCCAGCCCGGGGGGAGCATGTCGATCGAGTAGAACGCTCCGCCGAGGAAGGTGAGCGGCGTGACGATGAGCATCGGGATGAACTGCAGCTGTTCGAACCCCTTGGCCCAGATGCCGATTACGAACCCGAACAGGCTGAAGGTGGTGGCGGTGAGCAGCAAGAACGCCAGCATCCACAGCGGATGCTGGATCCGCACCGGAACGAAGCAGGCCGCGGTGCCGAGGATGATGAGCCCGAGCAGGATCGACTTGGTGGCGGCGGCGCCCACGTACCCCAGCACCATCTCGAAGAACGAGATGGGCGCGGACAGGAGCTCGTAGATGGTGCCGGTGAACTTGGGGAAGTAGATGCCGAAGGAGGCGTTGGAGATGCTGGCGGTGAAGAGGGACAGCATGATCAGCCCCGGGACGATGAAGGCGCCGTACGAGACCCCGCCCACCGACGACATCCGCGAGCCGATGGCCGATCCGAAGACCACGAAGTAGAGGGAGGTGGTGATGACCGGGGTCACCACGCTCTGGAGCAGGGTGCGGACGAAGCGCGCCATCTCGAAGCGATAGATGGCCCAGACCCCGTGGCGATTGAAGCGCGAGAGGTGGAAGGCAGGGTGGGCTGCTTCGGCTGCCTGGGCCGGCTGCCTGGCGGGGGCGCTCACGCCTCCGCCCCGCCGCGCTCGCTGACCAGGCCGACGAAGATGTCCTCGAGCGAGCTCTGGCGGGTGTGGAGATCCTTGAAGCCGATGCCGAGCTCGGCCAGGTGTCCGAGCAGGGTCGGGATGTCATGGCGCGGCCGCCGGATCGATCCCGGGTCGTCCCCGGGCAGAGGCGGCCGTGCCTGGGCATCCGCCCCGCGCGGCTCGGGCTGCGCGTCGAAGGTGTACTCGAGCTCCGTGCCTCCGGCCCCGAGGGCGAGCGGCCAGGCCCCGAGCGCCTCGGGGATCGAGGCCATCGGGGCCTGCAAGGTCAAGGTCAGGTGTCGCTTCCCGAGCTTCTGCATGAGCTTGGTCTTTTCTTCCGCCACGATCAGCCGGCCCTTGTTGATGATCCCGATGCGGTCGGCCATCTCCTCGGCCTCGTCGATGTAGTGGGTGGTGAGGACGATGGTGACCCCTCCGGCCCGCAGGCGCCGCACCAGCGCCCACATGTCCCGCCGGAGCTCCACGTCGACGCCGGCGGTGGGCTCGTCGAGGAAGAGCAGGTCGGGCTCGTGGGCCAGGGCCTTGGCGATCATCACCCGGCGCTTCATGCCACCCGACAGCTGCATGATCCGGGACTTGCGCTTCTCCCACAGCGACAGATCGCGCAGCACCTGCTCGACGTGCGCGGGGTTCGGGCCGCGGCCGAACAGCCTCCGGCTGAAGGTCACCGTCGCCCACACCGTCTCGAAGGCATCGGTGGTGAGCTCCTGCGGGACGAGCCCGATCCGGGCGCGGGCGGCCCGGTAGTCCCGCTCTATGTCGAGGCCGCCGACCTCGATGGTTCCTCCCGAGGGCGTGACGATCCCGCAGACGATGTTGATGAGGGTGGACTTGCCGGCCCCGTTCGGGCCGAGGAGCGCGAAGATCTCGCCCTTGGCGATGGACAGATCGAGGGAGTCGAGCGCGACCAGCCCGGACGGGTAGCGCTTGGTCAGCGCCCGAATGGACAGAATGGGGGAGCGGGAGGGGGTGGGGGGCAAGATGGGGGACAAGATGGGTGACGAAGTGGGTGACACGGTGGGAGGCATCGCCTGCACCCTATCGCGCGCGCCCTGGCTCAGACCTTCTTGATCGACTTGACCTTGAGGGTGGGCCCGGTCATCGCAAAACCCATGACGTTGCGATCGACGGCCCCCTCGATCTCGACCCGCTGTCCGACGTCGGCCTCCGCGAAGGGGTGCTTGGCCTCGAGGACATAGGTCTGGCCGTCCTGGGATTCGAGCTGGAAGTGACCGCCCTCGAGATCGCTCTTGCGGAGGGTGCCCAAAAATTTCGCCATGCTGCACAGTATAGGTCGACCCGCCTCGGGCGCCCGCCCGGTTTTTTGGCCGGCACCCGCCCCATCAAAAGTCGGGTCCCGCCGCCTCGTAGCGCGGGTTAACCACCAGGGGCAGGACGTAGGGAGACGCGCCGTAGAGGTGGCGGTAGCGCGCGTAGATCCCCACCACCCGCTTGGCGTACTCGCGCGTCTGGGTGAAGGCAATCAGCTCCACGAACTCGTCCATCTGGTGCGTGCCGTGCTGGTCGCACCACCTGGCCATGGCCTTCGGGCCCGCGTTGTAGGCGCCGGCCAGGAGCGGGATCTGGTCGTGGAACTTGCGCGCGAGGCCACCGATGTACAGGGCGCCGAGGTGGATGTTGGTCTCCGGGTCGAAGAGATCGTCGGCCATGAAGTCGAGGCCCGCCTCGCGCGCGACCCGGGCGCTCGTGGGTGGGATCATCTGCAGGAGCCCCCGGGCGTCGGCATAGCTCACGTCCGAGGGGGAGAAGCCCGACTCCTTGCGCATGATCGCGTAGAGGAAGAGCTCGGGATTGCCAGCCGGTCCGGCGTACTTCTCGACCATTCCGCGATAGGCGAGGGGGTAGGCGGCCTGCCACCACACGCGCGCCGCACCCACCGGGGCCTGGGCGAGCGCGCCTGGGTTGCGGCTCTCCGAGAGCTCGTAGGCACGATGGAAGTTCTGCAGCGCCGCATAGCGCTCGAGCAGCCGCGGGATGGCCGCCCCGTTTCCGTTGCGAGCCCCGCCCCCGCCCCGCGTGGCACGGCCGAGCTCGGCCTTCTCGTTGCGCTCGAGCTCCTCCCCGGCCTCCACGTCGAGCCCGACGCTCGCGAGCTCGTCGAGCCGCGCGGCAAGCGGGTGGTCGAGCCCGGCGACTCCGGCGCTCGAGTCGCCCGCCGTTCCGTCTCCACGGCGGAGGGCCGAGGTCTTGTTCGAGGTCTGGGTCGACGCCTGCGTCGAGGCGGGCGCCGGCGGGGGCTCGGGCAACCCGAGCGACGCTGGCGTGCCGGCCTCGACCAGCCTCGCGCGGGCGGCGACCCCGTAGAAGGTGAAAGGCCAGCGCCGATTGACCTCGCGGTATCCGGCCACGGCGGAGGTGGCGTCTCCGGTCCGGGCGGCGAGCCGCGCTCGCCAGTAGGCCACCCGGGCGGCTTGCTCGTCGCCGGTCATACCGGTGGGCGGCATGGCGGCGTAGCGGGCCAGCGCCTGGGCGGCCGCCCCCGTGTCGCCGAGCAGGAAGGACCCGAAGGCCAGGCAGAAGGCCGCGTCGTCGGCGAAGGCGCTGTGCCCGTAGCGCTCGAGCGTGGCGCGCAGGCCCGGGAGGCTCTCACGATAGCGTCCGCGGTTGTAGTCGAGCCACCCCGAGAGGAACTGGGCCTCCGCGGCGAAGCGCGAGCCGGGAAAGCGCGCCACCACCTGCTTGTAACCGGCGATGGCCTCGTCGTCGCGGTCGATCCGGGAGAGCGCCCGGGTGCCATGGAACCAGGCCGAGGCCGCCTGGTCACCGGTCAGGCGCGGGGCCACCTTGAGCAGGAGCTCGGCCGCCTGCGGGTAGTCGCGACGCATGTTGAACTTCGTCATGCCAATCTGATAATCGCGTTCCGTCGCGAGCGCGGGTGGCAGATCGGCCGGCAGGTGATCGAGCACCTCGAGCGCCCGATCCCAGCTGCGCTCGCGGCTGAGCGCCTCGGCGCGTCGGAGTTGATCCTCCGGCGTCAGCGGTCCGGGAGTCGCCGCGCCCGGTGCTGGCGATCCCCCACCGAGGTGTCGCTGTGCCTCGGCCGACCAGGGGTGCGACGGGAAGTCCCGATAGAAGGCCAGGAACATCCTCGCCGCGTCGGCGGCGCGTCCACGCTCCTCGGCGAAGAGCGCGAGGCGGAAGCGCGCCACCCCTGCGTCGATCTCCTTCGGCGGATGGACCGACAGCTTCCGGTAGACCTCGGCCGCGCCCGGGTGGTCCCCGCCACTCCACAGGCAGTCCCCGATGCGGTAGGCGGCCACCGCCGCGAAGCGCGGGCTCTTCTGGTGGACCAGGGCCTCGAAGTCCGCCCGGGACCTGGCGAAGCGGCCAGTGAAGAACGCACTCTCGGCCCGCAGGTACCTCGCCCAGTCCGGATTGCGCAGCGTCGTGACCGGGCCCCGGGGCGGCGACGCGGCCGGTCCATCGGCCGGCGCACCGAGCGCGGCCGTCAGCTCCGTCTCCGCCAGAGCGTAGGCCCCCGCGCGGAAGGCCGCCACGCCGCGGGCGAAGGCCGCGCGTGGTGCCACTCCACGCGAATCGGAGCTGACCGACGCCGCACCGCGGGCCCAGGCCCCGGGGCCAGGTGATCGGATCAACGCCAGGAGGAGGGCGACCCGACCGAGAGCGCCTGTTCGGTGCGCTCGGACTGACCTTGGGCGCGAGTCTCGGGGCGGTCGACCACGGGAGAGGAAGGCCCGGCACACGCGGGGCGTTCTATCAGATCCGGGCAGATCCGGAGAAACCTCGCGCCGCCTCCGCCCGATGTTCTTCGTGTAGGTGGACTGGCCCGGCGTTGGTCGTCCTCGGTCGGCCGGGGCCATGGTAATAAGGCACAAGGAGACACTCATGGGAAGCGTCAACAAAGTCATTCTGGTCGGAAACCTCGGCGCCGATCCCGAGCTCAAGTACACGCCGAGCAACCGCGCGCTGTGCAACCTGCGGATCGCCACCACGGACGTGTTCAAGGACAAGGGCGGGCAACGGCAGGAGAGGACCGAATGGCATCGCGTCACCGTGTGGGGGGAATCGGCCGAGAACTGTAACAAGTACCTGGCCAAGGGGCGCTCCGTGTACGTCGAGGGACGCCTGCAGACACGGTCGTACGACAAGGACGGACAGAAGCACTACGCGACCGACGTGGTCGCCGATCGGGTGGTGTTTCTGGGCAGTGGCAGTGGCAGTGGCGGCGGCGGCGGTGGTGGTGGTGGCGAGGGGACCGCGAGGCGCGGAGGTGGCGCGCCGGCGAGCGGCGGCCGTCCCGGCTTCGGTGATTCGGGTCCCGCCGACGAGCCTGACATGGGCGGCGGCCCGCCTCCCTCCGACGACGACATCCCGTTCTGAGTCCCGTACGCGGGGTCTGCCGGCCGCCCGAACGTCGGCGGTTTCCGACCGGCACCTACCTTGTCGCGGGCGCCGGAGGGGCCGGGCTCCACGCAGGGGCCTGATCGTCCGAGATGGATGCCGAGATGGGATCTGTGTCTGGAGGCGTGCGATCCTCGAAACCCGAGGCCGGCGCTCCCGCGTCCGCGTGCCCGGCCCTGCCTTTGGGATACAATCAACGGTGATGCTCGGCCGTTGGCTCTCCACGATCTCCGCGGCCCTGGTGGTGTTCGCGCCCGCGTTGCGCCTCGGGCACGACGGTCGTGTCCTGGGGCGGGTGCTGCGGCAGCCGGAGGCCTCGGCCGCCGAGTCGCTGGGGGGACCCTCCGCCGTCGTGCGCGCGTCGCTTTGGGAAGACGCGGGCGCCGAGGAGCTGGCCGACGCCGTCCAGCCTCCGGCCGTGGACTTTGGCTACGGTCCACAGACCTCGTTCTTCCCGTCCGCGGCGCCGCGTGAGCTGCTGATCTCGTTCGATGACGGACCGGATCTGAAGTACACGCCCCTCGTCCTCGACGAGCTCGATCGCTGGGGCATCAAGGCGATCTTCTTCGTGACCGGCAGCCGCTTGATGGGTGACCGCCCGGAGGATCTCGCCCGCCGGGAGCTGGTCCGCAAGATCGCGGCCCGCGGTCACCTGGTCTCGAACCACACCCTCACCCACCGCGATCTCTGTCGGTTCCCCGACCAGATCGCGGCCGAGGTGGACGGCAACTCCGAGGTGATCGCCGAGACGACCGGGGTTCGGCCCCTGCTGTTCCGCGCCCCCTATGGCTCTCGCTGCAGGAGCCTGGAGGCCGCGCTGGCGGTTCGCAACCTCGTGTCGGTGGGCTGGAACCTCGACCCGCAGGACTGGAAGAACCTGGACTCCGACCAGGTGCTGGTCTACCTGCAGTCCCGGCTGGCCCGGCTGACCGGCAGGGGGATCTTGCTCCTGCACGACACCCACCCCTCGTCGGTGTTCGCGCTCGGCCCGCTGCTCGAGTGGATGGCGCGCGAGAACCGGGTCGCGGTGCGCGATGGCCGCGCGCCGATCGTGGTTCGCGATTACGCCATCCTCTTGCCCCGGCGGGCGATACCCGAGACCGGGCTCGGCGCGGTGCTGAGCGCGGTCGGCCGCGAGACCCCCGACTTCCCGGCCCTGTTTCCCTCCTTCCTCGGCGAACGCTAGACCCAGGACCACCCGAGGGACGCTGCCGCATGTTCTTGATCCGAGACGCCCGCGCCGAGGATCTGGAGGACCTGCTCGGCGTGGCACGCTTCCTCGACTCGGTGAACCTCCCCGCCGATCGGGCCCGCCTGCGCGAGCTCCTCGAGCTGTCCATCGAGTCCTTCGCGGGGACCCGCGAGGTTGCCCAGCGTCGGTACCTGTTCGTCCTCACCGAGGGCCAGTCCGGGCCGGTGGTGGGGGCCTCGATGATCTTCGCCCAGCACGGCTCGCGGCGCGCCCCGCATGTCTACTTCGACGTGCTCGAGGAGGAGCGCTATAGCCAGACCCTCGACGTGCACATCGTGCATCGCATCCTGCGCATCGGCTACAACTACAAGGGGGTCACCGAGATTGGTGGTCTGGTCATCCGCCCCGAGCTCCGCCGGCATCCCGAGCGGCTCGGCCGCCTGCTCTCGTACGTGCGCTTCATGTACCTCGCGCTGCATCGCCCGGTCTTCCGCGAGGAGGTGCTCTCGGAGCTGATGCCGCCCCTCGAGCCCGACGGGACCAGCCGCCTCTGGGAGGCGCTCGGGCGCCGGTTCACCGGGCTCAGCTACCAGGAGGCCGACCGCCTCTCGCACGAGAACAAGGAGTTCATTCGCGCGCTCTTCCCCGAGGAGCCCATTTACGCCACCCTGTTGCCGGCCGAGGTCCAGGGGCTGATCGGGCAGGTTGGACCCGAGACCAAGGGGGTGGAGAAGATGCTGAAGCGCATCGGCTTCGAGTACGCCGATCGCATCGATCCCTTCGACGGGGGACCACACTTCCGCGCCCGGCTCGAGGACATCGTGCCCGTCCAGCTCACCAACCGCGCGCGCGTGGTGGTGGTGAGCGCCGCACCCCCACCGATCGCGCAGGCCGCGGCCGAGGCTCCGGGTCTGCCCGGGCTCCTCCTGGTGGCGGAGCACGTCGGTGGCGCCCCGGGGGACAGCTTCCGGGCGGTGATCGGGCGCGCCCATCGGCTCGGCGCCGCGCTCGCTCTCGAGCCAGCCCTCGCGAAGGTCCTCGGTGTCGCCGACGGCGACGAGGTGGCCTGGCTCGATCTCGAGCGGGTCGATCCCCCGGTCCGGGCGTGATCCGCGCCGCCGGGATCCGGGGCGAAAGGTGCTACGTTCTTGCTGGTATGCCCGCCACGGTCCTCATCGTCGACGACGAAAAGAACATCCGCCGCACCATCCGCATGGTCCTCGAGGGCGAGGGGTTCGGGGTCGAGGAGGCCTCGAGCGGCGAGGAGGCCCTGGCCCGCCTTCCGGACGTGGGCGCCGACGTGATGTTGCTCGACGTGCAGCTGCCCGGGATCTCCGGGCTCGAGGTGCTGGATCGCCTGCGTGCGCAGGGACCGGCGGCCACCGCCACCCCCACCGCCCCGGCGGTGCGCGGGTCCGAGGCGCAGCCGCCCACCGTGGTGATGATCTCCGGCCATGCCACCCTGTCCGACGCCGTACGGGCCGTGAAGTCCGGGGCCTACGATCTGCTGGAGAAGCCGCTCGACCGCGAGCGCCTCCTCGTCACGGTCCGCAACGCGCTCGAGCGCCGGGCCATGGCCCGCGAGGTGGCCGGGCTGCGGGCGCTCACCGCCGAGCGCTTCGAGATGGTGGGCCGCAGCCCACCCATGCAGGCCCTCTACGCCCAGATCGTGAAGGTCGCCGCCACCCGCGCCCGGGTCCTCGTCACCGGCGAGTCCGGAACCGGCAAGGAGCTGATCGCCCGCGCGATTCACGGCGAGAGCCCCCTGCGCGATCGCCCGTTCGTCAAGGTCAACTGCGCGGCGATTCCGCCCGAGCTCATCGAGTCCGAGCTCTTCGGTCACGAGCGCGGCGCCTTCACGGGCGCCGCCGCGCGCAAGCGCGGGCTGTTCGAGCTGGCCGACGGGGGCACCATCTTCCTCGACGAGGTCGGGGACATGATCCTCTCCGCGCAGGCCAAGGTCCTGCGGGTCCTGCAATCGGGTGAGTTCACCCGGGTGGGCGGCGAGCAGCCCCTCAAGTGCGACGTGCGGGTGATCGCCGCCACCAACCGCGACCTGCAGGCCGCCGTCACCGCCGGACAGTTTCGCGAGGATCTCTACTTCCGCCTGGCGGTCGTCCCGCTGCGCGCCCCGCCGCTGCGGGACCGGACCGAGGACATCCCGGCCCTGTGCGCGTCGTTCATCGAGGCGATCTGCCGGGAGAACGGCATGCGCCCCAAGGGGATCTCGGAGGCCGCGCTGGAGGTGCTGGCGGCCTATCCCTGGCCGGGCAACGTCCGCGAGCTCCGCAACATGATCGAGCGCCTGGTGATCCTGTCGGGCGAGGGCATCGACGTCGGCGACCTGCCCGAGGAGATCCTGGCCGAGGCCGAGCGCGCCCGCCGGGAGCGCGGCGGGGTGGGTGCGGGGACCACGTCGGCCAATCTCCCCCGCATCGAGCTCTCTGCCGAGGCGCGGGCCCTGCCCCTGCGGGAGTTTCGCGACCACATCGAGCGGGAGTACGTGCGCGCCAAGCTCGACGAGAACGCCTGGAACATCTCCCGGACCGCGGGTGTGCTCGGGATCGAGCGCACCAACCTCCACAAGAAGATGCGGGCCCTCGGCCTCAGCCGGGACGACCGGTGACCGCCCCCGCCGCGAGCTCCGCCCCGGGCTCCCCGCCCACCGCCCATCGGCGGGGCTCTCGACCTTCGGTCGGCGCATCGGCGGGGCTCTCGACCTTGGCCCTGCGCGCCGCCGGGGCGCTGGGGATGACGGGCGTGATGCTGGGGGCCTTCGGTGCCCACGCCCTGCGTGGGCGGGTTTCACCGGAGATGCTCGAGGTCTACAAGACCGGGGTCTCCTACCACCTGTGGCACGCGCTCGGCCTGCTCGGGATCTCGCTGCTCGTGGACCGTCTGCGCTGGCCGCGGGTGACCCTGGCCCTCTTCATCGGTGGGGTGGTGGTGTTCTCGGGCACCCTCTACCTGCTGGCCATCTCGGGCGTGCGCTGGCTCGGCGCGATCACGCCTCTCGGTGGGTTGTCCCTGATCGCCGGATGGGCCACCTTGCTCGCCAGCCGCGGAGCGGGTCCATCGGCGCGACCACCGTCCGGGCCCTGACCACGGGACGACGGCTCCCTCAGCGGATCAGCACGCCGAGGAGCAGGGTCGCCACCAGCACGATGCCGGCCAGGACCCCGATGCCGATCCCGAGCTTGCGCCGGTCGTAACGCCCGGCCAACTTTTCGACCATCGCAATCTGACGGTCGCGCTCGGTGATGGTCTGCTGGTGCCGGTCCAGGCGCTCGTACCGGGAGATGAGCCGCTGGTCGGGGATGCGCAGGTGCCAGCTGATGCGCCCGATCTGGGTCTGCAGCTCCTGGATGCGACCCTCGGCCTCCGCCCGCTCGCGGGCGTGACCGGTGATGCTGGCGGCGAGCGCGGCCAGCGCCTGGCGGCGGGCGGCGGTGGCCTGATCGAGCTTGGCCCGGGCGGCGAGCCCGGCGGCGCGGAGGGCCGCGGCCCGTTCGCGGGTGGCGTCGTATTGCTGGTCGAGGTGGGCCCGGCGCAGCTCGGTGGCGGCGCTCTCCTGGGTCTTCGTGACGCCGCCGGCGGCGGCCCCCGCCCCCGCGCTGCCGCTGGCGCCGGCCAGCTTGCGCCGCTCGTCCTCGAGCTGGCGCAAGGCCCGCTCGGCCTCCTCCACGCCCCTCTCGCAGGCCTGCAGCTCGGCGCGCACGTGGGCCTCGAGATCGCCGAGCCGGATCTCCTCGGCCGCCCGGAAGGTTTCGGTCGAAGCTATCTCCGCCAGCGCGGTCTCGCGCTGGGCCTGCGCCCGCCCCACCGCCTCCAGCAACCCCGTCAGCTCGGGGCTGTTGACGCCCTCGCCGAGCACCGCCTGCCCGAGCTCCGCGAGGGCCCCGGAGACCAGACGCGCGGCACCTTCCCGTTCCTCGGCCAGGCGTCGCCGGCGGGCGTCGGCGTCGAGCCGACCGCGCAGATAGGTGAAGACATAATGCACAGAGTCAAAAAGCTGGCGGACCCGCCCGTGGGGGATCTGCTGGGCCGGGGTCGGCCGGAGCAGCCCGTTGGCGTCGGGCAGCACCGCCAAGGTCGGCGCGGTTCCACCATCGCTCCAGCCATCGGAGGCAGGTCTCCCCGTGGTCTCGCGCGGATCGGCCCAGGAAGCCGCGAGGCGACGCCCGCACTCCGTGCAGTAGAAGAGGTGGTCGGCACTTTCGAAGCCGCACCGCGGGCAGGCGCGCATGACGCACCAACTTTAACAGGACAAAATGCGGTCCCGGACGAGTGTCCTCGAATGCTGGCCGAATTCGTGGTACCCAAAAAGGCATGAACCTCGCCGCGAAGAGCAGCTGCCAGACCATCGAGAAGGCCCTCAAGAAGAGCTCGGCCTATCGCAAGATCGACGATGGTCTCTACGTGGTCAAGCAGGGGTCTTCCCTGGTGATGATCAGCGTGTTGCCTTGGAATCCCGATCGCGCCGTGGTCCGTTGCGTCGCCCAGCTCGTGAAGGGGGTGACCATGGAGGTGCCCCTCGCCATGCAACTCCTGGAGATGAACGCGTTGCTGCGCTTCGGGGCCTTCGCCTACGTCCCGGCCGGCGAGGTCATCGTGTTTTCGCACACGCTGCTCGGGGGCCCGGCCCTCAGCGCCGAGGAGCTGACGACCACCGTGCGGGACGTCGCCATCATCGCCGACGAGTACGACGATCGGATCGCCGCCCGCTACGGTGGTCAGACCATGCAGGAGCTGCTCGAGGAGAGCGTCGTCGAGCACCTCCGCTCGGCCCCCGGCCGCGATCACTTCAAGACGTAACTGCCGCGCTGGAGCTGGCGGGCGGGAAGGGGAAGACGGGAGTGCTCCGCGCGCCGGCCAAACGAGAGAAGGCCAGCTTCCCTCTCGGGAGGCTGGCCTTTCTCGATCCGGAGCTTCAGGCGCCGGGGTTACTGAGGAGCGACCTCGGTCGCCGTCTGCTCGATCTGGACGGGGTCGACCAGCTCATCGGTCGGCTGCCCCTCCAAGGCCGGCTCTTCCATGTCCTCGCCGGTGCCCGGCGTGACTTCCAGAGCCGCAGCGCCACCGAGACCACCGGCACCACCCATGCCCATTCCCATGCCGCCGCCCATGCGTCCGCCGGCGCGACCACCGGCGCCGCCGCCCATGCGTCCACCCGCACGACCGCCCATGCCCATTCCCATGCCGCCGCCTGCGCGACCGCCCATGCCCATGCCCATGCCCATGCCGCCGC
>CAZIOH010000109.1:0-21318 GCA_964540815.1 uncultured Myxococcales bacterium | reverse complement strand
CCCGCGCTCCGGTCCGTTGGAGGGGCCCGCGGGGAGGGGTCCTCCCCTTCCCGCGAGCGCCGAAGGCGCGTCCGTCCTCCCCTTCCCGCGAGCGCCGAAGGCGCGTCTAGCTGCTCGCCCAGTGTCCCGGTCGCGAGAGCGCGTGCATCACCGCCGACTCGAGCTCGGGGAGGGCGGGCGGGTTTGGCAGCACGTCGTCCACCTCGAGGAGCCCCGCCCGGGCCCGGCTGCGCTCCGAGCCGGCGAGCAGCAAGATCGGAAGTCGCCGCTCGTTGCCGCCGCGGCCGGCTGCCGTGGTGTGGGCCGGCTGCGGCGGATCCTGCGAAGCCCGCAGTTCTTGCACGAACGCGGCCACGCTCTCGGAGGCGGTGCGCCCCCCCGGCGCGTCGAGGTCGACGACGGCGAGATCCACCTTGAGCTCCCCGAACGGTCTTCCCCGACCCCCGCCAGGGTCGGGTGAATCCCAGTCGACCAGATCGCACGCGAGCAGCGACTGCAGGTACCGCCCGAGCACGGCGCGCCCGGCCAGATCCGCCGTGCACACCAGGATCTTGAGGCGCGCGTAGCGCGCCGCCAGGTGGTCGATGCGCTCCCCGAACATGTCGATCGACGAGATCAGGTTGATGCCCATCCCGGGCGGTTGCCCCGGTCCGATCGCCGTCGGCCGGGTCCAGGCGACGGTCCCCGCCAGCTCCATCGCCGGGCTCCCCGGGACATGCAGCCGCACCTTGAGCGGCGTCGCGAGCGACCACGGGCTCGGCGTCTCGAGGAAGAGCTCCCCCTTCGACAGCCGGGCGGCGTAGGCCAGGAGGAAGGTGCCGATGGAGCGGTAGTACAGATCGACGAGGGGCAGTCCGCGAATGCCGAAGCGCTCGCTGGTCACGCCGGGCCCATCAGCTTCGCGAGCAATCCGTCGAGCTCGTCGAGCGAGCCATAGTGAATCTCGATGTGCCCGCGGCCCTCGCCACTCTCCACCACCCGCACGCGCGTGGCGAAGGTGCGCGACAGGCGCGTCGCGAGATCTCGGGCGGACGCGCTCGGAGCCCCCGCGGGCGCAGCCCCTTTGCCGGGCTCTGCGCCCGGCTTGCCGGGGACGCCCTCGCGCGCCTGCTCCCGCTCCTTGCGCACCAGCTCCTCCACCTGGCGCACCGACAGCTCGCGGCTGACCACCCGGCGTCCCATCCGCTCCATGTTCTCGCTGGCGGCGGCCGGAGAGTCGCCGGTGGCCTCGAGCCCGAGGATGGCCCGGGCGTGCCCCATCGACAGCCGACCGTCGATGACCAGGCTGCGCACCCCGACCGGGAGCCGCAGCAGGCGCAGGGCATTCGCCACCGACGAGCGGTCCTTCCCGATCCGGGCGGCCAGCGATTCCTGCGAGTAGTCGAACTCGCGAATCAAGCGATCGAAGCCCTCCGCCTCCTCGATCGGGTTCAGATCTTCGCGCTGGAGGTTCTCGACCATGGCGAGCTCGAAGGCCCGGTCGGGCGCCACCTCTCGCACCACGACCGGCAGCGTGTGCAGCCCGGCGCGCTGGGCCGCGCGCCAGCGCCGCTCCCCCGCGATGATCTCGTACCCGCCGCCGAGCCCGAGCTCGCGATGGCGCACCACCAGAGGCTGGATCAACCCCTGATTGCGGATCGAGGTCGCGAGCTCGTCGAGCTTGCCATCGTCGAACGACTTGCGCGGCTGCGCCAGGGAAGGGTGCACCTCCTCGATCCCGACGATGCGCAGCCCTTCTCGGTTCGCAGACAGCGGACGGCTCGGCGCCCCGACGCCGCCGGGCGTTGCCGCGGGCGTGGCGAAGCCGGCGCCGGCGCCGTTCCCGGAGCCCCCGGTCGTCGCGGCAGGGCCTGGTGAGTTCGCGGGATCGTCGCCGCCGGGCGGTGTCGTCCCGCCGGGCGCGGATGGAATCAGCGCCGCGAGACCGCGGCCGAGCGCCTGTCGCTTGATGGTCATGCAGTCCGCCGGTGGTGCTGGACGTCGTCGCGGGCGAGGAACTCGGTGGCGAGCTCGAGATAGCTCCGCGCCCCCCGGGAGCTGACGTCGTAGAGCAAGGCCGGCTTTCCGAAGGAGGGTGCCTCGGACAGCCGGACGTTGCGGGGAATCACCGTGCTGTACACCTTGCCACCGAAGTGGGTGCGCACCTCCGTGGCGACCTGCTCGGTCAGGTTCTGTCGCGTGTCCACCATGCACAGGACGATACCCTCGATCTCGAGGCCGGGGTTGAGGGAGCGGCCGACGAGCTCGACGGTGGCGCGCAGATCCGACAGGCCCTCGAGCGCGTAGTACTCGCACTGCAGGGGGACGAGCACGTCGGTGGCCGCGCACAGCGCGTTCAGCGTCAAGAGACCGAGCGAGGGCGGGGTGTCCATGAAGACGAAGTCGTAGGCGGCGGCCAGCGCGGCGAGCGGGTGTCGCAGCCGGCGCTCGCGATCGGGCAGCCCGACGAGCTCGATCTCGGCGCCCGCCAGATCGGCATTGGCGGGGACCAGATCGAGGTGCGGTAGCTCGGTCTTGCGGATGACGGATTCGAGAGGTAGCTCACCGATCAAAACGTCATAGATGCTGCCGCCGAGATCGCCCGAGCGGCCCGCCCCACGGGCGAACCCCAGCCCCGAGCTTGCGTTTCCCTGGGGGTCGACGTCCACCAGGAGGACGCGCTTTTCGGCGGCGGCGAGCGAGGCGGCGAGGTTGACGGCGGTCGTGGTCTTCCCCACGCCTCCCTTCTGGTTCGCGACGGCAATGATTCTGCCCATTCTTGGCGCGGAGCCTACCTTCGTCGGGCGAGCTGGGCGCGGCGGAACGAGGGTCGACGCGAAAAATAAATTGCGTCGAGTGGGGGATTGAACTACTTAATCCTACATGTAGGTAAACAATGGCGCTCAGCGCCGTTCCCCCCCCCACACGAGACCCCCAGAAAGCAAAGGAGCTCGCATGCCCCGTCACCCCGATCGCCCGATGTACCTGACCTTCGAAGAGTTCGAGCGAGACGAGCTGCGCCGCGCCGACGCGCTCGGCGGTCGCATCGAGGATCTCTTCGACGACCTGCTCCCCGACGATCTCGCCCCCGGCACCCGGAAGCACCCCGCCGCCCTCGACGAAGGTGACGACGAAGAGGAGTGAGGGCCCTGGAACCCCGTCCTCGTCCTCGTCTCCGTCCTGGTCTCCGTCCTCGTTCCTCGCCGGTACGGTCGTGCGACGGCGACGGGGCCGGAACCGCCCTAGAAATGCTGTGTCGGGACGTCGGGACGTGGACGGCGGAGAACCTGCGCGCCGACGCCCCAGGCGAGCCGGACCTCGTCGTCGGAGGCGAGGCCCTCGTAGGCGTCGAGCCGGCGCTGGCCGTTGTCGCATGCGCTCGGCGCGAGGACCTCGAAAGAGCTCTCGTAGATGAGCACCTGGTTCCCGCGCACCTCGCCCCGGATGCGGTAACGGGTCGCGATCTCGAACTCGAGGCCCATGCTGCAGCGGAAGGCGTGGCCGTCGGTGGAGATCTCGCGGACCACGCGGTCGTAGTAGCCCGAGATGCGGTCTCCCTGCTGATCGACGTGCCACTCCTCGCGCTCCTGCTTCTCGTCACCGGTGGGGACGGGCCCGCGGTGCTCCCAGATCCAGACCCCGCTCACGTCCGCCGGGTTCGCGAGCGGGCGGGGTGTGCCGACCCGGGGACCCTCGCCGGACAGACCCAAGGCCGGCGTCACGCGCGCGGTGCCGACCGGGGTGGAGCTGGCCGCGGTCGTGCTCCGCGTGGTCGCCGCCACGCTCTCCGGCGCGCTCGCGGGCACGCTCACGGCTCTGGTCGGCGCGCTGGCCACGCTCTCGGCCGCAGGGATGGGACGCGAGATCTGGCGCGTGGTCGATCGCCCCCCGGGCCTGACGGCGCTCGACCCGGTGGTGCTGTCGCCGCGGACCGCGCCCGGTGCCGCCGCGAGGGCCAGCGACGCGCGCTCGGGGGTCGCGGTTTGCGCTCCGTGAGTCGCACACCCGGGGTTCACCGCGAGAGTGACGAAGAGGAGACTGAGAGTGCCAAAGCGCATCCGAACGACCTCCGAGACTTCACGTCGACAATAGCCTACGCAACCCTTGCAAGCCCGAGGTCTTCGCGGCGGCACCACCACCGATCATCACGCCTCCACCCGCCTCCACGAACTCGTCCGACGACTCGTCCGTCGATTCGTCGACGCCTCGACCTCGTGAGTACAATCGGCGCGCGTCTGCCGTCCCTTGAGCGAAACGATGGGCCCGCGGCCGACACCGCGGCGGCGGCCCACCGACGCCCGCCGAAGTCGTTGCGCGGCGGTGTACGGAAACCTCCCCGGTACCGACCGTCACGCGCGTCACGCGCCCGCGTCGAACACCTCGGCTGAAGGCGCGATGCCGCGACGCCGGGGGCGGCGGCCGCCGCTCGGGACAGGGAGCCTGTGCTCAGTCCCTCGGGCGCGGGGGGGGCGCCCCGAGCCGGGCCAGCTCCGCGCCGGCGCTCTCCCACTCCGCCATCCGCCGCGCGAGCAACTCGTCGACCTCGCGCTCGCGGTCGGCGAGGGCGTGCAGCTTCTGCCAGTCGCCAGCGTGGTCCGAGGCCAGACTCGACCGGATGGTGGCGAGCTCGGCCTCGAGCTTGGCCACGTCGGCCTCCAGCGTCTCGACCCTCCGCTCGAGCCGTCGCTGCTCGCGCTCCCGCTCCTTCGACGCCGTCCGCGCCTCGGCAGGCGCCGCAGCCGCACGGCTGGCCGCCGCGGGAGGCTTTTCCCCCCTGGCGGTCCCGGCGTTGCTGCGCTCCTTCGTGCGTTCCTTGCTGGAATCCTTGGCGGGCTCGCTCGGGCCACGAGCGGGGCTCGCGCGCGACGGCGTCGGCGTCGGCGTCGGCGTCGGCGCTCCGCTGCCTCCCGTCGCGGCCGCTCCGGGCGCCGGCTTGCCGCGGCCGGCTGCCTGCGAGCGCCTGCGCCAGTCGGAGTAGCCTCCGAGGTGACTCTCCACCCGGTCGCCCTCGATCACCAGCAGGCGCGTCGCCACCCGGTCGAGGAAGTAGCGATCGTGGCTGATCACGAGGAGCGTGCCCTCGTAGCGCTGGAGCGCGTCCTCCAGCGTCTCGCGGGCGGGGATGTCGAGGTGGTTGGTGGGCTCGTCGAGGACCAGCACGTTGCGCGGGAAGAGCACGATCTTGGCCATGGCGAGACGGCTGCGCTCGCCGCCCGAGAGGCCGCGCACCGTTCGAAACGGGTCGTCCCCGAAGAACCGGAACTTGGCCAGGTACTGGCGAATCACCTCGGGAGACAGATCGGCCCTCACGCTGCGAATCTCGTCGATGAGCGTCAGCTCCTCGTCGAGCGAGCCGAGCTTCTGATCGAAGTAACCGACCCGCACGCCGGTCCCGCGCTCGACCGTGCCGTTGACCGGTGGCAGCTCGCCGATGATGGTCTTGAGCAGGGTGGTCTTGCCGGCCCCGTTTGGTCCGACGATCGCCACCTTCTCGCCCCGGTAGATGTTGGCGTTCACCCCGCGCAGGAGCGGCACGCCGTCGTAGCCGACGTCGATGTTGCCGGCGCGAATGGTCTCCTTGGCGCCGAGATCGCCGCCGGTCGTGAAGTTGAGCGCTACCCGCCCCGCGTATTCCCAGTGATCCTCGGGGGCCTCCAGGCGATCGAGCTTGTCCAGCATCTTGCGGCGGCTCTGGGCCTGCTTGGTCTTCTGACCGGCCAGGTTGCGCCGGATGAAGTCCTCGGTCTTCTCGACGTGCTCCTTCTGGCGCTCGTACTCGGCGCGCGCGCGCGCCATGCGCGCCTCGCGCTCGACCACGTACTTGTCGTAGGTGAAGGGGTACCGGACGAACGCGCCGTCCTCGAGCTCGACGATCTCGGTGCAGGTCGCGCGGATGAACTCGCGGTCGTGGGAGACGAGCAGGAACGCGCCGGGGTACTCGCGCAGGAAGATCTCGAGGCGCTCGATGGCGGCGAGATCGAGGTGGTTGGTGGGCTCGTCCATCAGCAGGAGATCGGGCGAGCGCACCAGGACCTTGGCCAGCTCGAGGCGGCCCCGCTCGCCCCCCGACAGCGTGTCCACCTCGCGCGTGAGATCCGACTCCGCGAAGCCCACGTCGGCCGTCAGGCGCTTGACCCGCGACTCGACCTCGTAGCCGCCCTCGCGCAGGTACCTCTCCTGCAACGTGCCGTAGCGCTCGAGCTCGGCCGGGCTGGCGCTCCCGAGGTGCTGCTCGATGTGCGCGATCTGGTCGTGGAGCTGCTGCAGCTCCGCGAAGGGTTGCAGGAGCGCGTCGATGACCGTTCCGTTCCCCGAGAACTCCTGGGACTGCCGCAGGTAGGCCACCGAGGCGCGCCCGAGCACCCGGACGTCGCCGGCGTCGGCCGCGAGATCCCCGGCCAGCAAGCGCAGCGCGGTGGACTTCCCGGTGCCGTTCGGGCCCACCAGCGCCAGGCGGTCGCCCGGGCGGATCAGGAGCGAGGCGCCGGAGAGGATCTCGGTGCCGGGGTATCCGAAGTGAACGTCTGCGAACTGGGCGAGGGACATGGTGGAGGCCCTTCTTATATATCCCGTCCGACGAAGACGGCGGCGGGTGTGCGCCGATGCCGGGCACGCCCGCGGTGATTGCCCTTTGCCCGGACCGCGGAATGTACTAGAAACCCAGCGTTCTCCTTCCCGCTCCGTTTCGTCACGTGCGGAGCCCCGTGCGACGCCGCGCGGGTACATCCATGTGGATTGCGAGTTGCGAGTGCCGAGTCCAGGTTGGACCAGGGGTGCCCAGATGAAAGAGTACTTGATGACGGCCGGCCCGACGCCGGTCCCCGAGCGGGTCTTGCTGGCCATGGCGGCTCCGGTGCTCTACCACCGTGCGCCGGCCTTCATCGAATGCCTGAAGGAGTGTCGGGAAGGGCTGAAGTGGCTCTTCCAGACCCGGCAACCGGTGCTCGTGCTCACCGGCTCGGGCACCGCCGGGATGGACGCTGCCGTCTCGAACTTCCTGTCGAGGGGCGATCGCGTGCTCGTGGTGCGGGGCGGAAAGTTCGGCGCGCGCTGGGGCCGCATCGCGCAGGCCTACGGCGTCGAGTGCACCTTCGTCGACGTCGAGTGGGGCCAGAGCGTGGACCCCGAGCTCGTCGCCGAGGCGCTCGACCGCGATCCCAGCATCCGGGCCGTCTACGCCACGGTCTCCGAGACCTCGACCGGGGTGCGTCACGACGTCGAGGGGATCGCCCGCATCACCCGCGAGCGCCCCAACGTCCTCTTGTGCGTGGACGCCATCACCGCCATCGGGGTCTTCGACGTCCCCATGGATCGGTGGGGCCTCGACGTGGTGTGCATGGCCTCCCAGAAGGCGCTCATGCTCCCGCCCGGGCTGGCCATGGTGGCGGCCTCCGAGAAGGCGTGGGCCGCCAACGCCCGCGCCGACCTGCCGCGCTTCTACCTCGATCTGCTGCACGAGAGGAAGAGCCAGGAGCGCGGCGAGACCGCCTTCACCCCGGCGGTGTCGCTGGTGGTGGGGCTGCGCGAGTCGCTGCGCCTCATCCGCGAGGAGACGCTCGAGGGGGTGTGGACCCGCCACGAGCGCCTGGCCAAGGCCACCCGCTCGGCCGCGGGAGGCCTCGGGCTCGAGCTGTTCTCGTCGTCCCCGAGCAACGCCGTCACCGCCATCCGGGTCCCCGGCGGAATGGACGGGGGCGCGGTGGTCAAGACCATGCGGACCCGCTACGGGATCACCATCGCGGGCGGTCAGGACCACCTCAAGGGCAAGATCGTGCGGATCGCCCACATCGGCCACTACAGCGAGTTCGACATCGTCACCGCGATCTCGGGGCTCGAAATGACCTTGTCGGATCTCGGCTACGGGATTAAACCCGGGGCCGGAGTGGCGGCGGCGCAGGCGAGCTTTGCACAAACCCGCCATTCGCCGTAGAGAGGCGTGGCGGCGATCGCCGCCGGCCCCACCTGGTGTCCCCTCGCCGTTCAGAGCACCCGTTTCTAGGAGAAGATTTCATGTCCGAGCCGATTCGAATCCTGATTGCCGATGACATGTCCAAGCGCGCCGTCGAGATCCTGCAGCAGGCGGGGTTCACGGTGGACGTCAAGACCGGGATGAAGCCCGAGGAACTGGCCGGCGCGGTCGGGGAGTACGATGGCCTCGGGATCCGCTCGGCCTCCAAGGTCACGGCCGCGGTCCTGGCCAACCCCGGCAAGCTCAAGATCATCGGGCGGGCCGGGGTGGGGGTCGACAACATCGACGTCGCCGCGGCCACCGCCAAGGACATCAAGGTCATCAACACCCCGGCCGGGAACTCCACCGCCGCCGCCGAGCTGGCCATCGGCCTCGTCTTCGCGCTGGCGCGCAAGATCCCGCAGGCCGCCGAGCTCATGCGCAAGGGGGTCTGGGAGAAGAAGAAGTTCATGGGGGTCGAGCTCGCGGGCAAGACCCTCGGGGTGCTCGGGCTCGGCAACATCGGCCGGCAGGCGGCCGAGCGCGGGGTCGGCCTCAAGATGCGCGTCATCGCCCATGATCCGATGTTGCCAGTCCTGGCGGCGGGCGCCGCGGTCCCGGCCGGCGTCGAGATCGTCCCGTTCGCGCAGCTGGTGGAGCGCTCCGATTTTCTCACCCTCCACGTGCCGCTCACCGCCGAGACCAAGGATCTCTTCAACGCCGCCATGCTGGCCAGGATGAAGAAGGGCGCCTGCATCATCAACGCCGCGCGCGGCGGGGTGATCAACGAGAACGATCTGCTGGAGGCGCTGAAGTCCGGACACCTCGGGGGCGCCGCCCTCGACGTGTTCACCAAGGAGCCGCCGGACGCCTCGCCGCTCTTCGAGCAGGAGAACCTCATCGCGCTGCCGCACCTCGGGGCGTCCACCAAGGAGGCGCAGGAGAAGGTGGCCATCGAGCTGGCCGAGGTGTTCGTGTCGTACCTGCGCGACGGCCAGATCCGCAATCTCGTGAACCGAAAGTAGCGGCGGGGTGGACACACCTTCGCTGCGGTTGCCCGCGGGGATGCGCGACTTCGCCCCGCGGGCCGCGGCCGCGCGCCGGCAGATCGCCGAGTCGCTGCTGGCGGTCTTCGAGAGCTGGGGCTTCTCGCGGGTCATCACCCCGGCCTTCGAATACGAGGACGTCCTCGGGCTCGGGCTCGGCAGCGACGCCCGGGCCTCGGCCCTCAAGTTCGTCGAGCCGAGCTCGGGGCGGGTGGTGGCCCTGCGGCCGGACATCACCCCGCAGATCGCGCGCCTCATCGCCACGCGCTTCCGCGACGAGAAGGGCCCCCTGCGCCTGTGCTACGAGGGCACCGTGCTGCGCCTCGAGCGGCAGGCCCGCTCGCAGCGCGAGCTCATCCAGGCGGGCGTCGAGCTCGCCGGGGTGGCGAGCCCCGAGGGGGACGCGGAGGTCATCGCGCTCGGGGTGGCGGCCCTGTCGGCGGCGGGGCTCGGCGATCCCCGCTTCGAGCTCACCATCGATCTCGGTCACCTCGGCCTCATGCGCGAGATCCTGGCGGCCCTCGGGCTGCCCGAGCCGGCCGGGATGGCCCTGCGCGCGGCGGTCGCCAAGCGCGATCCGGTCGCGCTCGAGGAAGCCTTCCGCGCCGCCGCCGCGGCCACCGCCGCCAGCACCACCAACGGCTCGGGGGGCGGGCGGGCCCGCCGGGGGAGCGCCCCGGTGCGCCGCTTCCTCGAGAAGCTGCCCGAGCTCTCGGGCGATCCGGCGATCCTGGCGCGGGCGGCCCGGCAGGCGCCCACGCTGGCGATCCGGCGGGCCATCGCCGAGCTCGCCGCGATCGTGGACGCGGTGCTGGCCCGGCGGTTTCCCGTGCGGCTCCACGTCGATCTGGCCGAGGTCCGCGGGTTCGACTACTACACGGGCCTGCGCTTCCAGGGGTTCGTGGTGGGCTCGGCGGAGCCGGTGCTTCAAGGCGGGCGCTACGACGATCTGCTCGGACGCTACGGGCAACCCCGGCCGGCGGTCGGCTTCGCGGTCGACGTCGAGGCGGCGGCGGCGGCGCTCGAGAGTCACCCCGAGCCCGGGGCGGTCGCCCATGGCGGCGGCCATGGTGCCCCGGCGGGCTTCGTGCCCGTGGCTTCGGACCATGGCGGGGTCTCGGATGGACCGGTGCTCATCGTCGGAGACATCCCGGCCGCGGCCCGTCTGGCGGCGCAGCTGCGCACGCACGGACGCCGCGCCGCGCCGCTCATGATTCCCCTTTCCGAAACCGAAATCGAGGAATATGCAGTTCGTTGGGGCTATCGTGAAATCGTGAATTCGAGCGGTTCCGCGGCGTCGCAGCCGCGCCGCATCGCCCACAAGTCGAGGAAGAAATAAGATGCCGGTCGTCATCGTTGTCGGAGCCCAGTGGGGAGACGAGGGGAAGGGGAAGATCGTCGATCTCTATACCGAGCACGCCGACACCGTGGTGCGCTGGGGAGGGGGCGCCAACGCCGGACACACGCTGGTCGTGAGCGGCAAGAAGTACGTCACCCACCTCATCCCCTCGGGCGTGCTGCGCCCCGGGGTGACCTGCGTGCTCGGTGAAGGGATGGTCATCGATCCCGACGTGCTCCTCGACGAGGTTCGGACCTTCCGCGAGCACGGCTTCCTGGCGAGCGACCACGATCTGGTAGTGGCCGACCGCGCCCACGTGACCATGCCGTACCACCGCGAGCTCGATCGGCTGCGGGAGGAGGGCCCGGGCAAGCTCGGGACCACCAAGCGGGGAATCGGCCCCACCTACGAGAGCAAGGTGGCGCGCTATGGCGTTCGCATCGCCGATCTGCTGCGCCCCGACCGCCTCAAGGACGCCATCGATCGCAGCATCTCGCAGGTCGGGCCCGAGATCGACGCCCTCGGTGGCCGGCGGCTGTCGACCGCCGAGGTGCTCGACGCTTACGTTCGGTTCGGAGAGCGGCTGCGGCCCTTCGTGGCGGATGCTTCGCGCTTCGTGCACGGACGCATCAAGGCCGGTCACAACGTGATGTTCGAGGGCGGGCAGGGCGTCCTCCTCGACATCGACCACGGCACCTATCCCTACGTCACGTCGTCCTCGACCACGGCGGGCGGCGCCTGTGCCGCGCTCGGGATGGGCCCTCGCTCGGTCACGGCGGTGGTCGGGCTGGTCAAGGCCTACCTGACCCGCGTGGGGCTCGGTCCCTTCCCGACCGAGCTCGACAATGCCCTCGGGGAGCACCTGCGGACGAAGGGTGGCGAGTTTGGCGCGACCACCGGGCGTCCGCGCCGGTGCGGCTGGCTCGACGTGCCGGCGCTGCGGCTCGCCTGTCGCATCTCCGGCATCGACGGGCTGGCGCTGACCAAGCTCGACGTGCTGGCGGGGCTGCCCACGGTCAAGATCTGCGTCGGCTACGAGATCGCCGGGAAACCGAACGACGAGATGCCGCTCGATCTCGTGGATCTGGCCAGCGCCCGCCCCATCTACGAGGAGCTGCCGGGGTGGGAGTCGACGCCGTCCGCCCGCCCGGGGGTGGAGCTGACCCTCGGCGATCTGCCGGTCAATGCCCGCCGCTTCATGCACCGTCTGTCGGAGCTCCTGGAGGTGCCGATCTGGGTCGCCTCCGTCGGGCCGGGGCGCGAACAGACCATCGTGAGTCACAACCCGTTCGGAGACGTCCCCGGAGACGGCCGAAGGACCTCCACTCACTTGTAAGCTTCGGTATTCCTTTTGAAAACCCAGGCCGTTCGCATGGCCTGCGGCTTGCGTAGCACCCGGGCGACCTATACACTGCAAGACGCCGTTAGGCACCCGGCACCCCAACGAGGCGGAAATGAAGATCGTTTGCGATTCGTGTTCGACGAAGTACTCCATCTCGGACGACAAGGTTCGGGGGAAGGTCTTCAAGATCCGCTGCAAGAAGTGCAGCCACATCATCGTCGTCAAGGGCACGACCGACGAGGCCGGGGCTGCTCCGGAGGCTCCGGCGGAGCCTTCCTGGCATGTGGTGATCGACGGCGAGCAGGTCGGTCCGCTGAGCGACGCGGACGTGCGCGCGCGCCTTGGCCGCTCGGAGATCGCGACCGATAGCTACGTCTGGAAGGAAGGGTTCGCGGACTGGCAGCGCCTCGCCGACGTGCCGGATTTCGCCGATGTGGCTCCGGCCGCGGTCGCGGGTGAGCTGTATTCCGAGGGCAGCGGGGTCGCCGCCGGGATCGGGCGCGGCGGCTCGGACGACGCCGGCCTGGCTGGCAACCTGTTCGGGGGCCGGTCCCCACAACAGCCCGCGGCGCACGCGAGCGGGTCGGGTGAGGGCGAGGTCTCGTTGCCGGTCTCCTTCTCCCCGTCCGGGGGGGCGGCTCCGGCCGCGTCGACGCGCTTGCCCGAGCCCTCGGAGATCTTCTCGTCGGTCGGCGCCGGGGGATCCGGGAGCGACAGCGGGGACCTGTTCGGCATGGCGACGCCGTACGTGGCGCCCGCCGACTCGGGTCGGGTGCGGGGCCGCGCGAACGGCTCGGCCTCGTCGCGCAACGACCTCGGGGCGCGAGGCGAGGGGCGGGACCCGCGAGAAGGTCGCGACGTTCGACTCCAGGACCGTAACGATGTCCGTAACGACGTCCGGAACGACGCCCGGCACGACGGTGGCCGGCTCGAGAGCTTGACCGCTCAGCGCAGCGAGAACTCGGTGTTGTTCTCGCTCTCGAACCTGCAGTCGCTGGCCTCTCCTGGCGGCGCGGCGATCCGTCCGCCGAGCACCACCACCAACACCGACGGCTCGGGGCTCATCGACATCCGGGCCATGGCCGCCTCGACCCTCGGGGCGCCCGGCAATGGGTTTGGCCCATCCGCCGGAAACCTGGGCGCGGGGAGCGACGACCTGCCCGCCTTCACGGCGTTCTCGTCGGCCGCGCCCGTCTTGCTTCCGTTGCCGTCGAACAGCGGGCCGCCCAAGTGGGCGTACTTGATGATGGGCGCGGCGGTCCTGATGGTGGGCGCGATCATCATCGCGGCGATCGGCATCTGGCGGAAACCCGTCACCGTCGAGCAGGTGATGGCCCCGGCGCCGCCTCAGCCGGTGGCGGCGGCGGCTCCTGCAGCGGCCCCGTCCCTGGCGGCGGCGCCCACGCCTGGCTCGAAGGCGCTGCCGGCCTCCGACCTGCCGCCGCGCGAGGGCGGCCCCGACTCGGCTGGCGGCGACAAATCGGCTGGCCCGGGAGTGGCGGCGGGGCCGCGTCCGAAGCACCTCGGGAAATTCCACAAGGGAGCGCTCGGGGCCGGGGATGGGCGTCCCGGGGGCGCCGGGGCTGGTGCCGTGGCGATGGCCGCTCCCGCCGCCGAGCCCGACAAGCCCAAGGCGGCCAAGGGGTCGCTCGACGATCTGCTCGAGGGGGCGCTCAAGCCGCGCAACCGTCCGCGGGTCGACGACGACAACGGGCCGCGCAGATCTTCAGCCGCCTCCAGCCCCGATGCCCCGAGCGCGGGTCCCCTGTCCAAGGCCGCGGTGGTCGCCGGGATGAACGGGGTGAAGGGCAAGGTCGGCGACTGCTACAACCAGTTCAAGGTTCCCGGCATGGCGATGGTCAACGTGAACATCGGCAAGAGCGGCAAGGTCTCGTCGGCGGCGGTGACCGGGAAGTTCGAGGGGACACCCACCGGAGCCTGCGTCGAGAAGGCCGTCAAGTCGGCGTCCTTCCCGCCCTCCGACGGGCTGACCACGCCGTATCCGTTCAACCTGCGCTGAGCGCGGTGCCCCGGCCCGATCTGCTCGCCGCGGCGGGTGAGCCGCTCGACTGGCTCGCGCGGCTGCGGGAGCGCTGCCGCGCGCAGGGGCTGAACCTGGTCCTCCCGGTGGATGTCGCGCGCTTCGACGCCGGGGCGCTCCGTCGCGGGGGCGTCACGCTGGTGGAGTGCTGGGCGACGCTGGGCGCGGCGGTCGTCATCGCGGACGGAGGGCCGGGCTTCTTCGAAGCCTTTGCCAGGGCCTCCGCGGCGAGCGGAGAGCGGGATCCGTCCGCGAGGACCGCGCCGGATCCGCTCGACGGGTTCACGGTGGCGCGTGTTCGCCAGATCGCCAGCGAGGTCTTCGACGATCCGGCAGGAACGAGCTGGCGTGTGCTCTTTCCGTTTGCCCAGGAGCCCCCGGTGCTGCCGTTTCAGGAGCTCGGGATGGCGGCTGGGTTACCGGCTCCGGGGCCTCTCGGCCTGCAGATTCATCCCACCTTCGGTCCGTGGTGGGCGTATCGCGCGCTGTTGCTCTCGGCGCAGCCCCTGCCGGAGGCCCTGGGGAGGCGAGGGTCGTCCCCCAGCGTCGGCGATCCCTGTGGATCCTGCACGAAGCCCTGCGTCGAGGCGTGCCCCGCCGGAGCCGTCGCCGCCAGCGGCTTCGCCTTCGTGCCGTGCAGCGCTCGTCGGCTCGAGGACGGCTCGCCCTGTGCGCGCACCTGCGTCGCGCGCGCGGCGTGTCCCGTCGGGACGGCCGAGCGATACGGGGTCGCCCAGCTCGCCTTCCACATGGACGCCTCGCTGGTGTCGCTGCGCCGGCACGTCGCCCGTCGCTCGTGATCCGTGCGTGGCCGGCCCGCCCATCCTTCGGAACTTGACCGCGCCGGCCGGGGTTCCTACCCTCAGTCACCCATGCCCACCACCGTCCGCGCGCACATCACCGGCACCGTCTGGAAGATCGAGGTCGCGGTGGGCGACGTGGTGACCGAGGGCCAGACGCTGGTCATCCTCGAATCGATGAAGATGGAGATGCCGGTCGAGTCCCCGGGGCCCGGCCAGGTCGCGCGCATCCTCACGACGGAGGGCGCCTCGGTCGAGGAGGGCGCCGCGCTGGTCGAGCTCGCTCCCGCGTGATCAGGACCGTGCGAGGACCTCCGCGAAGAGCTGGGCGGCGCGCATGCAGGCCTCGCGATCGACGTCGAGGTGGGTGACGAGGCGGAGCCGGCGCGGGCCGAAGGGCAGCACGCGCACGCCGACCTGTTCGAGCCGGCGCACGAGGCTCTCGGGGGAGGGGGCCTCGGGGGAGAGATCGACCATGACCATGTTGGTCTGGACGGTGGCGAGATCCACGCCCAGCCCCGGCACGCGCGCCAGGGCCTCGCCGAGGAGCCGCGCGTTGGCGTGATCCTCTGCGAGTCGGTCCACGTTGTGGTCGAGGGCGAAGAGCGCGCCCGCCGCCAGCAGCCCGGCCTGGCGCATGGCACCACCCAGCATCTTGCGGAGCCGCAGCGCCCGCAGCATGTCGTCCGCCCGGCCCGCGATCACGGAGCCCACGGGCGCGCCGAGGCCCTTCGAGAAGGCCAGGGACACGGTGTCGAACGGGCGGGCGAGGGCGTCGGCCGAGCGCCCGCAGGCGCACGCCGCGTTGAGCAAGCGGGCGCCGTCGAGGTGCAGCGCGAGCCCGGCGGCGCGCGCGGCCTCGACGACGCTGGCGAGATCCGGCTCGGACCAGACGATGCCCCCGCCGCGGTTGTGGGTGTTCTCCACGCACACGAGCCGGGTGGGCGGCGAAAGTCGGCTCTCGCGGTGGATCGCCCGCGCCACGTCCTGCCCGGTGAAGGTCCCGGTCTGGCCGACGGCCACCAGCTGGACACCGGCCAGCGCCGATGCGGCCCCGACCTCGTGGAAGGCGGCGTGCGCGCCCTGGCCCACGATCACCTCGTCTCCCGCCCGGCAATGCAACAGCAGGGCGATCTGGTTCGCCATCGAGCCCGACGGCACGAAGACCGCGGCCTCCTGCCCGAGCAGCTCCGCCGCCCGTCGCTGCAGGCGCTCGACCGTGGGATCGTCGCCGAGCACGTCATCGCCTACCTCGGCGCTGGCGATGACGGCCCGCATGGCGGCCGACGGGCGGGTGACCGTGTCGCTGCGCAGGTCGATGGTGGCCGAGGGGTCGAGTCGGTCGAGCGGGTCGAGCCGGTCGACGTCCGTCGGGCTCATGGCGGCGCTGTCCCCGACCAGGCGCTCTGCGCGCGCGGCAGGCGGTTGCCCACGCCCGCGTCGCCTTGCCCCTCGCCCTGGCCCTCGCCCTGGCCCGGCTTGTCCTTGTCGGGCGCCGGGCGCGCGTGGCGCTCGGGTGGCGGTCCGCGCTCGTCGCGCAGCTTCTGGGCCAGCCGGTCGAGGATCTGGGCCTCGAAGCGGCGCGGCAGGTCGGAGATCGAGACCACCACCTCGGTGGCCTCACCGTCGGCCCCCGCGGCGCCGCCCGGGACCACGAGCTCGAGGGAGGCGCGGTAGGTCTTGCCACCCTCGAGAAAATCGAAGAGCACGTAACCGGCGCCCTCGTCCTTCTCGCGAATCGGCAGGTTGCCGTTGACCCGCAGCCAGCGGACCGCGGTCGACCAGACCTCCGCCCGCGGGTATGACAGCCGGGCGACGGAGCGCGCGAGCGCGGCGCGCGGAGCCAGCGAGAGGAGGACGAGGACGACGAAGGCGACGAAGGCGGCTGCGACGGCCGCAACCGCCCCGAGATCAAGGCCGAGGGTCCGCCTCCGCGGCCCCGGGCTCACGTGACCGGCTCCGCCTCGGCCGACTGGTTGGCCTCGGCGACCACGTCCTTCAGGCTCTCGTGGTGGCCCCGGCTCCCCGCCGAGACCAGCGGCAGCGACAGCAGCCCGAGCGCCACGTACCAGACCGTCTGCAGGCCGTGCAGGACCACCGCATAGGCGATGCCCTTCGAGTTCACCACCGCCGCCGGCAGGAAGGCCATCAGCGCCAGCTTGATGCCGGCATGAAACTGTCCCACCAGGCCCGGCGAGTTCGGCAGGGTCAGGACCACCCCGGTGAACGCCATGGTGGTGAAGGCCGCGCCGAGCGAGAGGTCGAGGCCCATCTGCCGCGCGAGGAGCCACATCCCGAGGCCGTTGAACCACCAGTACAGGGTGGTCTGCCCGACGAACCTGGCGAGGTTGCGCCCGTCGGAGAGCACCCCGAACCCCGAGATCAGGGCGCGCAGGCGATCGGCGACGTGCGCGGCCCGCACGGGCATCAGGCGCTCGAGCAGCGACCACTTGAGGACGAACCGGACGGTGGCTTCGGTGCGCACCAGCGCAACGGCGAGAAACGACGTCAGGCCCAGGAAGCCGAGGAAGGAGAGCCAGGCCCCGAGCCGCAGCTCCGGCGAGAACGACGCGGCCGCTCCGGTGCCGTGCAGGGTCGAGGCCAGGTACGAGACGAAGAACAGGATCGAGATCATGAGCCCATCGACGATCCGCTCGACCGCCACCGTCCCCACGGCGGCGCTCATCCGGATCGGGCCCTCGCGGGTGGCGTAAAAGGGGCGCACCAGCTCACCGAGGCGCACCGGGAGCGCGAGGATGGCCATGAAGCCAACCGACGAGATGGGCAGGAGCCGCCGCAGCGGGATCGTCACCCCGAGCGGCTTGAGCAGGTAGTTCCAGCGGGCACCGCGGAAGAAGTGCGTCACCGCCACCGTGCCGAGGTACATGACCACCGCCGAGATCGGCAGCGCACGCAGCGCCGACAGCACCCCCGCCTTGTCGATCCCATGCAGCGCGTACGCCACGCAGACCGCGGTGACCAGCAACGAGGCCGCGATCTTGCCGAGCAACTTTCCGTGGGCTTTCATGTCGATCCTGACGTCGCGCTCTGTGTGTGTGGGTGGGGCTCGGGCGCCGAGGACATTAGGCCCGGGCCACGGGGTCGGGCAGCTCGCCCGTGAGGATACGGCGCGGGTTGTCGGCGAGCAGGCAGGTGAGGGCGGACTCGCCGGCGTGCTTGCGGATCCAGCTCATCCCGGCGGCGATGGCCGGCAGATCCTCGGGTGCGTGGATGTCGGTGGCCGCCGCGTGGGCCAGACCCTCGGTGATGAGCAGCCGGGCCGTGCGCATCTCCTGCTTGCCGTGGGCGCCGTCGATGGCGGCCAGGTCGACGACCAGGGCAGCCGACTGTCCCAGCGTCGCGGCGCGTTCCAGCTGCTTCTGGATCGCGAGGTAGCGCTCGGGGTGGGCCAGCACCGGCAGCTTGTTCTGGAGGCGGAGCTCGAACAGGGTGGCCTCGATGCCGGTGGGCATCATCTGCGGATTGACCTCGAAGAGGAAGGCGGGGCCCCCGTCGTAGCTGGGAATCGCGCCCTGCTGGATGCGCTGCAACAAGACCTCGTCCCAGAAGTTCTCGGCGCCGAGCCCGAAGGTCAGCTCGGGTCCCCCCTCCGAGACGTCCGCCTGGCGGCGCCCGAGCTCCGCGAAGGCCTCGGCCACAACCCCGAGGTCGGGGAGATAGAGCCCCGAGCGCTGATGCGGGGTGGTGTAAAGGTGGGTGAAGCCGAGCCCGACCACGCCGGCGATCATTTCCCGGGCGGTCTGCCAGTCGGGGGCACCGTCGTCCACACCTGCCAGGTGGTGGGCGTGTAGGTCGACGTAGCCTGACATCTGCGGCGACGATAGCTCGTGGCTCCGAAGCGCGCTACACTGTTGACCGTTTTGGCCGAAGGGTCTTTGAGCGGAGATCGCGCCGGACGGGCCTCGTGGCTCGCTCGCCGATTCCGGTTTCGAAACGGATTCTCTTTGACGTCGAAGGAGGCATGAAAAGAATGGGTCAGCCAGTGGTCCTACCGAAATTCGAGTTGCCCGGTGACAAACCGCACTGGGCGGTCCGCCTGGCCTGGGCGACCGGGGCGGCTCTCTTGGTTTCGGTGCTGGTGCTCGGCGGGGTGATCCTGCATCACCGCTCGCTCGAGGCCAAGGTGGAGCTGGCGCGACAGGAGGCGGTTGCCAAGGCCAAGGCGGAAGCCCAGGCCAAGCTGGATGCGATCGCGGCCGCCGTGGCGGCCGCGCGTGCGGCCAAGGAAGCGGAGCTCGCGGCCGCCAAGCAGAAGCAGGCCGAGCGCGCGGTGCCGGCCAACACCGTGGCGTCGGTCGCCGAGGCGGATGCGGGTGGGGCGGCGCGGTCCGGGGGGCACCCTCGGCACGGTCATGCCGGACACGCGGCCAAGGGCCTGCACGTGGCGGCGGTCGACAAGACCGCTCCCGCCAAGTCCGACGATCCGACCGGAAAGAAGGCCGCCCGTGCCAACTCCGCGAAGAACGACGTCATCGACGATCTGCTGGCCAAGATGAAATGAATGCCGAAGTGGGTGATCCAGACACGATCGACATCGAGGACGCGGTCCGACGAAATTCCAGCCTGCCCCGCCGCGTGCGCGTCCCGGTTGTGAGCGAAAGGTAAAAGATGTCCGAGCGCCCCGAAAACTCCGTGCTCGTCTCCCTGCGCGAGCTGCGTGGGATCGAAGACGATCGCCTGAAGCGCGAGCAGGAAGAGGCGCGCGCGCGCGCCGAGGCGGCCCGCGCGGCCAAGGAAGCCGCCGAACGGCGGGCGGTCCAGGACGCCGAGGATCGCCGCCGCGCCGAGGAGGATCGGGTGCGGCGCGCCGAGGAGGACAAGCTCGCCCGCATTCGAGAGGAGCAGCTGCGCATCGAGGAGGCGGATCGCCGCGCCCGGGTGGAGGGCGAGCTCAAGCTGCAAGAGCAGAAGATGCGGCTCGAGATTCAATCCCGCGCGGAGCGGCGGTCGCCGCTCAAGGCCATCGTGGGCGTGGCGGCGGTGGTGATCCTGATAGCCGGGGTGGTGGTGTACAAGATTCAAGCCGCCAATCAGGCCGAGATCGCCGAGCACGAGCGCGCGGCGCAGGACGAGCGTGAGCGACACCGCGCCTCGCAGGCCGAGCTCGAACGCAAGCTGACCGCCATCTCGCGCGACATGGAGGCCAAGCTCAAGCTGGCCAACGGCGAGGCCGAGCAGGCCAGGATCCGCGCGGCCGCCGAGAAGGCCAAGCGCGAGGCCATGACCGAGGACCACGCGCCCGCCAAGGCCGGGCGCCGGGGGAAGGCCGGGGCGACGGCGGCGGATGCTCCGGCGCCGAAGACGGGCGCCCGGATGCCCGGCAAGATCGACATCAAGGACGACGACATTCTCAAAGGTCTGTGACCCGAGCGACGTCCGGGGCTCGATATGGGGTGGCTGATGGTACAACTGTCGGCACCATGGTCGAGACACTGGGAGATGGGTTGTTCGAGCTCAAGCGCGCGCGGCTGCTGTCCGAGCTGGCCCGCCTGTCCTACGAGCGCCGCGAGGTCACGCTGGCCTCGGGGCTGAAGAGCAATTTCTACATCGACTGCAAGCAGACCGTGCTGACCGCCGAGGGGCACTTCCTGGTCGGCTCGCTGTTCCTCGGGCTCGTCCGCCAGCGGGCCCCCGACGTCCGGGCGATCGGGGGGCTGACCATGGGCGCCGACCCGCTGGCCTCCGCGGTGTCGACCCTGAGCTACGTCGCGGGTCCGCCGCTGGCGGCGTTCTACGTCCGCAAGGAGCCGAAGGGGCACGGGACCGGGCAGTGGATGGAGGGGATCAAGTCCTTGCAGCCGGGGATGCCCGTCGCCATCGTCGAGGACGTGGTCACCACGGGGGGCTCGGCGATGAAGGCCATCACGCGGGCGCGCGACTTCGGGTTGCAGGTGCGGTTGATCCTCGGGCTCGTCGACCGGGAGGAGGGCGGGCGCGAGATCCTCGAGCGGGAGGCGCCCCTCGTCACGCTCTTCCGCAAGCGCGACTTCGGTGAGACCGGATGAAGCCTGGCGGGTCGGCCACCCTCGGCTTGCTCGTCCTCCTCGGTCTCGGAGCCGCCGGGGCCTGCGGGACGGCCCCGCCGCCCGCGGTCGACTTCTCGTCGACCCCGACCAGCTACGCGGGCACCGACTATCCCGAGGTCTACCAGCGCTGGACCCGGCACGGAAAGGTCGTGCACGAGTTCGAGGCGGCCCTCGAGGTCTGGGCGACGTACAAGAGCTTCGACTACCGGGAGGCCTACGTCGCGCACTACGCGGACGCGTATCGGCTGAGCACCGCCGATCGCGAGCTGATTCACAGCGGGCAGCGGGAGATCGGGGCGGACGCCTACGAGTTCATGGTGACCGCGCAGAGCGCCAACTACCGGTGGAACGATCTCGAGCGCAAGGGCTCGGCCTGGCGGGTGACGCTGCTCGATGGCCTCGGGCACGAGATCGCTCCCGAGAAGATCAGCTCAGAGAAGCTTCCCGAGACCTACGAGCGCGAGTTCTTCCCGGCGAAGACGCCCTTCACGCGGATCTACGTCGTGCGCTTCTCGCGGCACGCGCCGGAGGTGGCCCGGGCACCGGCGGCGGGCGGCGCGGCGGTGTCGGCGGTCTCGCCGGTCGCCAGCTCGGGTGAGGACGGCTTCGTCGGTGAGCGCTCTGGCCGCCTCGTCCTGCGGCTCGCCGGGCCGTTCGGCGCGCTCGACCTGGTGTGGTCGACCCACTGACGCGCCTCCGGCGCTCGCAGGAAGGGGAGGACCGGACGCGCCTCCGGCGCTCGCGGGAAGGGGAGGACCCCTCCCCGCGGGCCCCTC
>CAZIOH010000108.1:6490-21810 GCA_964540815.1 uncultured Myxococcales bacterium | reverse complement strand
TCATCTGGGGGCCGAGCTCGGTGTCGGCGCCGGGGAACTTCTCGAAGGCGAAGCGTGGGACCTTGGTCACCACGTAGTCGATGGTGGGCTCGAAACAGGCCGGGGTCTCCCGCGTGATGTCGTTCGGCACCTCGTCGAGCGTGTAGCCGACGGCCAGCTTGGTGGCGATCTTGGCGATGGGAAACCCGGTGGCCTTGGACGCCAGCGCCGAGCTGCGCGACACCCGCGGGTTCATCTCGATCACGATCATCCGCCCGTTGGCGGGGTTCACCGCGAACTGGATATTCGAGCCGCCGGTCTCCACCCCGATCTCGCGGATCACTGCCAGCGCGGCGTCGCGCATGGTCTGGTATTCCTTGTCGGTCAGGGTCATGGCCGGGGCGATGGTGATGGAGTCACCGGTGTGCACCCCCATCGGATCGAAGTTCTCGATCGAGCAGATGATCACCGCGTTGTCGTTGGTGTCGCGCATGACCTCGAGCTCGTACTCCTTCCACCCGAGGATCGACTCCTCCACCAGCACCTCGCCGCGGGGGCTCTGGGTCAGCCCCCAGTTGACCTTGGCGTCGAACTCCTCGGCGTTCCAGACGATGGCCGCCCCGGAGCCGCCGAGGGTGAACGACGGGCGCAGGAGCACCGGGTAGCCGACCCCGTTGGCGACCGCCATCTCCGCCTGGATCACCCGGGCCTCGGCCAGCGAGTGGGCGTAGCCCGACATCGCCACGCCGAGGCCGATCTTCTGCATGGCCTTCTTGAAGAGCTCGCGGTCCTCGGCCTTCTCGATCGCCTCGACCTGCGCGCCGATCAGGCGCACGCCATACTTCTCCAGCACCCCCACCCGGTGGAGCTCCAGCGCCAGGTTGAGGGCGGTCTGGCCGCCCAGCGTCGGGAGCAGGGCGTCGGGCCGCTCGCGTTCGATCACCCGGGTGAGCACCTCGACCGTCAGGGGCTCGACGTAGGTGCGATCCGCGATCTCCGGATCGGTCATGATGGTCGCCGGGTTCGAGTTCACCAGCACCACGCGATAGCCCTCTTCCTTGAGCGCCTTCACGCCCTGGGTGCCGGAGTAGTCGAATTCGCAAGCCTGGCCGATGACGATCGGCCCGGAGCCGATCAGCATGACGGTCTTGATGTCTGTTCTGCGGGGCATGAGCGGGGACGTGGTCCTTTCAGACGAGTGACTGTGACTAGGCGGGCTTCTTCTTCAAGCGACCGTCGCGGTCGATCGAGAAGCTCTCGGGCAGTTTCTTGTCGAAGGCCGGGCGGTAGGCGGTCGCCACGCTCCAGGCATGCTGGACGAAGCCCTCGGCGATCTGCAGGCGGACCCGCAAGCTCTCCTCGCCGACGGAGCCGAAGTGGGCCGCGAGCGGGCCACTGGCGACGCCCTCGTCCGCCAGGCGAATCAGGGTCTCGGCGGCGGCGTAGCGCACCCCTTCGTCCATGTCGGCGAGGTACGGGACGGCGAGCGCCGCCGCCCCCGGGACCTTGATCCCGGCCAGGTGGTTCACCAGCTGGATCTTCTTGGTGGGGTCGCGCTCGTAGCCGGGCTCGTGTCGCTCGAGGGTCCGGCGGACCACCTCGATCTCGGTCTCGGGGCTCGCCACCTTGTCGAGGAGCCGGAGCGGCCAGGAGATGGAGTCGGCCGCCTGCAGGTATCGCTCGATCTGGGGGATGATGGCCGCGCCCTTCTCGACCAGGGCATCGAAGACCCACTCCTTCTCTTGCTCGTCGTCGATGCTCTTGTCGTACATCATGCCGAAGCGCCGCATCAGGCCGAAGATGGCCTCGGGTGAGCCATCGTCGAGCAGGGTCTCGAAGGCCTTGTAGCGGTCCGGAGACTGGGCGTACTTGTTCACGACCCGGTTGATGTTTCTTTCCAGGTTGCGCTTCTCGCGCCCGTCCTTGCTGAGGAAGTCGAGGAGACCCATGGGTGCGGCTGGAGTCTATACATGGTGAGGGTCCTGCTGACGGGAAAATTTCTGGCCGGGGAGGGCGGGCTCTGGGACCGTCGTCGTCCTCGTCGCGCTACCGCACCGGGCGGAGAACGGGGACGAGGACGAGGACGACGACGAGGACGGGGAGCAGGGGGTCAGTCAGACGGCGGGACGGAGGCATTTGCCGCGTCGGCGGGGCTGGACCCGTCGTGCGGAGGAGACAGGGGGCACGCAGTTTCGGCGCCGGTGCGATGGCACAGCAGGTCGTCGCCGCAGGTGTAGCTCTCCGGGCAGCGGTTGGGGGGCTCGGCGCAGGAGAAGGCGCAGGCGGGCTGCTCGGGTGAAAAGCAGCTGGCGACGGGAAGCGTCCCTCCGACCACGGCTCCACACGAGGCGAGCCAGAGGGCCACGAGGCCAGGCCGGAGCCCCGGGCGAGGACTCTGCGGGCCCGTCACCGCGCCGTGACCGGACCGTTGCGAGCGGGCGCTGGTCACTCGGCGCTCCGCCCGTGGGCGCGGGTGACGACGGCGTCGATGAGGAAGAGGCCGACCGTCGCGGCCACGCTGACCGCCGCCGAGATCAGGAGGCCCTTGCCGATGGAGTCGTCGCGGCGGCCCACGCGCACGTCTTCCTCGAAGGCAGACGCCACCGACGCGTACTCGAGCGGAACCCCGCTGCCGGGATCGCGGTAGGTGATCAGACGATTCGCGTCGCCGGATTTTTCGGAGGCCGAGGCCCCGTAGAAGGCCGCGACCCCCAGCAAGGCCGCGGAGACTCCGGTCGTCACCCAGGCGGCGACGTTCAACCGCGACCGCGGGCCGGTGTCCTCGTCGGCCAGTGGCCGCAGATCCTCCGCCCGGAGATCCTCATCGGTGCGCTGACCGGTCGGGGCCGGCGACGGTGAGGGAGATTGGCCGCCCGCGTCGCCCTCGGCGGCGACCACGGCCGACGACCGTCCGAGCCAGGCCAGCAGGGCGAGCAGGCTGAGCAGGCTCCACCGGTGGGTGGAGGCAGGTGTCCTCGGGATCATCGGCGGGGGTTCGGCTCAGGCCGTCGGCAGGTTGGGGTTGGCGATGGGGAGGCCGATCACCGGCTCGACCGGCTCGACCGGCTCGGCGGCTGGAACCGCCAGGGCCGGGCTCACCACCGCGAGGACGTTCACCCGGACGGGTGAAGGGCCAGGGGCCCCGCCGCCGACGGTGCCCCCGCCCGCAGCCAAAGCCCCCGACTCCCCGGTGCTGGCGGGGCCAGCCCCACCGACCACCGATCGGCTCTCCAGACCTCTCGCCACCTCTCGCGGCTGCGGGGGGGGGCCGAAGATGCGGGCCGGGCGGGCCTCGATCGCCGGGCTCGAGCCGCGCGCCGCCGCGCTGGCCCCCGCCTGCGCCCGGGCGCGCGCGAGCTCCATGAATCGCGCCTGACTGCGCACGAGCGGCGCCTTCGTCCCCTCCGGCTGGATCCGTTCGTACCGGCCGTCGGGGAGCAGCCGGCGGGCCTTCAGGTTGTCGGCGAGCTCGGTGGCCAGGATCTCGTCCACGATCCGGCTCTTCAGCAGCGGATCTTCCACCGGGAACATGATCTCCACCCGGCGGACGAAGTTCCGTGGCATCCAGTCGGCCGACGACAGGTACACGTCCCGCTTCCCGTCGGCGCCGAAGCAGAAGATCCGGGCGTGCTCGAGGAACCGATCGACCACGCTCGTGACCCTGATGTTCTCGCTCACCCCGGGGACCCCGGGGCGCAGGCAGCAGATGCCACGCACGATGAGATCGATCGACGCCCCCGCCTGGGACGCCCGATAGAGCGCCGCGATCACGTCCGGGTCGACCAGCGAGTTCATCTTGGCGATGATGCGTCCGCGCGGACCGAGCGACGCCTCGTGGGCGATGAGCTTGAGGATGCGGCCGTGCAGCCCCACCGGCGCGACCGCGAAGCGCTGCCAGGAAGGTGGCGAGGAGTAGCCGGTGAGCAGGTTGAACAGCGCCCCGACGTCGTCGGCGATCGAGCCGCGCGCCGTGAAGTAGGACAGATCCGAATAGAGGCGCGCGGTCGACGGGTTGTAATTGCCAGTCGACAGGTGGGCGTAGCGGGCGATGCCCTTGCCCTCGCGCCGCACCACCAGGGCCACCTTGCAGTGGGTCTTGAGCCCCATCAGCCCGTACACCACGTTCACCCCGGACTCCTCCAGCACCCGGGCCCAGGCGATGTTGGGCGCCTCGTCGAAGCGCGCCTTGAGCTCGACCACCGCCGTCACCTGCTTGCCCTTCTCGGCGGCGCGGATCAGCGCCCGCACGATCGGCGAGTCCGCGCTGGTCCGATAGAGCGTCTGCTTGATGGCGAGCACGTTGGCGTCGTCGGCCGCCTCGGAGATGAACTCGACCACGTCCTGGTAGGAGTCGTAGGGGTGGTGCAGCAGCACGTCGCGCTCGGCGATCACCTTGAACATGTCGTCGGTGTCGCCGAGCGGTGGGGCCGGCTGCGGAGAGAACGGCTCGTCACGCAGGCCGGCCAGCTCCTCGCGGTCGCGCAGCGGCGTGAGATCCGCGAGCTGCAGCGGTCCGTCCACCAGGTACACATCGTCGGGATCCAGCTTGAGCGCGCCCCGCAGGAACCCGATCAGCTCGGGCGGGGCGTCCTGCGTGACCTCGAGGCGCACCGCGTTCCCGCGCTCGCGGCGGCGCAGCTCCTTCTGGATGGTCTGGAGCAGATCGTCGGCCTCGTCCTCGTCGATGGACAGGTCGAAGTTTCGGGTGACGCGAAACGCGCCACACCCCACCACCCGGAACCCGGGGAAGAGATCCCCCACATGCATGGCGATCACGTCCTCGAGCAGCGCGAAGCGGTAGGCCTGGCCAGGCTCCGAGAGCGCCACCAGGCGCGGCAGCACCGACGGGACCTGCACCACGGCGGCGATGGTCTTCGGGCGGGCCACCAGCTCGACCTCGCTCTGCAGCCAGATGGCGAGGTTGATGCTGCGGTTGCGCAAAACCGGGAACGGATGCCCGGGGTCGACCGCCAGCGGAGTCAGGACCGGCCAGATCCCCTCGGTGAAGTAGCGCAGCAGCGCCTGACGCTCGGCCGGCTCGAGGTCGGCGGGGCGCACCAGGGAGACCCCGCGGGTGGGCAGGACCGGGGCGACGTCGCTCCGCCAGGTCGCGTACTGCTCGTCGACGATCTTGTGGGCCCGGGCGCTGATGGCGCCGAGCTGGGCGGCCGCCGTCATCCCGTCGGGCGGGGTCTGCAGGACGTTGCCGGAGAGCTGCTGCTTGAGCCCGGCCACCCGGACCATGAAGAACTCGTCGAGGTTCGAGCCCACGATGCCCAGGAACTTCAGGCGCTCGGCCAGCGGCACCCCGGGGTCTCGCGCCTCCTCCAGGACCCGCGCATTGAAGTCCAGCCACGACAGCTCGCGGTTGAGGAACAGGTTGGCGGTCACGGAGTCGGGCAGCTTGGGCAACTCCGAGGCGACCCGGATTGCTGCGCCGTGGCGTTTGGTGCGAAGGGGCATGGTCGTCAGCCGAGGGATTGTGCCTCGCGGGACGGATCCGGCGCAAATGCCACGTTCCCGGAAGGCGGGGGAGCCCCCGTCAGCTGGCTCATTCCCGTCGGCGCTTGGCCTCGGCCATCAGGCGCTCGAGGAACTCGACGGGCTCGCGGTGTTCTTCCAGCTGGGCGGGAACCGGGGAAGGAGCCGGGGCCGGGGCCGGGGGGGCGGCGACCGCCCTCGGGGGCCTCGGCTCGGCGCGAATTCCCGAGCCCGGGTCGGCCGAGGAGAACACCACGTCGCCCGCGAACGCCTCGCTGTCCGCGGCCCGCTGCCGCTCGCCGAGCAGGGCCTCGACCTCCGCGCCCATGATCGCGAAGCGGTAGACCAGCGTCCCGCCCTCGCCGAGCTCGACCTCTCCCCCCAGCCTGCGAACCGCGTCGTCGAGCTCGCGCTCGCTCGCGGCACGCCCGGCGGTCACCGCCCAGGTCCGAGCGATCTCCTCCCGGGTGTACTCCGCCCGGAAGTCCGCCGGGGTGCGGTCGAGGACCAGGCGCAGCAGGCCCCGCCAACCGTTCTCCCGTTCCACGCGCCTGGCCTCGCCGGATCGCCGCAAGAGGCGCACCAGGGGCAGCGCGAACAGCGCCGCCGAGAACGCGAAGGGGATGACCCCCAGCACGAGGGGCAACCCGTCCACCGGCGGCAGGGGCATCGGCTCGCGCGCGCCGAGCTGGGCGAAGAGCGCCGCCAGCCGTTCGAGGGTGAGCCCGTTCGCGAGCACGTAGCCGCTGGCCAGCAGGTTGAAGCCGTTGATCGCGGCGAAGAGGGCGTTCGAGCCGGCCGTGTTTCCCGTGAGGGCCGGCAACTCGGCGCGCTGGCGCCAGGCCGGGGCCACCGCGACCTCGCGCGCCGCCGCGGAAGCCCAGCCGCCGCCCCCGCCGCTGACCTCGCTCCCGCCCGGGCCAGCCGTGGTGCGAAGCTCGGCGAACGAGTACAGGATCGCCCCCGACTCACTCACCGTGAGATCGCCCGCGTAGTCGACCACCAGGCGCAGCAGCTGCTGCTCGGCCGCCGCGCGCGAGCAGCCGGTGACACGCATGACGTCGGCCGGCGAGATGCGGCCCTTGTTGCGCCGGATCTCGGCCAGGACCTGCCGCTCCGATTCGCGCGGGTCGAGCTTGGGCGCGGGCGGCCCGAACACGAAGCGGTTGACGCGCTCGTAAAACGGCAGGGCGGCCGTCCGGCGGCGCGGCTGGTCGTGCAGCCAGTAAGGCTCGCGTCCGAAGCTCACCGGCGAGAACGGGTGGAAGGTCCAGAACAGCGCCTCGGCCACCATGCGCAGCACGCTGGACACCCCGTCGAGGGGGCTGCGATCGTCGCGATCGTCTCCGCCGCGGAAGGCCAGCCCGAGCAAGATGGCCACGAAGGCCAGCGCATAGCCCACGAGGACCACCGACACCCAGGCCCGCACCACGAGCCGCACGGCGCCGGCGGCGAACTTCGCGAGGGCCCGTCCGGCGCGCCGAAGCAACCGGGTCTCCGGGGGCCTCGTCAACCCGCCCGGGAACGAGTAGATGAGCTCGCCCTTGCTGGTCGCCGACAGGTGCCCGCCGTACTCTGCCGCCAGCCCGCGCAGGGCCCCCTCAGCTTCCCGCAGGGGGAGCCCGCTGCGGGTCGCGGCATCGGCCACCGTGAGATCGCCACGGAAGTTGGCCAGGGCATTTTCGAGAATCGCGGTCGGAGGGGGCGTTGCGGGCACGGTCTCGTAAGCCTACTCGATCCGCGGCGGGGCTCGGCTCGGGTCGACCGAGGCCGGTCCCGCGCCGCGCGCGCTCACCTCGGAGGTGGTGGCGCGGGTCCCGTCGCCGGTGGGGTGCCCGGCAGCCCGAGCCCGAGCCCGGGTCCGCCGAGGAGCGTGAGGCGGGGCCCGTCGATGGACCAGCCGCCAGAGAATGGCTCGGCCCCGAGCAGGAAGGCGGTGTCCAGATCCACGAATTCGACCCCGCCGAGCGCGGCCACCACGTGCCCCATGGTCACGAGCCCGAGGCGGGTCTCCACCATCGCGCCAGCCATGAGACCGAGCCCCTGCTGCCGGGCGCGCCACCCGAGGGCCAGGGCCGCCAGGGGCCCGCCCAGCTTCACGAGCTTGAGGTTCACCGCGTGGGCGGCGCGCATGCCGAGCAGGCGCTCGAGGTCCACGCCGGAGCGAAAGGACTCGTCGGCCACGATGGGGACCGGCGATTCACCGGTGATGCGCGCCATGCCTTGCCAGTCCTCGCGGGCGCACGGCTGCTCGAAGCACTCGAGCGCCATGCCGGCGTCGAGGGCCGCGTGCAGCAACGACGTCGCATCCCCGACCGTGAAGCCCGCGTTGGCGTCCAGCCGGAAGCGCGCATCCGGCACCGCCGCGACGACCGCCCGCAGCGCCCGCAGATCGCCGCGCCAGCTCCGTCCCACCTTGACCTTGAAGGCCACGAACCCCGCCTCCCGGTAGCCGGCCGCCAGCTTCGCCATGTGCCCCGGCGCGGCGATGGGCAACGTCATGTCCGTGACCATGGTCGCGGGCGCGAATGCGGGAAGCGCCGCCAGCGCCGCGGGCGCCGTCAGCGCGCCGAGCCACTGCGCGACTGGACAGCCCATCAGCCGGGCCCACCCGTCGAGGATCGCCGACTCGACCGCGGCGCGGGCGACGTGGCTGGTGGGAAAGAGCACGTCCAGCCGCGCGCGGAGCCGGTCGGGCGCGGCGAGCTCGAGGGCGAGGCCCGCGAGCTCCGGGGCCGCCGCCGAGATCAGCTCCAGCAGATCGGACTGGTCCTCCCAGGTGACGGGCGGCAGGGCGGCGGCCTCGCCCCAGCCGGTCGCGGCCTCACCCGTTCGCCCGACGATCCGGGCCTTGACCCACACCGCGCGGGTTGCCGTCATCTCGCCGGTGGCGATGACGAACGGCTCCCGCAGGGCCACCGCGAGCGGCTCGAAGGTCACCGCCTCCACGCGGGCGCTCGTGTCTCGGGCGGACGGCTCGTTCGTCATCGACATGGCCCTTGCCGCTCTCCGCGGGCTCCGGAGGACCACCAGGTGAGGCCGGCGGACCAACCCAGGTCGGACGTCCTCGCGCTCGCGCTCACCATCGGTGCTTCACCTTCTGGATCTCGCGGCGGTCGCGCTTGGTCGGGCGGCCACCGCCCTCGAACGACAGGGTGGGCGCGTTCTTCAGCTGGAACGCCAGGGTCTCGCGGGCGGCGCGGCTCTCGGCGGTCTCCTCCCACAGCGCGGCGGCCACCGAGGCGGGCCCCCGGGTCTCGGACAGGCCCCGAACCACCACCACCTGCTCGAAGGGAGGCCTGCGGATGGTGATGGTCTCTCCGACCTGCACGATGCGCGCGCGCTTGGCCCGCTCGCCAGCGATGTCGATCTTGCCGCCGTCGACCGCCTCGCCCGCCCGGGAACGGGTCTTGAAGAATCGCGCCGCCCACAGCCACTTGTCCAGCCTCACCCGGAGCTGCGGGGGCGGGGAATCCGGAGGTGTCGCGACTCGGGCTTCCGCCATGATCCGTCAGGCAGTGCGCGAAGGAGGACGGCCGGGGCCAGGCTCGTCCTAGGTGCCGCCTTCCTCGCGGCGCCAGAACAGAACGATCGAGAGACAGTGAAACCGGCTGTCCGACGATTGCAGGACACAGGTCCGCACGGGCAAGGTCCCGGGATGCGCGCGCAGCCAGGCCGTCACGTCCTCTCCGAGCTTGTCGCGCCTGCCGAACGTCGTCGCCGAGAATACCTGCGCACCCTCGTACCGACCCTCGTACCTACCCTCGTACTTGGCACCTGGTCCCATTTCACCCTTCCTAGCACGGCGCTGGCTCGCCCGTGGCCGCTCGATGACGTCGAAGCTCGGTTTGCAACGCCCCTGGCCTCGCCTCTGGCCTCGCTCCTGACCTCGCTCATGTCCTCCGCTCATGTCCTCCGCTCATGGGGGCGGGGGCATGCCCATCGCGGCCCGCACCCGCAGGAACTCGCGCGTCCACTGGCCGGCGACGTCGCGCACCGTCAAGGCCGGCTCGTCGATGCGCCGGGCGACACGGGCGGCAGGGCGCAGGCTGAAGGTCGCGAGCAGCGGTGACTTTCCGGCGCGGGGGATGATCTCCCGCCACCGCTCCACCGCCAGCCCCGCCGCGGCGGCCGCCGGCTCGACCTCCGCGAATTGCCCCGCGGCGGCACAGGCCACGAAGGCGCCCGTGTCGGCCAGCCGCCCGGCGGCCGCCACGCAATAGTCGGCCAGACCTCCTCGGTGCTCGAAGCGGCACGGCGCCCGCTGCACCCGGTCGGACTCGGTCCCCTCTCCGCGGGCGAAGTACGGCGGCGTGCCGGTGATCAGCTCGAACCGCGCCCCATCGGGCAGCAGCGCCTCGTTCCGGTGGGGCGTCCCGCGTCCGGACAGGTCGCGCAGATCTCCGTCGAGGACCGAGCACCGCTCCGTGACTCCGTTCCAGGCGATCGAGCGGCGCGCGAGCCCCGCGCTCAGGGTCTGGGCCTCGATCCCCGTCACCTCGGCCTCGGGGAATCGCCAGGCCAGGAACAACAGCACGGTGCCGATTCCGCAGCCGAGATCGAGGAAGCGGGCGCCTGCGCCAGGCGCGCCTTCCGCGGCGTGGAGCCGCGCCGCCATCTCCGCGGTCACCAGATCGTCGAGCGAGAAGCGATGGCCGTCCCGGCGCTGCAGGATCCGCCAGTGGCCGGCCAGCCAGCACAGGTCCTCGTCCTCGCGCGGCCAGAGCGCCTCCACGCCCGCGCCGGGTGGCGCCTCGGCCGCGGGGACGGGGCCCGGCACCGCCCATCCGGTGGGACGGCGTGCGCCGCGGATGAGTCCTCCGGCGGGAGATCGTCGGTCGTGGGTCCGCGCGTTCACGCGGGCGCTCACACCACGGGCAGGCGCGCCTTGCCCGCGCCGCCGGTCTCGGTGCTCGCGCCGCCGCCGCCACCCATGATCCCGGCGAAGAAGTCGTTGCCCTTGTCGTCGACCACGATGAAGGCGGGGAAGTCCACCACGTCGATCTTCCACACCGCCTCCATGCCGAGCTCCGGATACTCCAGCACATCGACCTTCCGGATGCAGTCCTTGGCCAGGCGGGCAGCCGGGCCCCCGATCGATCCCAGGTAGAAGCCCCCGTGCTTCTTGCACGCCGCCGTCACCGCCGGCGACCGGTTCCCCTTGGCCAGCATCACCAGGCTGCCCCCCTTGGCCTGAAACGCGTCGACGTACGAGTCCATGCGCCCCGCGGTGGTCGGTCCGAAAGAGCCCGAGGCGTAGCCCGTCGGCGTCTTGGCGGGGCCGGCGTAGTACACCATGAAGTCGCGCAGGTAGGTGGGCATGGGCAGCCCGCGATCGAGGAGCTCCTTGATCTTGGCGTGGGCGATGTCGCGGGCCACCACCATCGGTCCCGAGAGCGACAGGCGCGTGCGGATTGGGTAGCGCGACAGGGTCGCGCGGATCTCGTCCATGGGTCGTGCGAGATCGATGGCCACCACCTCGCCCCCCAGCTCCTCGGCGGCGGGGTGGGGCAAGAACCGGGCGGGGTCGCGCTCGAGCTGCTCGAGGAACACCCCCTCGTGGGTGATCTTCCCCAGCGCCTGCCGATCGGCCGAACACGACACCGCGATGGCCACCGGACACGAGGCCCCGTGGCGCGGCAGGCGCACCACCCGCACGTCGTGGCAGAAGTACTTGCCGCCGAACTGCGCCCCGATGCCGGTGCGCTGGGCCAGCGCGAGGATCTGCGCCTCGAGCCCGCGATCGCGGAAGCCCTGTCCGCCGCGGTTGCCGGCGTCGGGCAACCCGTCGAGGTACCGCGCCGAGGCCAGCTTGGCGACCTTCAGCGTGTACTCGGCCGACGGCCCGCCGATCACCACCGCCAGGTGGTACGGCGGGCAGGCCGCGGTGCCGAGCGAGCGCAGCTTGGCGTCGAGGAAGGTCATCAAGCTGTCGGGGTTGAGCAGGGCCTTGGTCTCTTGATAGAGGTAGCTCTTGTTGGCCGAGCCGCCGCCCTTGGCCATGAACAGGAACTTGTAGGCGTCGCCATCGGTGGCGAAGATCTCGATCTGGGCCGGCAGGTTGGTCTCGGTGTTGATCTCGCGATAGGTGTCGAGGGGCGCGAGCTGCGAGAAGCGCAGGTTCGAGGTGGCGTAGGTGTCGAAGATGCCGCGCGCCAGGGCCGCCTCGTCGCCGCCCCCGGTGTACACGCATTGCCCCTTCTTGCCCATGACGATGGCGGTGCCGGTATCCTGACAGGACGGCAGGATGCCCGCGGCCGCGATGTTGGCGTTCTTCAGGAGCTCGATGGCCACGAACCGATCGTTGGCGGAGGCCTCGTGGTCCTCGAGGATCGCTGCCAGCTGGCCGAGGTGCCCGGGCCGCAGGAGGTGGGCGATGTCCCGCATGGCCTCGCGCGCGAGCAAGGTCAGCACGCCCGGCTCCACGCCGAGGAACTTCACCCCGCCCGCGCTGAAGGACGACAGGCCGTCCCGGGTCACCAGGCGATACGGGGTCGGGTCGTCATGCCCGAGGGGGAGCAATTCCTGGAACTGAAAATCGGTCATCGGGGCGCACTCTATCGCGGGTGCCGCGGGGACGGCCAATCCGACGTGGTTGCCGGTCACCGGTTGCCGGCGCCGCGCGCGTGCTCGAGCTCGCTCACGCTCCGAAGACGATGTCGGCGACCGTGTCGACCCTGGTCATCTGCGGGTAGTGAGAGCGACCGTCGAGGCCGAGCAATCGGGTGTTGGTTCCGCACGCGGCCAGCGTGGGTGCGAGCGCATAGGGGACCGCGGCGTCGTCCTTGCTGTGGATGACGATGGTCGGGACATCGAACCGAACGAGCTGCGCAGCGTGGAGCCGCGCCAGCCTTCGGCACGAGCGAACGAGCCGGGGCCGCGGACAGTCACGCACGGTCGCCCGGACCACCTCCACGTCCCCAGGGTCCCCCTCTCCACCAAGGAAGAGATCGACCGCGAGGGCCTCCATCGTCGGCCCGTCGAGCTGACCCATCTCGATCTGGTCGGCCAGCGCGGACTGGCGGGCGGCCATCTCGCCCGGCACGGATGCGAAGGAATCGATGAGGACGGCGCGCGTGACGTTCGGTGCGATGCGGGCCATGAGCCGCGCCGCGATGTGACCGCCGAACGAGCTCCCGACGACGGTGGTGCGCCCCTTGGGCAGAGCCTGGACGCAAGCAACCAGATCCTCCTCGAATGGCTCGAGCCCGAGACCGAGCTCGTCCGGGGCGCGTCCATGGTCCGGTAGGTCGACCAGGGCCACATGTGCGTCGCGAGGTGCCCGAGCCGCGAGCTTGTCGAACACCCTGTGATCACCAGGGCTCCCATGAACAAAGAGATACGCACCCTTCTCGCCTGACCCGTCTGAACCCCGTCGGACCACGATCGGCATGGAGACCCCCTTCACCAACCCGGCAGCCTGGGATTGCCGGCGTCGGTCGAGGAAGATAGCATCGTCGGCATGGGTGCGGGTGGTCGTCGAGGGGTGGGGGAGCTGGTGGATACCGTGCAACGCATCGGGGAGCACTTCGAGCCGATCGCTCCACGCGTTGCTTCGGGGCTGTTGCCCCTCCTCGCGTGCGATCTCGCCGCCCTCTACCGACCCAAGCGTTCCGACCGGGGCTGGGAGCTCGATCTCTTTGCCGCGAGCGGGGATCTCCCGCCGCGCGTGCGTCAGGAGACGGCTGCGTTTCTCGCCCGCGCGCCGCTCAAGTACGCGCCCTACGATGCGGAACGTCCCAGGCCCCAGGAACGCAACCGCGTGGCCCTGATCGACCCAGCGACGATGCCTCCGGGCTACCACCACACGCCGATCGCGCGGGACCTGATGCCGAGGCTCGGTCTCGAGAGGGCCGGTCAGATCCGAGTCCTGGTGTGCGATGGCCCGGCGCTGCTCGGTTGGCTGGGTGCGTGGCGAAGCCGTCCGTTCGAGCCAGCGGATCGGGAGATCCTGCGCGCTCTGACCAGGCCTCTGCGCGCCCGCCTGAAGCTCGAGCGTCGGCTCTGTGCCGGTCAGCAGCATCGCGAGGCGCTCTTCACCGCGCTCGACGGCATCGACGTCCCGGCCTTCTTGCTGGCCGGCGAGCGGATCGCGCACATGAATCCCGCTGGACGCTCCAGGCTGGAGCACGAAGGAGCCTCGACGCGCGCCGAGATCGCCAGGGCCCGCGCGTCGCCCAGTTCCGTGACCTTCGGCGTACAGGGGTCGGGGCTCCCTCCCCTGAAGCTGGTTCTCATCAGGCGTTCGGGCAGGGACGGTGAGGCGAGGCTCCGGCAGGTCGCCATCGAGTGGCAGCTCTCCCGGCGCCAGACTGACGTCCTTCGGCTCCTCGCCACCGGGGAGACCAACAAGGAGATCGCCACCAAGCTGGGATGCGCCGAGGTCACGGTCGAGTTTCACCTGACGGCCCTCTTTCGCAAGACGGCCACCGAGAACCGCGGCGAGCTCATCTCGAGGTTCTGGCGCGAATAGCATCGAGGGCCGGCCGGACGCGGGGACCTGGGGTTTTCCATGGTTGATCCGTGAGGGTGGCGAAGGTACTGAGGATGCGATGGGCCGGCCTTGGTATCGAGGGATCGGGAAGAGCTGAGGGGCGAGCGATGCAGAAGACACTGGTGCTGATGATGGGCTTGGTTGCGCTGGGCTGTGGTGGAGGCGGTTCATCCACCGGACGCCCGACGATCTCGGACATTGGAGAGGCGGATGGGGGCGTGGACACCGGCCTGGCGGATGGGGGCCGAACCTCGACAGGCGCGGGGCTGGCGGATGCCAGTCCCGCGCGCGGACGAGACGGGAGCAGCGATCCACCGACCGCGACGCCCAGCGGGGCCGAAGGTGGACCATCGTCGCTTCCACCTGGAAATTCACCCGATGGCAGCACGATCCTGTCGCTCGAGCGGCGGATCTCGGTCGTGCATTGAGGACGGTGGGCCTCGGGGACACTCAGTTTCGGCTGACGACCGGGGGCCGTCCCTCGTCCACCTCCGCGTCGATGCGAACCGGGGGGGCCTCGTCGAGCTCGCTCGAGGGGGGAGCCTTGGCCCGCACCACCGCCGAGCCGAGGTTTCGCCAGAAGCCTCGGCCGATCGCCGCGACCAGCTCGGGCCTTGGCGCCGCGACGGACCAGCGTCCGACCACCGAGCCCGAGACGCCGCTCCAGATCAGGAAGGTGAGGGAGCTCCGGCCACCGCGCTCCTCGAGATCCGCGGTGACGAACGCCCGCACGTTGTGCTCACGCGCCAGGCCCGGGTACTGCCCGGTGCCCTCGTAGGCGGGTAGGCTGGTGAGGGTGCGGTATCCGTGCTCGCGCACGATCCGGGTCACCGCTCCGCGCACGACCTGGCCGGCGTTGCCCGAGATGGGCTGGACCGCCACGACGCACACCCGCTTCCTCCGGGAGGCCGGGACGCCCGAGCCGGCGGTGGCCAGCCGGGTTCTCGGGAGGGACGGCCGGACCCCGGAGTCGCCGATCGAGCCGAGCTTGCCGGCCGAGCCGGCGCCGCCCGTCCGGTTGGCGAGGGCGCGACCAGAGCCCGAAGCTCCCCACACGAGAATCACCGTGAACGCCGCCGAGAGCCTGAACCACCGTGCTGCCACGCGCATCACACCTCCTCTAAGAAAAATGGTCTCCTGAAGAAGGGCGGGCCACCACGGTTGGTTGCTTTCCGCGTTCGCGCGTTTCGCTTTCCGCGTTCGTGCAGTTCGCCGAGGTCCGGCCCGCGGCGACCCGCTCGGCCCGGCCTAACCCGCTCGATTCAGGGCGGTTTTCCGGGAGAGTGCCGGGCCCGGTTGCGTACCCATGACGAACTGCCCAAGATGATCCGGCCAAGGACCACCCGACCGCCAGCAACCGAGCAAA
>CAZIOH010000108.1:0-6390 GCA_964540815.1 uncultured Myxococcales bacterium | reverse complement strand
CACGAAGAGCAGACCACGAAGAGCAGACCACGAAGAGCAGACCATGAAGAGCAAACCATGACCGCCGCGAGCCAGCGTGTCCGAGCCGATTCCCCGACGCCTTGATGGCCGCGTCGTCGCGCTCGCCGAGACGCGCGAGCTCGACCGGCTGGCGCAGATGCTCGAAGCCGAGGGCGCCGGGGTCTGGCGCTGTCCGATGGTGGCGATCCGCGACGCCCCGGATCCCGCGCCCGTCGAGGCCTGGCTGCGCACGCTGGTCGGCGGCGGCTTCGACGATATCGTCCTCCTGACCGGCGAGGGGCTGCGCCGCATGATGGCCCTGGCCGAGCGCCGTGGCTTCGCGCCCGCGGTGGTGCGGGCGCTCGGCTCGGTGCGGAAGATCACCCGCGGCCCGAAGCCCGCCCGGGCGCTCAAGGAGCTGGGGCTCGCCACCGACCTCGCGGCCGCCGTTCCCACCTCCCAGGGCATCATGGACGAGCTCGGCGCGCTCGAGCTCGGCGGCAGGCGCGTCGGCCTGCAGCTCTACGGCGAGGAGCCGAGCCATGAGCTGGTGGCGTTCATCCGCGGCCGGGGAGCCACCGTCTCGACCGTGGCTCCCTATGTCTATGCGTCGGCCAGCGACGCCGCGCGCCTCGCCGAGCTCATCACGGCCCTCGATTCGGGCACGGTCGACACCATCGCGTTCACCAGCGCCGCACAGGTCGATCGCCTCTTCGCGGTCGCCCGGGAGACCGGAGGCATCGACGCGCTCGGGCGGGCGCTCGCGAAGACGTGCGTGGCGGCCATCGGTCCGGTGGCGGCCGACGCGCTCGCCGCCCGGGGCGTGGGCATCTCGGTGCTCCCGGAGAAGGCGTTCGTCATGAAGCGCCTGGTCGCCGCCATCGCCGAGCGCGGCCAGCGCCCTCCGCTCGCCAACCCGCCCCAGTAGCCCGCGCGCCTCGTCCCGCCCTTGACTCTCCCGCCGGACAGGGCTAGTAATGGCGGCCCTTCGGAGCACAGCACACATGAGCCAACATCCGCTTCTTCGTGAAATCGACCAGTCCTACCGCCGCCAGGGCATCCCCGACGTCCGCTCGGGAGACAGCGTGCGGGTCCACACGATGATCAAGGAAGGCGACAAGGAGCGGGTGCAGATCTTCGAGGGCGTGGTGATCGGTCAGCACCGAGGTGGTGCGCGCTCGACCTTCACGGTGCGCAAGATCTCCTACGGGGTCGGGGTGGAGCGCATCTTTCCCCTGCACACCTCGCGGATCGAGCGCATCGAGCTGGTGCAGCGTGGCCGGGTCCGACGCGCGCGGCTCAACTACCTGCGGGCCCTCCAGGGCAAGGCGGCGCGCATCAAGGCGGAGAAGCGCGACGAGACCGTGACGGAAGCGCCCGCCGCCGCTCAGCCCGCGACCCCCTGAGGCGGTTCAAGGTTGGTTCCCGGTGCCCACTCCGGGCGATCTCTCAGGCCAGGACCGGCGGCCCAGCCTCGGCCGTCGCGCCGAGGACATGGCGGTCGCCCATCTCGAGCGCCAGGGGTGCACCCTCCTCGCGCGCAACTGGCGCCGCCCGGAGGGTGAGCTCGACATCGTGGCACTGGCCGAGGACGGGACCTGCGTCTTCTGCGAGGTCCGTTCGCGGACCGGCACGGCCACCGGCGAGCCACTCGAGGCGGTCGGCCCCCGCAAGCGCGCCCAGGTGATCCGGGTCTCGCGGCTGTTCCTGGCGGAGGAGACCTTACCCCCGGGACTGACAGGATTTCGCTTCGACGTGATCGCCGTGACCTTCGCGCCGCCCCCCTCGCAGGAGGCCGCCCTCGTTCACATCCCGCGCGCCTTCGAGACGACCTGAGACCGGGCCATCACCCCGCGATCGTAACCGTCATCGTGGCCGGACCCGCGATCGTGGCCGTGCACGCGTCCCGCGGGCGTGATCGAATCCCCCGCGTGGGTCCACTGCAAAGGTAGCTCGCGGAGCCCACCGCAGTGAAGTGGGGCCCCTCTCCCTGGTCCTGTCCCCTACGGGCAGCCCTTGGGCTTGGTCGGGTTGGCCTTGTCCTCGGCGGAGAGGAAGTCGTTGCACACACACAGGGACTTGCAGGACAACCCCACGCTCGACAGCGGCGGAAACACGACCCGGCACGAGAAACCGGCCAGGCAGCGCGTGTTGCTGGCGCTTTTGGTTCCCTTCTCTCCGTCCGAACAGTCGTCGTTGGAGGAGCACTCGGCGCTGCACAGACCCTGCACGTTGCCGGTCGGCGCCCCGTTCTGCGCCGGCAAGAGACACAGCCGGCTCGGACATTCCAGCGCCGCGGGGTTGACTGTCGCCTTGCTGGTATCGAGGGTCGACTTGTCGACGCCGATCTCACACGGCCGACCGATGTGGTTGTCCGCGCAACCTCCCGCGGAGACGGTGGTCACCAAACCCAGGCAAGCTAGAACCAGGAAAGCTGGAACCGACAACGGCGACCAGAGTGCGCGTTTGCAGGCGGACAGACACGTCATTTGGGCTCCTTCGTACCAGAGGGGGGACGGCGACGACCTGGCGCCCCGCGGGGGCCGCCATGTTACTGTCCGCGAACCACGTGTCAACTGCAAACATGGCGGGAAGGCAAGGCCGCTCGCGAGCGGATTTGTTGAGGAAAATGCCCGACGCAGGGTTTCCCTTTCCCTTGACACCTCAGATCGGCACGTCTAGCATGACCCGGTTTTGGGGTGCCTTGCTGGACGCCGGTTCAGGTGGCCCGTAAGCACGAGTAATTCCTTACTTTTTTCGCTGCGATAGCCCTCGACGAGCTTTCCTGGACTTCTCCCCCACCGTCCTGCCACGGACAACTCAGCAAGAGGTATACATGCGCCGATTTCGCGGTCTCGGCATTGCGCTCTTCTGCTCTCTCGCCTTCGTTTCCTCGCAAGCACATGCCCTGAAGAAGAAGAAGGCTGGCGCCACCGCGGCACCGAAAGGCGACTTCCAGCCCGAGGATGCGCCGACCGGAGATCAACCCTCGAAGGTCCTCGAGCGTGCCCTGAAGCTCTACGACGGGGACGATCAGTACTCCGCCTCGATCGAGCTCAACAAGGTGGTGGAGGGGGAGTCCGGGGACAGCGAGCCCAACCGCCAGAAGGCCGAGTTCTGGATGGGTAAGTCGCTGTACAACCTCCGCTTCTATTCTGCGTCCCTCTCGTACTTCGATCGCATCGTCCAGAAGGGCCCCTCGCACGCGTACTACAACGCCACCTTGAAGTGGCTGGCCTCGCTCTCGCGGCAGCTCCCCGACTCGACCGGGATCCTCGAGAAGATCGGCAAGTATCAGCGCTCGGAGCTCGATCAGCCGGCCCTGGAGAAGGTGCGGGACGAGCTCTACTTCCTGCTCGGCAAGTACTTCTACCAGAAGGGCCAGTTCAAGGAGGCGGTGGAGCTCTACAGCGCGGTGCCGGCCAGCAGCGAGTTCTACGTGCAGGCCAAGCTCTTCGAGGGGGCGACCCACGTCCGCGAGTATCAGGCCAAGCCGGCGGTCGAGTCCTTCAAGGAGGTGCTGCGCGCCGCGGCCGAGAGCTCCGACCCCAAGGTCAAGCCCTTCGAGGACATCGCCAACCTGTCGCTGGCCCGGACCTTCTATTCGACCGGGCAGTTCGATCTCGCGACCAAGTACTTCGATCGGGTGTCCCAGGAGTCCGACCAGTGGCCGGACAGCTTGTTCGAGTCGTCCTGGGCCAACTTCATGTTGAAGCAGAAGGGTTACTCCAAGGCCCTCGGCAACATTCACACCGTGCAGGCGCCTTACTTCGAGAACTACATCAAGCCCGAGTCGGTCGGCGAGGCGCTGACCGTCAAGGCGACCATCTACTTCTACAACTGCCTCTACGATCGCGCCGAGAGCGCCATCGCCGAGTTCAACTCGATCTACCCGGCCATGTTCCAGGACCTGTCGAAGCTGGTGGCCACCAACACCGACAACGCCGCGCTCTTCGAGCTCGCGGTCAAGATCCGCAAGCACAGGTCCGGGCTCCCCGAGCAGACCGAGCGCGCGGCCCGGGCGGTCCTCTCCGATCGCAGCCTGGTCAAGCGCTTCGAGTACGTCGACGAGCTGACCCGCGAGCTGAACCAGCACGAGAAGGCCGACAGCTCCTGGAAGAACACCAACATCGCCCAGACCATCCTGGCCGACCTGACCCTGCAGAAGTCCCTGGCCATGAACGAGGCCGGCGACCTGTCGCGCCGGCGCATCAAGCGCCTCACCGACGAGCTGGCCCAGCTCATCAAGCGCGTGATCAAGATCGAGTACGAGATCCTGCAGGGCACCAAGGGCGATCTCGAGCAGGAGGTCATGGCGGAGCAGCAGACCGTGAAGAGCGACGCGGCCGCCAAGCGCCGCGCCACCGAGATCCGCGCCGACGACGAGCACTACGTGTGGCCGTTCACCGGCGAGTACTGGAAGGACGAGCTCGGGTATTACCGGGTGAAGATCGTCAACCGCTGCGACAAGGCCGCCCCCGAGGGGGCGCCAGCCCCTGGCGAGGGTGCCCCGGCGGCACCGGTCGAGGGCGCCACCGATCCGGACGCCACGGGAAAATAGCCTGCCTTTGATCCGGCCTCTTCTGGCCTCTTCCGATCTCCTGCCAGTCGTCCGCCCAGTCTTTCGCCCAGTCTTCCGCGCCTCAGCGGCTTTCCCCGTTCATCCCCAACGTAGCAGCACGGTGGAGTAACCATGACCAGTTCCCCCCTCCGGTTTGGCCTCGCGACTCTGTCGCTCGTGATCTCCCTTCCGACCGCGGTCCTGGCGGCGGATTCGGCGGTGAACGCGGGGAAGGCGAAGTACACCAAGCAAGAGACCCAGGTTCAGGCCCAGCAGACCAAGCTGACCAGGCCCGAGGCCCCGCCACCGCCCAAGAAGGAGACCGGGCCGGTCTTGACGGTGGATCAGTTCGTCCAGGGCCGCCAGGGCAAGATTCAACAGATCACCGATGCCCAGATCAGCAAGATGAAGCGGCTGATCCAGGTCACGCCGGACGACGACCCCCAGAAGCCCGACTTCTTCTTCCGGCTCGGCGAGCTCTTCGCCGAGAAGCAGCGCTTCTACTTCCAGCAGGCCCACGGGCTGGACCAGAAGATCTTCGACGCCCAGCCGTCCGACAAGCCCCGGCTCCAGCAGCAGCAGCAGGGCTTCGAGAAGGACGAGCAGAAGTGGCTGCTCGAGGCGGTCAAGTCCTACATCCAGTCCACCAAGTACAAGAAGTACGAGCGGATGGACGAGGTGCTCTTCAAGCTGGCCTTCCTGCTCACCAGCGTGAAGAAGGAGGACCAGGCCCGCGAGTTCTTCCTGCGCCTGATTAAGGACTACCCGAACTCCAAGTACATCCCCGACGCCTACCTGTCCTTCGCCGAGTACTACTTCGACAAGGGCGAGATGGAGAACGCCCTCAAGTTCTACGAGAAGGTGGAGCAGTTCCCCAAGGCCAGCGTCTACCCGTACGCCGTGTACAAGAAGGGGTGGTGCTACGTCAACCTCGGCGACCACAAGACCGCCCTCGAGACCTTCGTGGGCGTGGTGCGCATGGCCACCGAGGGCAAGGTCAACATAAACGCGGCCCAGAAGCAGTCGCTGATCAAGGAGGCCAAGAAGGACATCGTCAAGGCCTACGCCCACGTCGGCGGCCCTGACAAGGCCTGGGAGTTCTTCCAGCGCACGGGCGGCGACTACGCGCCGAAGATGATGGAGGCGCTGGCCGAGCTGTACTGGGAGCAGGGGAAGTTCACCGACTCGAGCCGGGTCTACCGCAAGATCATCGCCCAGAACATGGACAGCCCCCGCATCTGCGAGTGGCAGGGCAAGGTCGTGCGCAACACCCTCTCCTCCGGGAACAAGCGCGACCAGGTCCAGGAGATCGAGCGCATGGGCGCGGTCTACGACAAGGTCGTGGAGATGAAGCTCAAGAAGGATCAGATGGAGGAGTGCCGCAACGCCTTCCACGACACCTCCAAGGAGCTGGCGCTGATCTGGCACAAGGAGGCCCAGAAGACCAAGAACGCCGACACCTACCAGCTGGTCCAGTACGTCTACCGGGAGTTCCTCAAGCACTTCCCGGACGACAAGGACTCGTACGACATGAACTTCTACTTCGGCGAGCTCCTGTGGACCCTCGAGCGGTGGAAGGACGCGGCCGAGCAGTACACCAAGGTGGTCGAGATGAACCCCAAGGGCAAGTACGCCAAGGACGCGGCCTACGCCGCGGTCCTCGGGTGGAAGAACGCCCTGCAGGTCGACGACGAGGGCCTCGGGCCGGACGCCAAGAAGGCCCACGAGCAGAAGCAGGCCGACGACGCCAAGGGCAAGAAGCCCGAGCCGAAGACCATCCCCGAGTACCAGGGCAAGATGATCGCGGCCTTCGACACCTACATCAAGTA
>CAZIOH010000107.1:7284-22783 GCA_964540815.1 uncultured Myxococcales bacterium | reverse complement strand
CCCCCCCCCCCCCCCCCCCCCCCCCCCCCCCCCCCCCCCCCCCCCCCCCCACGCTCCTAGGATGCCGCCCGGAAGTTGTGGACCACGTCCGGGTTCTTGCCGAGGGCCTCCCGGCGCGAGAGCCGGATCTTGCCGGTCGCGCGGTCGATGCCGATGACCTTGACGACCATCTCGTCGCCCTCCTTGCAGATGTCCTCGACCACCCGCACGCGCTTCTCGTCGAGCTCGCTGATGTGCACCAGCCCGTCGGTGCCCGGCAGGATCTCCACGAAGGCCCCGAACTCGGCCAGCCGCTTGACCACGCCCAGGTAGAACTCCCCCACCTCGGGCTCGGTGGTCAGGCCCTTGATGATGTCGATGGCCTTCTTGACCGCGATCCCGTCCGGCGACGCGATGTGCACCGTGCCGTCGTCGTCCACCTCGATGGCCACCCCGGTCTGCGCCGTGATGCCGCGGATGGTCTTGCCCCCCGGGCCGATGATCTCGCGGATCTGATCCGGCTTCACCTGCAGCGTGGTGATGCGCGGCGAGAACTGCGACAGATCCGGGCGGGGCCCGGTCAGGGTCTCGGCCATCTTCCCGAGGATGAAGAGCCGCGCCTCCCGCGCCTGCCGCAGCGCCGTCTCGAGGATCTCCCGGGTCAGCCCCTGGATCTTGATGTCCATCTGCACCGCGGTCACGCCGGCGCGCGACCCGCAGATCTTGAAGTCCATGTCCCCGAGGTGGTCCTCGTCGCCGAGGATGTCCGAGAGCACCGCCACCCGCTCGCCCTCCTTGATGAGGCCCATGGCGATGCCGGCCACCGGGGTCTTGATCGGGACCCCCGCGTCCATCAGGGCCAAGGTCCCGCCGCACACCGACGCCATCGACGAGCTCCCGTTCGACTCCAGGATCTCCGACACGATGCGAATCGTGTAGGGGAAGTCCTTCTCCCCCGGGAGGATCCGGGTCAGGGCCCGCTCCGCCAGGTTGCCGTGCCCGGTCTCGCGGCGGCTGGCGCCGCGCAGGGGCTTGGTCTCGCCGGTGGAGAAGGGCGGGAAGTTGTAGTGCAGCATGAACCGCTTGTCGATGTCGCCCACCAGCGCCTCGATGTGCTGGGCGTCCTGCTTGGTCCCGAGCGTGGTGGTCACGAGGGCCTGGGTCTCGCCGCGGGTGAACAGCGACGATCCGTGCGTGCGCGGCAGCACCCCCACCTCGCTGGTGATCAGGCGGATGTCGGTGGTGCCGCGGCCGTCTATCCGCCGGCCCGTCGTGAGCACCAGCTCACGCAGGTGCTTCTTCTTCAGGGACTCGTAGACGTCCCCGATCTCGTGGCCCCGTTCGGGAAACTCCGAGGCCAGCGCGGTCTTGATCTCGCCTCCGCAGGCCTCGAGGGCGGCATAGCGCTCCTGCTTCTCGCGGATGGCCATGGCGGCCTGGATCTTCTCGGAGGCCAGGGCCCCCACCCGCTCCACGATGGCCGGATCCTTGGCCGGCGGGATGAACTCACGCTTCGGCTTGCCGATCGCCGCTCGCAGCTTCTCCTGCAGGTCGAGCAGCGGCTGGGCCTCCTTGTGCGCGAACATCAGCGCGTCGACGATCACGTCCTCGGCGACCTCGGCGCACCCGCCCTCGACCATCACGATGGCGTCGCGGCTGCAGGCCACCACCAGATCGAGATCCGACTTCTCGCGGTCGGAGAAGGTCGGGTTGACCACGAACTGCCCGTCGATGCGGCCCACCCGCACGCCGGCGTAGGGCCCGGCGAAGGGGATGTCGCTGATCAAGAGCGCGCACGACGCCCCGGTCATGGCCAGCACGTCCGAGACGTTCTCCCGGTCGCTCGACACCACCATGGCGATGACCTGGGTGTCGAACCGCCAGCCCTTGGGGAAGAGCGGCCGCGACGGGCGGTCGATGAGGCGCGAGGTCAGGATCTCGACCTCCGTCATCCGGCCCTCGCGCTTGAAGTACCCCCCCGGGATCCTCCCGGCCGCCGAGGTCTTCTCGAGGTAATCGACCGTGAGGGGCATGAAGTCTACCCCCGGTCGCGTGGTCGATGCGGCGACCGCGGTCACCAGCACCATCGTGTCACCTTGCCGGATGACCACCGAGCCGTCGGCCTGCTTGGCCATCCGACCCGTCTCGATGGTGAGATCTCGGCCTCCTAGACTGACTCCTTCGCGAACAAACATGGCTGACTCCTGCTGTGAGCGGAGACGGCGCGATTCGTCCCTCTTCTGAGCGTTCGAGCCTGGGAGATCTGCACCGGCTGACCTCGAAGGGGCACCCCGGCCCCGAGCTGCCAGAAGGCGCCGAGGCGCTGGCAGGCAGGAGACCCGAGCGACACCTCGGCGGACGGGCTGCTCGACCGGTCAGAAAAAGGATGAATATCGCTACCGTCACCAGTTGGGATTCCTGCCGCCACGCGCGACCCGCGCGCGCGGCAACGAATCACGTCCTTGAACGGAAGACCTATTTGCGGATGCCGAGCGACTCGATGACGGTGCGGTATCGCTCGAGATTCTTCGACTTGAGGTAGTCGAGCAGGCGGCGGCGCTGCCCGACCATCATGAGCAGACCACGTCGCGAGTGGTGATCCTTCATGTGAACCTTGAAGTGCTCGGTCAGGTAGGTGATGCGCTCGGACAAGAGCGCGATCTGAACCTCGGGAGAGCCGGTGTCTCCGGGGGCGCGGGCGAACTTGGAAACGACCTCTGCCTTGCGTTCTGCTACGAGAGCCATCGGTGTTCACTTCCTGTCTGTCGCGTTGGGTGTCGAGGGGGCTTCGGGCTTCGAAAGGGCGACAATTTCTCTCAAAAGGGCGGGAGAGTCAAACGGAACGCGGCTTTATACCCCGGGATTCGCCGCTTGACCGCTCGGCGCGTGCGCGGGGGCGTCCGGGGACCCGGACCCGAACACCCGCAGGGTCCGCACCCGCTCGTCCGGGGCCGCCCGACGCGCAACGGCAACCAGGGCGCCACCAGGACCGAGGAAGCGGGTCAGGCCCCCGATGCCCCCAGTCCCGAGCTCCGACACGGGGCCGAGTTGCGCCCACGTCACGCTCTTTCCCTGGGATACGATGCGCTCGAGATCTGCCGTCAGGTGGACAGCGGGGAGATCGACGAGCGCGTGGGCCGGTGAGATGAGCGCGCCCATCACCGTCGCCCCCACCTGCCCCGCTTCCATCTGCTCCAGCCGCACGGCGCGCCCGAGGTCGAAGGGCCCCGACCGGGTCCGCCTGAGCGCCGCCAGGTGCGCCCCGCTGCCGACGGCGGATCCGAGATCCCGCGCCAGGGTCCGGATGTAGGTCCCCTTCGAGCAGCGCACCCGGACATCCACGGCCGGCCCCGCCGTGAGGGGGACCTCACCCGCCGCCCCATCCGGGGCCGGCCGGTAGGCGAGCAGCTCGAACTCCAGGATCTCGATGGGTCGCGCCTCCCGGGCGATGATCTCACCCGCCCGGGCGTAGTCGTAAAGGGGACGCCCGCGGTGCTTGAGCGCCGAGAACATCGGCGGGATCTGGGTGCGCCCGCCCCGAAAGGCCTCGATCGCGGCGGCCACGTCGGCTTCCCGAAGGTGGTCGACCGGATAGGTGGCCGTCACCGCGCCGGCGCGGTCATCGGTCTCGGTCTCGGCGCCAAGCTGGATGGTGGCGAGGTACTCCTTGTCGGCATCGAGCAGGAACTGCGCGAGCTTGGTCGCCTCCCCGACACACACCGGCAACACCCCCGAGGCCAGCGGATCGAGCGTCCCCCCATGCCCCACCTTCCTCACCCCCAAGACACTTCTGATCTGCCTCACGACCGCGAACGAAGTCGGCCCCACCGGCTTGTCGACGATCAAGACCCCCGTCACCTCTTCCCGTCCTCGTCCTCGTCCTCGTCGCCTTCCTCGTCCTCGTGCCCCGCCGTCCCCGTCCCCCCCGCCGTCTCCGTCCCCGCAGCCACGGCCGCGCCCGCCGCCGCCGCCGCATCCGCCGCATTCACCTCGCGCAAGAGCCGCGTCACCTCGAACGCCTGCTCCAGCGAACGATCGGCCTCGAACGAAAGCAGCGGCGTGTTGCGGGTCTTGAGCCGTCGCGCCAGCTCGTGCTGCAGGTGGGCCCGCGCCGCCGTCAGCCCCTGCCGCACCCGCTCGAGGCTGTCGGGATCGGCCCCGAAGACCGTGAACTTCACGCGGGCCTCGCGCAGATCCCCCGTCACCTCGACGTTCGTGATGGTGATGAGCGGTGTGTTCCGCACCCGCGGATCCTTGACCTCGCCGCGGATCAGCAGATCCCCGAGGGCGGCCTGGATGTCGGTGGCCAGTCGTTCCGTGCGCTGTTTCATGGTTGGTTCACCCACCTTCTCCTCACCTTTGCCTCACCTTGCTTCACCCTTGCCAGTGTTCGGTTCCGGCGCCGAGGCCGAAGGCCTGGCTGAAGCTCTGCAGCTCTCGATCCACGTGGGTCACCTCGGCGTGAGCCTCGATGAATCGAACGACCTCGTCGAGCATGGTCTCTGTGAACTTCCGCTCGTGCCCCACCACGCTCACCCCGAGGGCAGCCCGCTGCCACAGATCGTTGTCGCCGACCTCGGCGATGGCCGCGTTGAACTTGCCCTGCACCAGGGCCTTGATCCGCCGCAACACCATGCGCTTGTCCTTCAGCGAATGGCTCGCCGAGAGGAACAACGTCAAACGTGCCATTCCCACCGTCATGGGTGTGTGACCTCGACTGGCACCTCTCGCGCCGGGCTGGCGGCGGCGGCGGCGGCGCCTAGCGCTTGTTCGCCCCCGGCGCCGAGCCCGGAGCCCCCGCCGCCGTCGCCGAGGTGGGCGTGGACAGCGTGGCCGCGATCGACTCCATCTCGAACGACTCGATGATGTCGCCCTCGCGCAGATCGCTGTACCCATCGATGCTGATGCCGCACTCGTAACCCGCCGACACCTCGCTCGCGTCGTCCTTGAACCTCCGCAGCGAGCCCACCCGGCCGGTGTAGACCACCACCGAGTCGCGGATCAGCCGCACCTGCGACTTGCGCGAGACCTTGCCCTCGGTCACGAACGATCCGGCGATCACCCCCGCCTTCGGGATGTTGAAGACCTTGCGCACCTCCACCCGGCCCGTGACCTTCTCGCGCAGGACCGGCGCCAGCATGCCGACCATGGCCTTCTTCACGTCGTCGATGGCCTCGTAGATGATCTGGTAGAGCTTGATCTCCACCCCATCCTGCTCGGCCATCTGCGAGGACTTGCCCGCCGGGCGCACGTTGAACCCGATCACGATGGCGGCCGAGGCCTTGGCCAGCGTCACGTCGGACTCGGTGATTCCGCCCACGCCCGACGCGATGACGTTCACCCGCACCTCGGGGGTGGACAGGTTGGCCAGGGCCGCCGACACCGCTTCGGCCGAGCCCTGCACGTCGGCCTTGAGCACGATCTTGACCTCCTTGACCTCGCCCGCCCGGATCTTGTCGAGGATGTTCTCGAGTGACACCCGCGCCGGCCCGGTGGTCTCCTTCTTCTTGCGCGAGTCCCGCCGGTGTTCGACCAGGCTCTTGGCGGCCTTCTCGTCGCCCACCACGTTGAAGATCTCACCCGCGTCCGGAACCCCGTCGACGCCCAGCAGCTCGACCGGGGTCGAGGGCCCGGCCTCGGTGATGTTTTGACCCTTGTCGTTGAGCATCGCGCGGATCTTCCCGGAGAACTCGCCGGCCACCACGATGTCCCCGATGCGCAGGGTCCCCTCCTCGACCAGCAGGGTCGAGATGGGACCGCGCGAGCGATCGAGGCGCGCCTCGACCACGTACCCCTTGGCCGCCCGCTTCGGGTTGGCCTTGAGCTCGAGCACCTCGGCCTGCAGCGCCAGCATCTCGAGCAGCTTGTCGACCCCCTGCTTGGTCTTGGCCGACACGTTGACGAAGATGGTCTCGCCGCCCCACTCCTCCGGCACCAGCTGGAACTCGGCCAGCTTGTTGCGGATGAGATCGGGGTTGGCCCCCGGCTTGTCGATCTTGTTCACCGCCACCAGGATGGGGACCCCGGCCTCCTTGGCGTGGTTGATGGCCTCGACGGTCTGGGGCATCGGCCCGTCGTCCGCCGCCACCACCAGCACCACGATGTCGGTCATCATGGCCCCGCGCGCACGCATGGCCGTGAAGGCTTCGTGGCCAGGCGTATCGAGGAACACCACGTCGCCGCGATCCGAGTGGACCTTGTAGGCGCCGATGTGCTGGGTGATGCCTCCGGCCTCGCCTCCGGCCACGTTGGCCTTGCGAATGGCGTCGAGCAAGGAGGTCTTGCCATGGTCGACGTGCCCCATGATGGTGACCACCGGGGCGCGGGTCACCAGATCCTCGGGAGAGTCCTCGACCTGCGAGTCGGCCAGGACCTCGTCCTCGCGGAAGGCGGTGGACTCGATCTGGTAGCCGAACTCGTTGGCGATGAGCGTGGCGGTGTCGTGGTCGATGTCGTGATTGATGTTCACGCCCATCATCCCGAGGGCCCACAGGCGCTTGATGATCTCCTTGCCCTTGATGCCCATCTTCTGCGCGAAGTCCGAGACCTGGATGGTCTCGCCCATGCGCACCACCCGCTTGTGCTCGGCGGGCGTGGTGATCTCGGTCTTCTTGGCCTTCTTCCCCGAGGCCGCCATGCGCTTCTTCGGCGCCCACGGCGAGGGCTGACCCGGACGCTGTCCAGGCGCCCCCCCTGGGGCCCCGGCCGGACGGCCGAAGCGATCCCGTCCCACCGGCGCGCGCCCGAGCCGGCGCAGCTCCTCGTCCCGGTCCTTGATCTCGACCTTGGGGACGCCCGGGGGCGTGCGGCCGGGCAACTGGATGAACTGCCCGGTGGCCGCCGAGCCCGTCACGACGGGCTGCGGGATCTGTCGGAGCAGCTGGGGTTGCCCGCCCGAGGCCTGGCCGCCGAGCGCTGCCGTGCGGGGCGGGAGGCCGGACGCCGCGCCTGGGCTCGGCGAGGCCCCCGTCGCGGCCGCCGCTCCGCCGGCGGTGCCAGCCGGGGCGCGGCCCGCCGTGATCGATGGAGCCGCCGCCGAGCCAACGACCCCGGCGCTCGAGGAAGCCGCGGCCGCCCCTGGCCGGGCGCCCGTTCCCTCACCGGCGGCGCCTGCGGCCGCGTCCTTGCCCTCCGGAGCAGATCCGCGCTGGGTGAGGCCCGCCCCGACCTCCGCATTCCTGTCCCGCGATCTCTCGCCCGCCGTGTCGCCCGCGGCTCGTCCGCTCGGCCGGGCGCTCTCCGGCTCGGGGGCTCGTTGACCCTGCGTCGCCGGCGCGGACCCCCGCGCGTCGACGGTATCCGGACCGGACGCGGACGTCGCGGCCGAGGTGGACGTGGAAGCGCGCCCCGATCTCTCGGCCTGTGCCTCCGAGGTCCGCACCGTCACACCACCAGCTGGCCCCGCGCCGCTCGACCCGGATTCCAAGGCCACCGCGGCGCCCGAAGCTGGCCCTGCCAAGGGCTCCCGGTCGGCCACCGGTCCGGCATGGGCACCGACGCCGGCTGGAGAACCGACCTCGGCCGCCGTCGCCTTCGCGGTCCTCCCATCGGCCTCGGCGGACGGGGGTTCGCCGGCCGCTCCGGAAGAAGCCGGCGACACCGCGGGGGCGGTGGCCTTGACCGGCATCCCCGCCGTGGCCCCGGCGCGCGCCTGGGCGCCGGCCGCTGCCGGAGAGGTGCTCGTGCTCTCGCCCGCCGGTACGACCGGAGCCGCGGCGGCAGGGCTGCTGTGCCCGGCGTTGCGCGCTCGCACCACGACCGACGGGTGTCCAAGGGTCTGAGGAGGGCTCGGGGCTGGCCTCTCGGCCTCGGCCGAGCGCGCTCCCGCCTTCGCGGGCTCCGTCGGTCGGGCCGCGCCCGCGCCGGGGACCGTGGTCCGCGCGCCAGGCCCCGAGGTCGGCGAGCCCGCCGGGGCGGCCGGGGCCGCGCTCGTGGCTCGGGAACGACGCCGGATGACGGTGTCCGAGAGCCGCTCCTCGACCAGCGTCTCCTGGCGCTCCCGGGTCAGGGAGCGGCGGACGCGATCGACGTCGGCGGCCTCGAGGTGCGACATGTGATTCGTGACCTCGATGCCGAGGCCCTGAATCCTGGAGACCAGGTCCTTGTTCTGTAGCCCCAGCTCCTTCGCGAGCTCATACACGCGGACCCGTGGCCCAGCCGCTGACGAATCAGCGCCTCCCGGTGCATCTGACCTTCGTTCGAATCCGCTTCCGATCATGAATTTCTACCCATTCCTGCGTAAATTCCGCTCATACGCAACCGTGATTTCCGCGAGGATCGCGGGGACGTCGTCGACGCCCATTCCGGCAACAGGAGCCCGAAACACCCGGGACCAGGCGTGGCTCTTCACCGCGGCCCGAACACAGCCCTCCCGCGGATGGATCGAGGCGCCCCGGCCTCCCTGTCCGCGACGGACGATCCCCGACCACTCCAGGCGCGAGCCACCCGACTCCGGGGTCTTCCCCGTGAGCGTCGCCCGCACCAGCTCGGCCACCGACACCGCGCGCCGGCATCCGACACACGTGCGCACCGGACCATCCTCCGGTGTTGCGACCGGCGCTGCCAGCGGCGCCGTCGAGGAAGACGTGGTCGCGGTGGACACCGGCTTCGACGCCGATGCGCGGCGGCTCCGTGACCGCGATCGTGAACGCTCGGTCACCGAGCTGCCCCCGTTCCCGTGGCGGGAGAGCCACCCGCCTCGGGGGCGGGGACCGCGGCCGCCAGCGCCGAGGCCTCGTCGGCCGCCCGTCGGCGCTCGTTCTCCGCCACCCGCCCGGCCGCGGCGATGATCCGGGGCGCCACCTCGGCCGACACGCCGACGTCCGCCAGCTCCTCTGGCTTGGCCTGCGCGATGTCCGAGGCCGAGCGCCAGCCCTGTCGAAACAGCGCGTCCACGGTCTCGGCGTTGAGCCCCTCGATGGCCGCCAGCGAGGCGCGCCCCCGGGCCTCCATCTCCTTGACCTTGGCCTCCGAGTGGATGTCGATGCGCCAGCCCGTCAGCTGCGACGCCAGCCGCACGTTCTGGCCCTTCTTGCCGATGGCGAGGGACAGCTTCTCGTCCGGGACGATGAGCTCCATGGTGTGGGTGGCGGCGTCGATCAGCACCCGCGACACCTCGGCGGGCGCGATGGCGTTGCACACGAACCGCGCCGGATCGGGATCGTAGGGGACGATGTCGATCTTCTCGCCCCGCAGCTCCTGCACCACCGCCTGCACGCGCGACCCCTTCATCCCCACACAGGCCCCGACCGAATCCACGTCGCGGTCGCGCGAGCTGACCGCGATCTTGGAGCGCGCGCCAGGCTCGCGGGCCGAGGCCTCGATGCGCACGATCTTCTCGTAGATCTCCGGGACCTCCATCTCGAACAGCTTCTCGAGCAACCCCTTGTGGGTCCGCGACAGGATGATCTGGGGTCCGCGCGCCGCCTTGTCGATGTCGACCACGTAGGCGACGATGCGATCACCGGCCCGGAAGGACTCCCGCGGAACCTGCTCACGCACCGGCAGTAACGCCTCGGCCCCACCCAGGTCCACCACCAGGTTGCCGCGCTCGAAGCGCCGCACGATCCCGGAGATGAGCTCGCCCTTGCGTTCCTTGTACTGATTGAAGACGTTGTCGCGCTCGGCCTCGCGCACCCGTTGCAGGATGACCTGCTTGGCGGTCTGGGCGGCGATCCGGCCGAAGCCCTTCCAGGCCCGGTTCAGCTGCAAGAGCGCGCCGTACTTGGCGTCCTGCTCCTCGGCGCGGGCCTGATCCTTCTCGTCGAAGAAGATCTGGAACAGCAGCTCGTCGCCCACCTCGGCGGTCAGCCCGAAGCGCTGGGCGTCGGCGATGGCAATCTCCTTGCCCGCGCCGCCCTCCTGTCCAGGCGTCACGGACTCGGTGATGACGATGATCTGGAACAAGTCGACCCGACCGGTCTCCTCGTTGAACTTCGCCTCCATCTCGCGGTGCATTCCGAACACCCGCTTGGCAGCGGTGAGGATCGCCTGTTCCAGTGCCTCGACGAGGACCGAACGATCGATGTTCTTGTCCTTGGAGACCTGATCGAGTACCAGGCCCAGGGCGGCAGCATCACTCATGACGCGCTCCGTTTGAGTTCCTTGTCCCAGTCGGGGACGACGTTCGCCTTGGCGATGTCCCCGAGGGGCAGGTGGTGAATCCGACCGTCGCAATCGAGCTGCACCAGCCCGCCATGGGCTCCGCAGAGTCGGCCGGAGAAGTTTCGACGCCCATCCACGCCCTCGAGGAGACGCACCCGAACCTGCGCCCCTTGAAATCGAACGAAGTCCGACTCGCGCCGCAACGGACGATCGAGGCCAGGCGAGCTGACCTCGAGCTGGTACGCGTGCGTGATCAGATCCGCCACGTCGAGCGACGCCGAGACGTCGCGGCTCACCCGCTCGCAATCCTCGAGGGACACGAGCTCCTCGGCGCCCTGCCCGGATTCGGCGCTGGCCAAGCTCGCTCCGTCGGAAATCAGCGGCTGCACCGCCGGACGGTCGATGTACAAGCGCACCACCCAGCCGCCGGGTTCGCGGCCGGATTGCACCTCCACCAGATCGAACCCAGCATCTTTCACACAGGGTTCAACGAGCTTCCACAAGTGTTGTAGGTCCTTTCTCATCTCGTCCGTTGGGCATAAAAAAAGGCAGGCTGCGGGCCCACCTTTTTAGGGGCTGACGCGGAATTTCGGAAGCGGTGCTTATAGCACGCGCGATCTCACGACGCAACTCCCGCCACCGGAGTCAACGCCGCGGATTTTAAGGCAAATTTTTGAACGCAGTGCGTTTGTGTTGCCTTTTTGTGTCCGGTTGCACAGTCCCTTGTACCGAATCCCGTGAGGTTCGCGCTAAGCTCCCGTGCCTGCATGGAAGATCCGGTTTTTCGCGGCGCCGAAAGGGCTCGAGGGGTGGTCCGGGTGGCCGCGGTCCAGATGACCTCCACCGACGACGTCGGTCGCAACCTGAGCAGCGTGCGTCAACTCGTGACCGACGCGGCCGGCCGGGGCGCCAGCCTGGTCGGGCTCCCCGAGAACTTCGCCTACCTCGGCTCCGATCGTGACCACCGGCTGGCCATCGCCGAGCCCCTGCCCTTGCCCGGCGGCGACGGGTCACCCGAGCGGGGTCCGGGTTCGGGTCCGGCTTCAGGTCCGATCCTGGCTGCCATGCAGGCACTGGCGCGCGAGACCCACGTGCACCTCCTCCTCGGCGGGTTCCCCGAGGCGACCCCGGCCGGCACCCGCATCCGCAACACCTCGGTGCTGCTCGGCCCGGATGGGGGCCTCCTGGCCCATTACCGAAAGATTCACCTCTTCGACGTCGAGCTCCCCGGGGGGGCGACCTTTCGGGAATCCGACGCGGTCGAGCCGGGCGACACCTCGGTGGTCGCGGACCTCGGGTGGGGCAAGCTCGGGCTCTCGGTATGCTACGACCTGCGCTTCCCCGAGCTCTACCGCCGGCTGGTCGGACGAGGGGCCGAGGTGCTGACGGTGCCCTCGGCCTTCACCGCGGAGACCGGCAAGGATCACTGGCACGTGCTGCTCCGCGCGCGGGCCATAGAGAACCTGGCCTTCGTGGTGGCCCCCGCCCAGGCAGGGTTCCACGGGGGCAACCGGCGCAGCTACGGGCACGCGCTGGTGGTCGATCCGTGGGGGGTGGTGCTGGCGGAGCACGGCGAAGGACCGGGCGTGGCGGTCGCCGATCTCGATCTCGGGTACCTGGCCGAGGTCCGCCGCCGGGTTCCCTGCCTCGACCACCGCCGACTCTAGCAGCCTGCCTAGCCCGGGTGCCGGTGTTCCTCGGCCGGGGGATCGCACGGCCGCTCGGGGATGACCAGCGAGGCCGCGGCCGAGCCGCACAGCAGGCCCACCACGATGATCATGGACATCCACTCCGAGATGTGGACGTGACTGCCGAGCAACATCCGCGTCCCGATGAACGCCAGCACCAGCGCGAGCCCTATCTTGAGGAAGCGCAGGCGGTGAATCACGCTCGCCACCAGGAACGACAGGGCGCGCAGCCCGAGGATCGCGAAGATGTTCGAGGTGTAGACGATGAACACGTCGCGGGTCACCCCGAAGACCGCCGGGATCGAGTCGACCGCGAAGACCACGTCGGTCGCCTCCACCACCACGAGGACCATCATCAGGGGCGTTGCGAGCAGCCGCCCACCCTCGCGCACGAAGAAGTGGCTGTCGCGGTACTCCGAGGTCATGGGCACCAGGCGCCGGAACAGCCGGATCACCGGGTTGTGCGCCACCTCGATCTCGTCCTCCCCCCCGAGCACCAGGCGCGCGGCCGTCAGGACCAGGAAGCCGCCGAACAGATACATCACCCAGTGGAACGTCGCGAGGATGGCCGCCCCGGCCCAGATGAAGACCCCGCGGGTGACGACGGCGCCGAGGATGCCCCAGAACAGCACCCGGTGCTGAACCTTCTCGGCCACCTTGAAGTACGAAAAGATGGCCAGGAAGACGAAGATGTTGTCGACCGACAGGGCCTTCTCGATGAGCCATGCCTGAAAGAACGCGAGCCCGCGGCTCGAGCCCATTCCCGCGAACACCACCGCGTTGAAGGCCATCGCCAGCGTCATCCACACCGCCGACCACACCACCGCCTCCCGAAAGCGGATCACGTGGGCCTTCCGATGGAAGACGCCGAGGTCGAGGACCAGCATGACCACCACCACGCCCGCGAACAGCATCCACCACGACGGGCTCGGGGAGCCGAGCCGGTGGGCTCCCTGGCTGACCGCGAGCGCCAAGGCGAGCCCGCCCGACGGTGAGGACGAAGCCAGAGTGCTCATCGCGGCTGGTGCGCCCGCGGCGAGGAGGGCGCCCCGGTGGGCGCGCCGACCAGCTCCCCCACGCGCGAGAGCAGGGGAGCGGCCGATTTCTTGATGGCCACGATGGCCAATATAACGACGACGAGCAGCAGCGCCCGGGCCAGATTTCGCCAGGGAAAGAGCTGGGCAAAGCTGCGCTCCCGCGGCCCGCCGCGCTCGAGCTCCTTTTGCAGCTCCCGTTGCTGTCGGGGCGATCTCATGACCTGACGTTTCTCGCGGGGCGAGGCCCTCGCAGAGGTCCCGGAACGGTCCTTGGCCGGACCTTGCCTCGCTGATGGTTCATGGATCGGCCGGGGGAAGGCTTCCAGGGCGGAGTTTGACTCGACGCTTCGAGCATGGACCTACGACGGGGGCGTGCGAGGGCGGAGCAGGTGCTTGACCCGCAGGCGTGCTCGCCGATTTCCTCGAAAGATGTCCAGATCGGCCATGCCGATCACGTCGAGCTCGGCGCCCGAGCCGGGATCCTGACCCGCCATGTTGAACCCGATGGCCTCGGCGTGGGCGCCTCCGCAGGTGATGGAGAGCTGCAGGTGTCCCTGCCCCACCACCCGCGTCCCGGTGGTGCGAACCCCCGCCACGGCCAGCACCGGCTCGCGGTTCGAGACCCCGAAGGGCCCGAGGCGCGCCAGCTCCTCGGCGAGGGCCAGGTTCAGCTCGGCGAGGTCGAGGATCCCGTCCACGGTGACGGTCGAGGCGGACGGAGCTCCGCGATCGCCCGCCCCCTCGGCAGCCCCGGCATCATTGGTGAGGTGTCCCAGGTTGAGCAGGTGGAGATTGAAGGCCCGGCGAAAATCCGCCAGGCGCTCCGGGACGAGCGTGACCCCGGCGGCGGCCGCGTGGCCGCCGAAGCGCACCAGATGCTCCCGACAGGCCGCCAGGGCCTCGTAGAGGTTCACCCCGGGGACGGTACGGGCGGAGCCACGCCCCTGCCCCCCTTCGAACCCGATCACCACCGCCGGCTTGTGGAACCGGTCCACCAGGCGGGCCGCGACGATGCCGACGACGCCCGGATGCCAGCCCTCGCCCCCGAGGACGATGGCCCCGGCGTGACCCGGACCGGCGGCGGCGAGCTCGGGATCGCGTTCGAGCTCGGCGAGCGCCGCCACCCACACCTGCTCCTGGATGCGCTGCCGCTCGCGGTTCACGTCGTCGAGCTCGGCGGCCAGCCGGCCTGCCTCGGCGTCGGTGCTGGCGAGCAGGAGGTCGAGGGCCAGCTGGGCCTCGCCGAGGCGGCCAGCGGCGTTCAGGCGCGGCGCCAGGCGGAAGCTGACGTCGTCCTCGGTCACCGGGCCATCCTGCACGCGTGCCAGCTCCATCAGCGCCCGCAGCCCAGGGCGCGCGCGGGTGGCCATGGTCTTGAGGCCCGCGGCGACCAGGATGCGGTTCTCGTCGACGAGCGGGACCAGGTCCGCGATGGTCCCGAGCGCCACCAGATCCAGGAACTGTCGCATGTCGATCTGCACCCGGCCGAGGCGCGAGCGCAGGGCCGCCATCAGGTAGAAAGCGATCCCGCAGGAGGCGAGCCCCTTGAATGGAAACGTGTCGCCGTCCTGGAACGGGTTGATGAGGGCATGGGCGAGCTTGTCGCCGGACGGGACCTGATGGTGGTCGATGACGATCACGTCGAGGCCGAGCGCCCGCGCCCGGTTGAGCGCCTCGACGTCGGAGGTGCCGCAGTCGCCGGTCACCACCACCCGACAGCCCGCCTCGGCGAAGGCCTCGATGGCCGCGGCCGGCAGGCCATAACCGGCGTGCCGCGAAGCCACGCGCGGGATCACCGCGCCACCGAACGCGCGCAGGGCCCCCGTCAAGAGTGCCGCCGAGGTCACACCATCGGCGTCGTAGTCGCCGAAGACCCCGAGGCGTTCGTGGCCGTCGAGGGCGCGACACAGACGGTCGAGCGCCACGCCGAGATCCCGGATTCCAGCCGGGGGGCGCAGGTCCTGCAAGCGGGGGTTGAGGAAACGCCCCACCGATTCGAGCTCGACCAGGCCACGCGACACCAGCATCCGGGCCATGAGGGGACGCACTCCGAGGCGCGCGCCGAGGACCTCCACCAACGACTCGTCGAGGTCGGACAAGCGCCAGCTCTGCCCACTCATTGGCGAGGGAACCTAACACGCCCGACCGCGACGCGCGCGGGTGCGCGGAGGACCGCGGAAGGATGGTCCCCTCCCGGGTTTCCCTACACCTGACAGCCAGTTGGGATCCCCACTGACCGACGAGAGATCCGAAATCGTCTTCCCGCTGTAGAGAGATCGAAACGTCGTCGCGACATGCTCCACACCAGCAGGAATCTCAGACCCACGATGCACCGTGATAGGCTCCCTGTCCGCTTGAACGACGGTCGGCCGGACGCGGAGGCACTGCTCGGGGAGGTCGCGCGGCGCCGCGACAAGGCGGCCTTCGCGCAGCTGTTCGCCTGGTTCGCCCCGAGGGTGAAGGGCCAGTTGATGGCGGCTGGCGTCGACGCCGGGGGGGCGGAGGATCTGGCCCAGGAGGTCCTCTTCACGGTGTGGAAGAAGGCGCACCTTTATGACCCGCTTCGGGGGGCGGCCAGCACCTGGATCTATGCGATGGCCCGCAACCGCTTCCTCAACAGCCGCCGGGGCAAGGCCTCGACCGAGACGGATCTCTTCGATCCCATCTCGCCCATCTCGCCCATCTCGCCCA
>CAZIOH010000107.1:0-7184 GCA_964540815.1 uncultured Myxococcales bacterium | reverse complement strand
CCCATCTCGCCCATCTCGCCCATCTCGCCCACCGCCGAGGAAGCGCCCGCCGCCGGCGGGGACGCCCTGATCATGGCGGGTGAGCGGGACCGCATGCTGCGCTCGGCCCTGCTCGAGCTTCCGGAAGAACAGCGGCAGGCCCTGCAGGACGTCTATTTTTCCGAGCAGTCCATGCGCGAGAGCGCGGAGGGGCGCGGCCTGCCGCTCGGAACGGTCAAGACCCGGGTGCGACTGGCCCTCGAACGGTTGCGCGTGGTCGTCACCCGGAGGTGGCAAGCATGAGCACCACCGTGCAGGATGCGACGCGGAGGGGAACCGGCGCGGGCGGGCCCTTCCACCATGTCCCCGATGAGGCGTTGCTGGACTACGTCACCGGACGCCAGGGCGAAGCCGTGGCGCTGGCCATCGCCTGCCACGTCGCGCTGTGCGCCCACTGCCGGGAGGAGGCGAGGCGCCTCGACGGGATCGGCGGCGCCCTGCTCGACACGGCCGGCCCGGCACGCATGTCCGCCGGGGCGCTGGAGGCGGCGATGGCGCGGCTCGATGGTGCTTCGTCCCCCGAGGGTGCGGCGGCGCCCGGGATGGGAGCCACCTGGCCCGACGGAGAGCGGCTCGGCGTTCCCCGTGGCGTGGGTGCGTTGCTGGCGCCCCGTCTGCCGGACGGCCCGACGCGCTGGCGATACATCGCGCCCGGGATTCGTGGGGTGAACGTGATGCTCGGCGAGGCGACGAACGCGGGCCTGTCGGCCAAGACCGGGACAGAGACCGGAACAAAGACCGGGACAGAGACCGGGACGGTGCGGGTGGTCCGCCTCAGGCCCGGCCTGGTCATTCCCGAGCACGGTCACAAGACGACGGAGCTGACCCTGGTCCTGACCGGCGCGCTCGTGGATGTGGTCGGGCGCTTCGCCCCGGGCGATCTGTCGATCCGCACGCCCGGCGACACCCACATCCAGCGGGTCGAGGCCGGTGCCGAGTGTCTGGCGCTGGTCATCAATGGCGACGGGCTCATCCCCATGACCCTGCTCGGTCGCCTGATCCGCTTGATCGCGCGACCTTAGCGGGTTCCCGACCGGGAAATTCCTGGGCGCACGAGATCCATTTGGCTCCGTCGGCTGTACAGGGACCGAGCCGCACGTCGGAAACGCGCGGCGACGGACGAATAAAGGAGTCGACTATGAAGCGAAAGCATGTGACGGGCGGCCCGGGCGCCATGGATCTGTCGAGAGGAATCGGACGTGCGCGCACGGCTGGCGGCGCCGCGCTGTACGGGCTGTGCGTGCTCGGCGTCGTGGCGATCGGGTGCGGCTCGTCGAAGAGCAGCTCGACCCCCGAGCCGGGCGGCACGGGAGGGACGAGCGGGCTCGGCGGAGCCGGCGGGGGCGCGGGCGCGCCCTCGCTGTACACCAAGTACGGCGCCGCGATCCCCAAGGTGGTGGACGATGCCGTGGCGGGGCTGCTGGCGGACTGCGAGGAGGTCCCGTACTTCGCCGTGGTCGGCACCACCGGGCACGACTCGGTCGCTCGACTGAAGAGCTGTCTGCGGCTGCAATTCACCGTGCTCATGGGCGGCCCGGGCACGTACCCGGGCAAGAACGATCAGGGCGACATGTGCGCGAGCATGAGCGAGATCCACGCTGGCCTCGGCATCCCCGGTAACATCTTCGACAAGTTCGTCGTCGATCTGGGCGGGGTCCTCACCGCGGACGGCGTGGCGGCGGCCGACGTCACCACGATCGCGAGCGCGGTCGCCCCGCTGAAGAGCCAGATCGTCGAGACGCCGAGCAAGACCTACAACAGCTGCGGCGGCGGTGCGGGTGGCGGAGGCGCAGGTGGCGGTGGTGGAGGAGCCGGAGGAGCCGGAGGCGCGGGCGGCGCCACGGCCTCGCTCTACACCAAGTATGGCGCCGCGATCCCGAAGGTGGTGGACGACGCCGTGGCGGGCTTGCTCGCCGATTGCGAGGAGGTCCCCTACTTCGCGGTGGTGGGCACCGCCGGGCACGACTCCGTCGCCAGGCTCAAGAGCTGCCTGCGCCTGCAGTTCACCGTGCTCATGGGCGGCCCCGGCACCTATCCGGGCACGAACGACCAGGGTGACATGTGCGCGAGCATGAGCGAGATCCACGCCGGCCTCGGCATCCCGGGCAACATCTTCGACAAGTTCGTCATGGATCTGGGCGCGGTCCTCACCGCGGACGGCGTGGCCCCGGCCGACGTCACCACCATCGCCACCGCGGTTGCGCCCCTGAAGAGCCAGATCGTGGAGACGCCGGTCAAGATCTACAACAGCTGCGGCGGCGCCGGAGGGGGCGCCGGCGGCGCGGGAGGGGGCGCCGGCGGACACGCCGGGGCGGGGGGATCGTGAGCGCGACCCTGCGGGTCCCCTCCCGGAGCGCCCGGCGCGCGCTCGGCGTGGCCGGGGTCCTGGTGGTGGCCACCCTGGCGATTGGCCTGCTCCACACGCCGCTCGGTCGCCCGCTGCTCGGCCATCTCGCCTGGCTGGCGGGGTGTCCGGCCGCGCGGGTCACGGCCGCCGAGGTCGACCGTCTCCGCCAGACCGGGCTCGCGAGCGTGCGCGGAACCGGGCGCGCACCGGCGCGGCCCGCCCTCGGCTTCGCACTCGACCGGACGGTCTCCGGGGACGTGAAGGCATGGGCCGTCGGAGCCGGCGTGTCGTGCACGGCCCGCACGCGGGGGCTGGTCTCCCTGCATTGCACCGACGTCCCGCGCGGCGCGCTGCCGGGCGCGGCGGATGGCGGCGGCGCCGGGCACGCCGGACCCGAGACCATCGAGGACCTGGCGTTCACCTTCGGCCCGTCGGGCCAGCTGGTGTCGGTCGACGCCTTCTCGCGCGGGGTGCCGGTGCAGGCGGCGGCCGAGGCGCTCGCCTCGACGACGAGCCGGCTCGGCGCGCTGCTCGGAGGGTCGTCGTCGGTCCAGCCCGAGGGCGGCGTCACCCTGGCGGAGGTGGAGCGAACACCGATGCTGACCGCCCGGCGGCGCTTCCGCTTCGCGGACTACGTCGCCATCGTGTCGGTCAGTCACCTGGCCTCGGGCATCGCGGTCCGCGAGCAGTACCTCTCGGGCGGATGACACGGGGACGCGTCCGGCCCCACGGGAAGGGGTCCGGACGCGCGTTGCGTCGCGATTGGCCAAATCGGTTCGCGGGCCGCATCCTTCTGCCTCGCTCGATCGTCGTGAGAGGAGACATGTCGAATAGCCCCACCGCCAAGGCCACCAAGGTCGAGAGCGCGTTTCGCATGGCCTGCGGGATCCGCGCCAGCATCAAGGCCAGCCCCACCCGGGTCTGGTCGCTGCTCACCGACGCCGAGGGGTTTGCTCGGTGGAACTCGACGGTGACCCGGATCGACGGGGAGATCGCCGAGGGCGGGACGCTCAGGGTGGTGGTGCCGACCGCACCCAAGCGCACCTTCAAGCTCAAGGTGTCGTCGGTGACCCCCGGTCGGTCGATGACCTGGAGCGACGGAATGGCCCCGATGTTCCGGGGCGTCCGAACGTTCGTGCTCTCCCCGCGCAGCGACGGCGGCACGGAGTTCTCCATGCACGAGGAGCTCGCCGGGCTCATGCTGCCCCTCATCAAGTCGTCCTTGCCCGACTTCGCCCAGGTGTTCGAGACCTACGCGGCCGATCTCCAGCGCGCCGCCGAAGCGGAAGCCCGATGAGCAAGGCCAAGGGCCGCCGAGGCGGGTGACCCGGACACCTCCCAGCCTGGCCGAGGCCAGAGAGCAGTTCCTGGCGGTGGTCTCTGGCGTCCGGCCCGAGCTCCACCGCTACTGCGCGCGTCTGACCGGCTCGGTGATCGAAGGCGAGGACATCGTGCAAGAGACGCTGGCCAAGGCATTCTACGCGCTCAGCCTGTCGCCGGAGGTGCCGCCCCTGCGCCCGTGGCTCTTCCGGATCGCCCACAACACCGCGCTCGATCTCCTGCGCAGCCACGAGCGAAAGCTGGTCCAGGTCCACGTCCACGGCGACCTCGAGGACCTCGCCGGGTTCGAGGACCGCCCCGATCCCGCGGTGGTGCGCGCAGCCCTGGCGCGCTTCCTCGGGCTCCCGGTCATCCAGCGGAGCGCGGTGATCCTCAAGGACGTCCTCGGCCATTCGCTGGAGGAGACCGCAGAGACCATGGGAACCACGATTCTCGCCGTCAAGGCCGCCCTCGTGCGCGGGCGGAAGAACTTGCTCGAGCCCGAGCGCGCCCCCGAGGAGGCGCCCGGCCCGTTCCGCTCCGACCTGGATCGCTACGCGTCGCTCTTCAACGCGCGCGACTGGGACGGCGTGCGCGCGATGGTGAGCGACGACTGCCGGCTCGATCTGGTGTCAAAGTCGCAGCGCCAGGGCAAGTCGGTGGGGGCCTACTTCGAGCGCTACGAGAAGGAGGCCGTCACGCTGCGCGTGGTGCGTCTCGAGGGTCGCCTGGCGCTTGGCGCGTACCCGGCGGGCGGAGCTCCGCGGCCGGCATACTTCATCCTCGTCGACATCGAACCCGGAGAGGCCGGGGAAACGGGAAAGATCCGCGCGATCCGAGACTTCCGCTACGTCCCCTACATCGCCGCCGAGGCCGAGCTCGAGGACGCCGACCAGCCGACACCGGGCGCCGAGGACGACTAGCCAGACCACTGCTTGACAACATAGCCTGTACGCTATATATGTACATGGCTATGAATGACCCCGCGCACCTCGACCTCGTGTTCGGCGCCCTCGCCGACCCCACACGTCGCGCGATCCTCGCGCGGCTTGCCATGGGTGCGGCCACCGTGTCCGAGCTGGCCGCGCCCTTCGACATGGCACAACCGAGCATCTCGCGGCACCTCAAGGTCCTCGAGGACGCCGGCCTCATCGCCCGCGGGCGCGACGCCCAGCGGCGACCGCGAACGTTGGTGGTCGGGGGGCCCCTGCGGGAAGTGGACGCGTGGCTCGGGCCGTTCCGCGAACAGTGGAATCGACGCCTCGATCGGCTCGAGTCGCTGCTCGAGGCGAAGCAGCGCAGAGGGAAGAAGCCAGGGAGCTCATAGGGAATCCATGTCCATGAAACAGCACGAAGACGGAGGCAAAACATGAAGAGTGCAACCATCGACCACGAGACCTTGACCATCAGGTTCGAGCGCAAGCTGCGCGCCCCCCGGGAGGACGTGTTCGACGCCTGGACGCGTCCCGAGGAGCTCGCCGAGTGGTGGGATCCGACCGGAAATCGACTGACGAAGTGTCAGATCGACCTTCGTGCCGGTGGAACGTTCACCTTCGAGAATGCGGGCCACGGGCCTCCTTTCACCGGGGTCTACCGGGTGGTCGACCGTCCGGGAAAGCTGGTGTTCGACGCCCTAGGATCGGTCGGGACCGTGGCTCTGACATCCGAAGGCGAGACGACGCGCATGAAGGTCGAGATCCGCTGCTCCTCGGCTGAACACCTCCAGCAGTTCCTCAAGCTGGGCGTCGACACCGACACCGGGCGAACGCTCGACAACCTGGTGAGCCGTCTGCACGGGCGAGCGGAGAGGTCCGAGTCGGCCCCGCCACCCCGAGGACCTGCACGGGTCTAGCTCCGGCGCACGCGCGGCGCGAGCTCGAGGGCGACCTTGCCATTGCGGAAGACTCGCACCGAGCCCGAGGTCTGCGAGACCACGATGGCCACCGCGGTCGAGTCGCGCGAGATGCCGGCGGCGGCCATGTGGCGCGCGCCGAGGCCGAGCGGCACGTCGATGTCCTTTCGCTCGTCGAAGTTCAGGTAGCGCCCCGCCGCCAGCACCACGCCGTCCTCGCGCATCACGAAGGCCCCGTCGAGGACCGAGAAGGCATGGAGGGCGTGGCGCACCTCCGGGTTCATGATGTTCCGCTCGTCCTCCGAGTAGCCTTGAAACGGGTTCATGGTGAGCTGCCGCGACTTCTCCATCACGGTGGCCGAGTCCCCCACCACGAAGAGCGCGCCCACCGGGCGTCCCTCCCAGCCCTCGACCCCGATGGAGACCGCCAGATCGAACAGGGCATCGAACACCCCGGCCGAGACCCCCTGGGCCTGCAGGAAGCCAAACGACCCGTCCTGGACCTCCTCGCCGACGGTGACCACCAGGATCGAGTCGGGGGGGCTCACCGGGGTGCGCGACAGCAAGCCGAGGACCACCTCCCCTTCCTTGTAGATCCCACGTGAGATCCCCGCCACGATCGCCAGCTTCATCTTCTCGGCCCGACCGAGATCGAAGTCCGGGATGGGCAGCACCTGGATCTGCTGCGATTCGATCACCGTGCGCTGGGCAGGGCTCGCCACCGCCTGCACCAGCTTCTTGCGGGCCTTCGGATGCCCGCGAAAGTAGTCGTCCGCGAGCTGGAGATCACCGACGTAGAGCAGGTGCTGGAACACCGACTTGCCGGCGAGGGCGATCGCCGCGCGGATGGTCTCCCCGTTGATGGTGGCGCTGGTGGCGCTCGACACTGTGGCCTTCGGCATGGCCGGGACATGGTACAGCGGACGGCCCCAGACCGGCGGCCGACGGCCTCCGACTCGTGCTAAAATTGGGAATTCTGCGAGATCCGTCCATACCCGATCCTCTGCCCGCGGGCGACTCCGACTCGGGCGCGGGCTCGGAGCCGACCGAGACCTCCGCGGGTAGCCCGGGAGCAGGTCCCGACCCGCCCCTGCCGGGGAGCCGGTCGCGCGGCTGGGGCGCCGGCCGGTACGCCCGGCGGCGTGGGGGGCGGCGCCTCGGCTGGCGCTCGCCGGTGGCCATCATCGGGACCCTCTTCTCGCTGGCGGCGGCCGCCATCGCCATCGATCTGCTGACCCGCTCGCGTCTATCGGCCACCACCACGGCGCAGTGCCAGGGGGACTACGGAGACTCGTTGCAGCTCGAGTCGCTGCGCACCCGGCAGACCGAGCAAGGTCCCCGGGGCCAGTACAGCTACCTCGTCCGCTCGAGCGCGCGCTACGAATGCCCGTTCTTCGGCCCCGACGGCAAGCTGCGCCGCAAGCGCCTGGCGACCAGCGAGCTCGGGTCGGCCTTCGCCTACGAGGCGACCGCCACCGAGACCTACCTGCTCACCAACGAGCACGTGGCCTCCTGGCCGGAGGTCACGGACGCCCTGCACCGGGTGGACGGCGTGCCGGAGGGCTGCAAGCGGGTCGACGACAAGCTGCGCATCGTGCGCGACGAGCGCGACGACTTCGAGCCGGG
>CAZIOH010000106.1:0-22851 GCA_964540815.1 uncultured Myxococcales bacterium | reverse complement strand
GCCTCCTGACCCGGAGCCGAGGCGGAAGGTCGTGGCGTCACGATCCCTCCGCCGTTTCCCCCCCTCCGTCATTCCCCCCTCCGTCATTCCCCCCTCCGCCGTTCCCCCCGACCCGGATGGTATTTCCACGCATGTTTGAGTCGCAGGTTTCTCCGGTTCCCATCGTTCGTCGCCGTGGTACCCGGCGGGCCGCGGGCGTCAGCCTCGTTCCCCTGGTTGCCTGCGCAGTCGCCGCGTGCGTCCATCCGAGCCCCGGAGCGGGCACCAGCGGCGGGACTGGCGGAGCCTCGACCGCCAGCGCGTCGGGCTCGGGCGGGCTCGCCACCGGAGGCTCAGCGCCCTCGGGCGGCACTGGCGGGCGGCAAGACAGCTCCGGCGGGTCCGGCGGAGGCAACCTCTCGGCCAGCGGGGGCCGGCCCGCCACGGGCGGCAGCGCCGCCGCCTCCGCCATCACCTCGAGCGGCGGGAATGGCTCCGGCGGAATGCCCGGCACCGGCGGGGCCCCACCCCCGAGCCGCGGCCCCACCCCGGCCGACGCCACCGCCAAGTTCCCGTTTCCCCAGAACCGCGAGCAGAGCCGCTGCATCTACCCCACCGCCTACCGCAACGAGGACGTGAAGGCGGCCTACGACCAGTGGAAGATGAACACCATCACCAGCGACGGCGCCAAGGTGGGGAACAACACCTACCGGCGGGTCAAGCGCACCAAGGAGCCCGGGCTCGAGCTCGGCTCGACCGTCTCGGAGGGGATTGGCTACGGGATGCTGATCGCCGTCTACATGAACGACCAGGCGCTCTTCGACGACCTGTGGAAGTACGAGCAGGGCTGGCTCGACGACAAGGGCCTGATGAACTGGTACATCAACGCCGCCGGCACCCAGGTCTCCGGCGGCGGCGCGGCCACCGACGCCGACGAGGACATGGCCTTCGCGCTCCTGATGGCCGACAAGCAATGGGGCGGGATGGGGAGCCTCGGCAAGACCTACCTGCAGCTCGCCAAGGACCAGATCGGCAAGGTCTGGAACTACGAGGTCTTCGACTATCGCCACGTCAAGCCGGGCGACGGCTGGGGCGATGGCTCGACCATCAACATCTCGTACTTCGCGCCCTACTACTACCGCCAGTTCGCCAAGGTCGACACGGCCAACACCAGCAACTGGAACATGCTGCTGCAGCAGTCTTACGACACGCTGGCCACGGCGCTCAATGCCACCAACGGGAACCAGACCAACGGCCTCGTGCCGGCCTGGTGCGACACCAGCGGCAAGCCCAACGCGGGGGTCTTTGCCGGGGCGATGGCCAACTACCAGTACGACTCCTGCCGCACCCCCTTTCGCATCGGGATGGACTGGTGCCTGTTCGGCGAGACCCGCGCCAAGGACTACGTGTCCAAGACCAGCGCCTTCTTCAGCCAGATGGGCGTGGCCGGCATCGTCGACGGCTACAACCTCGACGGCACGCCGAATCCCCAGTTCCAGACCGGCGCCGCGTCCAAGATCCAGTCGGCGGCCTTCGTGGGCCCGGCCGGGGTCGGGGCCATGGCCATGCCGGCCGCCACCTACCAGGCCTTCGTCGACCAGGCCTACGCCACCGTCGCCACCAACCAGGCCCTGGTCGGCGGCGTCTACTACGACTCCTCGTGGACCGTGCTCTCGATGCTGATGATGACCGGCAACCTCATCGACCTCACCGCCTACTGACCTCAGTCGCGTGTCTTCTTGTACAGGCCGTCGATCAGCTGGCGGTGCTTGTCGATCACCACCTTGCGCTTGACCTTGAAGCTGGGGGTGATCTCGCCGGCCGCCTCGCTGAAGTCCTGCGGGAGGATCGCGAACTCCTTGATGGTCTCGTAGGAGGCCAGCGTGGCGTTGAGGCGCTGGAGATCCTCCGCGATGGCCGCCCGCAGGGGGCCCGCGACGTCCACCTGGCCATCGACCCCGAAGCGGCGAAACGCCTCCGCGGACGGGGTCACGAGCGCCACGCAGTAAGGCCGGTTGTCCCCGAAGACCAGCGCCTCGCTCACCAGCGGGATGCGCATCTTGATGGCGTTCTCCAGCACCTGCGGCGCGACCTTCTTGCCGCCCGCGGTGACGATCAGATCCTTCTTGCGATCGGTGATGCGCAGAAAGCCGTCCTCGAAGTGCCCGATGTCCCCGCTGTGGAACCAGCCGTCGGCGTCGATGGCCTCGGTGGTGGCCGCCGGGTTCCCGTGATACACGCGGAACACCGAGGGACCCCGCATCAGGACCTCGCCGTCGTCGGCGATCTTGGCCTCCACCACGTCGAGGGCCGGCCCGACCGTCCCGAAACGAAACACATCGAGGCGGTTCAGGAAGGCCGCCGCCGTGGTCTCGGTGAGCCCGTAGCCCTCGATGATCATGATGCCCACGCCGTGGAAGAACTGCGCGATCTCCGCCGCCAGCGGCGCGCCCCCCGACACCAGGAACCGGCAGCGGTCGAGCCCCAGCCGCGCGCGCAGCTTCGAGAACACCAGCCGGTCGGCGATGGCTCGCTGGAAGCCGAGCCAGCCGCCGATGGGCCTGCCGGCGGTGATGGCCTCGCTGCAGCGGCGACCAACCCCGAGCGCCCAGCCCGCGATGCGCCGGGCGACGGGCGAGCCCTGGGCGAGGGCAGCCTGCACGCCGGCGTAGAACTTCTCGAAGACCCGGGGCACCCCGGCCATGTAGGTGGGACGAATCTCGACCAGATTGTCCTTCAGCTTGGCGATCGACTCGGCGAACCAGGTGGTGAGGCCGGCCTGGACGCTCACCCATGCCAGCTCTCGCCCGAGCACGTGCGCGAGCGGCAGGAACAGGAGCTGCTCGTCGCTGGCGAAGAGCGTCATGGCGCGGCAGGCGCTGGCCACCCCCGACGTCAGGTTGCGGTGTGACAGCACCACTCCCTTCGGGTTGCCGGTGGTGCCCGAGGTGTAGATGATCGTGAAGGGATCGTCCGGTCCGAGGGCGGCCTCGCCTGGAGCCCGACCGCGCGGGTGGACGACCCCGGTGGCGCGCAGCTCGGCGAGGGCGCGGATCGAGGCGCCGTCGCCGGCCCTGGAACGAACGTCGTCGATGCGGATGGCGGTGCGGCCGCGCGCATCCGCGCGCTCGAGCGCGACGTCCCCGGCCATGTGCACGAACGCGTGCACGCTCGGCAGCGTGGCCCGCACCGACAGCAGCTTCTCGAGCTGCGCGGCGTCCTCGGTGATGACCACCCGCGCCCCCGCGTCGTTGACGATGAAGGCGGACTGCTCGGCCGTGCTCGAAGGGTAGATGGGGACGGTGATGGCCCCCGCCATCAGGATCGCGACGTCGCACACCATCCACTCGAGGCGGGTCTGCGAGACGATGCACACCCGATCACCAGGCGCCACGCCGAGCTCGACCAGCCCGGCCGCCACCTCCCGGGCGTAGGCATCCGCCTCGGTCCAGGTGAGGCCCTTCCAGACCTTGTCCTCCTTGCCTTCGCCCTCCTTGAACCGAAACGCCACCTCACCGGCGCTGCGCTCGACCCGCCGGTTCCACATCTCGACCACCGTGCGCTTCTCGAGGGTCCGGTCCTCCTCGGCGCCGGCCGCCGGGCCGGGCATGGCCCCGGGGCTGGCACCTCCGGGACGGGCCCCGGGAGCCCCCTGGCCCGGCTGCGTTTCACGAGCGGTCGCCAGCGAAGTCGATTGCCGTGTCATGGCCCTCCAATAGTCCGGCGCGGAAACCCGAAGGTCAAATGAAACCCCGCGGGAGCTCACCCCCCGACCGATCGACCGATCGACCGATCGACCGAGGGGGGGGGACCGACTCTGGCCGCGGCGCACCTGGTAAGCTTTGCAGGCATGCCATTCGTTGCGGCACCCACGTTCACGTCGGCGCCCCGCGGTCAGCAACGCTTGCGGCTGGCCGGTCGCGCCTCGACCATCGCGTTCCTGGTGGCGAAGCACACGCTGCGCTGGTGGCTGGGCTGGGTGGTGCTGTGCGTGGCCTTCGCGGGCAAGGCCCGGCGGCAGACCTGGTTCGGGCAGGTGGTGCTGGACCTGTTTCGTGAGCTCGGCGCGACCTTCGTCAAGGTCGGTCAGATCATGAGCACCCGCCCGGACCTGATCCCCGACCACCTGTCGCGTGCGCTCGAGCACCTGCAGGACGACGTGGGGCCGTTCGGTTTCGACGCCACCACCTCCACCATCGAGGAGGACTTCGGTCGCCCCTACACCGGGATCTTCTCCGAGCTCGCCCCGGTGCCCATCGCCTCGGCCTCGGTGGCGCAGGTGCACAAGGCGCGCCTCCCGGACGGGCGGCTGGTGGCGGTGAAGATCCGTCGGCCGAACGTGGTGGAGCTGTGCGCGTTCGATCTCGCGGTCATGAAGCGCGTGGCGTCGCTGCTGGCCAGGTGGCCGTCGATCGCCAACCTGGCCCCGGTGGCCATGGTCGAGGAGTTCGGTCGCGCCATCGCGGCGCAGCTCGATTTCCGCATCGAGGCCACCAACAATCGGCGCTTCCGGGCCAACTTCCGCGACCATCCGCAGGTGCTGTTCCCCACCCTGGTCGAGGAGCTGTGCTCGGCGCGGGTGCTCACCATGAGCTACATCGAGGGCACCAAGATCCTGGCGGCCGGCGGGACCCGCTTCGATCGCCCGCGCATCGCGCGCCTCGGGTTGCAGGTCCTCCTGAAGATGATCTTCGAGGACGGCTTCGTGCACGCCGATCTGCACCCGGGGAACATCTTCATCACCTCGGACGAGAAGCTGGCGCTGCTCGACCTGGGGCTCGTCGGGGAGCTCGACGACCACAACCGCCAGAACTTCGCCCGGTTCTTCGGCGCCTGGGCCCAGCGCGACGGCGACACCATGGCGCGCTTGATGTTCGAGATGTCCGCCACCGCCGATCGCCCCGCCACCGATCCCGACGCCTTCGAGCGCTACCGCGCCAGCATCATCGACTTCGTAGGCAAGTACTGGGGCTACCGCCTCGGTGAGGTGCAGGTGGGCAAGGTGCTGCTCGACCTCTTGCGCATCCTGCGGGCCCACCGGGTGCGCGTGAATCCCACGTTCACCATCGTGAACATCGCGATCGCCGTCACCGAGGGCATCGGCAAGCAGCTCGACCCCGACCTCGACCTCATGGCGGAGGCGCTGCCGTATTTTCTCGCCCACCCGGTGGACGGCCTCGGACAACGCGCTGCGCCTTGACCCACGGCGCCGACGGACGCCCTGGGCCGGGTGGTCGCTCGGTCGGAGCATCGCACACGCCCCTCCACGTCCCACGTCCATGGCCGTGGTCGACCGGCGTTTGCCGCGACCTGTCTGTGACCCGTCCGCGACGCGGTTGCGACCAGTCGCCCTTGCGCTCGCCGATTCCGTGTCAAACCTTGAACCCCGAGAACCTGCCCGCGTAGTATGAAGACCAGTCGTCCCCCTATGACCGTGGTGTCGTGGTAATCAGCGAGACAATTCCACTTCCCGCCCGCTATCGGCTCATCGAGGAGGTCGGGCAAGGAGGGATGGCGGTCGTGTATCGCGCGCAGGATGAGACCCTCGGGCGCGAGGTGGCGGTCAAGATCCTGCATGCCCACCTGTCGGCCGACCCCGAGTCGAAGGCGCGGCTCCAGCGCGAGGCCCAGGCGGTGGCCAAGCTCAAGCACCCCAACATCCTCGAGATCTTCGACTACTCGGGCAGCAACCCCGGGGACGCGGCCTTCATCGTCACCGAGTTCATTCGCGGGCAGACCTTGAAGCAGTTCTTGCAGGGTCGGGCCGTGAAGTTCCCGGAGATCGCCGCGCTGATCGTGGCCCAGCTCGGCCGGGCCCTCGCCCACGCCCACCAGGCGGGCATCATCCACCGCGACATCAAGCCAGAGAACGTGATGATCCGCTCCGACGGGGTCATCAAGCTGATGGACTTCGGGATCGCGCAGGTGCTCGACCTCGAGCGCATGACCGTGACCGGACAGCTGCTCGGCTCGCCCGCGTACATGGCGCCCGAGCTCATCGAGGGGCGGCCCCTCGACGCGCGCACCGACGTGTTCGGGGCGGGGATCCTGCTGTACCAGATCGCGACCGGGAGCCTGCCGTTCTCGGGGAAGAACCCGCACGAGGTGCTGCGCAAGATCACCGAGGGTCGCTTCGCGGACCCGCGCACCACCCACCGCGCCATCGGCGAGCAGCTCTGGAAGGCCATGTCGCGCGCGCTCGCCCACGACCCTGAGGGACGGCATGCCAGTGTCCAGGAGCTGACCGACGATCTCGAGGCCTACCTCGCGGCGTGCGGTCTGCGGGATCCCGGGGCCGAGCTCCGCACCTATTTCGCCGACCCGGAGGCCTTCGAGAAGGCGCTGCCCTCCCGGATGACCACCGCGCTCATGGGAACGGCCGACGCGTACCTGGTCGCCCGCAACGTGCCCCGCGCCATCCAGTGCTGGAACCGGATCCTCGGGTACGATTCGGCGAACGAGCGGGTGATGGCCGCGCTCCAGCGCATGGAGCGGCGCAGCCGCATCCGCATGTACGCCGGGTTCGCGGTGGCCGGGGGGGGACTGGCGGTGCTGATCGCCCTCCTGTCGCGCTTGCTCGGGGCCGGGCCGTCGGATCGGGCGCCAGCTGGGGCCGAGGCGACGACCCGCGGCTCGGGCAGCGCGAGCGCCGCCAGGGCGCAGGGCGCGGGCACGACGGGCCAACGACCGGCGAGCCCGGTCACGACGTCCGGAGCGTCCCTGGCCGCCGCCGCGGGCTCGGCGGGGCGGCCGCATGGCGCGACCACCGACCGCGCGCTCGGGCCGCGCGCGGCGCCGGGAGCCGGCGCGCTCGCGAAGCCCCGGCCCCGGGGAACCGGAGCGCCCGGGGAGCCAGGAGCGCGGAGCACGCCCGAGGCGTCCCGTCGGGACGATCCCGGGAACGAAGGCGCTGTCGGAGCCGCGACTCCAGTAGGCACGGCACCGTCGACCGCGGGCCGCGGGTCGAGCGTGTCCGGCGGGTCCGGGGTCCGGACGTTCATCCTCGGCCCGACGCCCCAGAACGTGGACGTGTTCCTCGACGGCCAGCGGCAGTTCGCCTACGACACCGACCACCGCACCCTGACCGTTCCGTGGAGTGGCGTCCACCAGGTCGAGTTCCGCAGCCCTGCCGGCTGCTGCTTCGGCGAGCGCATCGAGGTGGGGCCGGACAGCCCCTTCCCCGCCGACGGCGTGATCGCCCGGCGCCTCAAGTGGAAGCCCGCCCGCCTGGTGGTGAACGTGTCCCCGGGGGATGCGAAGGCCAAGGTCATGGTGCGCGACGCCAGCGGGACCGGTCGTGGATCGGTGGTGGAGCCCGGCGAGGAGGCCAACATCCCATTTGCCGCCGGTGACGACGGACAGAAGGATGTCGACGTCTCGGTCGACTCGGAGCACGGGCTCGCCCACCAGCGCGTGGTGGTCCGGGCTGGTGAGACCAAGGCCATCGCCATCGACCTGCCGGGTCGCCCATGAGCCACCGCCGCCCCCCGCGCCCGACCCGCCCGAGGGCAGGTGCCCGATGCTGAGCGGTTTCGCCCTCCCGGCCCTGTTCGTGGTGGTGCTGGCCGCGACCAACCCGAGCGACGACTTCGAGCGCGGACGGAACGCCTTCTTTCGTGGCGAGTACAAGCGCGCGATCGGGCTCCTGCACCCTCTGCTCTACCCCGAGCTGCGGCTCGACTCGGAGGAGGAGGTGGTGCAGACCCATCGAATGCTGGGCGTGGCCTACCTGTTCGAGGGCCAGCAGGAGCAGGCCCGCCGGGAGTTTCGCAAGCTGCTCGAGCTCTCGCCGGACTTCCAGCTCGATCCGTACCTCGAGTCCCCGCGGGTGGTCGAGTTCTTCCAGGGGGTGGTGCGCGAGCAGCGCGCCGAGCTCGGTGACATCGAGGCCCGCCTCAAGAAGCGGGAGGCCGAGCTGGCCAAGAAGCCGGCCGGCGGTCTGGTCGAGCGGCGGATCGAGCGGCATTCCTACGCCATCAACTTCCTGCCGTTCGGGTCCGGCCAGTTCCAGAACGGCAACCGCAAGAAGGGGTGGCTCTTCCTCACCACCGAGTCCGCCCTGGCGGTGACCTCGCTGGCCGCCTTCACGGTCAACTTCGCGGCCTACGGGGTCAGGCCCTATCGCGGGTGCCTCGACCCCGTGGTCGCCCAGCCCGACGGCTCGCCCGGGGTCTGCCCGGACGATCGCATCGATCATTCGAGCGAGAACCTCTCCCGCAACCTCACCCGGCTGCAGGTGGTGAGCGGCGGACTCTTCTTCGCCACGGCCATCTGGGGCATCGTGGACGCCATCCGGAGCTTCCGGACGGAGGTCCCGCTCGGGGACACCTACCTGCCGCCGCCCGAGACGGGAGTCCCTGTCCCCGAACGGCCCTCGTCGTCTGCCGCGCCGGGCGAGGGGCGAGGCGGGGACGACGGCGCGAAGCTGGGCCATGGCAGGGGCCAGGTCGAGGGGGCGACGGCCACCGGGATGGGCTTCTTCTCGGGGCCGCGCCCGGGCCCGACGCTGACGCCTCGGTTCTCGGCGGGTGGGCCGAGCGGGGCGATGCTGAGCTTTTCGTTCTGAGCGGGCGGCCCGCGGCCGTCAGGCACCACCCGAGACAATCACTTCAGACCGCAGACATGCAGATGGGGGAAATTCCACAAACCACATGGCCACGCTGAGGATGCACCTGCCCGGAAAGGGCGTGAGGGTCTATCACATCTACAAGAAGATCACCTCGCTCGGCCGCGGCGAGGAGGTGGACATCTCCCTGCCCGATCCTCTGCTGGCCGAGAGCCACGCCTTCATCCACTTCGACGGACGCGACTTCCACATCGCGACCACCGAGAAGGACGCCGAGCTCTTCATCAACGGCCGCAAGCGCAACAAGCACCGGCTGACCCACGAGGACCGGATCCGGGTGGGGATGGTGGAGCTCGAGTTCTCCCTGTACGACGAGCCCGTCACCGACGAGACCGCCGCCCGCACCCTGGCCGAGCTGAACTCGTACAAGAAGCTCTTCGAGTTCTCGCAGAAGTTGATGGAGAAGTACGACCTCAGCGACCTGCTGGACTCGATGCTCGACGTGGTGGTCCAGGTCACCAACGCCGACAAGGGCTTCATCGTCCTGCTCGAGTCGGGCGAGCCGGTGGTCAAGGTGGCGCGCAACCTGCGGCGCGAGACCATCGGCGACGCCGTGAGCCAGCTGTCGGACTCGATCGTGGCGCGGGTGATCAAGAGCCGGGCCCCCCTCATCATCTCGGACGCCCTCACCGACGCGGACTTCAAGAACTCCCTGTCGGTGGTCAACCTCAAGCTGACCTCGGTCCTGGCGGTGCCCCTGCTCGAGCGGGGCAACACGCTCGGGATGATCTACGTCGGCAACAACAGCGTCGCCCAGCTCTTCGACGAGAGCCACCTCGAGGTCCTGACCATCTTCGCCGCCCAGGCCTCCCTGCTCATCCGCAACGCGCTGCTGGTCAACGAGCTGCAGCTCGACAACAAGGCCTTGCACCAGCGCATCGAGCAGATCCGCTTCGGCGAGATCCTCGGCTCCTCGAAGCCGATGCAGGAGGTCTTCCGCAAGGTGCAGAAGGTGGCGGTCACCGACATCTCGGTCCTGATCACCGGGGAGACCGGCACCGGCAAGGAGCTGATCGCCCGCGAGATCCACACCCGCTCGTCGCGCGCCAAGGGGCCCTTCGTGACCATCAACTGTGGCGCCATCCCCGAGAACCTGCTCGAATCGGAGCTCTTCGGGCACGTGCGCGGGGCCTTCACGGGCGCCGTGTCGAACAAGCCCGGGCGGTTCCAGTCGGCCAACGGGGGCACCCTGTTCCTCGACGAGATCGGCGAGATGCCGCAGCCCCTGCAGGTCAAGCTGCTGCGCGCCCTGCAGGAGCGCGTCGTGACCCGGGTCGGAGACAACGACGCCGAGCCGGTCGACATCCGGGTCCTCGCCGCCACCCACCGCGACCTCGAGGCTGGGATTCGCACCGGGCGGTTCCGCGAGGATCTCTATTACCGGCTCAACGTGGTGCACATCCACCTGCCGCCGCTGCGCGACCGGGGCGACGACATCGTGGTGCTGGCCCGCTACATGATCGGGCGCTACTCGCCCGAGTACGGCGGGAAGGTGCGGGGATTCTCGCCGCAGGCCGTCTCGGCCATCAAGCGGCACCGGTGGCCGGGGAACATCCGCGAGCTCGAGAATCGCCTGAAGAAGGCGGTGGTCCTGGCGGACAAGGCGCTGCTCGGCCCGGAGGATCTCGATCTGTCGCCCGAGGATCTGCCGCCGGTCTTGCCGCTGGCCGAGGCCAAGGACAAGTTTCAGCGCGACTACATCAACGAGGTCCTCGAGCTGAACAACGGCAACCGGACCAAGACCGCGCGCGAGCTCGGCGTCGATCCGCGGACCATCTTTCGCCACCTCGAGAAGGACGAGGGGGGCGGGACCGAGGTGCGCGACGAGACCCGCGCGGACGGGACGACCACCGGGCCGGAGGGGGAAATCTGAGCTCCACCGCGCATCCACACTGCGCAACGGTTGAAACCGGGATGACACGGATGTCTCGCTTCTCGGGGGAGGCGGGAGGGATGGGCCTCGGTTCTCCGCACGAGCGGCGGGTGGCACGCTTCGTGCTGCGTCCCCTCCTCGGGGTCTCGGTGCTCTGCGCGATCCTCGCCGCCGGCTCGTCCGGCTGCGTGGCGCCGATCGCTCCCGATTTCCAGAATCCGCCGCTCGTCCCCAACTATCCGCCCTCGTTCGAACAGTTCGATCCGTACCAGGAAACCCCCGTGAGTCAGCTCCCGCAGGACTTCACCGTCCGTCTCAACGATCCGAATCCTCAAGACACGCTGTACGTCCGCTGGGCCCTCGACTACCCGCCCTACATCCAGTCGCGGAGCCTGCTCATCATCGATGGACAGAACCTGACCCCGGGGAGCGTGGCGTCCTTCCGGGTGGAGGACTGTGTCAACTTCAAACCGGGCACGTCCCACCAGCTGGTGATCATCGTGTCCGACCGCCCGTTTCAGCCAATGGGCGCGTTCCCGGGGACGGATCGGTACAACCGGACCGAGGGCGCCGAGCCGCCCATCATGGCGGGCTGGCGCATGGATGCGTGTCCGTGAGCGCCTCCCCGGAGCGCCGTCCCCCCTCGACGCCGACCCGCTCGCGGCTGGCCTTGGCGGTCGTGAGCCTGGGCGGGGCGGTGCTCCTGCCTCTCGCCTCCGTCGCGTGGTTGCCGGGCTGCGGGGCCAATCCGGCGAGGGCGCAGTGCCGGAGCGACGCGGATTGCGGCGCGGGTGCCTGCATGATGGGGACGTGCCTGCCGCGCAGCACCGGCAGGACCTTCGCGGCCGAGGTCATCCCCCTCCTCGATTCGAGCTCGGCGCCGACCGAGATCGTGGACGTCGCCGTCGGCAGCGACAAGCTCGAGCTGATGGTCGAGGACGAGGTCCCCGTGCCGGGGGTGCTGGTCGACCCCAGCATGACCGACTACGCCCGCGAGGGGCACCTCGTCGCCTACGTGAAGAGCCTGATCCCGGGACGCAGCGATCTGTCGATCGGGGCGGACCTCGCCGCGGCCGACGCGCCCGGTGCGCCGTCCACCTTCGAGCTGCCGGTGCGCGCCGGGTTGATCGACACCAGCGCCAGGCTGTGGGTCTTTCCGCCGAGCAAGAACACCACCCAGCCGCCCGTGCCCTTCACGACCGTGCTCACCAATCCCCTGCCGCTGCAGCTCCCACCCTTCGATCACCTGATCGCGCTCGGGGGCACCTTGCTCGGACCGCTCGACGATCCGCAGGTCGGCTACGTCGCGCGCGCCACCGTGACGGACAATCCCGCCGCCGTGATCAGCAACGCCGGGACCACCAGCGCCTCCGGCCGCTTCCAGCTGCTGTTCGCGCCCGATGCGGTGCCGAGCGGGGCGAGCATCGTCGTCGACCTGACGCCGCCCCTGCCCGCGCCTCCGGTGGTCGACAACGGCTTGCCGCACTTCCTGTCCGACCCCCTCGCCTTCGCCGGGATCACCAGCACCTCGACCCTGGCCTTTCGCATGCCCGCCTTCGCCAACCCGGCCGCGCTGGTCTTCACGGTGCGCAGCTCGGACACCCCGACCATGCATCCGGTGCAGGACGTGACGGTTCGCTTCAAGACGGTGATCCCGAGCCCGCAGGGCGGCGGCGGTCAGGCGGTGTTCATCCGCGAAAAATCCACCACGGTCGACGGTCAGGTGTCGGTCGTGCTGCTGCCCGGGACCGCGGCCCAGGCGCGGCTCTACCAGGTCTCGGCCACCCCCCCACCGGACTCGCCCTACGCGACGAGGTGCCTGTCGCAGGTGACGGTCACCACCGGGGGCTCGGACAGTGACCCGCAGTATGCAGCGACCATCTTGCTCGATCACAAGGTGGAGCTGCGCGGCACCGTGCTCGGGGGCGATGGGCTGCCCGCCGCGGGGATGGGCGTGACGGCGACCCGGGTGTCCAGCCTCTCCGACTGCGACGACACCGCCGCGCTCGGACCCGTCTCGACCACCACCGCGCGCGGGGGGGGCTACGTCATGCTCCTCGATCCCGGGGTGTACGCGCTCGACCTCGAGCCCGCCCCGGACGCGCCGTATCCGCGGCTGGTGCTCGACGGCTCGAGCGCGGTCAGCGTGGGGACCGACACCAACTTCGACATCACGCTGCCGGCGGGCGAGGTCGTCGAGGGAACCGTGTTCGACAGCAAGGGCGACACCGTGCGTTCGGCCACCGTGCGCTTCTTCGAGGTGCTCTGCGCCCCCGACGACTGCGCGGGCGCTCACCGGGTGGAGCCGGTCGAGCGCGCCGAGACGCGCACCGACTCGGACGGGAATTTCCGGACCGTCCTGCCCGCCGCGACGATGTGACCGCCGGGGCCGGGGGCGGGGCGAAAACGACCTTCGGACCCAAAACGTGGTCGCGATCGTGATCGAACCCGTGATCGGCCGTTCCCGTGATCGTTGACGTGCACCTGAACGGGAACGCCCCCGTGGACGTGATCGATCACGATCACGGTCTTGACGGCCAGAGGCCGTGCTAGCTTCCGCGCCCATGTTTCGCGTGCGGGCCACCCGGCAACGTCTGGTCTTCGTGGTGGCGTCGCTGGCCGCGGCCCTCGCGCTGACGCTGCTCGCGGGCACGCTGGCGGGCGTGGGCGGGGTGGACTGGCATCGGGCGCTCGGTGCCCCCGGCTCGCCCGAGCACGCCATCGTCTTTCGGGTGCGCCTGCCGAGGGCCCTCCTCGGCGCGACCGTGGGCGCCGCCCTGGCCGCGGCCGGCGTGACCTTCCAGACCTTGGTGCGCAACCCGCTGGCCGATCCGTACGTGCTCGGGGTGTCGTCCGGGGCGGCGGTGGGCGCAGCGCTGGCGATCTTCCTCGGGGTGGGTCGGGGCCTCGGGCTCCCCTCCTGCGCCTTCGTGGGCGCGACGGTGGCCATCGCTCTCGTCTATCGGCTGGGTCTGGTGGATGGACGCCTGGTCCCCCACGTGGCGCTCCTGTCCGGCGTGGTCTTCAACGCCTTCAGCTGGGCCATCATCGTGCTCCTCGCCTCGCTCTCGCGGCAGGGCGCCACCGGTGAGATGCTGCTGTGGCTGCTCGGGGCCCTCGGCGCTCCCGAGTGGCCGCGGCTGATGGGGGCGGCGGCGGCCACCGCCGCCGGGATCGGGCTCCTCGCCTGGTGGGCGCCACGCATGAACGCGCTCGCGCTCGGGGACGAAGGGGCCCACTCGCTCGGGATCGACGTGGCGAGGACCCGCGCGGGGCTCTTGCTCGCGGCCTCGTTCCTGACCGCCGTGGCGGTCGCCAGCGCCGGGCCGATCGGGTTCGTGGGGATCATCGTCCCGCACACCCTGCGCCTGGCGATCGGTCCCGACCACCGCCTGCTGATCCCGGCGAGCGCCCTCGGTGGCGCCGTCTTCCTCGGCGCCTGTGACACCCTCACGCGGCTCGCGTTTCTCCCGCTCGGCAGCGAGCCGCCGGTCAGCGTGCTGACGGCCCTCATCGGGGGCCCGTTCTTCCTGCTCCTGCTCTCGCGCGGTCGCCGGCTCCGGATCGAGCTGTGAGGGCCGGGGCGCGGGTCCTGCTCTGCGCCGCCGGTTGCGTCGCGGCCGGGCTCGGCGGTTGCCACGGTTCGCAGGGCACGGGGGGTGCCGCCGCGCGCGGGCAGCCGGCCACCTTCACCGACGAGCTGGGGCGCCGCGTGGTTCCGCGCCGCTGGCCGACCACGCGGGTGATCTCGCTCGCCCCCAACGTGACCGAGCTCCTGTTCGCGATCGCCGCGGGTCCCCAGGTGGTCGGCGTGGACTCCTTCAGCGACGCGCCGGCCGCGGCGCTGGTGGGCGTGCCCCGCGTGGGGACGGACTACGAGCCATCCCTCGAGACCATCGTGCGGCTCGGCCCCGACCTGGTGATCTCCGCCTCGAGCGCCAACCGACGCGAATCGGTGGAGGCCCTCGACGCCATGTCGATCCCCACCTTCGTCACCGACTCGCGGAGCCTGGCGGACGTGGACCGCCTGCTCGACACGCTCGGTCGACTGACCGGCCACGGCCTCGAGGCGAGCGCCGAGCGGGCGCGCCTGCAGGCGGGACTGGCCGAGGTGCGCGGCGCGGTCCGCGACGCCGTCGGGCGAGCGGGGCGGCCGGGCGTGCTGGTGGTGGTCTGGAGCGATCCGCTCTACGTGGCTGGCTGCGATACGTTCATCGACGACCTCGTGGAGGTGGCGGGTGGGCGCAACGTGGCGCGCGACGCGACCGGGTTTGCCCGCTATCCGCTCGAGAAGATCCTGGCCGAGGCCCCCGAGGTCATCATCCTGCCGGGCCACACCGCCCCGGCCTCCGACCCGGCCGAGGCCGCGCGCTCCAGGCAGGCGCTGGCGTTCTGGCAGCGCTGGTCGACCATCCCCGCGGTCGCGCACGGGCGCGTGCACCTCGTCGAGGACACCCCGGTCGTTCGACCGGGCGCGCGGCTGGTGGAGGGAGCGCGGACCCTCGCCGGGTTGATTCACCCGGCGCCGGTGCCGGCCGGTTCCCACTGAACAAGAGGGCCTTCACGCGACCGCGCTGCGCCCGTGCGGGCCGGCGCGGGCCCGGCCCGAGTTGACACGGCGTGGCCCCAAAAGCTAGGTTGGGGGACCCCACCGGCGCTCCGGTGGCTTCCGGTCCGTCTCTGGCGCTCCAGAGGACCCGCGATTGTGTCATCACCGTGCCCACCGACCTCGACGCTGCCGTATCTAACCCCACCAACGTTCCACCGACCGAGTTTCGCCGCTACCGGCGCTTCGTATCGTGGTTCGTGTTCTGCTTCGTGCTGCTCGGCAGCGCGTACATGCTGGTGTCGGTGGCGGTGACCATCTCGCGGCGTTACCAGGCGGTGCCGCTCGGCTCCCCCATCGGAATCCAGGCCAGCCGCGCGGACATGGCCAGCTGCTACGACGAGCTGGCCGACGTGGTGGAGGGCCTGCAGAAGTACCTCGACAATTCGAGCACCCTCATGGCCCACTACGACGCCGACGAGGCCCAGCGATGGTCCGAGGCGGGCGTGTACTGGCGCGGACAGTGGAAGGCGGTCGGACAGCGCTGCCGCTTCGACTCCCGCCGCGGAAACAAGGATTGGGAGGACATGGCCGTCCTCCATCAAGAGCTCCACGAGACCGAAACCAGCTTCACCATCGAGGTGTTGCGCTTCGGAGGAGAAGTCGCGCCGCGCCTCGATCGCCTGCGCGAGCGCCTGGCCCGCGTGGGTCATCACCTGTCAGCGGGAAGCGAGCCCGGCCCTGGTTCCAGCCCATGATCACCGGGCGGGCCGCCCGCACCTGACGACGTTCGAACCGAGGAGTCACCATGTCCACCACTGGAGTCGAAGAGCTCACATCCCCGTCCACCCCGCCGGCCGGCGGCGCCGAAGCGCCCTTCAAGGGCGTTCGATTCGCGGACCTCGGTCTGCGCCCCGAGGTGCTGCGGGCCCTCGAAGAGATGGGCTTCCAGGAGGCCATGCCGGTGCAGGCCGCCACGGTCCCGGCCGCGCGCGCGGGGCGAGACCTGATGGTCCAGTCGCGCACCGGCTCGGGCAAGACCGCCGCCTTCGGCATCCCCTTCGTCAACGACATCGTCGATCCCGACGCGAAGTTCGTCCAGGCGCTGGTGCTGCTCCCCACCCGGGAGCTGGCCTTGCAGGTCGCGGCGGAGCTGGCGCGCATCGCCGCCAACCGCCCCATCACCGTGGCGCCCATCTACGGCGGCGCGCCCATGGGGCGCCAGATCGAGATCCTGCGGGATGGGGCCCAGATCGTGTGCGGCACACCTGGCCGGATCCTCGATCACCTGCGGCGCGGCACGCTGGCGCTCGATCGCGTGAAGTGCGCGGTCCTCGACGAGTGCGACGAGATGCTGTCGATGGGCTTCCAGGAAGACATCGAGGACATCCTCGAGCGAACGCCCGAGTCCCGACAGACCTTCCTGTTCTCCGCCACGGTCCCCGAGGGCATCCAGCGGCTGTCGCGACGGTTCCTCAAGAACCCGGAGTTCCTCAAGCTCTCGGCGGACTTCATCGGCGTCAACGAGATCCGCCACCTCTACTACGCCATCCCGGGCATCAACCGCGAGCAGGAGTTCCTGCGGGTCCTCAAGTTCGAGAACCCGAAGACCGCCATCATCTTCTGCAACACCCGGGAGGAGACCGGGCGCATCGCGGAGTTCCTGCAGAAGCAGGGGTTCGAGGCCGAGGCCATCTCGTCGGATCTGGCGCAGTCGGACCGTGAGCGCGTCATGGCCAAGATGCGCGCGGGCCAGATCCAGTTCCTGGTGGCCACCGACGTGGCGGCCCGCGGGATCGACATCGAGGGCCTGACCCACGTCTTCAACTACACCTTCCCCGATGCGCCCGAGATCTACATCCACCGCACCGGACGGACTGGACGCGCGGGCAAGCACGGGACGGCCATCTCGCTCATCGGTCCCACCGAGGTGGGGCCGTTCTACTACCTGAAGCTCCTCTACAAGATAAAGCCGGAGGAGCGGGCCTTGCCCTCCGAGACCGAGATTCGCTCGCACCGCGAGGGTGAGCGGGTGCTCAAGCTGCGCGAGGCGCTCGGCGGTGAGCCGGGCCCGGAGTGGCGTGGGCTGGCCCGCCGGCTCGCGTCCGCGGTCGACGGAGAGCGCCTGGTGGCGGCGCTGCTGGCGCGATCCTTCGTGGACGTCGCGGAGATGCCCGCCCCGCCGAAGGTCACCGCCATCCCCGCCGGGGCGGCGCCGTCGTATTCTTCGTCGTCGTCGATGGGTGGCGGACGCGGCTCGACCGGACGAGACGTCGCCCCGGGCGCGCTGCCCGCGAGCGCCTCGGGATTCGGACCGCCCGCGGGCGCCGGGGCGCCCGGGTCGAGCCCGGCGTCGACCTCCGCGGGCGCGGCGGCAGTCCGCGATGCCCGCGGCCGAAGCGAGCGCGGAGAGCGCGAGCGGCGTCCCCGCGAAGGGCGGCCCGAGCGAGACGGGGCGCGGCGCCGGGAGCGCGACGACCGCGACCGCGGCGGCCGGCGCCCGGGGCGGGCCGAGGGCGGGCCGGCGGAAGCGCCCTTGGAGTCCCGCGAGCCCCGAGAGACCCGAGAGCCCGCTCGCTCGCGGGGCGCCACCTTCGGACCGGTCATGACCGGGGCATCGGTTCCCGAAACGATCTCCGGCACGCTCGAGCCCGTGGCGGCCGGTGGCCCCACCCGCCCACCCTCGAACCGTTTTCGCGGCTCGGAGCCAGCCGAAAAGGAGTTCTGGGAGATCTGGAGCGAGGAGAAATCCGCGGCGGCTCCCCCGTCCGCGGCGGCTCCCCAGATGGAAGGCTCGGTCGCGGCGGTGGCGGTCGAGTTCCCCACCACCCCGAGCGCGCCGCGCGGCTTCGAGCCCGCGGGTCCGAGCTTGCCCGAGGGTATGGCGCGGCTCTATCTCAACCTCGGACGCAAGGACGGGGCGGGCGACGCCCAGGTCCGCGATCTGCTGCGCGAGCACGCGAGCTTCGAGGGGCCCTTGCAGATCGAGATCATGAACACCCACACCTACCTCAACGTCCCGACGGACGCCGCCGACCGACTCTGCTCCGCCCTCACCGGCAAGCAACTCGGCGACCGCGACCTGCTCTGTGAGCGCGCGCGCCCAAGGCGTTAGTACCGTCCGCCGGGTCAGCGCCGAGGGCCCGGACCAGGTGGAGACAGCGCCGAGCCGAGGTATCTCAGCGATGTCTCCCGGGGGATCTCCAAGCGGGGTTCAGCTCCGCCGAATCGACCTGGACCTGGACCTGGACCTGGGACTGGGCCCGACCGGACCATGCCATCGCGCGTCAACTGGTCTGGCTCCGGTTCGGGCCCGAGCGCACCGCGAAGGAGGAAAAGTAGAGGGAAGCGTGGAGCAAGAACCGCTGCGCTGCTCGTCATTTTGCCGGGGAGGGCAAAGGGTCCATATTAGGCGTCATGCGCAAATCAACCGTGATCTCGCTGTTCGCCGTCCTGACATCCCTGTATCTGGCGTCGTACCTGTCTTCCTCGGCTCACGCTGGCTGGGTCATCGAGGGCTCCGTGGGGAAGGGCGGACGTGTCAACGATCCGCGCGGGTGGGAGCCCACCACGGTGATGGCCGCGCCCGGTTACGAATTCCTCGGAATCTTGCGGGCTCAGCTCGGTGTGGTGGGCGCGCTCGGTGACGTCAAGAACAGCAAGTTCGACCTCCAGCTCCGGCCCATGCTGGGCATCTATCCCCCCATCCTGCCGCTCTACGCTCGGGCCATCTTCGCGTACGAGAACCTGCTCAACAAGCCACGCCACGTGGCGGTGGGCGGCGCGGTCGGCATCAAGATTGGTTTGCCCTTCATCGGTCTCGGCGTGTTCGCCGAGGGGGCCTGCATCCCGCGCTTCGTCGACTCCAAGACCGAGACGGTGGTGGAGGGCCGCCTGGGCGCCTACTGGGTCTTCTGACGCCCGGGTGGGGGGGCGCCAGGACACGCCCGCCATCAGCGAAGTTGACGCCGGGCCGCGCGCAAGTCGCGCCGCTCGCGCAACCGATGCTCGCGCTCGGTCTCTCCGGGGAGGCGCATGCGGACCTCCACCGCGCTCATGAACGCGGAGCCGCGGACCTTGAGCCGTGGTGCGTCCGGCTCGGCCGTGTGGGGCGCGCGCTGCACGTCGTCGAAGACGCCGAGGACGGCCGACCCCTCGGTCTCGACGGGCAAGCCCGGCGGCACGATGATCTCGACGCTGCTCATGACGGCGCGGAGGTCGAGCTCGACTTCACCGGGGGGGAACCGGGCTTCCCGGAAGTCGAGCACGGTCGAGCTCATCAGCGCGCGCACCTCGAGCCGGCGCGGCACCGACCAGGGACCGCTGCGTGTGGTGGCGCTCATCAGGCCGCGGATGGTTTGCACCGGCCGCGTCTCCGGGGTCACGGCGAGAGCGACGCTCGTCGGCGTGGCCGGCCGCGCGCCGCCCTCCTCGAGCGCGAGATCCGAGGTCAGGGCGTCGAGCCCCGCCAGTGAATCGCTCCGATGCGCGAGCGTCACCCGGCGCTCGAACTCCTCGACGTCGAGCACGTCGTGCGCGAAGGCGTCCTGCAGCGCCGAGATGACCCGCTCGCGGTGCTCCCGGAGACGGGTGATCGCGAGCCGAGTCTCGCCGACCTTGATGGGCTCCATGATGCGCGTATCATGCCCGAAGATCGGAGCGGTCGGCCGTCGGACGAGAATCGATCGCAGACCGAGCCTCTTGCATGCCGAGTCCGACATGATCGAGGTCATCCGCGTGGCGAGCATGCTGGCGAAGTCGCTCGGCCGTCAGCGGGATGGCGGCGGGCGATCCCCAGCGCCGCCGCCGCTCCTTCGAGACCGAACTGCGGACGGTCGTTCAGGGCAGGACGAGCCGCCCAGGGGCGGCGTTTGCTCCTGACTGCGTGTGGCACGAGTTGCAGTCTCCAGAGGTCTGCGCCGCCACCATCAGCCGCTCGCGGCCCATGTACACGAGCTTGGCCTGGTACGGGGTCGCGATCTGGCCCGAGCTGCTGAAGTTGCCGACCGCGTTCGGGCTGAGCGTGAGCGACTTGCCGTCCGCCCCGGTGATCACGACCTGGATGCCCGTCCCGCTTGCGCCGTTGCACGTGTCGGGCTCGTGGGCCGTCGGATAGACGGTCCCGGCGATCGCAAACCGCGGCCCCTCCCCGCGGCTGTGGCAGCTGATGCACGCCATCCCGGGATCCATGGTGGGTCCTTCCCCACCCCTCGTCATGGCCTTGCTGGTGCAGATCGGCGCCGCCGCGAACACATCGCCGCCGGGGGACGTTCCCGCGCCGCCCCCGGTCGTGCCAGCCCCGCCGCCGTCCGCGACCCCGCCATCCGGCCCCGCCATCTGCCCGCCCCCCGCCGCCCCACCACCGCACGAGCCCATCGGGTATCCCGCGGCAATCCAGGCCTGCAGGGTGCTGACCTCGGCGGCCGTGGCCGGCGTGCCTGGCTTGGGCGGCATGGGAAGCGTCGTGTTCTGCATGCGCGCGACCGCCACCTCCGCCTCCGACCTGGTCGGATCGGACTTCGAAGGCGCGGTGAGGTTCTGATACGTCACGAGCGTGCTCGGGGCGCCGGCCGCTGGCGTCGAGCCATGACAGGTCTGACAGCGGTTCACGAGCAGCGTCTGCACGTCGCACGGGAGTCCCATCCCCGAGCCAGCTGGGCCGCCCCCGGGCCCCGCGGCGCCTGCCACCCCTGTCACCCCTGGCCCACCGGGCGCCGGACGGCCCCCGGCCCCCGTCCCGGGGCCTGCGCCGCCGGAGCCGGAGCCCGTCCCGCCCGTTCCCGAAGAGCCGCCGGTCGCGCCGGATGCGGGACCGCCGCTCTGGGCTCCTCCTCCGCTGCCGCTCGCGGGTCCCACGCCAGCTCCGGGCGCGCCGGGCCCGTCGTTCTTGCCCGGCCCCGCTGCTGGCGACGCTCCCCCGGTTCCGGAGCCGACGCCAGCGCCCGGAGGTCCCGCGCTTCCCGAGGCGGCGGTCCCCGAAGTTCCACCCGTCGCCGCCGAGGGGGCAGCCCCGCTCGGGTCGATCACAGTTCCTCCGCAGCCGATCGAACACATCAGCACCGGGAACAGAAGGCCGCGCAACACGAGAGTTTTCATGGGAGCTCCTGGCGGGTGGCGTCGCCCCGAGTGGGCAACGGTGCCGAGCTCGGTCGCGCTCGCCTACGCGAGCGCGGACCGCAACTCCGCGACGCCGTTTCGTACCAGGCAGCGCGAAAATCCAGGCATCGATCTCGACCAATGCGACCGCGAGGCAGCCGGGCGTCCCGCGCCCTGCGCGGCATCGCGACCCTTCGCGCGATCGGTCAGTTCGAGAAGATCTTGTCGAGGGCGCTCGGCGCCGAGCTGGACTTGCCCGGACGCTTGGCCTTGCCCTTGCTGCCGGAGCCCTTGCTCGCGCCGTCGCCCTGGCCGCTCGAAGACTTCTCGCTCGCGAGGCTCGACGCGACCAGCGCCCCGAGCTCGTCGTTGGCGGATCCGGAAGGCTCGGTGGCCCGCTTGGCGGACGGCGCCTTCTTGGTGTGGCGGCTCGCCTCCTCGTCCGAGGCGATGGGCAGACCGATGGCGGCTTCCTGCTTGGCGCGGACGCCTTCCTTGTTCGGATCCTTGACCTTGGGGGCGGGCTCGGGCGCCGGATGCTTGCGGGCCTCGTCCGAGATCTTCTGGGCCGCGGCGATCTTCTTCATGTCGGCTTGCTTGGCGCGGTCCTCGCCCATGACCTTGTTCTCCCAGGCCATCTGCTTGTCCATGGTCTTGTCGCTGACCTCCGCGCTCTCGGCCTTGTGCTTGGGCTGCGCCCTGGCAACCACCGGGGCGGCGCTCGCGCAGACCAGGATCACCGCCAGCTGACGACAGGGCTTCGAGCGCATTCAGACCTCCGCGAGGGGATGGGGGGCGAGGCAGACGAGACAGCACAGACGAGACCAGCAAGAGAGGCGACGCGATAAGCCGACGGATCGATCATCCGGGTATGTGATTATCCGCCCGCAGGCGCGCATTTCAACCCAATATCACCCGACCTCGTCGAGGTTTTTGGGCCGTGCTCGATCGCGACTCATGACAGCGCGACTCATGACAGCGTCGGAAGCCGGGTGCGCGGGCTATCCGGCGAAGCCGGCGCGGCCGGCGAAGCCGGCGCGGGATCGTGCCACGCCGCGCCGCCCTTGCGGCTGGCGGCGAGGGTGCCACAGGCCGCGCCGATGTCCTTTCCCCCCGAGTATCGACGCACCACCGGGGCGCCGAGCGCGGCGTCGAGGGCGCTGCGGAAGGCCGACATCTCCTGATCGGAGGGGGGCCGGTATCTGCCGGTCGGATCGACCACGTCGATCAGGTTGAGCTTGACGCGCAGCCCCTGCAGCAGCTCGGCCAGACGCAACGCGTGCTCGGGGGAAGTGTTGACCCCACCGATCGCGACGTAGGCGATGGTGATCCGCTGGCGGGAGCGCTCGCCATAAGCCCGGATGGCCGCCATCAGCTCCGGCAGCGGCCAGCGCTTCTCGATCGGCATCAGGCGCGCGCGCTCCTCGGAGGTGGGAGCCCCGAGCGAGAAGATCAGACGATACGGCTGCTCATCGGCGATGTAGCGGTGGATGAGCGGCACCACCCCGGCGGTGGACACCGTGATGGCCTTGGCGGCGATCGCCGGGCCCGCGGGGCTCGCGAAGATGCGCGCCGCCCGCATGACGTTGGCGTAGTTGAGCAGGGGCTCGCCCATTCCCATGAACACCACCCCGCGCACCGGATGATCGGCCTCGGCGGCGATGCGTCTCAGCTGGGCGACGATCTCCCAGGTCTCGAGGTTGCGAATCCCGCCCAGCCGTCCGGTCTCGC
>CAZIOH010000105.1:0-23083 GCA_964540815.1 uncultured Myxococcales bacterium | reverse complement strand
CCGGTATGCCCAGCGGGGCATGATCAACATCTTCCTGACGGTGTTCTTCTCCACCCTGGCCTTCGCCTGCCTCGAGCCGTTCTTCTTCATCGGCTACCTCATCTCGATCGCCCTCTTTGGCCTCTACCAGGCCATCTTCATGGCCAACGCCGGGGGTGCCTGGGACAACGCCAAGAAGCTGGTCGAGGTCGAGCTGAAGGAGAAGGGCACCGAGCTGCACGCCGCCACGGTGGTCGGCGACACGGTCGGCGATCCTTTCAAGGACACCTCGTCGGTGGCCATGAACCCCATCATCAAGTTCACCACCCTCTTCGGCTTGCTGGCGGTCGAGCTGGCGGTGGAGATGCAGCGGACCACCAGCCTCGTGCTGGCGGGCGTGTGCTTCGTCGTCTCCATGGTCTTCGTCCTGCGCTCGTTCTATGGCATGCGGATCGGCACCGAGCGCGCCAAGGCCACGAAGGCCGAGAAGGTCCAGCCCGTCGGCGCCCGCTGAGCGTCGATGGCCGCCCGCCGCTCAGCCGCGGGGGGCGCGCGGTGCGGGCGGAGAACGAAGGGCGCGGACGAGGGGGACGGCGAAGGGGGCCACGGCGGCGGCCAGGATCACCCCGATCACCGCGCTGCTGAGCGCGAGCAGCACGACCGCTCCCGGGAAACCACCGAGAGCGCGCGCGAAGGAGGGCTCCACCAGGAACGGGACGGCGCCCAGGAACTCGGTGCCGCGGGCGTGCCATGGGGCGTGGACCGTCAGGCAGAGCGCGGTGGTGGCGAGGGCCAGCAGCCCCCAGGTTCGTCCGCGCAGGATCGCCCCGAGACCGATGACCCCGAGCGCGCCGAGCCCGAGCGCGAACGCACCGTGGACCAGCGACTGGTCGGGGTTCTTCGGGCCGAGGGCCCAGAGGATCATCCCCGGCAACGAGGCGGCCGCCCGGGTCACGGTCTTGCGCAGGCGCGCGACCCCGAACTCGTCCATGCGGAACTTGGCGCGCCAGGCCTCCTGCAGGTCGTAGAGCGCGGCCATCTTCGGGCCCATCAGCAGCACCAGCACCAGCCCGTGCAGCCCGGTGTAAAGGGCGAGCGGGATGGACCACCCGAGCATCACCAGGGAGATCGCGCCCACCATCACCCCCGACCAGGCGATCCCGCTCGCGAACCACCGCCCCCAGAACCACTCGGCCACGATCGCCAGGAACGCCACCAGGTAGCAGGCCGAGAGGCCAACCAGCGCACCGGTCCACCCGTCCGGGGCGTTCATCGACACCATCACGTAGAGCATCACGAAGAAGCTGAGCGGCAGCGCGGCCACCGCGCGTCGGGTCTTGACGAGACCAATGTCGGCTACCCAGGCGGTCAGCTCGGAGATCGACTTCATCCTTGCATTATAGCCGGCGATCCGCCCGGGCAACCACGGCGCTCGTCGATCGGGCGGGCGGCCCAGGCGGCACGGGCCGAGGGCGATTGGAAGGCCAAGGCCAGCCCAGCCCAGCCGGGAGCCGGCCCTCGCCCCCCAACCCCGGCCCGCCCGCAGGTGGTGGGCCGGCCGTTGCCGGGACCTGTCCTCAGGGCGCGAGCTGGAATTCGACCCGGCGATTGCGGGCGCGGTTGAGGGGCGTGGTGCTCGGCAAGAGGGGCTCCCTGGCCCCGGCGCCCCGCACGCCGAGGCGCGCCTCGGCCACCCCGCGGCCGACCAGGAACGCGCGGACCGCCTCCGCCTGGCGCAAGGTCAGCTCGTCGGCTTCCGCGGTGGGCTCGCCGTCGGTGTGGGCCACGATGCGCAGCTGGGTGATCTCGGGGTGGACCCCCAGCACCTCGGCCACCGACTTCAGCAGCAGCTGGGCGTCCGCGGTCAGCTCGACCCGCCCCTCCACGAACCGGATTGGACGCACGAGCTTGATCTCCCGCGTCTGGAGCACGACGCTCGGGTCACTCGCCGGCGGTTGCAGGCGGACGTCGAGCCGCGTGTCGCCGCCGATCGTGATCTCGACCTCCATCTCCTGGAGCTCGAAGCCCGGCGACTGCACACGCAGGTGGTAACGGCCGGGCAGGAGCTGCAGGATGAAGACGCCCTGCCCGTCCGAGGCGGCCTGCGCGGACTGACGCGGACCCCGCATCACCAGCGCGGCCTGCAGGCCTCGCCCCGTGGGATCGGTGACCCGGCCGCGGACCTGGCCGCGCCCTTCGAGGCGCAGGATCTGCAGGGCCCGCCCGTCGGGGGCGGGGAGGGGCACAGGCGACGCCGCCGCGCCGGCGAGCTCGCGTGGCCCGCTGCCGGATGCGGCCGAAGTGCCCGCCGCCCCGGTCGCCGCTGGGGCCACCGAGGCAGCTGAAGCAGGTGACGAGGATCCGGACGGCGCCGCTCCGGCCATTCCTGTCGGGGTGCCTGTCGGGGTGCCGATGCCGGCGACCACGTCGGCCGGTCCGGCCGCGGGGCCGCCCGTCTCGCGGCCCACCGCGCCGCCCGGCTCGGCGCCCACCGCCCCGGGCGGAGAGGCCCCGGCCGCCGCGATGGAACCGCCCCCCTCCGCCGCGGGGGCCCCCCTGGCGAGCCCCGCCTCGGATGTGGCGCGCCCCGACACCGCCGACGCCGACGTCGACCGGGAGTGGAGCCAGGCTTCGACCTCGAAGGGATAGAGCAGGCCGAAGATCAGGTTGTACGGAGGTTGTGGCGGACCGTAGCGGAGCGAGGCGGAGCGGTCTCGCAGGTCGAGGCCCAGCTCCAGCGCCAGCGCGCCGCGGACCTGCGCCCGCACCCCGAGCGTCCAGGTGGTCTGCACCCGCGCGTTCGAGCACATCGTCCCGCACGCGGGAGCGTCGTACTCCTTGAAGCTCGCATCCGCCCCCCCGACCAGGCGGTCGAGGCTGTATTCGAGGAACGCGTCCACCGCCGCCGCCGCCGCCGCCGAACCGCCGGTTGCCCGGTGCGGCTCCTCGCCCCGCAGGAATGGGACCTCGAGGGCCAGGGTCGAACGAAACCGTCCCGGGGACATGCCGTAGGCGAACCGCACCGCCTGGCGCGCCGCCAGGCTGTCGGTCGTGAAGGCTCCGAGATCGCGCGAGTGGTCGGCCAGATAGTTGATCGCAAGATGCACCCGGAAGGGCACCGGCCCCACCCCCACGCCGTCGTACGACACCATCGGCCCGAGCCACCACGAGGTCTCGCCGAACGCGATCAGCAGGTCCGACGGACCCGCCGACAGACGGAGCGCGGCCTCGAGCCCGAGGGTGAGGCGCGGACCGACCGCCTTGATCACCTTGGCCCCGACCGCGAGGCGGCCACCTCCGCGGATGACCTCGGGATCGACGTCGGTCGCCCCGCGCGTCCGCTCGTTGCGGTTGCTGGCGCCGCCGAGATCCCCGAACAGCTCGAAGGTCGGCGTGACCTTCAACGACCAGACCAGATCGTGGACCAGGCGGCGATCGTGATCGGACGGTCCGAGGAAGTTGGTCGCCGAGAAGTATTGCCCGCGCAGCCCGAGGTGCAGCTCGCCCGCGCGGCCGATCGCGGCGGTGGACACGTGCAAGAGACCGCTCGCGCCCGACAACGAGGGTGCGCCGCCGAGCACGACGTCGTTGCGCGACCTCGCCGAGCCGGGCTCGCCCTCGCCCGCACCCTCGTCCGCGCCGTGCGTCGATGGAGCGGACGTGGCTGGAACGAAGATCGGGGGGACCACGAGCCCTGGTCCCGCCGGCGGCGGGGTGGCCGTTCCGGCGGCGTCTGCCAACTGGCCGATCGAAGCGAGCGACAGCGATGACGCCACCACCAGCGGCCAGATGGGGAAGCGGCGAAGCCGGGGTCGAGGCGAGGACGGTCGGAACGGTCGCGGGGTGCGCTGCATGCGGGGGGGCCCGGGCGTGACGCTCGAGCCCGGCAAAGATAACCCGACCCGCGACGGCGCGCGCCTCGGAGGCGTCCGGCGGGCCAACAAAATGTGGGGAGCGCGGTTGCGTTCCCCCGGGGTCCGTGAAAAGTTCCAGGCCCGTGGAGTCCAAGCCCCTCACCATCGACAGCCTCGCGGACGAAGCCCGCGACGTGGCGCTCCAGGTCCACGCGGCCCAGGAGCGCCTCGAGGACCGTGACTTCATCGCCGGCGTGCATGCCGCCGTCGATCGGCTGGGCGGCCGCCTGCGCCAGCTCGTCGCCGGGCTCTCCGCCAGCGAGCAGCAGCGGGCCGATCGCGTGGTCGGCCGCCGCGTGGCGGACCTGCGTCGCATGGCGGATCTCCTGCCCCGGGTTCCCGCGGTCGCGTCGAGCAGCACGCCCGATCGCCAGGTGACCGGGGTCTCGACCGTGGGTGAGCGTCGGATCACCGGCGTGTCGTGGAGTGGAGGGACGCGCCGGAGCGGTGCGGACGGGCTGGCGGTCGGGGGTGAGGTCGAGGCCTGGTGCGGAAAGTGTGGCGATCTCAAGACCCACAACGTCGTCGCGATGGTCGGTAGCGAGCCCAAGCAGGTCCTGTGTCAGGTCTGCGGGTCGCGTCACGCCTTTCGCACCGAGCCGGCGCGCAAGCGCGGCGCCGACGGCGAGGTCGAGGGCGCGGCGGGCGCGGCGCGCAGGTCCGCTCCCGATCCCGAGGCCGCGCGCCGGATCGAAGCCTCGCGGGTCCTGGCCGAGGAGATCGCCCGCGCCCCCCTCATCCGGGCCTTCGATCCCAAGGAGCGCTACAAGGCCGGCGAGATCATCTCGCACCCGACCTATGGCCCCGGCAAGGTGGAGAACGTGCTGCGCTCGAGCCTGCTCGTCCGCTTCAGCCGCTCCGGCCTCAAGCCATTGATGCTGCTCTGAGATCAGGCCGGACCTGCGCGCTTGGCGAGCCAGGCCGCGTCGAGCCCGGCCGGTGCGAGCTAGGCCGGGTCGACGTCGACGTCGTCGAGGAAGCGCCGCAGGAGGCCGTCGACCATCAGGTTGCGGGCGTTGGCGTCGTAGCGCCCGCCCCGGTAACCACCCTGGATCTCCTCGAACTTGGCGCGGTTGGTGTCGATGAGCGCGCGGTAGGCGCCGACCTTGGTGCCAATCTCCTTCTGATTCTTCACCAGGTATCCGACCGCCGACACCGCCGCCGCGCCGGTCAGCACGATCCCGAGGGGCCCGGTCAGCGCGTAGCGCAGAGCCACCCGCAGCGCCACCACCCCGGCCGCTCCCATCGCGGCCTTCTTGAATCCCGAGCCGTCCTTCACCGAGTCGGCGGCCATCGACAGCACCTGCCCGGACGCGATCAGCAAGGCGATGAAGTTGCCGCGCCGATTCTTCCAGCCGCGATCGTAGTACTCCCGCACCGCGGCCTTCAGGAAGGCGCTGTAGTCATCGAACACCTCTGGAAACAACTCGTCCTGCTCGACGCTCGACTGAGATTCCTGGGTCATTGCTCATCCCTCCGATGGGCGCACCGACGGGGCGATCGTAGCATGCATGCCGGGGTCATTCCCCGGCGACGTTGAAATACCGGAGGCCTCCGCGTGCCGGCTGTCGCTCGCGCCGTCAGCCGCGCCGCCGCGCGCGCCGGACGCGGGCATCGCCTGCGGCTCGCGCCTCGGGAGCACGATGTGAAACGCGGTCCCGGCGGTGCTCGACGAATCCACCTCGACGTACCCGCCGTGCTCGATGGCGATCTGCTGGACCAGCGGCAGGCCGAGCCCGGTCCCCTTGGCCTTGGTGGAGAAGAAGGGATCGAAGACCTTCGGCAGGTGTTCGGGGCGGATCCCGGGACCGGTGTCGGACACCACGATCTCGGCGAGGCCGGGCGCCCGGAGCGCGAGCGCCACCCGCAGCACGCCGCCTCCGGAGGCCGACATGGCCTCGCGCGCGTTGCGGATCAGGTTGAGCAGGGCCTGCCGGATCTGGTTCTCGTCCACCGACGCCTCGATGGGCTGGTCGCCGAGGTCCACCTCGAGACGGATGCCCGCGTTCGAGAGCTCCGCCCGCGAGAACTCGACGATCGAGGCCACCAGCTCTCCGAGGTCCTCGGCCTCGAGCTGCGGACGCGGCAGGCGGGCGAACCGCAGGTAGGTCTCGGTGATCTCGGTCAGGCGATCGACCTCGCTGGTGATGGACTCGACCAGGCGACGCGGCTCGGGCTCGGACCCGAGCTCGTCACACAGCAGCTCGGCATAGAGCCCGATCGACGCCAGCGGGTTCCGCACCTCGTGGGTGATCTGCGCCGCCATGCGCCCCACCGTGGCCATCCGCTCCGACCGGATGAGGCGAAGCTCGCGTTCCTCGAGCGCCGCGGCCATGGCGTCGAGCTCGCGCGCCAGATCCCCGATCTCGTCGCGCGACGAGACCCCGGTGCGGCGCGCGTACTCCCCGCCGGCGATCTCGCGGGCCCGCGAGCGGAGCACCTGGAGCGGGCGCAGGATGCGCCAGACGAACGCCACGGCCAGGCCGGCCACGAACAGCCCGAGCCCGCCGAGGGCCAGCGCCATCTGCATGGCGTTCTCCTCGTCGTCCGCCAGCCGCTGGGCGATCTGGGCGCTCTCGCCGCGCAGGGGCCGCCGCAGCCGGTTGAGCCCGTGGGTGAGGTTGGCGAACTGGCTCTCGAACTCCGGCCAGGCCTGGTCGTCCGCGCCGGCCTCGGCCAGGACCATCTGTCCGGACAGCCGGTCGAGATCCCCCTTGAAGGCCTGGATCTGGCGGCGCTTGGCCTCGAAGTCGGGCCGTCGAAAGCTGGTAGGCTCCCGCTCGAGGTAGCGGTCGATGGCCGCCAGCGCCTCGTCCAGGTTCTTGTGGGTCATCCGGAAGGCGAGGGCCAGGTTCGGCTGCTTGCGCAGATTGCGGCCGAGGGCGCCCGCGAAGTCGTTCAGTGATTTCCACGCGGTGTCGACCGAGCTCTGCAGGTCGAGATAGGCCTGGTTGGCGACGACGCCCTGCCGCGCCCGGTGTATGGTGAGCACCGTGAACGTGGCATTGCCCGCGAACGCCGCCAGCAAGACCGCATAGGCGAGCAGGATCTTTGCCGAAACGCCGAGTCGCACCCATTCACGCTAGCAGCCTCCGCCCAAACTCTCCACGGACCCCCGCGAAGCCGGCGGCGACCCGCACGGCGACCCGCGCGCGCGGCACCCGCCGGGCCCCCGGTCCACCCGGTCACATTGACAGCCACCCTTCCCTGCGGAATCATTGGCCTATCTCATGCGCCTGCAGCAGCCCTGCCTGATTGCGTTGGCGCTCACCGCCATCTTGTCCGGGTCGGCCCACGCCGAGTCGGACGACCTCGCCACCGCGGTCCTCGGCCTCGAGACCCAGGACGTCCCGCCGAAGCTGGCCGACGAGATAGCCGAGCTCCTGCGCCAGAACGTCTCGAGCAGCCACGACATGCGCCTCGGGGCCGGTCGAGATCTGGTCGAGCTCAAACTGGTCTTTTCATGTGCCGATGAGGGTCATGCATGCATGGCCCAAGCCGCCAAGAGCCTCAGCGTCGAGCGCCTGATCTACGGCAGCATCAAGCGATCCGGCGACGCCTATGTCGTCTGGCTCAAGCTGTTCGACGTCAAGCACGAGAAGATCGAGGCCTGGCTGTCGGAGACCGTCCCGAAGGAGAAGCTCGGGGGGGCGTCCCTGAAGCCGATCGTGGCCCGGTGGTTCTTCAAGCTGCGCGGGCGATCGGCGGACGTGGGGACGCTGCGCATCTCGGCCGAGGTGCCGGGCGCGGTCGTTTCCCTCGACGGGGTGGCCGCTGGTGCGACCTTGCCCGACAAGCCGCTCGTGCTGTCCGACGTGCCGGCCGGCAAGCACGAGGTGTCCCTGACCAAGGTGGGCTTCGGGGCCGGCGCCCAGTCCGTGTCGCTGGCGGCCGGGCAAGTGCTCGATCTCAAGCTCGACCTGCGCGACTCGAACGGAGCCCCGGTGGCCGCGAAGTCGAGGCCCGTGGTTCAGCTCGGCGAGGCCGATCGGGACGAGTCGGAGGGCGCGCGGGGGGGCAAGTCCGCGCCCGGCGCAGGTTATCGCACGGGATTCTGGGTCACCCTCGCCGGGGGCGTGGTGAGCGCCGGGGCCGCCCTGAAGTTCGGCCTCGACGTGCGACACGTCAACCAGGATCTCGATGCCTACCGCCGCTTCCCCTGTGCGAGCGGGGTGTGCGACACGAAGGGGCAGCCCGCCATGCCTCTCACCCCCGCCGAGCGCGACGCCGCCACCTCGCTCACCGACAAGGGCAACCGGGATCACGCCCTGCAGTGGGTGTGCATCGGGGTCGGCTCCGCGCTGGGCATCGCCAGCGGTTATTTCCTCTACAAGGGCTATCTGGCGGGGGAAGACGAGCATTCTGGGGGAGAATCGGCCATGGTGCAGCGGGGGCTGAGAATCTTCCCGGCCGCGAGCGCGTCCAGTGGGAGCGTCCTCGCGGAGTTCGATTTCTGAAGGAAGCCGCCCGCCCGCCCTCTCGTCACATGAGCCTGCCTTGAACACCCCACGAAGCCTCCCACCGAGCGTCCCACCAAGCCTCGTCGGTCAGACCATCGGGAACTACAAGGTCGTCGAGCAGATCGGCGAGGGCGGCATGGGCGTCGTCTACATGGCCGAGCACCCGGTCATCGGCCGCAAGGTCGCGATCAAGCTCCTGCACACCTCGTTCGCGCACGATCCGGAGACGGTGGCGCGCTTCTTCAACGAGGCCCGGACCATCCACATGATCCGCCACCACAACATCGTCGAGGTCCTGGACTTCGGTCAGACGGCGGATGGGCAGCCGTACTTCACGATGGAGCTCCTGTCCGGGCAGTCGCTGGCCGCGCGCATCGAGGAGGGTCCGGTCCCGCCGGCCGAGGCGGTGGCGATCGCCTCGCAGATCTGCGACGCGCTCCAGGCCGCCCACGACAAGAACGTGATTCACCGCGACCTCAAGCCCCACAACGTGTACCTGGTCGGGCCGCGCACGCCACCCGAGGTGAAGATCCTGGACTTCGGGGTGGCGAAGATGACCTCGGGCTGGGGCGAGACCAGCCAGTCGGGTGGCCGCTCGGTCAAGACCCGCACGGGCTCGCTGATGGGAACGCCGCTCTACATGTCACCCGAGCAGTGCCGCGGGTCGGGCAAGCTCGATCACCGGACCGACATCTATTCGCTGGCGGTGATCCTGTTCGAGATGATCTCTGGCCGGCCGCCCTTCGTGGCCGAGGGAGTGGGCGAGCTGTTCGCCAAGCACATGCTCGAGCCGCCCCCCTCGCTCGGCGCCCTCGCGCCCGGCACGCCGCCGCACATCGTGCGCGCGGTGGCGCGCGCCCTGTCGAAGGACATCGAGGAGCGGTTCCCGGACATGCAGTCCCTGCGGGCCGCATTGAACACGCCGGACCCCGAGCCGAGGACGGCCGAGCGTCCGAGCCGGGCCATCGCCGAAGGCGACGCCCCCGATGGCCATGGCCATGGCCATGGCCATGGCGAATCCGGCGCGTCGTCGGGCGGCGGGCAGGCCCGGGGCACCGCGGGCCGCATCACCACCACCTCCTCGGTCGCCGGGACGGACGGCCGGGACGAGGGAACTGGCGGGGAATGGCGCGGGAGCGGCAACTCCCGGAGCACACCGGGGCCGCTCCGAGGTCCCGGCGAGACGGCGAGCTCCATGCCGGTGACCCAGTCCACCACGTTCTCGTCGGCGGCCTCCGAGCTCGATGATTCGTTCGAGGATGTGCCGCGACGGAACCACCGGGGGCTGGTGTTCGCCGGCCTCGCGACGCTGGCGGTGGTGGCGGGCGGCGTGCTCATCGCGCGACGGCCGGCGCCACCGCTCGCGCCGAACACCGTCCCGGGCCCGAGCCCCGCCCCGTCTTCGTCCCTTTCGGCCGGAGCCCCCGCGCCGGATCGGGCCGCGGGTGCAAGGCCGGCGGCCGCGACCAGCGTGACGCTGCGGATCGAAGCCGTCCCCGCGACCACCCACCTGTTTCGCAGGCCAGACCCGGGTGTGGGTGCTGCCCCCGAGGACCTGGGCCAGGTCCCGGTCGAGCTCACCCTGCCGAAGCTCGACCAGCCCCGCGACTACATCTTGCGGGCCGAAGGCCACAAGGAGCGGATGGTGCGGGTGGATCCCGAGCACGACCACGGAGTCCTGCGCTTCAGCCTCGAGCCGGCGCCCGCCGTCGCCGACAAGGGCGTCGACAAGCTCGGAGACAAGGTCGGAGACAAGAAGCCGAGGCCCCCCGAGCGCAAGCCCGCCCCGAAGCCGATCCGCCGGGTGCCCATCCACGACGCCGACGGCCTGGCCGTCCCATCGTTCTGACGGGCTTCGCGCTGATTGGCTTCGCGACCCGCCATCATCCCCCGGCGGACGTGGAGACGCGAGTCATCGGGCGTCAGCCCGTCGCGGGAGAGCCCGGGTCGCGATCGGGGGTGTCGAGACGCCGGCGGCGGCGCTCGACGTACAGATCGAGGAAGCGCTCCGGCGCGAGCAGCACGCGCGCCCGGCTCTCGAGGTAACGGCGCCGCTCGATCCCCGCCATCCCGGCCGCCACCAGCCCACCCATCCCGAGCGCGACGATGTCGGCGGCCCCGAAGCCCGGGAAAGCCGCAGCGCCCCCGAGCCCGATCAGCCCGAAGGCCGCCGCCGACCGCAGGGCCATGGCGGTCAGGCGCTGCCGCCGCATCTTCGCGAAGTCGATGCGGAAGGTGACCACGGTGTCGGCGCCGTCCTCCATCACGCGGGTCTCGACCCGATCCACCAGCGAAAAACCGTAGCGCTTGGAGAAATCCAGCGAGCGCAGGAGGCCAGGCCAGACCCCCACCGCGCGCTCCCACTCGATGCGATCGCCATGGTGGCGGCGGATGGTCATGAGCTGCTCGCGCAAGAACCGGTCCACCGCATGGCGGGCGGACTCGCTGCTGCCGGGGACCACCCGGCTCACCACCACGTGGCTCGACCCGAGCGCGAAGGTCAGTCGGTCGGCTGGCCCCTCGACCAGGGAGCCCCGTCGCAGCTCCGCCAGGGCCACCGCCAGGGAATCCGAGCGAAGGCCCGCCTCCGCGCCGAGCTTCATCACCTCGGCTCCCGAGAGGGTCGGCTCGTGTGAGCCGTGGCCCACCCGGTCGGCCAGCGTTGCACCCGCGCCATTGCCGACCCCAGGCTCACCGGGGAGGACCGCCGTCCCTGTCATCCCTGCCGCCGCTCGGTGTCCGCCGCTACCGTCGCCGCGCCCCCGCTCCGCCCCGTCGAGATCCGCGGCGCGCCGGAGGACGCTGTCGACTTCGGAAGGAGAGAGCTTGTCCCCGGGCAAGGTGGCCTCAGTATACGCGGCCCCACCCGCTTTGCAGCCGGCCCCGGGCCGGGCGGGACCGCGGCCGCCGCACGGCGGTCAGCGGCCGCGAAAAGCCAGCCGGATGAGCAGCTCGTAGAGCCGATCGGGGACCAGTCGCCGCAGGTAGGCCGCCGAGAAAGCGCTCGGTCCCACCGGCCAGCGCAGCCGCGGGTGGCGTGCGGTGGCCGCGCGTTCGAGGGTGTCCACCAGCCCCGCCACCTCCGCGCGCCGCAAGCCCGCCGCCTGCTTCTCGTAGGCCGCGAGCAGCGGCGCATACGGCGAGTCGGGCCGGCGGGCGGCCGCCGCCAACCGCTGGTTGTCGTGCAGCGCCGTCTGGTGGGCGCCGGGCTCGACCAGCACCACCTCGACGCCGAAGGGCCGCACCTCGTAGCGCAGCGCCTCCGCCAGCGCCTCGAGCGCGAACTTCGAGGCGTGGTAGGGCCCGACCATGGGCAGGACGATCAGGCCCGAGAGCGACCCGACGAAGACGATCCGCCCGCGCCCCGCCGCGCGCATCGCCGGCAGGACCGCCCGGGTCACCCGATGGGCGCCGAGCACGTTGGTCTCGAGCTGCGCGCGCAGCTCGTCGGGCGAGGTGTCCTCGAGGGAGCCGTAGGCGTAGTACCCGGCGTTGTTCACCAGCACGTCGAGGCGACCACCGGTCGTGGCGAGCAGGCTCGTCACCGCGGCGTCCACCTCCTCCGGCCTGGTGACGTCGAGCACCGGCGTCTCGAGGGACCAGCCCTTGTCCCGGGCCTCGGCGCGCAGATCCTCCGCGGCGTCCGGGCGCCGCATGCTCGCGAACACGCGCCAGCCCCGCGCGGCGAAGCGACGGGCCGTGGCCCGCCCGATGCCCGAGGAGGCGCCCGTGATCAGGATCGTGGGGGGCGACGCGGCGCCGCGCGGATCGGCGCGTCGCTCGGAGGTCGTGGCAGCCGCGGTTGCCGTCATCGCCGCAAGAGTAACCCGAGGACGGCGAGACCGAGCACCGCCCAGGCGCCCGCGGCGTAGATCCAGATCGCCCCCGCGGGCGCGGAAGGCGCGCGCCTAGGGCGCACGATGGTCGCCCGGGCCCTGGAGATGGTGCGCAGGCCGAACGCCACGTTCAGCGTCGAGGACAGGAACAGCCCGGTCATCCACAGGCGGCTCGAGGCGTCGTGGCGCTGCGGAGACAGCGCGTGCGCCAGGGCGCCGATCAGGAACACCGTGCCGAAGGCAACCCGCACGAGCCCGCTGCGGATGGCGCGGGCGCGAAGCTGGGCCGCGCGCACCTGCGATGCGCCCGGGGAGCGGCGACGGGTGGCGCTGTCGCTGTCCATGTCATCCGCGGGCTCCGGCGTCCCCATGGGGATAGCCTACCCGCAAGGGCCGGCGCCCGCCCGCCGCGCCGAGCGTCACGGGAGGTGCCCGCATGACGAGGAGGACCCGTTGACCTGGGCGCCGCGCCGCTTGCCGGGCCGCAACCGAGTTGGCTGGCGGGCGCAACCGAGTTTCGTCTGAACGGCCGCGATGATCGCCGATCGCCGTGGTCCGCCACCATATGGTGGCGGCCGTGATGAGGGCCCGTCGATTGCAGCGAGGAGGATTCCGATGAGCCACCCGCCGATCCCGACCGTCGTCGCCCCCGTCGAGCTCCCGAGCCCGTGCCGAGGCCAGCCTTCCCCCTCCGGCTGGGCCGTCTGGCGGCGTCTGCGCTGGACCCTGTGCGCCGGTGCGGTCCCGGCCCTGTGGGCCTGCAGCGCCCGCCACCTCGGCGAGCCGGGTGGCCAGCCGTCCGTGGTCAATGAGTTCAAGATCTTGCAGAACCAGCCCCGGAAACTCGACCTGCTCTTCATGATCGACGACTCGGCCTCGATGGAGCCGCTCCAGGCCAAGCTCGCCCGACGACTTCCGGATTTCATGGCCGTCCTCGCGGCGGTTCATGGCGGTCTGCCGGATCTCCACCTCGCCATCATCTCCTCCTCCCTCGGTGCTGGAGCCGACAGCGACGTGCCGGGCTGCGCCCCCGGCTCCCCGGGAGACGACGGCGGGAAGTTCCGGCACATGCCCGGGTGCGGCCTCGACCCGGGTGCCAATTTCCTCATGGCCTCGGCCGATGGAACCACCAACAACTTCACCGGGCCGCTCGAGACGGTGTTTGGCTGCCTCGCTCTCCTCGGCGAGGGCGGCTGTGGGTTCGAACACCAGTTCGAATCCACCCGTCAAGCGCTCATCAAGGCCATCGACCAGGACGGCGACAATGCCGGTTTCTGGCGCGACGACGCCCTCCTCGGCGTCGTCATGCTGACCAACGAAGACGACTGCTCGGTCCCCCCGGACTCGCGGCTATTCGATCCGGCGGTGCAGTCCGTGAACGACCTGCCCCCGCTCGGCGGTCTCTGGTCGTACCGCTGCAACGAGCTCGGCCACACCTGCGACCAGCCGCTGCCGCACACCGCGGCCCGCCTGCCGATGACGCTCACCGGCTGCAGGTCCAATGAGTACACCGAGGGACTTCATCACCTGACGCCCGTGGCCGACTTCAAGTCGTTCTTCGAGCAGCTCAAGCCGCCCGACCGGAGGCTGCTGGCCATCATCGCAGGGCCGTCCGCTCCCTACACGGTCGGGGTCCACACCGCCCAGCTCGGCAACGGGTCGACCGAGCGGCAGCCCGAGATCGAGCACTCGTGTACCGCGGCGGACGGCACCTACGCGGATCCCGGCATCCGGGAGGCCGCGCTCGTGGCGGACCTCGGGGGGACGTTTCGATCGATCTGCGAGGACGATTTCAAGCCGGCGCTGCAGCAGATCGCGGCGGCGATCACCCAGAAGCTGGAGGTCGGCTGCGTCGACGGGAACGTGACCATGGTCGGCGGAGCTCCGGACTGCGACGTCGTGCTGCGCACCACCTCCACGGATGGCAGCTTCAGGGACCGGGCGCTTCCGTTTTGCGATGGTGGCACGACGAGCTCCACGGGCGCCTCGCCGTGCTGGAACCTCGCCGCCGATCCCTTCCATTGCCTGGATGGCAAGAAGGTGCTGCGCATCTGCTACGACGCAACCTGCGGGGCGTCCCCGCTCGACACCCCCACCACGAACGCCTTCGTCTGGTGCGCGATCCCGCCGTGAGGACCGCGGGCGGCGCCACCGGCCAGATGTGCACTCGGACCTGTTTCCTAGAAAGGAAAGGTGTAGCCGGCCTGGGCGACGTGGGCATCGGCGAAGGTGGTGTCCTGCCAGAAGTGTCCGTACGACAGCTCGAAGGTCCCCGCGGAGAACCAACCAAGGAAGGGGAGATCGCGCCAGATCGCCGCGTCCCAGTAGATCTTGAGCTCGAGCAGCTTGGTCGTGACGCTGCCGAGCTTGGGATCGCTCGTGAAGTAGCGGGAGGTCGCATCGCACCCGGCGGCGGAGGCGGCGTCGCACCAGAAGGCCGCCGAGCCTTGCGAGTAGTACCGACCGGTGAGCCTGAGCTCGAGGTCGCGACCGACGCTCTGGTAGATGCGCCCTTCCACCGTGTGGCTGCGGACGTTCCAGGGGTTGGTCCCATCGGCCGCGTCGCCCGAGAAGTCCCAGTAGTAGCGGTAGTGCAGCTGCAGGCCGAGCCCGGCGGCCGGGAAGTACTTGGCGGCGCGCGCCGCCGCCACGTTGCGCCAGCGCTTGCGCGGCACGTTCTCCATCATCCCGCCGTGCGAGGAGACCGTGCGGTAGGGGCTCGACTGGAATCCGTCGAGGTAGGCGACCTCGTAGCCCGCCTGCACGAGCAAGGTCGGCGACAGCACCTGGCTGTACCAGAGGCCACCCATGGTGGTGTCGAGCGGGCAGGTGTGTCCGCAGCCCGGGGCGAGCTTCGGCATGGGGGTCGAGCCTTGCACCCGGCGGCCGACCTGATCCCAGCCGCCGCCGAAGGTGGCGGAGAGCGTGCCGGTGTCGTCCCACACCCGCAAGGTCAGCGAGCCGACGACGAAGTGGGACCAGTAGTCCGACTCTCCGCTGTACCGGTAGGAGACACCGACCCGGACGCGCGACCAGCTCTTGCCGACGCTCAGGCCCTCCTCGCTGCGGGCCTCGGTGAAGATGGTGTCGCCCGCGGGCCCGGAGGCGGCGGAGGCCGAGGTGATGGCGTCGAGCAGGTAGTGCGCCGTGACGTCGATTCCGTGCGGCAGATCCTTCGACAGCTCGACCACCGGCTGCACCACCCGGGTGGAGGGCTCCCGGTAGTACTGCCCGCGGATGGTCACGTGATCATCGGCGACGCCCGAGCCTTGCGAGAGCCCGAGGCCGAGCAGCGCCAGCACCGCGGCGCCCCTGGCGGCGGCCGCGCGGCCGTGACCGCGGGCGCGGACGCGCGCACGGAGATCATGGGCTGTTCGACCCCTGTGGGTCGACCGCCGAGGCGCGAGCTCGTCGACCTTCAATTGCAGCCGCAGCCTCCGCCCGGCTGGCCGTAGCCGAGGTCGGACCCCTCGCGCGCGCCGAACCAGTGCTGTCGGAAGCGGGTCTCGAGCGGATCCGCGTCGAAGCGCATCGCGCGCTTGGCGAGGTGCTCGCGCTGCCAGGGCTGGACGGGCGGACGCAGCCCATGCCCGCAACCAGCGGCGCCGAGCAGTCCGACCAGGCCCGCCACCAGCGTCGCGACCGCGGGCCCACGGACGGGGACGCGCGTGGAGGAGGCGGCGGCGGCGGGCGGGCGATCCCGAACATCGCTCGGCATGTCCGGCATGGGTGGCATATCTAACGTGCCGGCCGAATGCGCCGCAAGATCTGTCGCGCAAGTCGCTATGATTGTCGCTGCCACCATGCCCGGACCGACCGGAACCTTGATCCTCGACATCGAAACCGTTCCCGACCCGGAGCTCTACGTCGCGCCCGAGCCCGCACCGAACGGCGAGCGGCCCTTTCCACCGCTCTACGCGTGCAAGCCGGTCGTGGTGGGGGTGATCTGGCTCGACGACGATCTCGGCTGCAAGCGCATCGGGATCATCGGCGAGGACCGCACGGAGTCCGATGCGATGGACGACTTCGCGGACTTCATGACGCGTTACCGACCGTTGCTCGTGACCTGGAACGGCCGGGGGTTCGATCTGCCGGTCCTCGCGCTGCGCGCCCTGCGCCACGGCGTGCCCTCCGCCTGGTACTACCGCGGCGCCGGGTATCGCTACCGCTTCTCGGAGGACGGGCACCTCGATCTGGCGGATGTGATCTCCGACTTCGGCGCGGCGCGCATGACCTCGCTCGACGGCGCGGCCAGGTTGATCGGCCTGCCCGGGAAGGTGGGGGTCGACGGCAGCCAGGTGGAGGGCCTGTTCCGGGCCGGGCAGCTCGAGGCGCTGCGCAGCTACTGTCTGTCGGACGTGGCGCAGACCGCCTTCGTGTTCCTGCGGTACCGGCTGGTGGCGGGGGACATCGATCTCGTGACGTACCGCAAGGCCGCGGCCGGGTTGCTGGCCGCGCTCGAGGCCGACGGGAGGTTCGGCCCGGTCCTGGCGGGGACCGATCGCGAGCGCCTGCTCCTCGCGCAGCGGCCAACCCCGCCCAGCCCGCTCACTCCGCCCACCCCGCCGGTGCCGCCGGTGCCGGCCCCGGCCGAGTCGGTGTGACCCCGACATGACGTCCGCCCCCGGAGGCGCACCCGCGCCCGCGCCCGGACACGCCCCCGAAGGCCCGCCGGCCGGGGCCGTCGCGCGCGACCTGTCGGCCCTCCTCGGAAGCGCGAGCCTGACGACCCGACTCGACCGGGGATTCTTCGCGCGCGACACCCAGACGGTCGCGCGCGAGCTCCTCGGCAAGCTGATCGTGAGCCGGGTGTGCCCCGGGCAGCCGCGGGTCGCACGCATCGTCGAGGTCGAGGCTTACCTCGGCGAGCGGGACGCGGCCTCGCACGCGCGGCGCGGGCGCACGCCGCGCAGCGCCGTCATGTTCGGGCCGCCCGGACACCTCTACGTCTATCTGATCTACGGGATGCACCACTGCATGAACCTGGTGACCGAGGCCGACGGCGTGGCGGGCGCGGTCCTGCTGCGCGCCGCCGCGCCGGTGAGTGGCTTCGAGGGCACGGGTTCACCGGCGGTGACCCCGGAGGCGACAGACGGTCGCCGGCTGGCCGGCCCCGGGAAGCTCTGCGCGGCGCTCGGCATCACGCGGGCGCAGAACGGGCTCGACCTGGTCAGCGGCCCGGGCGCCGACCTGCTGGCGATTCACGCCGCGCCCGCGGCTGCACGACCGAGCCCGAACGAACACGCTGCCGGGAGGCGGGCGCCGCCCGCACGGGTGCGGCGCTCGGCCCGGATCGGCGTGGACTACGCCGGCGCGTGGGCCGCGCGAAGGCTGCGCTTCTACCTCGCAGGCGATCCCGCCGTCTCGGTCCGCCCTCGCGACTGAGCTCGTGATTCCGAACTCCGAAGAGGGCTTTCCCGTGCGTGCGCTGTTTCGCATCCGCTCCCTTCCTATCCCCTCGCCCCGCGGGATCTCGAGCCACTCATCGGGTCACGAGCGCGTGTGTCCGAGGTCCTTGGTCGGCGACCCGGGATGAGCCTCGGTAGGATCCGACGCCTCACAGTCGACTCGGGATCCCGGCAGATATCCTCGTCGGCTCGGCAAGCCCAGGCCGATCGAGACGACTTTAGATCCAAGGATGATAGCGAAGGTGGATCTTGAAGCACTTGCAGAAATGCGCCTGCTCGATACCGTGCAGCTCTTCCAGTCCAGCCGTTTCTCCGCAGCGTATTCCCTGTCTGGTTACGCCGTAGAACTCGGAATCAAGGCGTGCATCGCCAAGGTCTTTCAGGCGAACGCAATTCCTGACAAAGCCTTCGTCGCGGCGATCTACCCGCACAACCTCGACGAGTTACTCGGTCTTGCCCGCTGAACGTCAGATCACTAGCCGGATTCGTTAAGCCACCCGTGATCGCAGACCGAGGCTGCGCTCGGTGCCAACCCTCGTCACGGCTGCGGGGCGGCCTGCTGGCGGCGGCGGAGCTCCTTTTCGATCGAGGCGAACATGCCGGGGAGCGACGCCGCCACCAGCGCGTCGGTGGCCTTGCGGACCAGGAATCCCGGCAGCGGCGCCTTGACCGAAACCGACGCGCGATAGTCGGCCCGGGTGTGTGGCGCGTCCCCGCTGCCTGCCGCCGGCCCCTCCGGCGCGAACCGCCACCCTCCGGTCGCGTCGGTCACCACCTCGCCCTCGACGAAGGTCCAGTCCACCGTCAGGGCCTCGGCGCTGGTGCGCAGCTCGAGGACGTACCGGAGCGGCAAGAGGAGCTCGGCGCGAAATTCCACCCGCGCTCGCTCGGGCGTCTGCTCGATCACCCGCACCGCCTTGAACTCGCTGAACAGACGCGCATACGCCGCGAAGTCCACCACCACGTCGTATACCTCGCGGGGGCGGGCGTCGCGGAACACGTGGATCCTCTCCACCGGAGTTCGAGCTTCCATCCGCCAGACTCTAGTTCAACGGCGGGCGAACGGCTGGAACCCCCTGCGAGCAGCGTGTAACGTCGTGCGCCCCGGCCTCCTGGTGGGCCGGACGACGAGACGACCATGCCCAAACCCTTCGCCGCCGCCGGAACTCCTTCACGCTTCACGCCGGATCGCCCTTTTCGCGTCACGCAGATCCGGCTCGAGCTCGACCTCGATCTGGCCGGCAAGCGACTGGCGGGCGCCGCCACCCTGCACCTGCAGGCCCGGCAGGACGGGCTCGCGGCCGTGTCCCTCGACGCGGTCGAGATGCACATCGTGTCGGTGGCGGTCAACGGCCATCCGACCAGCACCTTCAGCTACGACGGAGAGGTGCTGCGGGTCGAGTTGCCGGCACCCATGGCCCGCGGGGCGAGCGCCGCCGTCACGGTCCAGTACGACTGCCGCCCGCGCCGGGGCCTGTACTTCCTCGGCCCCGACGCCGATCACCCCGACCGCCCGCTCCAGTGCTGGACCCAGGGCCAGGACGACGACTCGCGCCACTATTTTCCCTGCGTCGATCGCCCGATCGAAAAGGCCCCGACCGAGGTGATCGCCACCGTCCCGGCCCCGAGCTTCGTGCTCTCGAACGGAGAGCTCGTCTCGCGCGACGTCCTGCCGGATGGGCGGCTGCGCTGGCACTACCGCCTCGACTTCCCGCACCCGCCCTACCTCGTCTCTCTGGTGTGCGGCCCCTTCGCCGAGTGGCACGTGACCGCCCCCGAGACCGGGGTCGAGGTCCACGCGTTCGTTCCGCCCGCCCGCCGCGACGACGCCGAGCGCACCTTCGGGCGCACCCCCGCCATGATCGACTTCTTCTCGCGGCGCATCGGGGTCCCCTACCCCCACCGCCGCTACAGCCAGATCGCCGTGCCGGACTTCATCTTCGGCGGGATGGAGAACACCAGCGCCACCACCCTCACCGAGCTCGTGCTGCTCGACGCGCGGGCGGCCCTCGACCACGACATGGACGGCCTCATCTCCCACGAGCTCGCCCACCAGTGGTGGGGCGATCTGCTGACCTGCCGCGAGTGGTCCGAGGCCTGGCTCAACGAGGGCTTCGCCACCTACTTCGAGTACGTGTGGCGCGAGCACGCCAAGGGACGCGACGAGGCCGACGTCGAGCTGCTCGCCGACACGGAGGCCTACTTCAACGAGGCGGCGCGCTACGAGCGGCCGATCGTCTGCCGCGAGTACGACGAGCCGATCCACCTCTTCGACGGGCACCTGTACGACAAGGGAGGGCGGGTCCTGCACATGCTCCGGCACCTGCTCGGCGAGGACGGGTTCTGGGCCTCGCTGCGGCACTACGCCATCACCCACGCACGCACCGCGGTCGACACCCGCGATCTGTCGCGCGCCATCGAGGACGTCACCGGTCGCAACCTCGACCCGTTCTTCGATCGCTGGGTGGCCCGGGCCGGACACCCCGAGCTGGAGTGCGCCTGGGAGTGGAACCACGAGCGCTCGGCCGGGCGCCTGCGGGTCAAGCAGAAGCAGACCGTCTCCGACGAGCGGCCGGCGTTTCGCCTGGAGGTGCCGGTGCGGTTCGAGGTCGAGGGCGTGCTGCAGGATCGCGTGCTGTCGATCAGCGAGAGCTCCCAGGTCTTCGACTTCCCGCTCGCGGCCCGCCCGACCCAGGTCATCTTCGATCCCGGCGACGTGGTGCTCAAGCTCCTCACCTTCGACAAGCCCGCGGCCCTGTGGCGGCACGAGCTCGGGCAGGCCGCGCTCGGCATCGACCGGATCTGCGCGGCGCGCGCGCTCGGCAAGGCGCCCGACCCCGACGGGGTGCGGGCCCTCGGTGAGGCCCTGGCGAGCGATGCGTTCTGGGCGGTGCGGGCGGCGGCGGCGCGGGCGCTCGGTCGCACGCGCCGCGAGGATGCCCTCACCCACCTGGAGGGCGCGCGGACCCAGCCCCACCCGCGCGTGCGGCGGGCGGTCGCGGCGGCGCTCGGCGAGTTCCGCTCGCAGCCGCGGGCGGCCGCCATCCTGTCCGAGTGGGCGAGCCACCCCGAGCCGAGCGTGTTCGTGGAGGCGGAGCGCGCGGCGGCGCTCGGGCGGGCCCGGGTCCCCGACGCGGTCACCCGCCTCTTGCCGTGGCTCGGCCGCGACGCCTTCCAGGATGTGCTGCGGACCCGCGCCATCGAGGGGCTCGGGGCCACGGGCGACGCGCGCGCCATCGAGGTGCTGCGCGAGCACTGGCGCACGGGCGCGTCGTTCTCCGCGCGACGGGCCATGGTGGCGGCGCTCGGCGAGCTCGGGCGAGGCACGGCGCGCGCCCGCGGCGTGCGCGAATTCCTGGAGGACCACTTCGGGGACCCCGACTTCCGGGTGCGGGCCGAGATCGGCGCGCAGCTCGCGCGCCTCGGCGATCGCGAGGCCATTCCGGCCCTCGAGCGGGCCCTCGCGGCCGAGCTCGATGGTCGAGCCAAGCGCCGCATGCGGGATGCGCTGGCCGAGCTGCGGGAGGGCACCGGGCCCGCGGAGCAGCTGGCGCGCCTGCACGAGGAGATGGATCGCTTCCGCCGCGACACCGCTCAGCTCCGGGAGCGCCTCGACACCCTCGAGTCCGCGCGCCCCACCGGCGGCGAGCCGGGCGGCGGAGGCGCACGGGGCCCACACGGCGGGCGCAAGTCCGCGAGCGAAGAGCCGACCACCCCCGCCAGCAAGAAGCGCCCGCGCACCGTCAACCGCCGCGCCCCCCGCGATCGCCCCGTCACCCCCATCCGCCGCCGCTGAGGTCCTCAGGGCCCTACAGACCCCACTCACTCAGCCGCGCTGCAACTCCGCCACGATCTCCTCGGCGATCTGGCGCGCACGCGGGAGCTCTCCCTTCGGGACCGACACGGCCCCCACCACCGCATGGCCCCCGCCCCCGTAGCGCTCGCAGATCTTGCTGATGTCGTGGGTGCGGGGCACCGGAGCCCAGGGATTCGAGCCCACCGAGATCTTGACCCGCGCGCCCCCCAGGCTCACCCCGACCGAGTAGCGCGCCGCCGGGAACAGGTAGTAGGTGATGAACTTGTTGAGCGGGCCGACCGGGCTGTCGGCCAGGTCGTACGACACCACCCCGCGCTCGAGACGCGCCGCTCCCCGCACGAGCCCGATGTTCTTGCGGTGCTGCGCCAGCAGCGCCTCGACCGGCTCGCGGACGTAGGGGGTCAGGGCGATGTCCCCGAGCGGTCGCGTCACGAGATCGGTGATGAAGCGATCGGCGAGGGCCGGATCGCGGTTGTTCTCGATCCAGGTCATGAGCCGCAGCGCCGGCTCCTCGAGCTCGACCGCCATGGCCGCGCTCGGAAAGAGCGCGCCGTCGATGAGCTCGGCCCATTCGATGAGCTCTCGCAGCGGCGCCGCGTCCCACCCGAACTGGGTCGACAGGATGCGGGCCACGAACTTGGCGCAGCTCTTGGCGGCCGGATCGTAGAACTTGCGTCCGGTGGCGTCGGCGCGGAAATGGGCCTCGTCGCCCGGCAACTGAAAGGCGGAGGCGTGGTGGTCGAACCACCAGCTCAAGCGCGGGTCTTGCGAGTAGCGAAAGTCCACGCACACGTTCTCGTCCCCGTCGAAGCAATCGGCTGGAAAGGCCGCGGCATCGCCCTTGTGCTCGAGCGGTCGGAAGACCACCTCCGCCGGCTCCTTGGCGATCTTCTCCCGGTAGAAGCGCGAGAAGATTCCGGCCGAGCTGCACCCATCGAAACAGTTGCCGTGATACAGGACTCGCAAGCGCACGATCTCACGTTAGATGTCTCACGTCCCGAGAGCAAGCCCGATCGCGGCACGGGAGGCCCCGCGCCCGGCTGCATGCATGCAGGGCCGCGAGCGATGAGGCGACCGATGAAGCGACCCAGCGAGCGAGCAGCGACCCGATGAAGCGAGCGATGAAGCCAGAATGGTTCGTGTTAACTTCCACGCCATGTCCGAGCCCGAGTTCCTGAGCGAATTGAAGCGCACCCACGATTGCGGCGCCCTGCGGGCCGGCGACACCGGCAAGCCCGTGGTCCTGTTCGGCTGGGTCGCGGCGCGCCGCGACCACGGCGGATGCGTGTTCCTCGATCTCCGCGACCGCGGCGGCATCACCCAGATCGTCTTCGAGCCACACGTGGACGCGGCCGCCCACGCCCTGGCCGGGGAGCTCCGCAACGAGTTCTGCGTGGGCATCGCGGGCACCGTGCAGGCCCGCGGCGGCAAGCAGAACCCCAACCTCGCCACCGGCGACATCGAGGTCAGCGCCAACCGCCTCACGATCTTCTCGCGCTCGGACACGCCTCCCTTCGAGGTGGGCGACGCCGCCGCCAACGAGACCATCCGGCTCAAGCACCGTTACCTCGATCTGCGTCGCCCGGAGCTGCAGCGCAACTTCCTCCTGCGCTCCCGGCTCTACCAGACCACCCGCCGCTACCTCGACGCCAACGGCTTCGCGGAGATC
>CAZIOH010000104.1:11755-23137 GCA_964540815.1 uncultured Myxococcales bacterium | reverse complement strand
TCCACGGAATCGACGGTTCCAGTCACCACCAGCGTGTCGCCCGCCTGCAGGCGGGCCTCGGCGGTGGGGGCCACCGGCGCCCCGTCCCGCTCGATGGCGATGACCGAGGCGCCGGTCCGGCCGCGCAGGTTGGTCTGCCCGAGGGTTCGCCCCGCGCCGAAGTGCTCGGGGCCGAGGCGCACCGCCGCCGCGTCCCCGAGGCCCGGGACCAGCCGCGAGAGGTCGGGGGCGAGGTCGGTGCCGGTGCCGATGCCGGACGCCGCGTCGCGACCCTGTCGGGCCAGGGCTTCGAGGATGACCTCGGCTCCCGCCCGGACGTGCCCGTGCAGGTGGGAGGCGCCCCGCCACAAGGGGACGGCCATGGCCCCGAGGGCCAGCAGCAGGAAGCCCGCCCACGGCAGGTGCGGCCAGAAGGGCTGCCCGATCGCCACCAGGGGCAACCCCACCACCAGCAAGATGGCGATCTGAACCGTCACCCGCAGGGCGCGGCGGGGGGCCGCCGCCAGATCCACCTGCCCGGGCGGCGCGAGCGGCAGCGCCTCGGCCGCCAGCGCCACCCCGAGCGCGCGGGCCACGCGGACCGCCCCCACCATGAACGGCATCTCCAGCGCGACGATGGCGACCGCGACCAGCGCCCGGGCGAGCTCGGGGCGCGCCGGTGGGAGCCAGGCCGCGAGCGCGCGCGTGGCCCTGGTCCATTCGAGCGCGCCCGCCACCAGCAGCGCCGCGATCACCGCCAGGTCGAGCACCAGTGCGCCGACCAGCCGACGAAGGCGGGTAAAGCTCGGGGTGCGACGGGCCGGGACGCCGAGCTGCCGCACCCAGCTCGCGTAGAGGGCGGCGTAGGTCTGCAGCGCGTGCGGCAGGCGGCGGTCGACGACGCTCGCGACGCTCTCCGACCCGCGCACCAGCCAGGGGGTCGACAGGGTCGTCAGGGCCGAGATGGCCACCGCCACGGGGTAGAGCGACTCGCGCACCACCCCCAAGGAGACGCCGACCCCGACGATGATGAAGGAGAACTCTCCGATCTGAGCCAGGCTCATCCCGGACTGAATCGAGCTGCGGACGCCGTGCCCCGCGACGAACGCGCCGAGGCTCACCCCGACGATCTTTCCGAGCAGCACCACCGCCGTGAGCACGGCGACCGGGACCAGGTTCTGCAGGACGAGCTGCGGATCGATGCGCATCCCGACCGAGACGAAGAACACCGCCGCGAACACGTCCTTGACCGGCTCGATGACGGGTTCCACCGTGTGCGCCTGCCCCGACTCGGCCACCAGGACCCCGCCGATGAAGGCGCCGAGCGCCACCGAGTAGCCGAAGTGTCGAGCGAGGAGCGCCGAGGCGAAGCAGATTCCAACGCAGCCAACGGCGGTGGTCTCGCGTCGTCCGATCCGGACCACCACGCGGACCACCCGCGGCACGACCAGCATCCCGACCACCAGCGTGCCCACCAGGAACGCCCCGAGACGGGCGACGGTCCACCCGAGCGCGCCCGCCGACAGCCCGGCGCCCGAGGCCACCGTGGTCAGCACCGCGAGCAGCAGGATGGCGATAACGTCCTCCACGATGAGGATCCCGTACACCCGCTCGCTGAACGAGCCGGTGATCCCGTTCTCCGCGAAGGCCTTGACGATGATGGTCGTGCTGGAGATGGCCACCAGCGCGCCCGCGAAGAGGCGCTCGATCGTGGACCAGCCGAAGAGGCCGGTCGCCGCATAGCCGAGGCCGACCATCAGGCTGCATTCGATCACCGCGACCAGGCCGGCGGTGGGTCCCACACGCGCCAGCTTCCCGAGCGTGAACTCGAGCCCGAGCGCGAACATCAGGAGGATCACCCCGAGATCGGAGAAGAGGTGGGCGATCTCCGGGTTGGCGAAGAGCGGCACGGGCATGTGCGGGCCGACGATCAGGCCCGCCAGCAGGTACCCGAGCACCACCGGCTGGCGAATCTTCTGGAAGACCACGGTCGTCACGGCCGCGACGCACAGGATGATGGCCAGGGAGCTGAGGACATCGAACGGCGCTTGCGCCGTGAGAACGCTGACGGGCGCGTGAGCACCCGTCGCCAGCGCGAGCCCGGTGGTGGTGGCTGTGGTCGTCATGTCCGGCTCGGCGGTTGGGGGTGGCGGGGGGCGGCGAACGGACCCCGGCCCGAGGCCAGGCCGGGGTCAACGTCGCCGTCTTCCGGTCGCTCAGTTCATGTTGAGGGCTATCATCAGCACCAGGGCCAGCCCGAAGGAGCACACGATGAGGAGCGTCCTCAGATCGCGCCGCCCGGACTGTCGGTTCCACGGCGGTCGGCGCGGGGCTGGGGCTGGCCGGTCGGTCAGTATTCCCGGGCCGGCGCGGTCCTCATCGAGGATGGCCCCCGGGTGGTTGGCGTTGCTGGTTTCGGGACGAAGATCGGTCGTGTCGTTCATGTTGGGTCCTCACGGCGGGGACGGGCACGGCTGGCCCTCCGGCAACAGCCAATGCCTTCCTCTCGCGCGCAGAATGGGTGTGAGAAAGGGTGAAGTGCACAGGACCGAAGCCCGAGGCTTCGGCGAACGCTCCGTCAGCAGCGCGGCGGCGGTCCGCGCGACGTGCGGCAGGCGCTGACCTCGCGCCCCCCAGCACCATGCCCTGCCATCCATTCGGTGCGGCGGAGCGCCGCTGCCGGCGGCACGGAGGTGGCCGCGGCCCGGAGATGGGCGGCCGCTGCCCAGCTCGCCCACCCTGGTGGCCACGCGCGACTTGCCTCCGACGAGGGTGTGGATGAGATGGAGGGGGGACCGTCGGCGCGGTCGGGGTCGCCGTCGCGGTCGCGCCGCAGCTGGAGCTTCGGACGGGCGGACGGGACGGCGAGCCGGTGGAGCTCATCGAGGCCCGCCCCGTGGGCGGTCTCGCTCGGGCGCACACCCGTCGCCAGCGGCGCGGCGCCCACGCTGGCGGTGGTACACACCAGCGCCAGCAGGGCGGCGAGCACCGTGGAGACTGTCCTGCGCATCACAGGGGTCGAGCGTAGCATGCGGCCGCGGTGCGGCCAGCCCCTCGGCAGCGTCGCCGGGGTGATAACCTCCGTCGACCATGAAGCTCGTGATCGGCAACCAGAACTACTCTTCCTGGTCCATGCGACCGTGGTTCCTGCTCACCCACCTCGGCATCCCCTTCGAGGTGGAGAAGCTCAGCTTCAACGATCCGTCCTTCGGAGCGCGCGTGCGGCGGTATTCGCCCGCCGGTCGCGTGCCGGTCCTGATCGACGGAGAGCTGGTGGTCTGGGACAGCCTGGCGATCGTCGAATATCTGGCGGAGACCTTCCCCGACCGCCACGTCTGGCCGCAGGGGCGGGTGGCGCGGGCGCGCGCCAGATCCATCGTCGCGGAGATGCACGCGGGCTTTCCGAACCTCCGCCAGGCGCTGTCGATGAACTGCCAGCTGCGCATGCACCTGCCGCTCACGCGCGCCGTCCGCCGCGAGGTCGACGACATCGTGGCGCGCTGGACCAGCTGTCGCGCCGAGCTCGGGGCGGGCGGGCCGTTCCTCTTCGGGGAGTTCTCGGCGGCGGATGCGTATTTCGCCCCGGTGGTGCGGCGGTTCGTCAGCTACGGGGTCGAGCTGCCGGAGGTGGCCGCCACCTACGTGGCCACCCTGGAGGGCCTTCCGGCCATGCGGCGCTGGCTGGACGCGGCGCTGTCCGAAGACGACTTCGTCACGCACGAGGAACCCTATCGAGAGCCGCCGCAGTGACGCTCGAGCTCGTGCGCCCGTCGCAAGGTGGGCGAGAGGGCGAGAGGGCGAGATTTCCCGTAACCCGAGCGGATGCCGGGCCGTACCCGGAGATGGAGGAACGAAGACCATGGCGCCCGACCGAAGATTCCATGCCCCCGAGACGGACCAGCGAACGGCTTCACCCGGGCGGGCGCGCGCCGGGGCCTGGGCGTCGCGCGCCGCGAGCCTGACGTTCGTGGCGGTGTTTGCGGGGGTCCTGTTGCTCGGCGCGCGCGCCGCGCTGTCGGTTCGCGCGGCCGTGCCGGGGACGGGCGCGGAGCGGACCCAGGTCCTGTCCAGCAAGACCTACGTCAAACCCCCCGCGGCCGAGATTGCCCGGGCCCTCGGCCCGCTGCAGTTCGAGGTGACCCAGAAGGCCGCCACCGAGCCGCCCTTTCGCAACCCCTTCTGGAACGAGCACCGGCCGGGCCTCTACGTCGACGTCGTGACCGGTGAGCCGCTCTTCAGCTCGACCGACAAGTTCGAGTCCGGCACCGGGTGGCCGAGCTTCACCCAGCCCGTCGAGCCGCACCGGGTGATCACGAAGGAGGATTCGACGCTCGGGATGACCCGCGTCGAGGTCCGGTCCGTCGCCGGCGGATCCCACCTCGGGCACGTGTTCGACGACGGTCCGGCCCCGACGCACGAGCGGTATTGCATCAACTCGGCCGCGCTGCGGTTCATCCCGGTGGCCGACCTCGAGGCCCGCGGCTACGGCGCGTATCGCGCGCTGTTTTCCAGCTCGCCGACCTCGCCGACCTCGGCCACCTCGCCCGCGGCGCTCGAGACGGCGGTGCTGGCTGGCGGCTGCTTCTGGGGGATGGAGGAGATCTTGCGCAAGATCCCGGGCGTCGTGCAGACCGAGGCGGTCTACGCAGGGGGAACGACCGAGCACCCGACGTACTCCGAGGTGCACACCGGCGCCACGGGCCACGCCGAGGCGGTGCGCGTCGTGTTCGATCCGAGGCACCTCTCCTACGCCGACCTGTTGGAGAAGTGGTTTTTCCGCATGCACGATCCCACCACCCGCAACCGCCAGGGAAACGACGTCGGCACCCAGTATCGGTCGGCCATCTTCTTCACCTCGCCCGAGCAGCGCAGGATCGCCGAGGAGGTGAAGGCCCGGGTCGACAAGTCGGGCAAGTGGAAGAGTCCGATCGTGACCGAGATCGTGGCGGCCGGGCCCACCACCCGGGCCGAGGAGTACCACCAGAAGTACCTCGAGAAGAACCCGGGCGGGTACACCTGCCACTACCTGCGCGACTGACCAGCCTGGCGGTGGCTGGTGGTGGCTCCTCTAGCGCTCGCTCGGGCCCTTTGTCGTGGTCGTGGTGATGGTCGGCACCGCCTTGCGCGCCGGGCTGCTCTCCATCGGTGAGCTGGCGTCGATCTGCATGGGGGCGTGGGTGCGCCGCCGCGGCTTCTGGGCATCGGCCCGCGCCCGGACCAGGGCCGGTCCGAAGCGCTTCCAGAAGAGCTCGTCGAGCTTGGTGGGGAATTCCTCGGGTGTGGCGACGACGCTGAGGCTGGCGACCTTCCGGCCGGAGTACCCGCTGCGAACCGCCAGCGCCACGCGGATCCGGTCGTCGCGCATCGGGCTCACGGTCCCGTCGACGTAGGCGATGAGGTCGAGGGTAGCGGCCAGATCGCGGAACTGGTCCGGCAGGTCCACCGGCCGCAGCTCGGTGAGCACCGTGAGACCATGATCGCGCAGCGCCTTCGACACCGGCGCCTCGAACTCCGCCAGGTCCTGCCCGCGGAAGTGGAACAAGGCAACATTGCCGGCCACCTGGTCGTCTCCCTTGCCGGCCGCGGGAGCGTCCGCGCGAGGGGGCGGCTTGGCGCCCCTGGCGGCGGACGCGGTCTTACCAGCCCTGCTCGACGGACCGGCCGTGCCAGCCCGCTTCGACAGGCCGGGCTTGCGCGGCTTGCCGCTCCGGGTGGCGGGTGCCGCCGCGCGGGCTGGGACCGTGGCGCTGGATGGCGACGCGAAGGCCGGAGCGCGTGCGATCGCCACCGCCACGGCCACCGCGGTCACCATCGCGGTGACCGCCGGGAACCGCCGGAACCTGGCGAGGGCCCGCCCGGCGCGGGAGGCCATCAGCGCGCCGGCAGCTTGGCCTGGATGCGCGCGACCGCCTCCTCGACGTTCTCGCGAAAGCCGAAGGCCGACAGGCGGAAGTATCCTTCGCCGCACGCGCCGAACCCCGAGCCCGGGGTCCCCACCACGTGCGCCTCCCCGAGCAGGCGATCGAAGAACTGCCAGGACGTGAGGCCGCCCGGGATCTTGAGCCAGATGTAAGGCGCGTTGACGCCACCGTGCACGGTGTACCCGGCGCGCGTCAGCCCCTCGCGGATCAGCCGAGCGTTCTCCATGTAGGCGTCGATGTTCGCCCGCACGCCCGCCTGCAGGCCCGCCTGACCGCGCGGGTCGAAGATCGCGGCCGCTGCCCGCTGGATCGGGTACGACACCCCGTTGAACTTGGTGGTGTGGCGGCGGTTCCACAGGCCATGCACGCTCACGCGCTCACCCCCCGGGCCCTCGGCGTGAAGCTCCTTGGGGACGACGATGTAGGCGCAGCGGGTTCCGGTGAAGCCCGCCGTCTTCGAGAGGCTGCGGAACTCGATGGCCACCTCGCGCGCGCCCGGGATCTCGTAGATGCTGTGCACCAGGCCCGGCTCCCGGATGAAGGCCTCGTAGGCGGCATCGAACAACAGGATGGCCCGGTTGGCGCGCGCCCAGGCGACCCAGGTCTCGAGCGCGCCGCGCGACATCACGGCCCCGGTCGGGTTGCTCGGGGAGCAGAGGTAAACGAGATCGACCCGCGCCGGGGGCAGCGGGGGCTCGAAGCCGTTCTCGGCGGTGGTCGGAAGATAGGTGAGGCCCTGATAGCGTCCCGTCGCGTCCACGGGACCGGTGCGCCCCGCCATCACGTTGGTGTCGACGTACACCGGATACACCGGATCGGTGACTGCGACGCGGCTGTCGGCGGCGAAGATCTCCTGGATGTTGGCGGTGTCGCACTTCGAGCCGTCGGAGACGAAGATCTCGTCGGGGGAAACCGTGGCGCCCTGGCCGGCGTAGTGCCGGGCGATGGCCTCGAGCAAGAAGTCGTAGCCCTGCTCGGGCCCGTACCCCTTGAAGGTCTCGCGCTTGCCGAGCTCGTCGGCGCCGCTCTTCAAGGCCTCCACGATCGGCGCCGGGAGCGGCAGCACCACGTCGCCGATGCCGAGCCGGATGATCTTCGCGGCCGGATGCTGGGCGGCGAAGGCGCGCACCCGCTTGCCGATCTCGGGAAACAGGTAACCAGCCTGCAGCTTTTGATAGTTCGCGTTGATCGAGGCCACGACGGGGCGGAAGCTAGCACACCCCGATCGGCCGGGGAAAACGTCGGCCGACCTTACTCGCCGGTCTCTCCGCGCAGCGTCCGCAGGCGGGCGGCGATGGCCTTCTCGGCGCCCTCCTCGCTCGGCTGGTAGTAGCGGTGTCCAGCGAGGGCCTCCGGCAGGTACGTCTCGCGCACGTGGTGGCCGGGGTGGTCGTGCGGGTATTGATAGCGGTCGCCCCACCCGAGCGCGCGCCCGAGCGGGGTGGCGGCGTTCCGCAGGTGCAAGGGCACCGCGAGCGCCCCGTGCTCCGAGACGTCCGCCTTGGCGGCCGCGGAGGTGGTGACCGCGGTGTTGCTCTTCGGCGCCACCGCCAGGAACACCGCGGCCTCGGTCATGGGCAGGGTCCCCTCCGGCATGCCCACGAACCGAAAGGCTTCGAGGGCCGCCACCACCACCTGCAGCGCCCGCGGATCCGCCAGGCCCACGTCCTCGGCGGCGAAGATCACCATCCGGCGCAGGATGAACAGGGGATCCTCCCCTGCCTCGAGCATCCGGGTCATCCAGTACACCGCCGCGTCGGGATCGCTGCCGCGCAGGCTCTTGATGAACGCGCTCACCACCCCGTAGTGCTCGTCGCCAGCCTTGTCGTAGAGCAGCGTCTTGCGCTGCAGCGACTCCTCGATGATCGCCCGGTCGATGATCCGCCGGGCAGGTCGGACCTGCGCCGTCGCGCCGCCAGGGCCGTCGCCGCCGCCGCCGCCGTCGCCGCCTTCGCCGTCACCTTCGCTGTCGCCGGCTTGTGCCTCCCGGCCCCCGGTGGGGAGCTCCTCGGTGGCCACCGCCGCCGCCGCTTCGAGGGTGGCGAGGGCCCGCCGCGCATCCCCCCGCGCCTCGCGTGCCAGCAGCGCGCGCGCCTCCTCGTCGACCGCCAGATTCGCGCGCCCGAGGCCCCGCTCCGGGTCGGCGAGCGCTCGGTCGATGAGGACTCGCAGATCGGTCTCGGTCAGGGCGTGGAGCACGACCACCTTGGTCCGCGAGAGCAGCGCCGCGTTCACCTCGAAGGAGGGGTTCTCGGTGGTGGCCCCGATCAGGGTCACCACCCCGGCCTCGACGTGCGGCAACAGCGCATCCTGCTGGGCCTTGTTGAAGCGGTGGATCTCGTCGATGAAGAGCACCGTCCGCCCTCCCCGCTGATCCCGGCGCACGGTCGCCTCCGCCACCGCCTCGCGCAGATCCTTCACGCCGGCCATGACCGCCGACAGGGCCACCAGGGTCGCCCCCACCTCGCCCGCCAGCAGCCGCGCCAGGGTGGTCTTGCCCGTCCCCGGCGGACCCCACAAGATCAGCGACGGCAGGGCCCGACCCTCGAGCGCCCGACGCAAGAGCTTCCCTGGCCCGAGCAGGTGCGCCTGACCCACGAACTCCGAGAGCGTCGCGGGGCGCATGCGCTCCGCCAGGGGCTGGCCACGCCGGTCACGCGCCGATGCGCGGGAGAACAGATCCATCCGGCAAGTGTGTCATGTCGCCAAGAGCCGGTGGTCGCTTTTCAGCCCTCCACCGCCGCGCGCAGCGTGGCCACGTCGAAGGGCTTGTCGATGCACGGGACCCGGACGAGGGACAGGAAGTCCGCGGCGGTGGCCGTGAAGGCGCCCCCGGTCATGAAGATGAAGCGTCGCTCGAGCCCAGGCCACTGCCGCGCCACCGCCCCGTACAGGTCCATGCCCGTCATTCCGGGCATCATCAGGTCGCACAGGATGACGTCGAAGAACTCCGCGCCTCGCTCCGCCACGATCTGCAGGGCGCGCCGCCCGGAGGGAGCCACCTCGGGCTGACACCGCTCCTGCAGCAGGCGCTGGATCAGATCCGCCAGCGAGGGCTCGTCGTCGATGATCAAGATGCGCTTGCGGTGGGGCCCGTCGCTCGGCGCGAGCCGGTGCGAACCGCGATCGACGTCGTGCGGGCCGGGCAGGCGCAGGCCTGGCACGCCCGGCCCGCCGTCCACCCGGTCGATGCGATCGCCAGCCGAGCGCGGCACAGCCGGCGGCATGGCCGCCCCTTGCCCGTCGTGCGCCGGGGAAGGGGTGAGCCCGCGCCCGGCGGCCGCGATCGCCGCCGCGGGCTCGAGCGGCAACCGCACCCGGAAGACCGTCCGGACATTCGGCACGCTCTCGACCTCGATGTTCCCGCGGTGGGCGGCGACGATGCTGTGGCAGATCGACAGCCCGAGCCCCGTCCCGACCCCCACCGGCTTGGTCGTGAAGAAAGGGTCGAAGATCCGCGGCAAGATCTCGGGGGTGATGCCGGCGCCGTTGTCCTCCACGGTGATCACGGCGGCCTTCTCCGGGCGCGCTTCGGTCGACAGGGACACCGTGATCCGGTTGCCCGGGCGTCCCTCCGGCAAGGCGTGGGTGGCGTTGACCAGGAGGTTGAGGAAGACCTGTTCCAGGCGCTGGGGGTCACCCTCGATGGCCGGCACGTCGTCCGCGAACGAGGTCACCAGCTCGGCCCGGTGGCGGATCTCGTTGCCGGTCACGCACAGGGCCGAGCCGAGCACGGCCTTCAGATCGACCTCCGTCTGCCCCGACCCCTCGGGACGCGCGGTGGCGCGCAGCTGGCGCACGATCCCCGCCACCCGCTCGGCGCCCTGCTGCACGTTGCGGAGGATCTCGCGCATGACGTCTCGCCCGGGCGATCCGGCCGCCTCGCGCTCGAGCTCGGTGCGGGCCTTCTCGATCCCGAGCAGGACGTAGGCGAGCGGGTTGTTCATCTCGTGCGCGATGCCTGCCAGCAAGGTGCCCAGGGCCGCCAGGCGATCGGCCCGGCCCATCTTGGCCTCGAGCTCCTTGCGCGCGGTCACGTCCCGCGCGAAGCCCAGGATCACCTTGCCGTCCTGCCACTCGACGGCCAGCGTCTGGACCTCGGTGGTGAACACGCTGCCGTCCTTGCGCACCGTCCGGTACTCCTTGGGCGGCAGGGTCTCGTTCCCGGTGATGATGGCGCGGATGCGCTCGCGCAGGGAGTCGTGGTCGGCCGGGTGGATGATGTCGAACGCGGATCGGGTCAGGAGCTCGTCGATGCTGTCGTAGCCGAGCATGCGCACGCTCGCGCTGTTGACGTAGAGCAGCTTCTTCCCGTCGTTGACCCAGATCGCGTCCGGCGCGTGCTCGATCAGCGCCCGGAAGCGCTCCTCCGACTGGCGCAGGGCCTCGGTGGCGCGCAGTCGCTCGCTCACGTCCTGGAAGAAGACCACCAGCAGCGGCTCGCCCTCGAACTCGATGGGGGCCATGGTCACCTCGCAGCGCACCGTGCGTCCGTCGGCGGTGACCAGGCTGGTCTCGAAGGCCTGCGAGCGCACCGGGCTCGTCACGCTGCTGCCAGGCATGGGCTGGTAGAGGCGCTGCTCGTCGGCGGTCAGGAACGAGCGCGCCGGCCGGTCGATGATGTCCTCGCGCGGGTGCCCGAGGATGTGCGCGCCGGCGTCGCTCACGTAGACGATGCGGGATTCGGGCAGCTCGCGGCGCACCACCACGAGGCCGATGCGCGCGCTGTTCCCGGCCGCCACCAAGGCGGTCCCGAGCCGCGCCACACGCGCTTCATCCCACGGGGTATCCACGGGCGACGATTGTATGCGACCGTGGTGTCAGAATGGCGCCGATGGGGTGTCCGTGATTTTCGATTTTTCCGGCCAGGCGCGCGCCGTCGAGCTGCGTCTCCTGTCGGGTCGCGGCCACTACGAGACCGTGGTCCGGGCGGTCATGCAGGCCGCCCGCAGCGTCTGGATCTCCACGGCCAACCTCAAGGAGCTGATGGTCGAGGATGGACGGGCCGTCCCGGGGCGGGCCCGCACCGCGAGCCGGCAGAGCTACCGCTCGGTGATCGGGGTGTTCGCCGAGCTGGTCGCCCGCGGGGTGGAGCTGCGCATCTTGCACGGAGGGCCGCCTTCGCGGCGGTTCCGGGCCGAGCTCGGGAACCATCCCGGGCTGATGGCCAGCCGCGGCGCCGATGGGTCGCGCGGGCTCGAGATGCGGCTTTGCCCGCGGGTGCACTTCAAGGCCGTGGTCGTCGATGGCGCCATGGTCTATCTCGGCAGCGCCAACTGGACCGGGGCGGGGCTCGGAGCCAAGGGCGCGGGGCGCCGCAACTTCGAGCTCGGCGTGGTGACCGGCGACGACGTGCTGCTCGACGAGGTGCAGGCCCTGTTCGACGGGGTGTGGCGGGGGGCGGGCTGTCGGGGGTGTCGTCTGCGAGAGATATGCCCAGCTCCTCTCGATGGGAAGTCGAGCCGGAAGTCCGGGCCCTAGC
>CAZIOH010000104.1:0-11655 GCA_964540815.1 uncultured Myxococcales bacterium | reverse complement strand
GAGATATGCCCAGCTCCTCTCGATGGGAAGTCGAGCCGGAAGTCCGGGCCCTAGCCTCGTCCTCGTCCGTCCTCGTCCAATCGGGTAGCGGGAACGAGGACGGCGACGAGGACGAGGACGGTATTTGGACCCGGAGGACCCCGACGGTGCGAAAAATTGCTCGCGGGAGCAGACACCCGGATACTGCTTCGTGGCCTCCTTGCGCATGCGCCGCAGCACCAGAACCTGGCTCGGCCGGGGAATCGCCGCCGTGCTGGTGGCGGGTGCCCTCGGCTACGTGCCGTATCACGTCTACGCGCGCTCTGGTCTGGCGCGCACGTTGCAGCTGCGCCAGGAGCTCGCGACCTTGCGCGCGCACAATGCCGCACTCGCCGCCGAGAACCAGCGGCTCGAGCGTGAGGCCGAGGCGTTGCGCGACGATCCCGAGGCCATCGAGCGGGTGGCCCGCACCGAGCTCGGCTGGGTGAGGCCGGGCGAGATCATCGTCGACCTGTCGCCGGCCCCGGGCGGGGCGGCGGCGCGGCTCGGAGACCTGGGCCACGCGGCCGAGTCTGGGCGTTCCGGGCGTGCGGGCGGCTCGACCGGGCACCCGCCGCCGCCATCGACGAGGCCGCGGTGAGCCTGCGCGGGCTCGGTCCGGGGCTGGGGCGACCGCGGCTCGGGACCCGCGTCCTCTTCGCGCTGCGGCGGGTCACCCGGTCGGGCCTCGGGTTCGGGGTGTCGGTCGCCTTCGTCGCGCTCCTGTGGAGGGGCTGGTTTCCGGATCTTCGCGCGCCGGGCGCCGAGTTGAAGCACGCGGTGGCGCTGGCGGTCCTGACGGTGGTGCTCGGGGTCAAGCTGGCGGCGCGCGTCCGGACCAGCGAGCGGCGCCGCAACCCGCGGCGGGAGGCGCTGTGGGACGCGGAGCTGGCCTTCCTGCTCCTGACCGCGGTGTACGTGGTCCTCGCGATCTCGGGCGGGGTGGCCTCGCCGGTGTATCCGCTGGTCTACGCGGTCGTGAGCTTCCTCGTGACCTTCCACCGGCTGGTGGTTGGCCTGCCGCTGGCGCTGGCGGCGATCGGCTTCGAGGCGGTGCTGTCGTTCTCGCCGCACGTGGCCCTCGACCCCGGGATCTCGGCCGGAGCCTCGTTCCCCGAGCACGCGGGCTTCATCCTGATCTTCGCGCTGCTCAACATCGTGTTCCTGCACGCCGAGGTGGCCCGCCAGCGCCGCGAGCACCGGCGGCGCCTCGAGGACGAGGTCGCGTCCATGCATGAGGAGGCGCGCGAGTTTCGCCTGATCACCACCGCGCTCTCGTCCGAGCGGCGCGTGCGCACGCGCGAGGAAGAGGAGACGAAGATCTCGCAGGGCTCGGTCGAGACCATCCGCCAGCAGCTCTTCGACACGCTGGATCTGCTCAAGCGCGCCCTCGAGCTGCAGACCGTCGCGCTCCTGTGGCTGGACGAGACCGGGGAGCGCCTCAAGGTCAAGGAGCTCTGCACCGATCTCACCAACGTGTCCGAGGCCCCGATCCCGGCGCGCACCGGGGCCCTCGGCGCCATCCTCAAGGACGGCCGGCCGGTGATCCTCGAGGCACCGCGCGGCTCGCTCCTGCCCTACTACCTCGGGCCCACCGAGGTGTCGTCCTTCATCGGGGTCCCGGTGGCCGAGGGGCGGAACGCGCGCGGCGTGCTGGTCGCCGACCGCTGCATCGATCGGGCCTTCACCCCGGCCGACGCCGAGACCCTGAGCAACGCCGGGCGGCAGGTCATGCGGGTGGTGCAGTCGGAGCGGGTGTTCCAGGCGGTCGAGCGCAGCAAGCACGCGCACGAGCGCATCTACCGCGCCTCGGCCGAGCTCAACCGGGCCCTCACGCTCGACCAGGTGTACGACGCCGCCATCGCGGGCGCGCGCGGCATCTGCGACTTCGACTTCGCGGCCATCGCCACCTTCGACCCGCGCCAGGGCACCCACACCCTGCGCCGCGCGGTGGGCGAGTGGGCCGAGGGCCTCGAGGGCACCAGCCACCGCGATCCCGGCTCCATCGTGGCGATGGTGGTCAAGAACAAGCACGCGCTGCCGGCCGGTGGCGAGTGGCGCGAGCGGGACGTGCCGGTGTTCTCCGCCCCCATGCGCATCCTCGGCGACTCGCTGTTCGTGCTTCCCCTGCTGGTCAAGGACGAGGTCATCGGGACGTTCACCGTGGCCGCCAAGCGGCCGGGGGCCTTCCCCGGCGACCGGCGCGAGATGCTCGGGGTCATCGCCAACCAGGTGGCGATCTCGCTGCAGAACGCCCGCATGTACCAGATCGTCGAGGAGCAGGCCACCACCGACGGCCTGACCGGGCTCGTCAACCACCGCACGTTCCAGGAGCGGTTCGCCAGCATGCTCGGGCGGGCGGATCGCCACCAGTTCCCGGTGTCGATGATCCTGACCGACATCGATCACTTCAAGAAGATCAACGACACCTACGGCCACCCCACCGGCGACGAGGTCCTGCGGCGGATCGCCCTCATCCTCGGGGCGAGCGCGCGCAAGATCGACATCGTGGCCCGCTACGGCGGCGAGGAGTTCGCGATCGTCCTCGAGGCGACCGACCGGGTGGGCGCGCGCAACCTGGCCGAGCGCATCCGGGTCGAGGTCGGCGAGCAGAGCTTCCAGTCCGCGAAGGGCCCGTTCAAGGCCACGCTCTCCCTCGGTGTCGCGAGCTATCCCGAGGACGCGGGCACCAAGGCCGAGATCATCGCGCGCGCGGATCTGGCCCTCTACGCCGCCAAGCACGGCGGGCGCGATCGCACCGTCTGCCACGGGGATCCGGTCTCGACCAAGGCGCTTCCCCCCACCGGGGCGGCCGCTGGCGGCGAGAAGGCGCGTTCGGTGAAGCGCCCCAGGGCCGCCCGCCTGGCCTGAGCCCGGGGTCCGAGTCCTGGAGCAATTCCGGGTCAGGGCGCGTCGGGGCCGGAGTCGCGGGCGCCGGCATCGGAGCCGGTGGGCGGGGCCACGGCCACCGGATGCAGCAGGACGCTGGCCCCCACCGTGCTCTCGCGCCGGATGGTGGTGGCGGCCGTGCCCGAGGCGAACACCTGCTGGGTGCCGAGGTAGTCGATGGCCTCCACGGTCAGGTCGGCCTCGCCGTTCTCTGCCGCCGGTGCCCCGAAGGTCACGTGGGCGGGAAACTGGAAGGGCTCGGCGCTGGCATCGGTGTCGGGCAGCAGCGAGCGAAAGAGGCCCATCGTCGCCCCGGCGGGGTTGGCGGGCTGAACCATGGTCACCTGCAGGATGGCCACGGCGGGGACGGTCGGGTCGGCCGACACCGTGATGTCGATGGCGGTCGGTGATTTCGCGCACCCGCCCGCGGCCGCCGCCACGGTTCCGAGGACCGCCGCGAGCGCGACGATCGGCGTCCACCGGTCCCCCGCGCGGCGGTCGGATGTGGACGTTGATGTGGAGGACGACGGCGTCACGAGGCGGGGCAATCTACCAGATGGGCGGTCACCCACGGGGAGGAGATCCCTTGATCTTGACCTCGTTGGTGGTCTCGGGGACCACCCGGCCCTCGTCGTTGGGGCGAAAGCGAATCTCGGTCTTGACCTCGACCACCATCTTGGAGAGGACCTTGGTGATCTCCTCGTGCAGGTTGAGGTGCTCGAGCCAGCTGCGCACCTCGGTCCCGGCGGCCCGCATGATGTCGTCCTTGGAGCGGGACGCCGCCACCACGCCCGCCGAGACCGCCCGGCGGACGAAGTCGCTGATGCTGCGCTCGCCCCGCTCGCTGCGCTCCCCACGCTCGGCGCCGCGCTCGTCGTCGAGGCCCTCGGCCGGGCCCGGGAACGGAGGGAGGCGCTCGTCCGGCTCGGCGCCAGTGCGGCCCGACGCGAACCCCGTCCCCGGCGCCGCCGCCGGCGCGACCCCGGCCGGGGCAGGGGGACCGAGCAGGGAATCCGGAGCCGGAGCTGCAGGACCAGCGGTGGGGGCCGGAGCGGGGGGAGGGGGGCGTCGCGGATCGTCGGGCATGCCAAAACCTAGCGCCGGGCAGCGAGCGGGTCCAATCGGCCGCGGCCGGCGCACGACGTCGGGGGCGCCCGGCTGGCCTCGACTCAGCGCCGCCGCTTGCCGCTCTTCTTCAGGGCCTTGAGTCGCGCCCTGGCGTGCTCGAGAGCCTTCTCGGACCCGGCGGCGTTGGCGTCGCTGCCGCCGCCGCTCGTCTCCGGGCCGGCCAGGACGACTTTCCTGCGGCGGCCGTGCTCCGCCGCACCGCCTCCACCCGCCGCGAGCGGCAGGCTCACGATGCGGCCATACGCCTTGCGGGCGCAGTCGACGTCGTTGTTGGCGTCACACGCCCGCCCGAGGACATCGAGGCTCGCCACGTTGTCGCCCCGCGCGTCGACCACCTGCTGCGCCAGCTTGGTGGCCTCGGCCCCCTCGCCGCGGAAGGTGAGGAGCCGCGCCAGCTCCAGACGCGCCGAGGCGCCCGGCTCGGCGTTGGCGTCGGGGAGCTGGTTCACGGCCTGCCGGAACTCGCTGGCGGCGCGGCCGTCATCGCCCTGGGTCCGCGCGATCTTGGCTCGACCGAGGTGGGTCTCTGGCAGCTCGGGGTTCAGCGCCGCCGCGGCATCCAGGGACCGGTTGGCGGCCTTGACGTCGCCGCCGCCCATCTGCTTCTCGGCCCGAGCGGTCAGGGCCCGGGCCACGTCGGTCTTGCCGGCGCGCCACGCCTCGTCGGCCCGACAGGCCTTGCAGACCCGCGCGGATTCGCCCAGCACCTCCGCGGCGGCGTCCGGCTTGTCGACCTTCACGAGGGCGCGCGTCAGCTCGACCCAGCCCGTGACGTTCTGGGGGGCGATGGCGACCGCGCGGCGCAGGTGTGGCAGGGCGGAGGGGAAGCGCCCCATCTCACCGTAGTTCTCCGCCAGGGCGAGGCGGGTCTCGAGGGTGTCGCCGAGCTCGAGGCTCTCGTTGAGGGCGACCACCGCCGGGATGTTGTTCCCCTGGCGCATCAGGGCGATCCCGAGCCCGCGTCTGGCATCGGCGTTCCTCGGCTGGCGACGCCCGAGCTCCCGGTAGAGCCGCTCGGAGGTGGGCCAGTCCTCGGCCTGGGCGGCCTTGCGGGCGGCCGGCTCGAGCTCGGAGTCCGGGTACGAGGAGCTCGACGCGCCACTCGGAGGGCCCGAGCCACCGCCCTCGGGGAGCGGCCCCGAATTCGCCGAGCGCACCGGGGTCTGTCCCCCGCCACAGCCCGCGAGGCCGAGCCCGAGCCCGACCAAAAGTCCGAGCCCGACCCGGCTTCGCCCGCTTGCCCGTGCCCGAGCCCGTGCGAGACCGGTGGCGAGACACACGACGCGCAGCGAGCGGGGGACGAAGGGGGGCGGCTTCATGTCGACCTCGGCAAAAGGTCTACGTCAGTTTACGGTTTCCGGCAAAGGAACACATGGGCGGCGGGCGAGACGCTTGCGCACCCCAGCAGGGCCGAAACGATTGGGATAACCTCCCGCCATCGTGCCCGCGCCGTCTCGCCTGTTCACCGTCTACTGGGTGACGCTCCGGGTGGCCCTGTCCTATCTGGGGCTGGCCGTGGCGCGTCGGTTCCGCGGGGAGGAGGCCATCCTTCGCCTGACCCGAGAGAAGCACCGCCGCAACGCCCTGCGCATCGAGGCCGCCATCGTGCGACTGCGGGGGCTCTTCATCAAGGTCGGCCAGCTCATCAGCATCATGGCCAACTTCTTGCCCGACGCCTTCCGCGAGGAGCTGGAGACCTTGCAAGATCAGGTCCCGCCCCGTCCCTACGCCGACATCGAGGAGCGCCTGCTGCAGGAGCTCGGCAAGCCGCCGCGCGAGCTGTTCGCCGAGTTCTCCGCCGAGCCGGTCGCCTCGGCGTCGATCGGCCAGGTGCACCGGGCGCGCCTGCACACGGGCGAGGAGGTGGCGGTCAAGGTTCAGTACCTCGACATCGAGCAAATTGTTCGTACGGATTTGCGCGCGCTGCGGCGGATCGTCTGGTTCTTGCGCTGGGTGATGCCCGACTACGGCTTCGACACCATCTACCAGGAGATCCGGGGGATGGTCCTCTCCGAGCTCGACTACCGCCAGGAGGCCGACGCGCTCCGCCGCATCGCCGCCAACTTCAAGCGCCGCGGCAGCCCCACGCCCGTGCGCATCCCCCGGGTGATCGACGGGCTCTCGTCGGAGCGGGTGCTCACCACCGAGTGGATGGGCGGGATTCGCATCGCTGATCTGCCGGCCCTGGCTCGGGCTGGCCTCGACACCCACCGGCTGGCGCACACCTGCGTGCAGGCCTTCTGCGAGCAGATCTTCGTGGACGGCGACTACCACGCCGATCCCCACCCCGGGAACCTGCTGGTGCAGCCCACCTCGGAGGCCGACCCGACGCCGGTCCTCGTGTTCCTCGACTTCGGCGCCACGGCGCAGGTGTCGGAGGCGATGCGCCGCGGGATGGTGTCCTTCCTGCAGGGGGCGATGGCCCGGGACACCGCGCGGATCGTGGCCGCTATGAAGGAGATGGGCTTCATCTCGCGGCGGGCCGATCCCGAGGTCTTCGATCGGGTGGTCGAGTACTTCCACGAGCGGCTGCGCGGGGAGGTGCGGGTCGAGGGCTTCTCGCTCAAGGACCTGAAGTTCGAGGCCAACGACAAGCTGGGGTCGCTGCTCGACTTGCGCGCGCTCAACGTGAGCCTGGCGGATCTGAAGGACGCCTTTCAGATCCCGAAGGAGTGGATCCTGCTCGAGCGCGCGCTCCTGCTCCTGCTGGGGGTGTGCACCACCCTCGATCCCGACCTCAACCCGGCGCCCATCATCCGGCCGTACCTCGAACGGTTTCTCCTCGGCGAGAAGCGGGAGTGGCAAGAGCTGGCGCTCGACGCCGGTCGCGAGACCGTCCTGTCGGCCCTGTCGCTGCCCGGCCAGCTCCAGCGCTTCATCAGCCGGGCGCTGCGCGGGGATCTCGACCTGCGGGTGAGCAACCTCGGCGAGCAGGCCGAGCTCCTGTACCTCGCCTCGGAGCAGCGCCTGTGGGGGGGGATGCTGGTGGGCGGCGTGGCCCTGGCGGTGGTCTTCGATGGACGAGGGCAGGGCCGCGCGATGTGGGCGAGCCTCGGCGTGGCCGGGTTGATGGCAGTGTTCCTGTCCCTGTCGCGCCTGGCGGGGCGGCGGCGCCTGGCGCGGCATCGCCGTGGCCGTGGCCGGCCACATCCGTGAGGGGCCGCGCGCACCTCAGGGCTTGGGGGCGGGTCCGCGCGGCGCCATCGGCGCGGCGGTGACCGGACCGCGGGCACCCGACGTCACGCCGGGTCCGCCCGCTGCCCCGCTCGCGGAGATGCCGCGGGGCGCGCCACCCGGTGCGCCGCCGACGCCGTCCGGGTGGGCGCGGCCAGCACCGGCGCCGGCGCCGCCGTTGCCTTGAGCGCCGCCATCGCCGTCGGCATCCACCTGAGCGTCACCGGCGGACAGGCGCGCGATCTCCGCGCGCACCTTGTTGACCCAGCGCAGCTCCGCCGGTCGGGTCTCGAGGGTGACGTAGGCCCGCAGCACCGCCAGCGCCTCGTCGGTGCGCCCGAGGGTGCTGAGCGACATGCCGAGGCCGTAGAAGGGATCCGGATCCTTCGGCTCGAAGGTGATGTACCGGGCGTAGGCGTCCACCGCTTCCTTGGCGTGACCGCTCTGTCGCAGCGCGAAGCCGAGGTTGTACCAGGGGGGAGCATGGGATGGATCGAGGCGCACGGCCGCCCGCAGCGCCTCGGTCGCCCCCGGCAGGTCGCGCGTGACGATCAGCGCGGCGCCGAGATCCGCGTGGACCCGGGCCGCGACCGGCGACGCGTCCTTGGGGTTCGACGCGAGCCAGGTTCGATAGACCACGATGGCGTCGGCCACGTGGCCTGCGGTCCGCAAGCGCCGGGCCTCGACCAGCTGCGCCGGCTCGGGCGCGACGGTCCTGGCCGCGCTCGCGGCCGCCGCCAGCGCCTTGTCGAGGGCGGCCGCCCGCTGCTCGGCATCCTGGAGGAAGGCGTGGGCCTCCGGTCGCTTCTCGAGCGCCAGGTACTTGCGGAAGGATCCGAGCGCGCCAGCCCGATCCCCCACCGTCTCGAGGCAGAGCCCGATCCCGTAGTGCGGCTCGGCCTCGGCCGGCCGGAGCTCGAGGTAGCGACGGTATGCGGACACCGCGCGGTCGCAGTCGCCCGCCCGCCGATGGCTGGACGCCAGCAGATACCATCCGAGCGCAAAGCGCGGCTCGTAGCGCACGGCGGCCTGCAGGTCGTGGACGGCGTCGGCGTAGCGACCGGACGCCAGCGCCTCCTGGGCACGCGCGGTGGCCTTCTGGGCGGTGGGGGACTTCTGGGCCTTGGCCGCGCGCTCCGACATCCCGACCGCTCCACCCACCGCGAACGCCAGCAACCCGCCCAGAGCCGCGAGCCGACGAGCCCGGCGGCGCAGCTGGCATCCGGTCGCGGCGCCGCCTGGACGCGGACGGGCCCTCGGCCATGGAACCACCTTGGGTTCGATGGGAACGAGGAGGAGTGGGGCGCGACGCACGCGCGGATGGTAACAGCGTGGGGCGTGCGCCGGAAACGCCCAGGCAACTTCATCCGCATGCACGTCAATCGAGTTGTCCGCGCGCGCTCGGCCGCCTAAGATCTCCGCGTCCTCCGTGTGTGTGGCGTGCATCGCGGGTGAACCGCGCTCTCCGCGGTGCCCGGGGCCCGCGCCTGGTGATACCTTGAATCGCGTGACGCCTGTTCTTCCCAAGACACCGACGCCCGAACGGGCCGCCCGAGCCGCCTTGTCCAATTCACCCACCCCCATTCTCTCCGAGCCGCCCACGTCGGGAATCCGTCGGCCCCGCCACGACCAGTTCTCGCTGGCGGATCTGGCGGCGATCCGGAACCTCTTGCGCAGCGGCTCGGTCATCGACTGGCACCGGGTGTACTTCACCGATCGGGACGAGGTCGACCGCTTCTTGCGGGTCAACGAGCTCGACCCGCTGAACAGCCTGGACATGGCTCGGCTCGAGGATCTGCGCGAGCAGGCCGTCGAGTACTGCGAGCGCCACCTCGGCTTCAACATTCCGGCCGAGGTGGCGGATGGCATTCCGGCGCGCGATCTGATGCTGGTGGCCTCGCAGAAGGGCAAGCGGCGCGCGTCCGCCTGCGTGGTGCTGAAGGTCATGCACGTCATGCACCACCTCGCCGGGCGTGCGCTGCTGACCAAGCTGCCCATCTCGGGCGACCAGATCTTTCACCTGGTCGAGGACAAGGCGCTGCGGACGGTCGAGGAGATCAAGGCGGCCGGCTGCGGCATCGCCGAGTTCCAGTGGAGCCGGAAGCACGCCGACAGCCTGATCACCAAGCTGCTCGCCAAGCGTGAGACCATCGCGGCCGACGTGTACGACAAGCTGCGGTTCCGGATGATCACGACCTCGGCCGAAGAAATCTTGTTCGTGCTGCGCGAGATCACCCAGCGGCTGGTCCCGTTCAACTACATCATCCCCGGCCAGTCGGTGAACGACGTGGTCGACTTCCGCCGCGAGCTCGAGGGCGTCCCCGCCCTGGCGAGATACTTGCCCGAGCTGCACGAGCTGGCGGTGGCCGCCGGTGACAAGAAGCAGGTGGCCCAGAACGAGTTCTCCGGCCCGGGGTATCGCGTGATCAACTTCGTCGCCGACCTGCCGGTCCGCATCGACAAGTTCCTCGGGCGGTCCGAGGACGATCCGCTCTTCGTCGAGAATGGCGCGGTGGTCTTCGTGCTGACCGAATTCCAGATCGTGGATCGCCGCACCGCCGAACAGAACGAGCTCGGCGAGAACAGCCACGAACGCTACAAGCAGCGCCAGGCCCTGCGGGTCAAGGCCCGCCTGATGCACGGGCTGAAGGACGACTAAGAACGCGCCTTCGGCGCTCGCGGGAAGGGGCGGACCGGAGCGCGGGAAGGGGAGGACCCCTCCCCGCGGGCCCCTCCCGGGGACGACGAGAGACTGCCCGGATCTGCTCGGCAAACGTGGTCTCCGGTTGGCAAAGCCAACCTCCGATGCGCAGAAGAAAAGTTTCGGGTTGACCGTGGCGGCCCATCCTACGAGATGCAAGCGCTACCCTTAGCGCGCGGGGGCGCCGCTAAAGGGTTGGTTTCCGTCCCCTGCGTCCGCCGCCGATTCTGCCTGCCGGCACTCGGGCCTGTGGATCCAAGAACTTTCCTGCAGTGACCCAATCGGTGCCGGTAGTGTCCACCTCACAACCCGCATTTCCGAGCTTGGTGGCGAATTCTCGCCTCTTGGCAAAGTCGTCCGACATGTGAACCACATGACGCCCGGCAACGTCGCTGAACTCGCGAACATTTCCGACCTGAACCATTACTGTGCGGTCGGGGTGTGTCGCAAATGCCATTCCCGCCTCAAACAATACGTTCGGGCGAGCCTGCCCGGTCAGAGTGCGTTCGTATGGCTTGTCCGACGGCAATAGCAGGTCGGGACGAAGTTGCGCGAGATCGTCTGGTGTTACAAGCACGACGATGGCGCGGGCCGCCTGAAAGGCGGTATCAAGAATTTCGCCGATATACGGCGCAGGTTTCTTGCTCATTGTAAGTGCCGAATTCCACTCGATCGGTTTGACTCCAACTGCACGAAGAAAAGCGAAGACCGCATCCCGCGCGACTTGATCGCGCCCATGCACCACGAACACCGAATTCGGTTTTCGGGGTGCCTTGCGGCCATTAACTCTGCCCCGCGGTTCTGAACGAAATGGCCTTGGGGCGGGCGGCACATGCAACGAGACGGGCGACGGCGGCGCCACCGGCGATCCTGCGTTTCGCAGATTCGCCAACTGTTCACTCGTCGCGTACTTGTTTATCGTAACTCCGACCTCAGATCCCACCTTGATCGCGGCAAGATCGCGTGGAAGGTACTGTGCGGTCGCCGTCTGCTTGATACGCGCGTATGCTTGGGCGCGACTTAGGCCCGTCTTGCTTCTGATGGCCTCCAGCAATCCTTGGTTGATTGTGGCCACTGCCGATTGCCTATCGATTTGCCCTATTTGTCGGCTTCCGGATCTTCGCGCGCTTCTGATTCGACAATTCGACGCTCACAGTGTTGCGCGTTGTACCCAGAAGCGAAGCAATCTCCGCAGATCGGAAGCCAGCTCGATTCAGCAAGGTGATCTGGTCAGCCTGTTTTCGCTCCTGAACAAGCAGCAACGCCAACAGATTGACCAACTTCGACTCGAAGGCGGTGAGTCCTTCTGAGCGTTCGTCCGATTCATCAACGCCGTCTCGCGCCACTGTTCTTTCCTTTCCTTCCTTTCGATCGACGGTAAAGCTCACGAAGTGATGCAGCGCTGCTACCAAGAACGCCGGCGCGGTCTTCTATGGGAAGGCCCAGCCTTGCGAGAAACTGTGCCTGATCGAGAATCGACCCTTCCGCGTACGTGGAGTTCCTCAGACAGAGGTACGCAAGACACCTTGCAGTCACCGCCGACCAGTTGACCTCTTCATCGTCCGCCATGTGGGTCCCCTCGCTCCTGATAGCGTACTACGTTCCGCCCACCAAAGTCGACAGGCTGCCAGCGACCCTGAGTGCGTCCAAACCGACTTGGCGTTGAGCTCCCTATCGAAGATGTGACCAATTGTCGGTCGCCAGGCACATGGGGCCAGGGATCGACGTTTTCGCCAGGGTCATGG
>CAZIOH010000103.1:15075-23324 GCA_964540815.1 uncultured Myxococcales bacterium | reverse complement strand
CGCCCATTGCCCAATATTCCCCACTGCTGCCTCCCGTAGGAGTCTGGGCCGTGTCGCAGTCCCAGTGTGGCTGATCATCCTCTCAGACCAGCTACCCGTCTTCGCCTTGGTGAGCCGTTACCTCACCAACTAGCTGATGGGCCGCAGGTTCATCTTCCGGTGACAGCTTCCAAGGAGAGGCCATCTTTCCCGGCAAGATCCGGAGATCTCGCCGACGTATGCGGTATTAGCAATCCTTTCGGACTGTTGTCCCCCGCCGGAAGGTAGATTACCCACGTGTTACGCACCCGTCCGCCACTTTACTAGAGGAGTTGCCCCCTCATTCTCGTTCGACTTGCATGTGTTAGGCCCGCCGCTAACGTTCGCTCTGAGCCAGGATCAAACTCTCCAGTTAATCTTCAACAACCGACGATCCGAAGACCGGCGGCTGCATTGACTACTGCAGTGATTCTCTGACTGCTCGGATTTCTCACAATTTACGGAGATTTTTGGAGGCGACTCCGGTTGAGCGGAGCCGTTCCATAACCTTCAAACTCAGTAATGCTATTCAGCTTTCAGAGACCGACTGCCTCGTTCGTGTGGGTGTTTTCACCACACCCGTTCGAGGCCGGCAGAGGATAACTTCCTTTTTCTTTTCGTCAACCGTTTTCTTCGCCTTTTTTCGACTCGCTTCGAGTCGATTCATCGGCTCCGAAAACCCACATCCCTCCCCCGGTTTCCCTGCCCGCGCTCTGCCGTTCCGCGTTCAGGGGAGCGAGATAATGCCTGAACTTTTCTGTTCGGCAAGGGCTAAGTGTCGACAAAGTTTCGTTTGAGTGAACCCTTCGGAGATCATTCACGATTTCGCATGATCTTGTGAAGGTTCGCCTGCCCTCCCGAGGGTGTCCCCGGCGGTTCTTCCCCCGTCTCGGAGGGCCCCGGACTGGGTCGGGCAAAGGCCGCGCGGCGGGAGTGCCCGGAGCCGACCGGAAAGCTATGCGCGCTTTGCAAGCAGGCGAGCGGCTTCCTTTGCGTGGTACGTGAGGATGATATCGGCCCCGGCGCGACGCATGGCGAGCAGGTTCTCGAGCATGACGCGGTCGTGATCCAGCCAGCCCCGCTCGGCGCCGGCCTTCAGCATGGCGTACTCCCCCGAGACGTTGTAGGCGGCGACCGGGAGGTCGAACTCCCGGCGAATCTCCGCCACCACGTCCAGGTAGGCGAGGGCCGGCTTGACCATCACGATGTCGGCGCCCTCCTCGATGTCCGCGGCCACCTCCCGGACCGCCTCCCGCAGGTTGGCGGGGTCCATCTGGTAGCCCTGCCGATCGCCGAACGCCGGGGTGGAATCCACCGCGACCCGGAAGGGTCCGTAGTACGCGGAGGCATACTTGGCCGCGTAGGCCAGGATCCCCACCTCGTCGAGATCCTCCTCATCGAGGCTCTCGCGAATGAAGCCCACCGCGCCGTCCATCATCCCGGAGGGCGCGATCAGGTCGGCACCGGCCCGGGCATAGGAGAGCGCCAGGCGGCCGAGGTTCTCGAGCGTGGCGTCGTTGTCGACGCGACCGTCGACGACGATCCCGCAGTGGCCGTGGGTGGTGTACTCGCAAAAGCAGGTGTCGACCGCCACGGTCATCTCGGGAACCGTCCGCTTGATTCCGCGAATGGCCCGCTGAACCACGCCGTCGTTGTGCCAGGCCTCGCTCCCCACCTCGTCCTTCTTCTCGGGCAAGCCGAAGAGGATCACCGAGGGAACCCCGAGCTCGAAGAGCTCGGAGGCCTCCCGGGCCACCTCGGCCACCGAGAAGTGGAACTGCCCAGGAAGCGAGCTAATCTCGAGCCGCGGGGTGTTCCCCGGTGCGACGAAGAGCGGTGCCATGAAGGTGTTCGCGGAGAGCGTGGTCTCGCGCACCATCCGACGCAGGGAAGAGGATCGCCGCAGGCGGCGAGGACGGGTTTCGGGGAAGGACATGCGGGTCGCCTTTGTTTGAGTTCTGAAACACCGGGCCGCTCGGCGCCAACCCGGAGAGTGGGGAACGGTGTCCGCGGCGCCCGGCGTGCTTGTGTCAATCTTACGTTCTTTCGGAAAATTCTACCCATGCTGGGCGGATCCAGAGAGTCCGAGTCCGAGTCCGAGTCCGAGTCCGAGTCCGAGTGGGGCTAACTCCGACAGCATTCGAATCCTCCTACTGACAGTGTCTTCCGTCCGTCGCGCATCAGGGCGGGGCCTCTGGTGGTCTCCAGCCGGAGATCGCCGAGATGCGGCCCGCACCTTCGATCACGGCCTCGAGGATCGACTCCACGGACGGAGCGGGAGCGACCACGTGCGGCTCGAGGCCGGCGTCGCGCACCGCGGCCGCGGTGGTCGGACCGATGGTGGCGATGGCTCTTCCCTCGAGCCCCGCCGGTGACCAGGCCGCCAGGAAGGCCCGCAGGGCCGATGGACTGGCGAAGATGGCAAGGTGAAAAGCAGGAGGGGGCGAGTCGAGCGCGAGCGGCAGGGTTTTCGACACCGCCACCACGTCGACCGTGGCTCCGCGCGCGCGGAGCTCCTGGCTGAACAGCGCCCGGCCACCCACGGCCTGGGGAAACAAGATCCGCAGTCCCCCTCCCCCGGCCGCCGCGGCCTCGGCGGGGCCCACACCACCAGGCTTCGCCAGCAGGCGCGCGACCAGGCCCTCTTGATTGGCCTGGCGATCTTCCGGGACGCACTCCACGCGGATCCCGTGGCTCTCGAGGGCGCGCGCGGTCTCGGGACCGACGGCGGCGGCCTTCGGCGCACCGGCGCGCAGGTGGTCCCGCAGCACCGGGGAGCGCGCCAGGGCCGCGCGGACCGCCGAGGGGCTGGTGAACACGACCCAGTCGTACGACCCAGGCGAGGAGGACCCGGACCTCGACCGGGCGACGCCAAAGGGCGCCACGGCGGCATCAAATGCCGCCCACGACGGCGGAGGTCCGACAGCGATGGTCGGGTATGGAAGCGGCACGCCGCCCGCCTGCTCGACCGCGTCCAGCAGCGCGCGGCCCTGTTCGACCGGACGCGTGACCAGCACCCGCAGCCCCGCCAGCGGAGGAAGGGCCGCTCCGTGATCGCCAGGTCGATGGGGCGGACGGGGTATCGAAGGCGAATCCATGGCAGCGCCCGGAAGGCCGCCGGAGCGTCCCCGGAACATCGACATGATAACCTGACCGACCGATGACTTCCCGTGGGATTGGCCTGGCCTTGGCGCTGAGCTGGCTGGTCGCAGCCGGAGCGTGTCGGAATGGACGCTCGGGACCCGCCCAATCCGTCACCTCCTCGTCGTCCCTGGCCGCCTCCACCGAGGCGCGTCCGGCGGTCCTGCTCCACGCCGGGCAGCGGGTGATCCCGATCCGGGTCGAGGTCGCTCGCACCGAGGCCGAGCACGAACGCGGCCTCATGTTCCGCAACCACCTCGACGCGGACGCGGGAATGCTGTTCATCTTCCCGCGATCCGCGCCGCTCACCTTCTGGATGAAGAACACCTTCATTCCGCTCGACATGCTCTTCATCGACGAGAGCCAGCACGTGCTCGGGGTGGTCGAGGAGGCCGTCCCCGAGACCGAGACGCCCAGGCGGGTCGACGGCGACTCTCGGTTCGTGCTGGAGGTGGTGGGGGGGCTCACGCGCCGTCTCGGGATCGCGCCCGGGACCAAGGTCGAGTTCCGCGACATCGAGGTCGACCAGCTCCCCAACTGAGCCCGGCGGATCTCTGGGCCGCCGGTCCTCCTTGCTCGCCTCCCCCGGGGGATCGGCGCGATCGATCGCGCCTTTCGAGATCGAGGTAGATGCCTCCCGCCCGGTTTGGGTTAGCATGGCGCCGCCGCCGCGGCCGGGCGTGCGAAGGAGGCCGAGGCGGTGGTTGCACCCGCGTCGCGAAAATGTTGTTTGGTGACCGAAACCATTCCGTTCGAGGAGGACCCGAAAAGATGACCTCACGCACATACCGTTCTTCGGCTTCACGTGGTCTGATTTCACGTCGTCTGACTTCGCTTCGTCTGACCTCGCTTCGTCTGACTTGGCTTCGTCCGACGGGCTGGTCGGCGCTGCTCGGCCTCTTCGCCCTGGCGGGCGCTTCGTCCGCCCCGGCCCGGGCCGACGAGGGCGATCCGAACCACGGCAACTTCACGCTGGCCGAGGCCACCAAGGGCCTGCCTGGTCCAGCGGCGGGCCCCCTGCAGGCGGTCATCGAGACCTCGAAGGGGAAGCTCACCTGTGAGCTCTTCGACAAGCAGGCTCCGGTCACGGTGGCCAACTTCGTGGGGCTCGCCACCGGAAAGCGCGCCTGGCTCGATCCCAAGACCCAGAAGTGGGTCCAGAAGAAGCCATTCTACGACGGGCTGATCTTTCACCGGGTGATCCCGGGGTTCATGATCCAGGGCGGCGATCCGCTGGGCCTCGGCACGGGCAACCCCGGCTACCGGTTTCAAGACGAGATCGTCCCCGAGCTCAAGTTCGACAAGCCCGGCTTGCTCGCCATGGCCAACGCGGGCCCGGCCACCAACGGCTCTCAGTTCTTCGTCACCGAGGGGACGCCCGAGCACTTGACCGGACGCCACACGATCTTCGGGGCCTGCGAGCCGGTGGCGCTGGTGGGGGAGATTGCCCGCGTGAAGACCGGACCACGCGACAAGCCCGTCGAGGACGTGGTGATCAAGAAGGTGATCGTCTCGCACGCCAAGCCCGGCAAGGGAGCCGCGGCCAAGGCCAAGGCACCGGCCGCCGCGCCCGGCGGCGGGAAGCCCTGACCGCCCCGCCCTCCTGTCCTGCCCTGTCCGTCTTCATTCCATCATCGTCCACCCGGGGGTCCACTCGGCCCCCACTTGCCGGCGCCGAACCGGATGCGAGTCGACCGCGATCCGCAGCCTTCGGGTGAGTGATTCGTGAAACACTTCGTCCTCGACACCAACGTTCTGCTGCACGATCCGCTGGCGGTCTTCGAGTTCGCCGACAACGAGGTCATCATCCCCATCTTCGTCCTCGAGGAGGTGGATCAGTTCAAGAAGGAGGCGTCGGAGCGCGGGCGAAATGCCCGAGAATTGTCCCGAATTCTCGACAAGCTGCGCAGCCAGGCGCGCTCGCTGGCGGAGGGGGCACCCCTGCCCGGGGGCGGCCGGCTGCGCGTCGCGACCGCCGAGCGGACCATCCCCCGCACCCTGCGCGAGAGCCAGGTGGCCGACTACCTGATCCTGATGGTCGCGGTGGACATCCGGAACGCGCACCCGCAAGACCCGACGGTCTTCGTCACCAAGGACGTGAACCTGAGGATCCGCGCGGATTCCCTCGGCCTGACCGCGGTGGACTTCGAGGCCGACCAGCGGGTGAGCATGGAGGAGCTGTACTCGGGGATGTGTGAGCTCGCCGTGAGTGGGGCGGACGTGGACGGGTTCTTCTCGCAGGGCACCCTCGATCTGACCCAGGCGGATCTGCGCGCCAACCAGTACGTGCTCCTGCGAGACACCGAGAGCCCGTCGCACAGCGCGCTCGGACGCTTCGACAAGAACCTCGGAAAGCTGGTGCAGCTCCGCAAGATCCGCGAGGGGGTGTGGGGCATCCGGCCGCGGAACAAGGAGCAACACTGCGCGCTCGACCTGCTCCTGGCGGACGACGTCAAGCTGGTGACCCTGGTCGGCAAGGCGGGCACCGGCAAGACCATGCTGGCGCTGGCCGCCGGGCTGCAGAAGGTGGTCGAGGAGACCACCTACTCGAAGCTGCTGGTCAGTCGACCGATCTTTCCGCTCGGGCGGGACGTCGGGTACCTGCCAGGTGATCTCGAGCAGAAGCTGAACCCATGGATGCAGCCCATCTACGACAACGTCGAGTACCTGATGGGCCTGTCCAAGCAACCCGGCAAGGCCGATCGCAAGAGCGGGGGACGCAGCCACCACGAGCTCATCGACATGGGCTTCATCGAGATCGAACCGCTGACCTACATCCGGGGACGCTCGATCCCGAACCAGTTCATCATCGTCGACGAGGCGCAGAACCTCACGCCCCACGAGGTCAAGACCATCATCACGCGGGTGGGAGAGTCGACCAAGATCGTGCTGACCGGAGACCCCTATCAGATCGACAACCCCTACGTGGACGCGACCTCCAACGGGCTCACCACCATCGTCGAGAAGTTCAAGGGGGAGACCGTCTCGGGGCACGTGACCCTGAGCAAGGGGGAGCGCTCCGCGCTGGCCGAGCTCGCGTCGAACCTGCTCTGACCCGCGCGCCGATCATCGGGGGGCGAGGCGGGCCAGGTGGCGACCGAAGCGCTCGGCGATGTTGTGCTCGACGCAGTAGCGGGTGGCGGCGATGCGCTTTCCGAAGCAGCCCACCTTGCGGCAGTTGCCGGTCTTCTCGTCGAGGGTCCCGAGGTGCTCCTCGAGGCGGGCCAGGCAGAAGCCACGCAGGCTGCTGGCGCGGTCGATGTCCCGCAGACGCTGCGCACCGATGGGCAGCGGGCGGCAGAGCACCATCCCCCCCTCCACGTCCTCGGGCCACACCGCCAGCCACACCCGCCCGCAGTCCGGGCAGGCCCGGAGCTCCTCCCACTCGGCCAGCTCGATGACCGGCCATTGCATGACGGAGTCGTCGTCGACGCGCGCCCAGCTGGCGCGCTGGGAACAGGGACAGGGAGCCAAGGCAGGTTCAGGGTCCAAGGGTTCGCCTTTCTCTCGCGACAGAAAATCGAGCCATCCACCCGGCAAGCGGGGGACCATCGCCGATTCTAGCAGCTCGCCTCGAAACGGCGCGGGTGCTCGACGGGGGGCGGCCTCGCCGCGGGCGGCCGGATGCATATACTGACGGCCCATGTCGACGCCGACCCAGCCCAATCCGCCCCCGGCGAACGTCCTGACCACGCTCCGCGCCCGTGGCTTCGTCCAGCAAATCAGCGACGAGGCGGGCCTGGGCGAGCGGCTGGGAGTGGGGAGGGTCACGTTCTACTGTGGCTTCGACCCGACCGCCGCCAGCCTGCACGTCGGGAGCCTGGTGCCCCTCATGGCGATGGCCTGGCTGACGCGGGGCGGGCACCGCCCGATCGCGGTGCTGGGTGGCGGGACCACCATGGTCGGGGATCCGAGCGGCAAGACCGAGCTGCGGCCGATGCTCACCCAGGAGTCCATCCAGCAGAATCGCGCACGCATCGAGCCCCAGGTGCGCCGCTTCGTGGCGGACAGCCCGGACGCGGTGGTGATCGACAACGCCGAGTGGCTGCTGCCGCTCAACTACCTGGAGTTCTTGCGGGACGTCGGCCGGCACTTCAGCGTGAACCGGATGCTGGCCGCCGAGGCGTACAAATTGCGACTGGAAAAGGGCCTCTCGTTCATCGAGTTCAACTACCAGCTCCTGCAGGCTTATGACTTTCTGGTGCTGCGCGACCGCTACGGATGCGGGCTGCAGATCGGCGGCGACGACCAGTGGGGGAACGTGGTGGCGGGAATCGATCTCATCCGGCGGATGCGGCAGACCGAGACCTTCGGTCTCACCTTCCCGCTGCTGACCACCGCATCCGGGGCCAAGATGGGCAAGACCGCCGCCGGCGCGGTCTGGCTGGATCCGGCCCTGACCTCGCCGTTCGAGCTGTTCCAGTACTTCGTGAACGTCGACGACCGCGACGTGGTGCGCTTCCTCAAGCTGCTGACGTTCGAGCCGCTCGAGACCATCGCCGCCTTCGAGGCCGCCGAGGGGGCGGCGCTGCGCGATGCCAAGCGCCTGCTCGCGCGCTCGGTCACCCGCGTGGTCCACGGCGAAGAGGCCGCCGAGCAGGCGGACGCGGCGGCGCGGGCGGCCTTCGGGGGCGGCGGGCGCCCCGGCGATGATGGGGCGGGCAACGGAGCGCACGCCAGCCTTCCCACCGTCGCGATCACCTCGGAGCGGCTGGCCGAGGCGCCGGGGTACAAGATCGTGGACCTGCTGGCCGAGTCGGGCCTCGCCCCTTCGAAGAGCGCGGCCCGACGGCTGGTCGAGCAGGGGGGCGTGCGGGTGGGCGACCGCAAGATCACGACCATCGACGACGTGCTGACACCGCAAGACGTGCCAGAGGCCGGAACGTTGTTGCACGCAGGCAAGAAGCACGTTCGCAGGCTGGTTCGCGCGAGCCAGTCCCCTGGAACAGTGAATTCTTGAAAACCCTTCACTGTTCCAGGCCGAGATCCCGTCGGAGATTACCGGGGGGATACGGAGGGCCAGCGAGTCCGTGTTCGTGTTCGTGTTCGTGTTCGTGTTCGTGTTCGTGTTCGTGTTCGTGTTCGTGTTC
>CAZIOH010000103.1:0-14975 GCA_964540815.1 uncultured Myxococcales bacterium | reverse complement strand
CGTGTTCGTGTTCGTGTTCGTGTTCGTGTTCGTGTTCGTGTTCGTGTTCGTGTTCGCGGGGGGCCAGCGGGGTTACCGTGCGCGGATCGCGTGCGTGTGTGTAACCAGGAAGATGGGTGACGCGCGTCGCTAACCCCACCTATCGGACTCTGACTCGGACTCGCACTCGCGCCGGTCATTCGTCCGTGGCCTCTTCGCGCTCCTCCAGCCAGGCCTCGGTGACGTCGCGGGCCACCAGGCGCGGGGGTCCGCCGCCGCGCGCGGACCGCGGCTCGGGCAGCGGGAACAGGCGGAGCAGGCGGAGATCGGGGAAGTGGCGCAGGACCTCGTCGAGCGTCGGATCGTCTCCCTGCCGGGCCAGCCCCACGATGCGGTGCGGGCCGAACCGATAGCCCCCCGACGGCGGCAGCGGCGGCAGCGCCAGCAAGAACTCGATGTCGAGCTCGGGTGCGCGCGGCGCGCTGGACGCGTCTGCCGCGAGGGTTTCCACGAAGGAGGCCGGGACGTCCCCGAGGACCAGAAAGTCGGCGGCCTGCTCCCGCAGCGCGGGTGCTTCCTTGACCGCCAGATCGAGATCCTTGATCCCGGCGACCACCTGAAAGACCCGGTGGCCACCGGCGAGCCCCGCCGCCACCGCGCGACGGACGGCGACGAGCCGCGCCTCGTACGCGCGCACGTCGTCCCGGCGCGCAGCGGCACGCGCCACCGAGACGCCCGCCAGCAGCGCCAGCGCGCCGACCCGGATCAGCCTCCCGCGACGCGCGAGGACCATGGCGAGAAGCCAGGCGCCGCCGACGGCCGGCAGGTAGAAGTACCGTGCGCCGACCACCCAGCGCGCTGCGATGAGCGGCGCCAGCGCGAAGCCTAGCCACCCCAGGATCCACCCGAGCCGCGGTGCGGGCCCGCCGGCGGGATCCAGCGTGCGCCGACCATCGTGGAGCCGCCAGGCCGCCAAGCCCACCCACGCGCACGCGCCAACCGCGCAGGCCGCCGGGCTGGGGCTCTCCGCCCCGGTCGAAAAGATCTGCGTCACGCCGACGGCGATCTGAAGCAGGCGCCCACCGAGCGGCGCCGCCACGTCACCCGACCCACCGAGACCGTGGAGCACCAGGGTTCGAACGAGGGCATAGGTTGCGAGCACCACCCCGAGGGGCCAGACCCGGGCGAGGGCCACCCGCCACGTCAGTCCGGCCGCGCGCATCCCCACCAGCGCCAGGAACGGGAAGGCCACCGCGGTCTCCTTGGAGCCGCACGCGAGCACGAACATCGCGGTCGCGAGCCGCCGCCGATCCCGGAGCAGGGCCAGGACGGCGCCGAGGCCGAAGACCGCGGCCAGCAGATCCGTCGAGGCGGCGTACCAGGCTGCCGCCTCGCGGGGCATGGGCAGAAGGAAGAAGACCGCCGCGGCCAGCACCCCCGGTGGGGCGCCCGTCGAACCGATCGCGGTCGCCTCGGAGCTCGCGCAGGTGCCGCCCCCCCGATCGGCGGCGCCGGTGCGAACGGTCCCGACCAGCGCGCCAACCAGGACCGCCACGGCCGAATGCAGCGCACAGGACAGCGCCCCGAAGATCCCCGCCCCGACGCCGAGATCGAAGGCGAGGGCGACCCGGCCGAGCACCCACCAGACCAGCATCGGCAGGGGGCGATAGAACTCGCCGCCATGGAGGTCGGCGACGAGGACCCGCCACGGACGCGGCTCGTCGCGGGCAAAGGCCAGGAACAGGTGATCGTCGCCAATGAAGGTGGTCGACGTGAAGAACGGAATCGCGCCCGCCAGAAACAACAACACCGCCGCGGGCCCGACCCCGGGATGGTCGCGAAGAATGGTCGTCGCCCACGGAGCGGAGAGGCCGTCACCTCCCACCCCGCGGCGAGGCGTCGTCAAGGCCAGCGACCGCCGGACCGGCGCGCCACCTCACCGAGCAGCGCAATCATCGGCTCGTGCAGGCGCCCGTTGGTCGCGAGGACCCGCCCCGTCTCGCCGTCGAAGGGCGACCCATCCATCTCGGTGGCGCGTCCGCCAGCCGCCTCGACGATGGCCGCGCCCGCCACCAGATCCCAGGGATGGAGCTCGCGCTCCCAGTACACGTCGAGCCACCCGCAGGCGACGAAGCAGAGGTCGAGCGCGGCGGACCCGAGGCGCCGCGTGCCCTGGGCGGCGTCCACCATCGCGGCCCATTCCGGCAAGTTGCTCGAGCCCGGATGGCGCGCGTACGGGAACCCGGTCACGACCAGGGCCTGCTTCAGGTTGCCCACCACCGAGGGCGCGATCGGCTGGCCGTTCCAGGTGGCGAGGCTGGCGCCCCCTTCGGTGCCTGCGGCGGGTTGGCCGATGCTGGCGTCACCGCCGCCGCCGCCGCTTGCGATCGCCCCGCAGAACGACCAGCGCAAGGCGGGCGCTTCCACCACGCCCACCTGCGCGCGCCCGCCGACCGCGAGGCCGATCGACACCGAGAACAGGGGGAAGCCGTGGGCGAAGTTGGTGGTTCCGTCCAGGGGATCGACGTACCACACCCGCTGCCCGGGCGCGCGCGAACGTCGTCCCGCCCCGACCTCGCTCCCCTCCTCGCCCACGATGGTGTCGTGGGGAAAGGCCTCCGCCAGGCGCGACACCACCAGCGCCTCCGAGCGGCGGTCGAACTCCGTGACCAGGTTGATGTCCTCCGACTTGAACTCCACGCGCGGGCGGGTGCCCCACCCTTCGAGCAGGATTCGCCCCGCGTCGCGGGCGATCTCGGCGGCGATGCGACACTCGCGCGCGAACGCGGTGGGGGTCGGGGCCGGCTGGAGCGAGCCGTCGGCTGGCGTGGCGGACGTGGCCGGCGCCGGCACCGCCGGCTCAGAGGACGACTGGGGAGCGGGAGGCTCGGGCTTCAAGGGAAGCTCACAGCTCCTTGTGCATCCAGGTCGCGTTCTTCGAGCGCGCCAGCTGGTACTCGGCGGTCCCGGCGATCTTCGGATCGACGTCCTTGCGCTCGGCCGCCTGAAAGCCGAGCTTCTGCCCGAAGTAGCCCTGCGCCCCGTCGGTGACCAGGTAGAGGTGGCGCACGCCCTGGGTGCGGGCCCGCTCGGTGGCGGTCTCGACCAGCAAGTAGCCGAGGCCCTCCCCGCGTCGCTCGGGCACCACCGCGAGCATGCGCAACAGGGCCACGTCGTCGATCACCTCGAGGGCCACGCAGCCGACCAGCGGGGTGTTGGCGTCGGTCCCGCTGCCCGGCCCGGGGATGACGAAGTAGCTCGGCCAGAACTGATCGAGCACCGGATGAACGATGCCGATGCGATCGAGGAGCGCCGCGATGCGGGGCTTGTCGTCCGAGCGGGCCGGCAGCACGGGATCGCCGAGCGCCGCCAGCACCCGGCCGTGCAGCCCACCGAAATCCCCCGACGACATGATCACGATGGTGTCTCCGGGGGCCGCGCGCTCGGCCAGGTGCGCGGCCTGGGCGTCGACCCCGGCGATCACGCGCGCCGGGATGTCCTCGCGCCGCAGGTCCGCCGCCAGGCGATCGACGTCGAGGCGATCACCCGGGGGGATCTTCTCGGGCGCGTAGAGCGGTGCCAGCACCACCTCGTCGGCCACCGACAGGGCGTCGGCGAAGCCGGCCTGGAAGACCGCGCGCCGGCTGCTGGCGGACCGGGGCTCGAAGGCCGCGATCAGCTTGCCGGGACCGAACCGGCCCCGCAGCCCGAGGAGCGTCTCGCGGATGGCGGTCGGGTGGTGTGCGAAGTCGTCGACCACGGTCACCCCGGCGGCCACGCCCCGCACCTCCTGGCGGCGCCGGATTCCGAGGAAGCTGCGCGCCGCCCGCACCAGCACCGGCTCGGGGACCCCGAGGCCGACGGCCGCCGCCACCACGCCGAGCAGGTTCTCGTGGTTGTAGATGCCGGGCAGGTTGGTGTCGACGTCGACCAGGCGCCGCTGCTGGTGGGCGATGGAGAGGACGGTCCGGCCGCCGTTCCGGCGGGTCGCCACCTCGAAGGTCCAGTCGGGCGGATGCGCCCCCGGGGTCGAAGCCCCGATCACGGTCCCCGGACGCCCATAGGTCTCGACGGTGCAGCGGGCGCCGCGCGCCACCTCGAGCGCCCCCGGCGAGGCGGCGCACACCAGCAAGCGACCGTCCGGCGGGATCAGGCCCACGAAGGTGCGGAAGGCGGCCTTGACCGACTCCTCGTCGGGGAAGATGTCCGCGTGATCGTACTCGACCGAGGTCAAGATGACCGTCTTCGGGTGGTAGTGGAAGAACTTGGAGCCCTTGTCGAAGAACGCGGTGTCGTACTCGTCGCCCTCGACCACGAAGTGCCGACCCTGACCGAGGCGCCAGGACCGCCGGAAGTTGAGGGGAACGCCCCCGATCAAGAACGACGGATCGAAGCCGGCCGCCGTGAGGACGTGCGCCATCAACGACGAGGTGGTGGTCTTGCCATGGGTCCCCGCGACCACGATGGCGTGTGTGTCCCCGAGGAAGAGCTCGGACAGGATGGCGGGGAACGAGGTGAGCGCGATGCCGCGCGCGGTGGCGGCGATCACCTCGACGTGGTCCTTGGTGCAGACGTTCCCCACCACCACGCGCTCCGGCAGCCAGTCGAGGTTCCCCGCCGAGAAGCCGTCGAACACCGGAATCCGCTGCTCCTCGAGCTGGGTGGACATGGGGGGGTACACGTGAGCGTCCGAGCCCCGCACGTCGTGGCCCGCGGCCTTGAGCAGGCCCGCGACCGAGCCCATCCCGGTTCCGCAGATCCCGATCAGGTGGATCTTCACGCGATCCCCCCGGAGCTGGGCTCGATCCCGGCCGTCACTTCGGCACGCACTCCGTGGAGCCCGGGGCGAACTGGGTCGCGAACTTCTTCACCTCCATGGTGAACCGCACGGTGAAGTCGCGAAACAACCCCCCGTCGCGCTCGGCCTGACCTCCCGAGGTCTCCCAGGCGAGCCCGGTGATCACCGACGAGCCGCAGGGATCGAGCCGGCCGCGCTTGCGCTGTCGGGCTCTGACCGCCCAGGCGTCGGCCCCGGCGCGATCGCAGCGGACGTCGTCGTCGCTGTTGAGCTCGCCGCATCGAACCGCCAGCACGTCGTACCAGTACGGGCCCTTCGGGCCGTATTCGGCGATCTTCAGGATCGGTGACACGCCCCCTCCCTTGACCGATTCGAGCGCCACCAAGCGCACGTCGTGAGTCCCCCCGGATGGCATATCCACATATACACATTTTTCACCGGCGCCCGAAACGGCGATTGTGCCGATTCCGGTGAGATCCAGCGACGCACGGCCGCCCGGCGCCGAGAGCCGCAGCTCGAAGCGCTTCGAGCCGTCGAGGGGCGGCGACTTCTCCTCGGCCTCGTCCTCGCCGGGGCCACGGCAGGTGCAGCCGTCGCTGGTGCAGCGCGCTCCCGCGGTGGACACGGCGGTCGGCTCGGCGAGCGCGGGGGCCGGCCCCGCCAGCAGCGCCGGCCGAATCGGCTCCCCTCCCGCGGAGCCGCCCGAGCCCGTGGCCGGCGTCGCGCAACCGAGCAGCATCGCGAGGAACGACCCCGCGATCTGGACCGGGACCTGGCCCCGGCCGCGGGTGGACTCGGTGCCGATGCTTGCGTACCATGAGAGCTTCATGGAGAGCTTCATGTTTCGTGCGCGCTCCTCGGTTTCCAGGGGGTTGCGTCTCGGTCGAGAATCCTCGATCGAGACGGTCGTCCTATCGGCGTCGGCATCGTTGTCGTTGTCATTGGTGGCAATGGTCTGGCTGACCTTCACGTTGGCGGTGGCGGGCTCGGGGGGCTGCGCCTCCACCGACGAGGTCACCAAACCCATCACCTACTCTCTCACGGCCAAGCAGAACTATGAAAAAGGCCTGGCCGAGATCAAGGACGAGAATTATCCCGAGGCGCAGAAGTACTTCCAGTTTGTTCGATCCAAGTTCCCGTTCTCGAAGTATTCGGTGCTGGCCGAACTGGCCCTGGCCGACACGCAGTTCGCGCGCGAGGCCTACACGGAGGCCGCCGAGAGCTACAAGCAGTTCGCCCGCCTGCATCCCACCCACGAGAAGGTCACCGATGGATACGCCGCCTTCAAGGTCGGCGAGTGCACCTACCGGGACATGCCGGATGACGTCTGGCTCCTGCCGCCGTCGTACGAGAAGGATCAGTCGGCGGTCAGCGACACCCTGCGCGAGTTCGACGACTTTCTCAAGCAATACCCGAGCTCGCCTCACCGGAAACAGGCCGAGGCGCTGCGACGCGAGGCCCTCAAGCGGCTGGTGGATCACGAGGTCTACGTGGCCCGTTTCTACCTCGACTCGAACCACCCCAAGGCCGCGGCCATGCGCATCGAGGGCGCGATCCGCCGCTACCCCGGCTCCGGTCGAGACGCCGAGCTCTTGCTGGCCCTCGGCGAGACCTACCTCAACATGGGCGACGCCGGCCGCGCCAAGGACACCTTCGAGCGGGTGGTGCACGAGTACGGAGAGGCCGAGCAGGCCCGCAAGTCCGGACTCTACCTCGAGTTCATCCGCGCGCATTACGGCGACAACCCGCCCTCTGCGGCGGGGCCGAGTCATGGATGAGCGCCTCCGCGAGCTGCTGAACCGGGGCCGCGGGCATTACCTGGCGGGCGAGTACGCCGAGGCCGAGCCCTACCTGATCGAGCTGGCCGAGGCCGAGGTCTCCTACGCCGACGTCTTCGACATGCTGGGCGTCATCGCCCACCAGCAAGGTCGGCTCGAAGACGCCGAGGCCGCCTTCGAGAAGGCTCTGCGCGTCAATCCGAGCTACACGCAGGCCGCGCTCAACCTGGCCGTCACCTACAACGATCTCGGGAAGTACCAGCAGGCCAAGGAGGTCTACGACCGGGTGATGACCGCCTCGCGGCCCACCGGCCCGAACCGCGGGGGGCGGCAGCTCGATCCCTTTGCCCAGGGGAAGCTGGCGAACATGCACGCGGATCTCGGCCGGGCCTATCACGAGCTCGGACTGTTCCCCGAGGCCGTGCGCGAATACCACCACGCCCTCGGGCTCTGCCCGACCTTCCACGACATCCGCACCGAGCTCGGGGTCACGCTGCGGGATCTCGGCGACGGCGCCGGGGCCGTCCGCGAGCTCGAGCGCATCAGCCAGGAGAACCCCAGCTACCTGCCGGCCCGCATCCAGCTCGGCCTCACCTACTTCACCCTCGGTCGGCCGGCCGACGCGCTCGGCGAGTGGCGGCGCATCCTGGCCGTCGATCCGGGGAACAAGACCGCGTCGATGTACGTCGCGATGGTCGCCGCGAAAAGTTAGAGTCGAGCCAAAGTGGAAGGCCTCTTGTCCCTGGCTCCACCGATGACCCATGCGACCCGGTTCCAGGCGCGCTTTCGGCCGTCGCCGCAGACCTTCTTCGTCGAGGAGGTTCCAGCCTACCTGCCGTGCGGGAGCGGAGAGCACACCTTCCTCTGGATGGAGAAGCGGGGCATGACCACCCTCGCCGCAATCGACGAGCTCGCGCGGAGGCTCGGCGTCCCGGCCCGCGAGATCGGCTACGCCGGGATGAAGGACCGCCACGCCACCACCCGACAATGGCTGAGCGCGCCGCGCGTGCCGCCGGAGGCGGCGGTCACGCCACCGACCGAGGGAGCCACGGGGGCTCGGGTCCTCCGCGCCGAGCGTCACGCCAACAAGCTGCGGGTCGGCCACCTGCGCGCCAACCGCTTCACGGTGCACCTTGGTGACGTGCGCGACCCCGCTGAGGCGCGCGCCCTCGTGGCCGGGCTCGACGAGCTCACCCGCGCCGGGCTTCCCAACCGTTACGGGGACCAGCGCTTCGGCGCGACCAGCTCGAACGTGGAAGAGGGCATCGCCCTCCTGCGCCGCGAAGTCCCGGCCACCGGAGAACGTCGGGGCGGGGGGCCGCGGGACCACCGCCGCCGGAAGCTGCTGCTCTCGGCCGTGCAGTCCGCGGTCTTCAACCAGGTGCTGGAGCGCAGGCTGGCCGGCGGTCGGCTCCGCCGGGTACTGCCCGGCGACATCTTGCAGAAGACCGACAACGGCGGCGTGTTCTACACCGACGATCCCGAGCTCGATCAGGCGCGCGTCGACACGGGTGCGGTGGTGATCACCGGGCCCATGCCCGGGAGCTGGGCGCGTGCCCCCGCGGAAGGAACGCCCGCTCGCGCGATCGAGGACGAAGCTCTGGCGGCCGTGGGAGTCACCCGGGACGAGCTGGCTGCCCTCGGCAAGGAATTGCCAGGGGCCCGGCGCCCGCTCTGGGTTCCGGTGGCGCTCGAAGACCAGCCCCTCCGCGAGACGCCCCCGGCGCCCGAGCAAGTCCGGACCGAGGTCCGGACTGAAGCCCGACCCGACGACGCGGGACCGGGCGTGGTGATGCTGTCGTTTCGCTTGCCGGCGGGGACCTACGCGACCGTGCTGCTGTCGGCCCTCGGCGTCGCGGTCGAGCGCGCGGCCGGCGCGGAGCCAGCTGACGCGGCCAGGCCCGATCTCTCCCCCGACGCTCCCGGGCTGGCCCACCAGTAGGTCGCGCGCCCGGCGGAGGATTTGCGCGCGCCCATGCATCGGAATGGACTTGCTCGCCAGTGGGGGGCTATTCTGGGCCCGCCTTTCTTAGGAATCGGAAGCCAAGGATGCCTACTAAACTGCCGCGCCCGTCCCTCCTCGCCTCTTGTGTGCTCGTCTGGCTTTGCTTCCTCACCGGCCGAGGTGGCTGCGGCTGGGAGCGCGTCGCGCGCGCGCAGCAGGCGCGGACGGCCAAGTCGTTCGACGGCGATCTGTTCCAGCCAGCCATCGGCCCCAAGAATTTTCTCTCCCTCGAAGCTCCAGAGGTCCTGGCCCACGGGCGCTTTGCCTTCGGCCTCGACTTCGATTTCCAGCGCCACCCCTATCGCCTCGAGACCACCGACCAGAACACCGGCCTCGGGCTGCCGACCAGCTACCCGATCCGCAGCCAGATCCGGGGAGAGCTGCAGGCGGCGGTCGGGCTCTTCGATCAGCTCCAGCTCGGCATCGCCCTGCCCTTGACCTTCGCCATCCGGGGTGACGAGATCGATCCCTCGAGCGGACTGCCCTACGGGGGCGGCTCCGAGCTGTCGACCAGCGGCATCGGGGATCTGCGCTTCGAGGTCAAGGGGCAGATCCTGTCGGCGGGCGACGACGATCAGTTCATCCTGGCGGCGCTGCTCGGCGGCACGGCGCCCACCGGGGACTCGAACGCGTACCTCGGCGAGAGGGGGCCGACCGGACGCCTGAAGGCCCTGGCGTCCCTCCAGCTCGACCGCTTGCGGCTCGGCGCTGGGGTCGGCGTCCTCCTCCGGGAGTCGACCACCACGCTCGGGGCCAAGGTCGGAAACCAGCTGCTCTACGGGCTCGCGGCCTCGTTCCAGGCGCTGAAGCGGCTCGACCTGCTGGCGGAGCTCTCCGGGCGCAGTGGCCTCGGGGGCTTCGGGGATCTGGCCTTTGGATTCAACCAGCCGTGGTGGGACGAAAATCCGGTCGAGGTCGACGTCGCGGCGCGCGCCTACGTGACGGGCATGCTGGCCTTCACCGGCGGCCTCGGGGCTGGGCTCGGCAAGGGCATCGGGGCGCCCTCGGCGCGCGTGTTCCTCGGCGTGGCCTTCACCCCCGACTTCCGCGACGCGGATCACGACGGGGTCTACGACGCCGACGATCGCTGCCCCGATCAGCCGGAGGATCGCGACGGCTACAAGGACGACGACGGCTGTCCCGACCCCGACAACGACGGTGACGGGATCCCGGACGTGGTCGACAAGTGCCCGAACGATCCCGAGGACTTCGATCAGTTCGAGGACACCGACGGCTGCCCGGAGCTCGACAACGACAAGGACGGGATCCCGGACCTCAACGATCCGTGCCCGAACGCCGCCGAGGATGGGCGCGGGAAGCGTCCGCACGACGGGTGCCCGTCCACCTCCGAGGACTCGGACGGCGACGGGGTCAACGACACGATCGACAAGTGTCCGGACGAGCCGGAGGACCGCGACGGGTTCGAGGACAGCGACGGTTGCCCCGATCCGGACAACGACGGTGACGGGATCCCCGACGGCTTCGACAACTGCCCCAACGATCCCGAGGACGCCGATGGGTTCGAGGACGAGGACGGTTGCCCCGACCTCGATAACGACAAGGACGGGATCCCGGACAAGGACGACAAGTGCCCGAACAAGCCCGAGACGCTGAACCTCATCGACGATGAGGACGGATGTCCGGACCCGGGGGCCGAGGTGGTGATCCTGCGCGACGACCAGATCCAGGTGACCGAGCGGTTGCCGTTCTCGGTGCGCGCCGGCAAGGCCGAGCTCAAGGAGATCGGCGCCCGCATCGCCCGGCTGATCTCTCTGGTGTTGAAGGGACACCCGGAGATTCGCCGGCTGACCATCGAGGTCACCGGGGAGAAGCTGACCAAGGACACCGCGCAGCTGCGGGCGGACGCCATTCGCGACGCAATCGTGAGGAATGGAATCGCGCCGGACCGGCTGGTGCCGGTCGGGGTCGGTCCCGGACCCTCCAGCGTCGAATTCCACATCGCCGAGAAGGCTCCCCCCAGGTCCCCGAGCCCGAGCGCCGCCGCCGGCGTGCCAAAGACGCCAGACGGCTCGCAAGATGGCTCCAAGAATGGCTCGGGCCCGTCGCCCGCCGTCCCCCAAACGCCACCGGCCACCGCCCCGCCGCCATAGCACCATGCGGGTCACGGGATGGGGCGCCACGGATCCCGGGCGCAAGCGCGACCACAACGAGGACAGCTTCCTGTGCAACGATCGGCTCGGCCTGTACGCGGTCGCCGATGGGATGGGCGGCCACCTCGGCGGCGAGCGCGCCAGCCACATGGCCATCCAGATCCTCGAGCGCTGCCTCGCCAGCCAGAGCCTCGACGTCACGGCGGATGAATCCACCCCGGCCGCCGTGGCGGTTGACCTCGGGGCCCACGGCGCGTGGCAGCCGAGGTCCGAGCTCGGGCGCGGGGACGCGGGTGGCGAGCACCACCCGCCGCAGCCATCGCCAGAGCACGCGCCCACCCCCTGGCCCACCGCGACGCCGCTCTCCACCGCCGAGGGCCTCCGCGGCGCGATCGCCGAGGCCGACCGCAGCATCTATGACTCCTCGCTGGCGGACCCGGCCTTCCAGGGCATGGGCACCACCCTCACCGCGATCCTCTTCGCGAACCAGCGGGCGTACGTGGGGCACGTGGGCGATTCACGCGCGTACCGGGCGCGCGACGGTGGCTTCGAGCAGCTCACCGAGGATCACTCCTGGATACAGGACCAGGTGCGGGCCGGGATCCTCTCGGCTCAGGAGGCCCGGGAGTCGCGCTTTCGCAACATCATCACGCGCTCGGTCGGGTTCGAGCCGGCGGTGCGCCCGGATATCCAGGACCTCGAGGTCCGGAGCGGCGACCGCTTCGTCATCTGCTCGGACGGACTGTCGAACCACCTGTCCACCGAGGAGATTGGCAGGGTGGTCGCCGGCCACCCCACGCCGGACGTCCCCGGGGTGCTGGTGGCTCAGGCCAACGCCCGCGGGGGCGACGACAACATCACCTGCATCTGCATCGAGATCACCGAGTAGTTACAAGCTCAGCCCCGTCCCCGTCCCCGTCCTCGCCTGGCCGTCCTCGTCGCTCGTGCCACGAGCGGCCGCCGTCAGGCGGCCTTCTCCGCGTGGTCCTTGCCGTCGTAGCGCAGCATGCGCGACTTGTTGTCGAAGACGGTGATCAGGCTGACCGGGCGCCGCCAGATGCGCTGGAGCGCGGTCAGGGTCGCGCGGGCATGGTCGGGTTGCAGATCGACCCCCTCGTGCCGGTGGCGCAGCAGGAGCTCGCCGCGGTTGTCGAGGTTGCCGTCCTCCACCGCGATGAAGGGCTCGCCGAAGTTGGTGAGCTGGAACAGGATCTTCTGCTTGACCTGCCGGAACTCCTTGGAGTCGATCTCGTAGTTGCCGGTGCGCTCGTTGAGCGAGAACGAGAAGAACTTCTTCTCCTGGCAGAACTCCTGGGTGAAGAACTCGTCGATGAAGGTCACGTCGTTGTAGAGCCGCCGCACCTCGAAGATCTTCTTGCGCCCGAGGCCGAGCCGCTTGTCCCAGGCCCGGCGCTGGTCGATGTTCTGGCAGTCGTCCCACTCCCGCCCGAAGCGGCCCTTGTCCCAGCGCTCCTCGATGTGGCGGAACAGCTCGATCCCGACCTTGTAGGGGTTCCACTGTCCGGGCGCGGTGGCCAGCACCCCCGAGTTGTGGTCGGCGTAGTCGATGATCTCCGAGGCCTTCAAGGCCTTCTCGGTCATGATCTTGCCGTGCCAGAACGAGGCCCACCCCTCGTTCATGATCTTGGTCTGGCGCTGCGGCGCGAAGTAATAGGCCTCGGCCCGCACGATCTCCAGCACGTCGAGCTCCCAGGGCTCGAGCGGGGCGTTTCCCAGCAGGAAGGCCAGCACGTCCCGCTCCGGCTCCGGCGGGTTGCGCTTGGGCTTGTCCCGCTCGCGCTCCATCTTCTTGCGCTGGGACTCCACGAACTCCGGGGGGTTGATGAACTTGTCCATGTAGGACTTGGCCCGCAGCTTGGGGATCTCGGCCAGCTCGGGCGGCTCGTTGGTGTCGGGGCGCTCGGGGGCCTTGCGCACGATGAAGGGTGACATCGGGTCGATCAGGTTCTCGAGGCACAGGCACGAGTCGATGAACGACTCGACCTTGTCCACCCCCAGCCGCTCCATGTGCCGCCGGATGCGGGTGGCGTGGTTGGCCATCCCGTCGATCATGCGGCGGTTGGTCTTGGAGAAGAAGTAGTTGTTCTTGAAGAAGTCCACGTGGCCGAGCACGTGAGCGATCACCATCTTCTGGTCGACCAGCGAGTTCCCCTCCAGCAGGTACGCGTAGGCCGGGTTGTTGTTGATCACCATCTCGTAGATCTTCGAGAGGCCATAGATGTGGCTCTTGGTCAGGTGCTCGAACTCCATCCCGAAGCGCCAGTGCGGATAGCGCACCGGGAACCCGCTGTAGGCCGCCACCTCCTGCATGCGCTTGTAGTCGAGGATCTCGAACTCCACGTCCCAGAAGTCGAGGCCGAAGGCCTTGCCGTGGGCCTCGATCTCCTTCTGGATGTCGTGCAGGTAGGGCGGGAGCTGTGCCACGGTCATTTCCCCTTGCCGAGGAAGTCACGGATCGAATCCATGATGGCCTCCTTGGCCTTGATCTCCGAGACCACCACCCGATCGTCCTCGTCGAAGTGTTCCTTGAGATCCTTGATGAACTGCCCCGACCCGTAGGGGCTCTCGACCTGCCCGTAGCAGAACTGGTTGACCTTGGGCAGGATCTGGGTGCGGAGCAGCTCGATGCACTGCACGGTGTCGTCGACCGACCAGTTGTCGCCGTCCGAGAAGTGGAACGGGTAGATGTTCCACTCGCTGGTCGGGAACTCGTCGGCGATCATCTGGGCGCACAGCTTGTAGGCGCTCGAGATCATGGTGCCGCCCGACTCGCGGGTGCGGAAGAAGGTGTCCCGATCCACCTCCTTGGCGGCCGCGTCGTGGATGATGAACCGCGACTCGAGGCCCTTGTACTGGGATCGCAGCCAGGTGTCGATCCAGAAGGACTCGATGCGCACGATCTCCTTCTGCTCGTCGCCCATCGACCCCGACACGTCCATGATGAAGATCATCACCGCGTTCGACTGCGGCAGGGGCGTGGTCCGCCAGGATCGGTAACGCTTGTCCTCCCGCACCGGCACGATGATCGGCCGGTCCGGGCTGTAGGTCCCGGTCATCATCTGCCGCCGCAGGGCCTGCCGGAAGGTCCGCTTGAAGTGGCGCAGCGACTCTGGCCCGGTGCGCCGGATGCCGACGTAGCGATCCTTCTGGCTGACGATCCGCTCCTTGCCCTTCGGCTCGATCCGCGGCAGGTGAAGCTCTTCGCCCAGGATCTGCGCCAGCTCCTCCAGGGACAGCTCCACCTCGAGCGCATGCTCCCCGGACTGGTCGCCCGCCTTGCCCGAGCCCTCCCCGGCGTTGGGGTCGGCCTTGCCCAGGCTGTCGCCCACGTCGCCCTCCCCCTGCCCCACCCCGCCGTTGCCGTTCTTGCTGCCGAAGTGAAAGCGCGGCGGGTTGATCTGCGGCAGCGGGATGGACACCAGATCCTTGCCCTTGCGCCCGATGAGCTCGCCCTGCGAGACGTACTTGCGCAGGTCCTGCTTGATCTTGCCGCGCACGATGTCGCGGAACCGCCGGTGGTCGGGGTCGATGCGCAGCGCCATTCAGATCACCAGGTCCATGAAGCGCTGCGAGGCCGGGTCGTAGACCCCGAGCCGCCGCCCCTGCCTCCGGGCGGCCAGCCCCTGGTCCAGCATCCCGAGCGCCCGCGTCAGCACCGCCATGGGATCCTCCGCCCCCAGGTCCTGCATGAGCCGGACCAGCAACTGGGCCGCCGTTCCGTTGACCTGGACCGTCACGGAGGCAGAGGGTGCTACGGATGTGGGCGCGCCGGATTCCATCGATGTGCGACTCCCTTCGTCTGTCTCGTCCCTTGCGGCCGGGCTCTTCTCAGTCCTTCGCGTCGCCGCGCGCGAAGATGCTGGCCACGAAGTTGAGCACGTCGGTCGAGCAGATCTCGCAGTACCCGTAGTTGCGGATCATGCGGTTCTTGACCACGTCGATCTTCTCCTGGGTGTCGCGGTCCACCACCGCCGAGACCAGGCTGGTCAGCTTGATCGAGTCCTTCTGGTCCTCGAAGAGCTTGAGCTCGAGCGCCTTCTGCAGCCGCTCGTTGGTGCGAAAGTCGAACTGTCGCCCCTCCACCGCCAGCGCCCCGATGTAGTTCATGATCTCCCGCCGGAAGTCCTCCTTGCGCGACTCGGGGATGTCGATCTTCTCCTCGATCGAGCGCATCAGCCGCTCGTCCGGCTCCTCGTCCTGCCCGGTGTACTTGTTCTTGACCCGCTCGCGCTGGGTGTAGGCCTTGATGTTGTCGATGTAGTTGGCGCAGAGCTTGGCGATCG
>CAZIOH010000102.1:0-24369 GCA_964540815.1 uncultured Myxococcales bacterium | reverse complement strand
CGCCGCCGCCGCCGCTACCGCCTCTCCACGCGCGCGCCTCGGCCGCCAGCACCCGGCGAACGGCCGCCGTCGCGTAGAGGGCGGGGATCGCCCGCAACGCGCCCGGCGACAGCGTCACCCGCCCCCGGACCGCGTCGGTCCACCGGAGCGCCGGGTCCGAATCCTGCTGCAGGCCCAGCGTCCCGAGGTTGCGCAGATCGAGCAGCAGGGCTCGGCGGGCAGGCCGCTCGCCGTCATCCTCGTTCGGCACCCCCGGATCCCCGTCGGCTCCGCGCGGAGCGGGCAGCCCGAGCGCCGCGAGCGTCGCGCTCCGCGCGGCGAGGGTCGCGCCGCCGAGATCGAGGACCCGCGAGAGCCAGCTCGCCCGCGCGATCTCGGAGCCCGACCAGTTCTGGACGTCGAGCGCCTCGGTGCCCCAGGCTGAAGGCACGCTGATCGGGTTCACGATGCCGACGGTTCCCTGCCGCAGCCGCGCCGTCCCGGCGTAGCGGGTCGAATGCAGGCCGGGAACCGTGACGTCGAGCCCGAACTCTCCCGTCAGATCTTGCCGGCCGGGCCCCGCCAGCAAGAGCCGAGCCCGCACGGTCCGTCCGCTCGGAAAACCATGCGCCCGTCGGTATGCGGCGGCAACCGCGTCGTCGTCGTCGAGCACGGCCGCGGTGGCCAGCAGCAGACCGTAGTCGAAGCTGGTCGCGGCGAGGCCGAGCCACGGCGCCCCGGCGCCTGGGCCGCCGGCGCGCGCCGCCCCATGACAGAGGAAACAGGTCATCCCGATCTGGCCGGTCGGTCGGCCATCCCGGGTCAGGGCCTCGCGGAGCCCGAGGTATCCCGTCGAGCGGGAGATCCGGCCGTCCCGCCCCGGGGGATCGTCCGGGGTGGCCGTGAGCCCGAAGGTCGCCGGATTGCCGAGGATGCCACCGGGCGCGTGGATGTGGCGGGTGACGGTGGCGTCGGGCCGGCCGTCCCCGTCGAGGTCGACCGGCTCGCGGTCGAAGTCGATGTTCACGTCGCGGGTCCAGGCGAGGCCCACGAGGCGGGTCCAGCAGTCTGCGTTGCTATTGACGAAATGCCCGAGGTCGTCGATGTCCGGGCCGAGGTCCTCGATGGCCCGCTCGCGATCGGTGGCGCCGGCGGCCCGCGGCCAGGCCCAGGGATCGTCGACACCGACCAGCGGGTCGGCCGGGGCGAGGGCCGGGGCGACCGGCGCGCTGATCGCTGCGGGCGGGGCCATGGCCGCGGTGGGCGGCCGCGGCCGGCTCGAGCACCCGGCAGCCAGGGCCCCGAGGCCGAGGGCGATCCGAGCTGGCTTGTTCACACCTCGAGCTTGAACGGCGGCCTGGACTCGGCCGACGAGACTCCGTTGCGGACGCTCCAGTCGACGAGCGGGGGATCGTTCAGGATCACGAACAGGTCGGCGGGGGCGACTCCGATGTCTGCCAGGCGGGCGGCGATCCCGCGATAGAGCGCCTGCTTGGCCTCCGGCGAGCGGCCCGGGTAGGCGAAGATCTCGATCAGGGTGAACGCCTCCGAGCGGTCGGGCGGCGTCGTGAAGTGCGCGGCGTCGTGCTCGAAGAGCAGGTGGGTGCGGTCGTGCTCGGGGATCTTGAAGGCCTCGACCAGGGCGGCGTGAACGGCCTCGAGGATCTGCTGGTTCTCGGCGGCCGGGCGGCCCTGGCGCCGGTTGACCTTGACGAGGGGCATCGCGGAAACGTACCACGCCCGCAGCCCGCGGGGGTCTCGCTGGCGGGGCGTCTTCCCGGCGTCTGCTATGCTCGCCGGCCCCATGCGCATCGGCTCGGTCGAGATTGGTCCGGGGGCGCTGCTCGCCCCCATGGAGGCGGTCACGGATCTGCCCTTCCGCACCGTCTGCGAGGAACTGGGCGCGGCGCTGACCTTCACCGAGTTCCTGTCGGCCGAGGCGCTCACCCGCGGCGCCCGCAAGGCCATCGACCGCATGTGGCCGAGCCTCGGTGGCCGCCGCTTCGTGGTGCAGATCTTCGGGCGCGAGCCCGACGCCTTGGCCCGTGCCGCCGAGATGGCGGTCGACGTGGGCGCCTCGATCGTCGACATCAACATGGGCTGTCCCGCCAAGAAGGTCACGGCCGGCCTCTGCGGCTCGGCGCTGATGCGCGAGCCGGAGCTCGCGGCGGCCCTGGTGGCGGCGGTCCGTCGGGTGGTGCCCGCGGCCGTCCCCGTGACCGTCAAGCACCGCACCGGGTGGGATGAGTCGTCCATCAACGCGCCCGAGTTCGCCGGCCGCCTGGTGGACGCCGGGGCGGCCATGATCACCGTGCACGGACGCACCCGCGCCCAGGGCTTCACCGGGCTCGCGCGCTTCGAGCCGATCGCCGCCGTGCGGGCCGCGCTCCCGGCGCACATCCCGGTCATCGGCAACGGCGACGTCAAGGATCTGCCCGGCTACTGGCGCATGAAGGCCGCCACCGGCTGCGATTCGGTGATGATCGGCCGCGGGTCGATGGGCAACCCGTGGCTCTTCCGCTCGATCGCCGCCCTCGAGCGGGGGGAGCCCGATCCCGGGCCGCCGACCCTGCCCGAGCGACGGGCGATCTGGGCGCGGCACGCCGACCTGGTGCTCGAGCACGCGCCGACCAAGATGCGCGTGCACGAGCTGCGCAAGACCCTCGCCTGGTACTCGCGGGGGCTCCACGGCGGCGCGCAGCTCCGCCAGTCGAGCTTCGCGTCCTCCGACATCCCCACGCTGCGGGCCATCGGCGAGCGCTTCTTCGCCGGGCTGGCCGAGCTCCCGGCCCCATCGTCCGCTCAGGTGTTCACCCGTCCGGCGGATGCGGTGGCCAAGGCCATCGCGCGGCGGGTCCGGCGGAGCGGCCCACATCAGATTGAAGCCGACGAGCTGCCGGCCTTCGACGACCCGGCGGCCATCGAGCCCGATCATCCCACCGAATCCGAGCGGGATGCCTCGAGCCCGAGCGCCTGGGGCGCGGCGTGACGCCCGCCCGGCGCGCGCCGGCCCACATGCGCCGGGGCGCTCCTCTGGTTGCTCTGCTGGGCCTGGCGGCGCTGGGCCTCGGCGCGGCCCCGGCGTGCGACGACGCGAACCACCGCGACATCCAGGACGAGATCAACATCCTCACGCGCCGGAACGACGCCCTGGTTCCACCCGCGACCGAACGGCTGGCACGCTACGGGCGCATGGCCATCCCGCAGATCGAGGTGGCCATGCACACCTCGGCTCCCTTTGGCCGCCTGCACCTGGTCGAGGCCCTCGACCGCATCGGCGACGCCGAGTCCATCCCCGTGCTGCGGCACTTCTCCGTCTACGACGTGCGGCCCGAGGTCCGCGAGGCCTGCGCAGGCCTGCTCGGGCGCTGGGCGTCGCTCGCGCCCCCGGGCGCGTCCAGCGCCATCCGCGGGCGCGCCGAGCGGGCGCGGCTCGCGCTGGCCGAGATCGCGCGCAAGCGCAGCGCGGGGGAAGGGCCCCTCATCTTCGAGGACGGGACGCCGGGAGCCCCGACCGTCGGCGCCCCCGAGCCGGTGGGCATCGAGCTCGAAACCCGTCACTGAATCGGGGACGTGTCTCGCCGCCTGCGGCCCCTCGTGCCCCCATCCCGTGCTCCACCCCCGCCGCTGATGCGAGCGTAGCGCGGCTTTGCCGCGGAGCGAGGGGGGGCCGGGGACGTGCGAGCGGCAGCGAGCCCCGTCCCCGATTCAATCGCCGCGCGCCTTCAGGCGATCTGCGTCGCGAACTTGCGGGCGAGGGCGTAGATCGCGAGCTGCGGGTTGACCCCGAGGCTGGTCGGAAACACCGAGCCGTCGACCACCCACAGATTCTCGAGGTGGTGGTGACGCCCATCCGAGTTGACGACGCTCGCGTCGGGGTCATCCCCCATCGCGCACCCGCCCATCTGGTGCGCCGAGAAGAGCGTGTGCAGGTTCGGCCCGAAGGGCGCGCCGTCGATCGCCGCCAGATCGCCCTCCTTCCGGATGGTGATCGGCTCCTGGTGCAGGGTCACCACCTCGCGCGCGCCGGCCGCCAGTTGGACCCGCGCCATGCTCTTGATCGCGTCGATCGCCGCCTCCCGCAGATCCGGCCCGAGCGGGTAGTCGACGTGCACGCGCCCGTCGCGGTCGGCCGTCACGCGCCCGCCGGGGTCCTCGTGGTGCCCGTCGATGAGCAGCGCGATGGTCGCCTGCGCGTGGGCCAGCCGCGCCGTCAGCTGGCGGTGGCGCGCGCCGAAGCCAGGGAAGGCCACCGCCGACAGCATGGGATGAACCGGCGCGGTCTCGAGAAAGTAGCCCACCCGCGCCCCGCGATCGGCGAACTGGTGACAGGCCACCGACTGCGGCGCTCCATAGAATCCCTCGATGGGCTCGTCGTAGAACGCCAGCAGCGGGACCGTCGGGTGCAGGAAGGTGCGCTGCCCGACCGGACCGCTGCCGATCTTCGAGCGCATGAGCAAGGTGGGCGAGTTGAGCGCTCCGCCCGCCAGCAGCACCCCCTTGCGCGCGTGCAGCACGAAGCGGCGCCCCGTCGGATACCGCCCCTCCGGGCCGAGGACGTCGCACACCACCGCCCGGGCCCGGCCGCGGTCTGTCTCCACCAGGCGCGCCCGCAGGTGGGTCAGCACGGAGGCGCCCGCCGCCACCGCGTCCGGGATGTAGGTCAGCGTGGCCGACTGCTTGGCGTCGATCGGGCAGCCCATCCCGCAATAACCGAGGCGCGCGCACCCCTTGACGCTGCGACGGATGAGCTCCGGGTTCCAGCCGAGCCGGGTGGCCCCCTCCCAGAGCTTGCGGTTGTTGGCGTTGACGTCGGCGGGCTCGCCGTCGCGGATCGACAGGCGCTCCTCCACCGCGGCGTAGTGGGGCGCGAGGCCGCCCGCATCGATCCCAACCACGCCGTGCCGCCTGGCCCACAGGTCGAGCGTGCGCTGGGGCACGCGGAAGGAGGACGCCCAGTTCACGCTGGTCCCACCTCCCACGCTGCGCCCCTGCAGGATGGTGATGGACAGATCGTCGGTCGCGCGATTGCCCCCGTCCTGGTAGAGCGCCGGGTAGGCCCAGGCCTCCTGCATGTTGAAATCGCGGCGCGTGTAGTGCCCCCCCTCCTCGAGCACGACCACCCGCGCCCCGGCCTCCGCCAGCACGCTCGCGGCCACGCTGCCGCCGGCCCCGCTCCCGACGATGGCGTAGTCGCACTCCATGGCGAGCGCGGGCTCGTCGCGGCCGTCACGGATGCTCCCGGCCAGCACCAGGGCCCGGGCGGCGGCCCCGGTCAGGCTCGGGGCGGTCACCGCGGCCCTCGCGCCGCCGCCTGGCCGACGCCGTCACCGGCGCTGTCACCGACGCCGTCCCGTGCCGGGGCGGAGATCCCGGGCGGTCCGGCATAGCCGACCGACGCGAACACCTCGGGAGCGGAGTAGTAGGTCGCGTGGGCCAGGCGCTTCAACGCCTCGTAGCCGCTGCGAAGCACGGCGAGTCGGCTGTGCCGCCAGGACTCGAGGCGTCGGTCCTGCTCGGCCGGCGCGGCGGCGCTGAAGGTCTGCGGGTGGCCGGTGGCGAGGAGCCCGGTCATCCCGTTCTCGAAGATCCGCAGCAGCCGGCAGAGCTCCCGGGCCGCCCGCGGGTGCAGCGTCCCGAGGAGCTCATCGAGACGACCGGCGCAGTCGATCTGGTCGGTGCTGGGCCAGCCGGCCGGAGCGTCGTCTCCGAGCACCAGCCGCGCCGACAGCGCCGCGAAGACCCCGTACTCGATGGGCGAGAGGTGTCGCAGGGGGCGGCCCGGGGCCTGACCGGGGCCGGGCGCGGGGGCGCGCAGGCGGCCGTGGGGACGCAGGACGATCGGCAAACTGGCGGCCGCGCTCCCGAGGAGCAGCACGGCCCCGCCGAAGACTCCTTTCTTGAGCAGACTTCTTCGAGACGACGAAACCAACACCGGTCGAGATTACCGCCTCCGCCCCGCGGGTGGCGAAGGTTTGCGGGCGGTTCGCGGGCGGTGGAACGGCGGTTGACACGCCCGTTCCTTTCTCTTAGGGTTCCCGCGGCTTAAAAACCATGCCGCTCGAATTTTCTGCGCAGGCGAAACAATCCATCGAACGACTGCTGACGCAATACCCGAACAAGCAGGCGGCGCTGCTGCCCGTGCTGCATCTGGCGCAGGAGGAGTTCGGGCACTTGCCGGACGATGCCCTCCACCTGGTGGCGACCACGCTGGAGCTGCCGGCGGCGCATGTCTTCGGGGTGGTCACGTTCTACACCATGTTTCACCGCGAGAAACCCGGGCGAAACGAGCTGATGGTGTGCACCAACGTCTCGTGCATGCTGCGCGGTGGATACGACATCCTCCACCACATCGAGAAGCGCCTCGGGATCGAGGCCGGCGAGAGCACGCCGGACGGGGCCTTCCACCTGGTCGAGGAGGAGTGCCTCGCCGCCTGCGCCAACGCGCCCATGATGATCTGCGGAGACAAGTACTACCTCGATCTCACCCCGCAGAAGGTCGACGGGATCCTGGATGATCTGCGCAAGCGATGGCTCGAGCGGGCCAGGCCAGCGTCGGGGGTGGGTGCGGCGGCGTTGAACAAGACCATGTTGGGGATCGGCCCCAATCACAAGGCTTGAAAGGCAGCACGACGATGGGTCGCGAGGAAGCCAAAGACGTCAAGATCGTCACCAAGAATTTCGGCGTCGCTGGGAGCCACACGCTCGCGGTCTACAGGTCGCGCGGCGGATGGCAGGCCTTCGACAAGGCCATCACCATGGCCCCCACCGCCATCGTCGACGAGGTGAAGAAGTCGGCGCTGCGGGGGCGGGGCGGGGCGGGCTTCCCGACCGGGCTCAAGTGGTCGTTCGTTCCCAAGGACGCCAAGACCGTGTACCTGGTGGTCAACGCCGACGAGTCCGAGCCCGGGACCTGCAAGGACCGCGAGCTCCTGGCCAAGGATCCACACCTGCTCCTCGAGGGCATGGCCATCGCCTCCTACGCCATCGGCTGTCGCCACGCGTACATCTACATCCGCGGTGAGATGATGCGCGAAGCGGCCATCGTGCAGACCGCCATCGAGGAGGCCTACGCGGCCGGGGTCCTCGGCGCCGATCGCCCGCTGCCGGGCGGCGGGACCTTCCGCTTCAATGTCACCTTGCACCGGGGCGCGGGGGCCTACATCTGCGGCGAGGAGACAGCCCTCCTGAACTCCCTCGAGGGCAAGCGCGGCTGGCCGCGCCTCAAGCCACCGTTCCCTGCGGTCAAGGGCCTCTTCCAGCAGGCGACGGTGGTCAACAACGTCGAGACCCTGATGAACATCCCGGAGATCGTGCAGAAGGGCGGCGAGTGGTTCGCCTCCCTCGGCATGGGCAAGTCGGGCGGCACCCGTATCGTGTGCGTCTCGGGCCACGTCAACAAGCCGGGGGTCTACGAGCTCCCCATGGGGCTCACCTTCAAGGAGCTGGTCTACGACGTGTGCGGCGGCATCCCGGGAGGCCGGGCCTTCAAGGGCCTGATCCCGGGGGGGACCTCCATGCCGCCCCTCGACGCCAGCGAGATCGACGTCCCCATCGAGTTCGATGCCCTCACCTCTGATCCGCGCATCAAGGACGTGGAGATCCGGGCCGGCGTCCCCTTCGACATGGGCAACGGGCGCCGGCTCAAGACCATGGCCGGCTCGGGCGGCGTGGTCGTCTTCGACGATCGCACCGACGTGGTGGCCCTGTGCGCGCGGATCATGCGCTTTTACGCCCACGAGTCCTGCGGGCAGTGCACCCCGTGCCGCGAGGGCACCGGCTGGCTGGCCCGGGTGTGCACGCGCCTGGCGGCCGGCGATGGGCGCCCGGGTGACATCGATCTCATGGGCAACGTCGCCAACGGCATCGCGGGCAACACCATCTGCGCGCTCGGCGAGGCGGCGGCCTGGCCCATGATGGGCTTCCTGACCAAGTTCCGGGCCGACTTCCAGGCCAAGGTGAGGCAGGCGGCCTGATGGAGACCACCAGCCTGCTCGCGCCCCTGGCGTCGGCCGAGGGCGTGATCTTCCTCGTGCTGTCGATCTCCATCGTGGGGATGGCGATCTTCTGCATGACCCGCAAGAACCCGGTCACCGCGGTCATGAGCCTGGTGGCGGCGTTCTTCGGGCTGGCTGGCCTGTACGCGACCCTCTCGGCCCACTTCCTGGCGATCTTGCAGGTGCTGGTCTACGCCGGCGCCATCATGGTGCTCTTCATCTTCGTCGTGATGATCTTGAACCGGGAGGAGACCTCCGCGGTGTCCCTCCGCGGGCTGGTGCTGCGGATCGGCGCGGTCCTCGGCGGGGTCTACGTCCTCGTGGTGTTCCTGCGCATCGCGATCCCCGAGCACCCGATCCTGCCGCCGCCGGTCGACCCCTCCTACGGGACCGTGGGCGCCGTCGGCGACGTGCTGTTCCGGGAGTTCCTGTTCCCGTTCGAGGCCATCTCCCTCTTGCTGCTGGTCGCCATCGTCGGCGGGGTGGTGGTCTCTCGTTCGGCCCGGAAGGCCTCGGAGGAGGTGGAGGCCGCCGAGCGCCGGATCGCCATCGCCGAGCTGGCGCAGCACGACTATCCGGGTCAGCCCGATCCCGACGCCGCTGCCGGGGGACACCATTGATATGACCAGCCTGCCGACCTTCTATTATCTGTGCCTCTCGTTCGTGCTCTTCCTGGTCGGGACGACCGGGGTGCTGCTGCGGCGCAACGCGCTCATCGTGCTCATGGGCATCGAGCTGCAGCTCAACGCCGGGAACATCGTCTTCCTGGCCTACGGGCGTGCGCTCGGTGACGTGAAGGGCAACGCCTTCGCCTTCCTGATCATCGCGCTCGCGGCCGCCGAGGCGGCGGTGGGACTGGCGATCCTGGTCGGACTCTTCCGCAGCCGGCAGACCATCAACCTCGACGAAGCCACCCTGATGAAGCGTTGACATGGAATCCGCCGCCCAGAACGTCTTCAACCTGCGCCTGATCCCGCTCCTGCCGTTCCTCGGGGCGGCGCTCATCATCCTGGTCGGCCGCCGCTGGAAGCGCGACACCGTGCTCCTGGTCGCGGCCGGGGCCATCGCCGGAGCCGGCTACCTGGCCTTCGACGCGTTCTTTCACTACCTGCCGGGGGTGGTGGAGGAGGGCGGCCTGCACGATCGTGTGTGGACCTGGATGGCCACCGGCAACCTCTCGGTCGACCTGGCGTTCCGGATGGATGCGCTGTCTGGCCTGTTGTGCCTGGTGATCACCTTCATCGGGTTCCTGATCCACCTCTATGCCGCCGGCTACATGGAGCACGACGCCGACTACCCGCGCTTCTTCGCCTACCTGAACCTGTTCTGCGGGGCGATGCTGGTGCTGGTGCTCGGCGACAGCCTGCCGGTGATGTTCGTGGGGTGGGAGGGCGTGGGCCTCTGCAGCTACCTGCTCATCGGCTTCTGGTACAGCGAGACCGCCAACGCCAACGCCGGCAAGAAGGCCTTCATCACCAACCGGGTGGGGGACTTCGGCTTCCTGATCGGCATGTTCCTCCTCTTCCAGGCCACCGGCACCCTGCGCTTCTCGGAGATCACCAGCCTCGCGACCCAAGCCACGGCTGCCTCGGCCCTGACGGCGCCCTACTGGCTCGGGGCGCCGATGGCCTTCTGGATTGGCCTCTTCCTCTTCATCGGCGCCACCGGCAAGTCGGCGCAGATCCCGCTGTACGTCTGGCTGCCGGACGCCATGGCGGGTCCCACCCCGGTCTCGGCCCTGATTCACGCCGCCACCATGGTGACCGCCGGCGTCTACATGGTGGCGCGCATGCACGCGGTGTACATGCTGGCGCCGGCCGCGCTGGCCATCGTCGCGCTGGTCGGAGCGGCCACCGCCCTGTTCGCCGCGGTGATCGGCTTCGCGCAGAACGACTTCAAGAAGGTGCTGGCGTACTCGACCGTCAGCCAGCTCGGCTTCATGTTCGCCGGGGTGGGGACCGCCAACTTCTCGAGCGGGGTCTTCCACCTCTTCACCCACGCCTTCTTCAAGGCCGGGCTCTTCCTGTGCGCCGGCTCGGTCATGCACGCCATGAGCGGCTCGGGCGACATCACCAAGATGGGGGGGCTCCGCACCCGGACCCCCTGGACCCACGCGGTCTTCCTGGTGTGCTGGCTGGCGATCTGCGGCGTGCCGGTGTTCTCGGGCTTCTTCTCCAAGGACGCCATCGTGGCCGGCGCTTTCGGCACCCCGATCTTCACCGGCGGGCTCGGCTGGGTCGGGCCCACGGTGGGCGTGATGTTGCTCATCGCCGCGCTCGGGACCTCGTTTTACATGTCGCGCCTCTACTTCCTGGTGTTCTCAGGTCCGTCGCGGGCCGATCACGAGACCCAGCACCACATCCACGAGTCGCCCACCATCATGGTCGGGCCGCTCGTGGTGCTGGCCATCGGGGCCGGGCTCGGGGGCTTCATCGGGATCCCGGGCGGGCTGTTCGGGCACCCGGAGTGGAACCTGGTCGGCCACTGGCTCGAGCCCGCGGTGGGCGCCGAGCTCGAGGTGGGGCACGGCACCGAGATCGCCTTCATGCTGATCTCGACCGTGCTCGCCTTCACGGGGATCGGCCTTGCCTACCTGTTCTACGGTGGAGGCTATCGCCAGCCGGCCAGGAGCTTCGCCGCCGCGGCGCCCGGCTTCGTGCAGCTCGTGCGCGACAAGTTCCGGGTGGACGAGCTCTATGACGCGGCCATCATCCGCCCGATCCGGGCGCTGTCCCGGGGCCTCTTCGTGGTGGTGGATCGGCTGCTCATCGACCAGATCCTGGTCGGCGGCACGGCCGCGGTGGTGGATCTGGTGGGCCGGCTCACCCGCTCCTTCCAGTTCGGGGACGTCCAGCGATACCTGGCGGTGTTCGCCCTCGGTGGGGCCGGCCTGCTCTTCTTCGCGACCCGCCCGACGGTTCCGGGCGCGCTCAAGATCGGCGTCTCCGGGACCACGGTCACGGTGGACGCCGCCCGCTCGGGCAAGAGCTCGAACCGGGGCCTCACCTACACCTTCGACTTCGGCGACGGGGACAAACCGGAGGCCGTCGGCACCAGATCCGAGCTGCGCCACAGCTACGAGAAGGCCGGCAAGTACAACATCCGCGTCAAGGTGACCGATCCGCGCTGGCACACCGAGAGCACCATCAAGGGCGCCGTGGATCTCGCCAACGGAGACCAACGATAATGGGCGTCCTCGCCTGGATCACCCTGATGCCGCTGGCGGGCGCCGCCTTGACCATGCTCGTGCCGCGCGAGGAGGAGGCCATCCACCGCGGCATCGGCCTCGGCACCGCCATCGCGACCTTCCTCGCCTCGCTGTTCATCCTCGGCGACTTCAACCCCGCGACCGCCGGCTTTCAGCTGGAGGTCGACAAGCTGTGGATCGCCCCGCTCGGGATTCGCTTTCACCTCGGGGTGGACGGGATCTCGCTGTGGCTGGTGCTGCTCACCACCTTCCTCATGCCGGTGACGCTGCTCGCGCCGCAGGCCATCGGGACCCGCAACGTCCGGGTGCGGGAGTTCGTGGTCGCCATGCTGGTGCTCGAGGCCGGCATGATCGGGGCCTTCGTGGCCCTCGATCTCTTCGTGTTCTACGTGTTCTGGGAGCTGATGCTGATCCCGATGTACTTCATCATCGGGATCTGGGGCGGGGACCGGCGCCTGTACGCGAGCATCAAGTTTGTGATCTACACCCTGGTGGGCTCGCTGCTGATGCTGGTGGCGATCCTCTACCTCTACGCGCAGTACCACGCGGCCACCGGCGCCAACAGCTTCGACTACACCGATCTGTCGCGCCTGACCTTGCCCTTCATCCCGCAGCTGCTGTGCTTCCTGGCCTTCGCGCTGGCCTTCGCCATCAAGGTGCCGCTCTTCCCGCTCCACACCTGGTTGCCGGACGCCCACGTCGAGGCGCCCACCGGCGGCTCGGTGATCCTGGCGGGCGTCCTGCTCAAGTTCGGGACCTACGGCTTCCTGCGCTTCGCCATGCCCATGTTCCCGCTGGCGGCGCAATACATGGCCACGCCCATCGCCATCCTGGCGGTGATCGGGATCATCTTCGGTGCGCTCATGGCCTACGTGCAGGACGACGCCAAGAAGCTGGTGGCGTACTCGTCGGTCTCGCACCTCGGGGTGGTGGTGCTCGGCATCATGACCATGGGGCAGGTCGCGGTGCAGGGCGCGCTCTTCCAGATGCTGGCCCACGGGATCTCCACCGGCGGCCTCTTCCTCGGGGTCGGGTTGCTCTACGACCGGCGCCATACCCGCAGGCTGGCGGACTTCGGAGGCCTGTGGAAGAAGGTGCCGATCTTCTCGGCCATGTTCCTGGTGATCATGCTGGCCTCGGTCGGCCTGCCGGGCCTCTGTGGCTTCGTGGGTGAGTTCCTGATCCTGATCGGGACCTTCAACGCCGACTCCGCCTGGGCCAAGGTCGGCCTCTCCGAGTTCTTCGTGGCGCCCAAGGTCCTGGCCATCGTCTCGGCCAGCGCGGTCATCCTGTCGGCGATGTACTTGCTCGGGATGTACCAGAAGATCTTCTTCGGCCCGCTCGACAAGCCCGAGAACCGCGATCCCCACCTGAAGGACGTGCACGGGCGCGAGCGGTGGGTCTTCGGGATCGTGATCGTGGCGGCGCTGGTGCTCGGCATCTACCCGCAGCCGATCCTGGCGCGGTCGGAGAAGTCGGTGTCGGCCCTGATCACGGGGTACGCCGAGCGCCTGCGTGACTCCGCCTCCAACCCGGACGCCCCGGCCCACCTCTTCCCGGCGACGGCTCCCCCCCGCGCCACCACCGGAGCGGCCACCCCATGAACTTCGACAGCAGCCAGATCCTGGCCTACTTGCCCATGCTGATCCTGATCGGCATGGGGTGCGTGATCCTGCTCGCCGAGACCTTCGCCACCGCCGAGAGCCGCAAGGGCCTGGCCTGGCTCGGGATCGGCGGATGCGTGGCGGCCTTCCTCGCGCTCGTCGCGCAGTGGGACGACGCCGCGACCGCCACCACCCACTTCAGCGGGATGCTGGTGGTCGACCGCATGTCGCTGTTCCTCGACTCGACCTTCATCGCGTCGGCCATCCTGACCCTGCTCTTCGCCCCGCCGTACCTGCGCGAGCAGCACTTCGAGTTCGGCGAGTTCTACGCCATGGTGCTCTTCGGGGCGGCCGGCATGTCGATGGTGGCCCACGCGGCCAACTTCGTGACCTTGCTCATCGGGATCGAGACCATGTCGCTCGCGGCCTATGTGCTGACCGGGAGCTGGCGCCGGAGCCTGCGCAGCTCCGAGGCGGCGATGAAGTACTTCCTGGTCGGGGCCTTCGCCACCGGCTTCCTGGTCTACGGCATGGCCCTGATCTACGGCACGACCGGCGGCGAGCTCTCGTACTCCGGCATCGCGGGCAAGGTCAGCGACGCGGCCCGGACCCCGGTCTTCTACTTCGGCGAGTACTTCATCCTGATCGCGCTCGCGTTCAAGGTCGCGGCCGTGCCTTTTCACATGTGGACCCCCGACGCCTACGAGGGCGCCCCCACTCCCGTCACGGGCTTCATGGCCGCCGGGGTCAAGGCGGCGGCCTTCGGCGGGACCATGCGCCTGCTCGACACCGCCTTCGGCAGCCCGCTCCTGGTCTTCGACTTCACGGGGTGGGCCAACATCGTGGTGGTGCTGTCGGCCCTGACCATGGTGGTCGGCAACCTGGCGGCCCTGCGCCAGGAGAACATCAAGCGGATGCTGGCCTACTCGTCGATCGGGCACGCCGGGTATCTGCTGGTGGGTATCGCGGCGATGGGCCTCGGCGTCTCCTCGGCCAAGCCGGCGGTGCTCTTCTACCTTCTCGCCTACACGTTCACCACCCTCGGGGCCTTCGGGGTCATCGCCTGGGTGGGAAATCGCCAGGACGAGCGCCTCTTCGTCGACGACTGGGCCGGGCTCGGCGCCTCGCGGCCCGGGGTGGCGCTGGCCATGACCATCTTCTTGCTGTCCCTCGGCGGCGTCCCTCCCACCGGAGGCTTCTTCGCCAAGTTCTACCTGTTCCGCGCCGCCACCGAGAGCCCGCAGCTGACCTGGCTGGTGGTCCTCGGCGTGCTGTCGAGCGTGGTGAGCGTCTTTTACTACCTGCGGGTGGTGGTGGCGATGTACTTCCGCGAGGCCGGCCGCCGCCTCGAGCCCACCGACGCCGCCTCGACCCGCGTGGCGCTGATCCTGACGGCGGTGACCGTGCTCCTCCTCGGCATCTACCCGGGCCCCTTCGTCGAGTGGGCCGGCCCGCTGGTCCAGGCCGCCAAGTAGCCGGATCGCCGGGGCGCCCGTCCGCGGTCGGCGCTGGCGCTCGGTCGCGCGGCGCGGTTCAGCCGAGGCCGAGCAGGCCCGCCACGGCGTCGAGCAGCTGGTCCGCTCCGACCGGCTTCACGAGGTACGACTGGAAGCCCACCGAGAGGGCGCGCTCTCGGTGGCGCTCCCCGGGCAGCGCGGTCAGGGCCATGGCCGGGACCCGTTGTCCCTCGGGAGAGTCGAGCGCCCGGACCTTGCGGATGAAGCCGTAGCCGTCCTCGCGGGGCATCGCGAGATCGCAGACGATCCCATCCGGCGGGCTGCCCACGAAGAGGGCCACGCCCTCGGCCGCGGACGCCGCCTTCGTCACCTGGGCCCCGGCGTGCTCGAGGATCTCCGCCACGCTGTCCCGGATGAGGGCATCGTCCTCGACCACCAGGATCCGACGCCCGGCTAGGCGACCCACCTTGGCCGGAAATGCCGGGAGCAGGGGCGGCAACGCCACCTCTGGCACGAGCTTCGACGGGCTGCGTCCGGGGCCCTGCCCGGAGGTCGCCAGGACGTCGAGGAGGGGCAGCGCCACGTGAAAGGTGGCCCCGCGGCCGACCCCGCCGCTCTCGGCCCGCACCAGCCCTCCATGCGCCTCGACCAGGTAACGCACGATCGCCAGCCCCAGCCCGAGGCCGGTGTGCGACCGGGTGCTCGAGCTGTCCTCCTGGGTCAGCCGGTTGAAGATGCGCGGAAGGAAGGCCGCGTCGATCCCGATCCCGTTGTCCGCGACCTCGAGGTGCGCCTGGCCCACGCCGCCCGGACCTCCCGGGATGCGCTCGAGCAAGATCGAGATGCGCCCGCCCTTGGGGGTGAACTTGATGGAGTTGGTGAGCAGGTTGGTCACCACCTGTTCGAGCCGGGTGCGATCGCCGGCGATCGGATCGAGGGAGCGATCGAGCGAGGCCGTGAGCTGGATGCCCTTGCTCTCCGCCATCCCGGCCACGCTCAGGTGCGCGGCCTCGACCACCGCCGCCAGATCCAGCGGGCGCAGGTCCACCCGCATCTTGCCGGTGATGATGCGCGAGACGTCGAGCAGGTCGTCGATGAGCTGCACCTGGGTCCGGGTGCTGCGCTCGATGGCGTCGCAGACCCGCGCGCGCTTGGCCGGGTCGCCGCCCACCCGCCGGAGCAGCTCGGATTGCATCAACAGCGCCGAGATGGGCGTGCGCAGCTCGTGGGACAGGACCGCCAGGAACTCGTCCTTGGCGCGGTCCGCCCGCTCGGCCTGCTCCTGGGCCTGGTGGGCCTCGAGCAGGTGGTGCTTGAGCGCGTCGATGTCGAAGAACGAGACGATGGCCCCGTCGATGCGATGGTCGGGGGTCCGGTAGGGGCGAATCTGCATGCGGTACCACCGCCCGCTGCGATCCTGGACCTCCTCATCCTGAGCCACGAAGGTCGCGATCACCTCCGCGATGCGCCGGTCGAGATCCGGCAGGTCGAGCTTGGTCTTGATGTCGTCGAAGCTCCGTCCGATGTCCGACGGCAGGACGCTGAGCAGCGCCTGGGCCTTCGGGGTGAACCGCCGGATGTGCCGCCGCAGATCCAGGATCACGATCGCCAGGTCGACGGTGTCGAGCAGGTTGGCCAGATCGCTGTTGATCTGCCCCACCTCGAGGTTGCGGCGATGCAGCTCGTCGTTGACGGTGGTCAGCTCCTCGTTGGTGGACTGCAGCTCCTCCTTGGCCGTCTCGAGCTCCTCGTTGAGGCTCTGCAGCTCCTCGTTCCCGGACAGGAGCTCCTCGTTGGCCGAGCCGAGATCCTCGTTGGCGCGCCCGTGCTCCTCGATCAGGGCGTGCAGGTACTGGGTGGTCGAGGTGAGCTCGTGCTCGAGCTTCGAGAGCCGTCCGGGCTCATCGTCGGGGCCCCGCCCGCGCCGGTGGACCCGGTGCAGATCGTGCTCGGTGTCCCCTTGGGACAGCGGGAGCTCCTCGAAGAGGACCACGAAGAGCCGCTCGGTGGATTCCGGCGTGCGGCCGGCGGCCGCCAGATCTCCGAAGGGCAGCACCACCAGGTCGCAGGTGCGCGTGAAGCCGTCCTGGTCGACCTCGACGCCGCCGATCCGCACGGGCGCCGCCTGCTCGCCGGCTTGCTTGAGGGCGTCCTGGAGCTTGGAGAGCAGGCCTGGCCGCGCCATCTTGAGCAGGTTGGTCTGCGGCGATCCCGAGGCGGGTTGCAGGTACGAGCCGGTCTGGCCACGGAACTGCAGAACCTCGAACTGCTGGTTCACGAGGACCCCGGGCGGGGCGTAGTACCCGAGCAGCAAGGAGTCGAGACGCCTCCCCAGCTCGCTATCGACCCGGCCCAAGCCGGGGCCGGCCGTGGTGGCCATCCGGGGCAGCTCCGCGGCCGGAAGCTCGAGCCTGGGGGCGAAACGCAGGTGGCTCGGCAGGTTCGACCGGGCGAAGATCTTGCGGACCTTGTCGAGCGGGGAGAACAGCGCGTCGAAGCCCGAGATGGACTCGGTGCGACCGAGGAGCAGGAACCCGGGCTGATTGAGGCTGTAGTGAAAGGCGGGGAGCACCCGCTGCTGCAGCGCCTGGTCGAAGTAGATGAGGACGTTGCGACAGCTCAGCAGATCGACCTTCGAGAACGGAGGGTCGCGCGCCAGATCGTGCCGCACGAACACACACAGGTCGCGCACGTTCCGGTTGATGCGGTAGCCGGCGTCCATCTTGGTGAAGTACCGGCGGCGTTGCTCATCGCTGATCCCCGCCATCCCCCCGTCGGCATAGCGACCGGCGCGCGCGAGCTGGACGGCCGCCTCGGAGACGTCCGAGCCGAAGATCTGGATGGGGCGCCGGGAGTCCCCGAGGAACTCCAAGAGCGCGATGGCCAGCGAGTAGACCTCCTGACCGGTGGAACAGCCGGCCACCCAGACCCGGATGGAGGAGCCCTCGTCCTTGTGGGCGAGGATCACGGGAAAGACCGCGGTCTTGAGGGTGTCGAAGACGTCCGGATCCCGAAAGAAGGACGACACGTGGATCAACGTGTCCTCGTAGAGCGCCCGCACCTCCTCGGGCTCGTTCCGGAGGAGCGTGAGATAGCTCGCCCGGTCGTCGACCCTGCGCAACGCCATCCGGCGCGCCAACCTCCGCTCGAAGGTCGGACCCTTGTACTCGCGAAAATCGACCCCCACCACGCTCCGCACGACGTTCATGATCTCGACCAGGGTCGCCGCGTCGGATGGATCGCGGGGAGGTTTGCGGTCGCGGGGCTGGCTCTCGCGGGTGGGCGGCTCGGAGGTGTTGCCATCCTCGGCCGGCGGTTTCGGCTCGCCCGTGCCGCCAGGGTGAACCCGATCGTCGAAGAGATACGGGTGCTGGCCGAGCCGCAGGAGCTCGCGCGCGAGGCCCGCGATGGGGAGCACGACGTCCACCACGCCGGCGGCGATCGCGCTCCGCGGCATGCCCGCGAACTTGGCGGTCTCCGGCTCCTGCGCGAAGGTGATCCCGCCGGCCGCCTGGATGGCCTTCAAGCCCTCCGTCCCATCCGAGGCGGTCCCGGACAGCACCACGCCGATGGCGCGGTTGCCGAGCTCCGCGGCCAGCGCCGCGAAGAAGGAGTCGACCGGCAAGTGCAGCTGGAGCTTGGCCGGTCCCCGGGGCACGAGCACGAGGTGGCCGCCCGAGATCGAGACATCCGCGTCGGGGGGGATGACGTACACGTGGTCCGGCTCCACACGTTGACCGGGCTGGACCTGCTCGACTGGCATCGACGTGGCCTTGGCGAGGCTCTCGCTCAGAAAGCTCTTGTGGGTCGGATCGAGGTGCTGAATCAGCACGTAGGCGAAGCCGGTCTTCTCCGGCAGGTATCCGAGGAGCTGCGTGAACGCCTCGAGCCCGCCCGCGGACGCGCCAATCCCGACGATGGGAAAATCTTGGGGCGCGGACGTCGCGGGCGCGGGTGCGGGTGCGGGTGCGGACGACGCCGCTGGCTGTCCAGGTGCGGGTGGGCGCGCTTCGCCTTGGGGACCGTCCGTCACCCGTCCACCCGAGGACGGAGCCGCGCACGTCTTGCGCGATCCCGACGAACCAGTTCCAGTACCCGCATCGCGCCCTTCCTTTCGTCGTCATCATGGCCCTTTTGGTCGAACTCGCAACGACCAACCCGGAAATTGCGGGTCGGGAACGTCGGACCATGGGCGCCGGGGCCGGTGAGTGCCGCACGCGGAGCAGGCCGGGCTCACGGGGGCGGCAGAAAGCGCAGGACGGCCGCGGAGGCCAGCTGTTCATCGAAGCCCCCGACCATGAAATCGAAGGCGTGGCGCGCCGTCGGCAAGAACAGTGTTTCGTGGGGGACGGCCTCCCGCGCCAGCACCGACGCGAGACGAAACATGTGCTCGGCGCCGACCAGCTGATCCCGCCCGCCGTGGATGAGCAGGGTGCGGGGCGATTTCCTCGACACCTGGTTCACGGGGGAGAGGCTCCGGTATAGGGCCTCGTATGCATCGCCGTCGCCGCCGATGAAGCGCCGCATGCGATCGTTGCTGTCGTAGACCCGCGGGCTGGCCGGGTGTTCATGACCCCAGACGAGGTCGGTCGGGGCGTAGTAGGCGATGACCGCCGCGACCGAGGTGTCGGTCCCGCGACAGCCCTCGGGCAGGAGGGGCGGCAGGAGGCTCGGGGCGCGGCGCGTATCGTCCGTGCCGTAGGCGGCCATCAGGGCCAGGTGTCCTCCGGCCGATCTCCCGAGCAGGGTGATGGCGCCGGGATCGAGGTTCCAGGCGGGCTCGGCCGCGTGCCGGCGCACCCAGACGATGGCGCAGGCCACGTCGCCGATGGCCTGCCTCCAGTTGGGTTGAGGATGGGTGCGGTACTCCACGTCGAGCACGACGAAGCCTTGGCTGGCCAGCCAGCGGCTGAAGCGCGAGGCATCTCCCTTGTCGCCGGCATTCCACCCACCGCCGTGGAGCACCAGCACGGGCGGTCGGGGTCGAGGCGCCGCCGAGCTTGGTGACGGGCTCGGTGACGGGATCGCTGGCATGTACACGTCCATGCCGAGGGGCCGTCCGTCCGAGGTCGTCGCGTAGGTGATGGTCCGCTCGGCGCGGATGGGTCCCTCGGTGTCGATGCGCGCCCGGAGGTAGCGGCCGATCGAGAGGGTGAGCTGCTTCTCCGCGGCCACCCGCCGGGCAGCCGCGTATGGCAGGACACCCAGGACCAGCCCGGCGACGGCGAGGACCACGCTGGCGAGCACCACCGCCGGCGGTGGTCCGGGCGCTCGCACGCGCAGCGCCCCGAGCACGAACGCCAGCGCGAGCAGCGCCCCCGCCGACAGAAACAGGCTCCGCTCACTCGCGACCAGTGCCAGGAGCTCGAGGCCGTGCGTGGGTGGCCGCGTGGTGACGAGAGCACCGCCGCCGGCCGCCACCCCCGCCAGCAGCAAGGCCAGGTAGCCGCAGAGCCGCGCCATGTCCCATCCAAGCTACACCGGGGCCGGCGTCGGCGCGACTCGGGGACCTCCCGCGTGCGCCCCGATTGCTCGAAAGCCAAGCTCGGGGTAGGACGGTCGCTCCATGGCAGGCGCATCGGACGCAAAGAGCGGGAAGACCGGACCGAGCGACGACGGCGCGCGCGCGCCCAAGGTCGCCAGGGAGACCACCACGGACGAGGCCACGGCCGCACAGAAGAGTGGCGGTGCCGATCTCGCGGCGATCCGGGCGGAGATCGATCGCACCGACGACGAGATCCTGCGCCTGCTCAATCACCGGTCTCGGTTCGTGGCCGAGGTGGCCTCGCTCAAGGAGAAGATGCAGGTCCCGTTCTACGTGCCCTCGCGCGAGCGGCAGATCGTGGAGCGCCTCACCGCCGCCAACGCGGGTCCGTTCCCGAGCGAGGCCATCCGTTCGGTCTTCCAGGAGATCTTCAGCGCCTGTCTGTCACTGGAGAAGACCGTGCGGGTCGCCTACCTCGGCCCCGAGGGCACCTTCTCGCACATGGCGGTCAAGCACCAGTTCGGGCTCTCGGCGCGCGCCATCCCCATCAAGTCCATCGCGGGGGTCTTCGAGGAGGTCGAGCGCGGCGCCGCGGATCTCGGGGTGGTGCCGGTCGAGAATTCGACCGAGGGGGTGATCATTCCCACGCTCGACAGCTTCGTCGACAGCGAGCTCCGCGTCAGCGCCGAGATCATGCTGAAGATCTCGCTGTGCCTGCTGGCCCGCGAGGAGGTGGAGCTCGACCGGGTGGAGCGCGTCTACTCCATCCCGGTGGCCATCGCCCAGTGCCGCCGCTGGCTGGCGACCCACCTCCCGCGCGCCTCGATCGTCGAGTCGAGCTCGACCGCCGAGGCCGCCCGGGCCGCCCACGGCGACAACAACGGTGCGGCGGTGGCCTCCGAGATGGCGGCGAAGCTCTACGATCTGCACGTCCTCAAGCGCAACATCGAGGATCTGACGCAGAACGCGACGCGCTTCCTGGTGCTCGGGCGCCAGCGCTCCGAGCCGACCGGTCGCGACAAGACCTCCGTGCTGCTCACCACCCGCGACGAGCCCGGGGTCCTTTACCGGGTGCTGGGAGGCTTCGCCGAGAAGGGTCTCAACATGACCAAGATCGAGAGCCGCCCCTCCCGGCGTCGCGCCTGGGAGTACGTGTTCTTCGTGGACATCGACGGCCACGAACGCGATGCGGCGGTGGGCGAGGCCCTGGCGATCGTGGCGGGGCAGTGCGAGGCGTTGAAAGTTCTTGGCTCGTATCCGAAAGGTGACCCGGTTTAGTGCCGATGCGTAGGGGGTGCGCTCCCCGTGCGCCCCTCAAAGGCACCTGAATCCGAGGCTCTCCGCCGAAACACCCGGCGGCGCGTCCGCTCGCGCCCTCCTCGCTCGCCGTCGTCCGGGATGCCTCTCGCTGTTCGTCATCCTCGGGCTCGGGCTCGGCCTCGGCCGCGCGCCCTCTGCCCAGGCGTATATCCGGGCCAGGACCGAGGTCACCGACGTTCCCTACTTCTGGCACGATCCGCGGGTGATCCTCGAGATGGCGGTTCCTCCCGATGGGATTGGGATCAGCGCGACGGATCTTCGCACCGCCTCGACCGCCGCGCTCCGGGCCTGGAGCAAGCCGGCGCTGTCGTGCACCGAGGTGGCCTTGCAGGTGGCGCCCGACATGGTGGAGGACCAGATCGCCAAGCGCGACGGACACGACCGGATCATCCTGCGCACCGGCGCGTGGTGTCGCGATCCGACGGCGATGACCGACTGCCACGACGCGGATCTGGTGGCGCTCACGACCTGGTTCGTGCGCAACGCGCCCGGCGCGCCCGATGACGGGCAGATCCTGGAGGCCGACATCGAGGTCAACACCGTGGACTTCTCGTTCGCGATGATCCCGAACGGGATGGTATCGGCGCGCGACTACCTCGATCACTACGATCTGACGAGCGCGCTCACCCACGAGGCCGGCCACTTCCTCGGCCTCGCGCACGACTGTCGGCAGTCCGGCGAGATCGTCTTCGTCGACCAGCACGGGGTGGCCGCGCCGGCGTGCTCCTCGACGGCCGCCCAGACCCCCGCCATCCTCGACGACACCATGTACCCGGTCCTCAATCCGGTGGACGTCAAGCAAAGGACGCTGGCCCCGGACGACACCCAGGCGGCGTGTGACATCTACCCGCTCGGCTCGCTGCCGAACGACACCTGGACCGGGTCGATCGGGTGCGCGGTGGCTCCCCCGGATGGACACCTCGCCGGGCGCCGCGAACGCCTGGCCGTGGCCTTGACCGGAGGGCCCCTGGCCCTCGCGGCGGTGCTGCGGCGGAGGCGTCGGCGGCATCGGACGCCTGTTGTCCAGCTGGCAACACTGCGGAACGATTGGGGAACCTCAAGGCCACCCCGGGCCCCACCGATGAACCTCCCACGTTGATGGGCAAACGGGTACTCCTCGTGGACAGCGACACCACCGCTCAGGCGGAGCTGGTGAACCGTCTGCCGGCGTTCGGCTACACGACGGTCCTGGCGTTCGACGGGGCCGAGGCGGTGGCGCGGCTGCGGAGCCAGCGCTTCGATCTCTGCATGACCGACAGCCAGCTGGCAGGTGCTGGCGGTGCAGCGACGGGGATCGCCGGACGCGACGGCTTCGCGGTCCTGCGCGAAGCCCAGGCGCGGTCGCCCGCCGTTCCGGTCGTGATGCTCACGGCCCACGCCACCGTGGTGGAGGCGGTGTCGGCCCTGCGCGCAGGTGCCCACAGCTTCCTGTCGAAGCCGGTCCGGCCGTCGGCCCTCGAGGAGGTGGTTCGCCAGGTGGAATCCCCGGATCCCGAGGCCGTGCGCGGCCCGCGGTTTCAGGCCGGGGCGGTGATCGGCGAGCACGCCGAGATGCGGGCGGTGCTCGATCGGGTGGCTCGGGTCGCGGACACCGACGCCAGCATCCTCATCCGTGGCGAGACCGGCACCGGCAAGGAGGTGATCGCCCGCCTGGTCCACACCTCGAGCCCCTACGCGGCGGGCCCGTTCGTGGCGGTGAACATGGCGGCGATCCCGGAGGATCTCGCCGAGTCGGAGCTGTTCGGGCACGTGCGCGGGGCCTTCACCGGCGCGGATCGCCATCGGCTCGGGCGGGTGGTCTCGGCCAACGGCGGCACCATCTTCTTCGACGAGATCGGGGAGATGCCGCGGCCCCTGCAGGCCAAGCTGCTGCGGGTGCTGCAGGAGCGCGAGGTCACGCCGGTCGGCGGCACCGAGCGCATCCCGGTGTCGGTGCGGGTGATCGCCGCGACCCACCGCAACCTCGAGGAGATGGTGGCGGACGGGCGCTTTCGCGAGGATCTCTACTACCGGCTCGAGGTGGTGCCCATCGACCTGCCTCCATTGCGGGTCCGGCGCGACGACATCCCGGTCCTGGCCGAGCACTTTCGTCACCTCGTCAACCTGCGCGAGGGACGCTCGGTGCCAGGCTTCGAGCCCGAGGTCATGGCGCGCCTCACCGCCCACGACTGGCCGGGGAACGTGCGCGAGCTCGAGAACCTGGTCGAGCGGCTGGTGGTCATCGCCACCAACCGGATGGTGGTCCTCGGTGATCTCCCATCGCACCTGCGCCTCGATCTCCTCGACCTCGAGGCCGGGCGGCTCGACCTGCCGGCCGGTGGGATCGACCTGCGGCTGCTGCTCACCCAGCTCGAGGATCGCCTGATCGCGCAGGCGCTGGAACGGACCGGTGGGAACAAGAACCGGGCCGCCGAGCTGCTCGGAATGAACCGGACGACCCTGGTCGAGAAGCTGCGGCGGCGACATGTAGCCTGAGGCGCGCCCGCGCGCCGATCGTCATTCGATTGACGGCGTCACGAACGTTCGATCGCCAATCGATTGACGGTCGCCAGGTTCCTACATCCGGAACCCCGCGGAACGGCGCGGTCGCGCGCGCGAACGCGCGTGGCACGGCTCGTGCTGAGGATGCGGGCCATGGCAATCACGAAGCGCACGCGAGCCGACGAGAACAAGGTGGTCTCCAAGTCTTCCAGCAAGGCCTCGGCGCCCGGCGCCGTCGCGAAGGCCAAGGAGTCGAGCAAGGAATCCGCGAAGTCCGCGGTGAAGGAATCGGCGAGCCGCACGGCGGCCGCCGCCAAGCGGGCCGCCGCCGAGCTGGCCCTCGCCGAGGCGACGGCCGCCAAGTCCTCGAAGAAGCTCTCCAAGAAGGAGCTGATTGCCCGCCGCAACGAGTACGCGGCCAAGTTCTTTCCCTACATCGAGAAGGTGGCGCGCCGGCTGGCCCGTCGTCTCCCGGCCCACGTGGAGATCGACGATCTCATCTCGTCGGGCGTCATCGGGCTCATGGAGGCGGCCGATCGCTTCGACCCGAGCCGGGTGGACCGCTTCGAGGCCTTCGCCGAGTTCCGCATCCGCGGCGCCATGCTGGACGATCTGCGCTCCCGCGACACCCTGTCGCGCGACATGCGGCGCCTGTCGAACGAGCTGCGGGACGCGACCCGCCGGCTCGAGGCGCAGCTCGGCCGCACCCCCGACCAGGAGGAGATCGCCAAGCGCCTCGGCGTCGGGGTGGAGGAGCTGTACGCGCGCCAGCAGAAGCTCTCGGGCTCGTCGGTGGTCGGCATCGACGACGCGGGTCCCGACCTGCTCGAGCGGACCG
>CAZIOH010000101.1:9441-24383 GCA_964540815.1 uncultured Myxococcales bacterium | reverse complement strand
TCGCGTCACCGACGGCGGCGCCCTGGTGAGCGCGCTGGCCGCGGAGCGCGCGGTGCTCGGGGCAGGGGCGGCCCGCGCCGCCACCGGGGCCATCGCGGAGGACCCGCGCCCGGAGCTTCGCCGCGCGATCCTCGAGGCGAAGGCTCGCTTTTCGCCCGCGCACTTCGTCGAGCTGGGCGTGGGGTGCGAGGCCTGTCACGGTGGCTCGCGCGAGCACGTCGAGGATCCGCACCGGCACCCCACCTTCCAGCCGGTGGCGTCCTTTCTGGCGGTGACGGCTCCGGGCGACGGTGCGGCGGCGGGCCACGCCACGCCCGCCGAGTGGCAGAACCGCGCCTGCGCCCGCTGTCACCAGGTGCTGTTCTCGCGCTACGCGCGCACCTGGGAGGGCGGGGCGCGCCGCGAGCCCGCCAGCGCCGGTGGCAGCTCGATCACCTCCGGCGAGGGGCGCGATTTCCTGCTCGGCGGGTGCGCCCGCGCCATGGCCTGTACCGCCTGCCACGATCCGCACGGTGAGGACCCGCGCGCGCGGCTGGACCGCCTCGCGACCCCGGCCGGCAACGGGATCTGCACGACCTGCCACGCCAGGTACGCAACGCCGACCGCGCTCGCGGCCCACGCCCACCACGATCCGGGCGGGCCTGGCGGCGCCTGCGTCGCGTGCCACATGCCCCGCAAGAACATGGGCCTCGGCTATGCGCTCACCCGCTACCACCGGATCGGCTCGCCCACCGACGCGGAGCGGGTCGAGAAGGATCGCCCGCTCGAGTGCGCGCTCTGCCACGCCGACAAGACCGTGGGCGCGGTGCTGGACGATCTCGCGCGGCTCTGGGGCAAGCGCTACGACGCGGAGGCGGTGCTGCGCCTCTACGGCTCGCGGGAGGCCAACGTGCTCCTCGCCACCATCGCTCGCGGCTTTCCCCACGAGCAGGCCGCGGCCATGGGCGCCGCGGGCGAGCAGCGCTTCGCGCCCGCGCGACCGGCGATCGCCCGCGCGGCGTCCAGCCACGGCTATCCACTCGTGCGCTACTTCGCCGCCGCCGCCCTGTCCGCCATCGACGGGGTCCCTCTCTCGGTCGATCTCGCCGAGACCCCCTCGCCCGCCCTCGGCCCCGCCGCCCCCGACGACGAGGACTGACTCTCCTCTTCCCACTCTTCCTCGTCCTCGTCCTCTTCCTCGTCCCCGTCCTCGTCCTCGTCCCCCGTTCCCCTTTCTCCGTCCCCGTACCTCGTTCCCCGACCGGGCCGCACCCTCGGCCCGGTTTGCACCCCCTCGTCCTCCCCCGTAGTCTCGACCCGAGCATGGCGACCCACCGAGCGGAGGACGACCAGAGCCGCGCGGCGCGACGTCGGGCCCACCCGCGCCGCCGCCGGGATCGCGACCGGGATCGGGACGGGAACCGCAAGCCAACGGTGTTCGCCTTCGCCCCCACCCGCGCCATCGGGCTCCAGCGCGCGCTCGACAAGGACTTCTATCACTTCATGTTGCAGCGGACCTGGCTCGAGTTCTTCGCGCTGGTCGGGCTGGCCTTCTTCACCACCAACGCGCTCTTCGCGCTGGCCTACACCATCCAGCCCGGCGACATCGCCAACGCCCGCCCGGGGTCGATGGAGGACGCTTTTTACTTCAGTGTCCAGACGCTGGCCACCATCGGATACGGTGGCATGTATCCCGTCACGCGCTACGCGCACATCACCGTCGCCTTCGAGGCGCTGACCGGGATCTTCGGCGTGGCCCTGGTCACTGGCATCACCTTCACCCGGTTCGCCCGCCCGACCGCCCGGGTGCTCTTCGCCGACAAGGTGGTGCTGGCCCCGCGCAACGGCGTCCCGTACCTGATGTTCCGCATGGCCAACTGGCGGCGCAACCAGGTGGTCGAGGCGCAGCTGCGGGTGGTGCTGCTCGCCACCGAGCGCACCCGCGAGGGCGAGACCCTGCGCCGCCAGTTCGACATCCCGATGGTGCGCGACCGGACCTCGGTCTTCTACCTGTCCTGGACCGCCATGCACGCGATCGACGCGCAGAGCCCGTTTCACGGCCCGGGGGCCCTCGAGCGCTTGCGGGCGCAGGGGGCGGAGCTCTACCTCAGCCTGACCGGCTTCGACGAGACCATCGGGCAGACCATCCACGCGCGCCACGGCTACACGCTCGACGACATCGTGACGGGAGCGCGCTTCGCGGACGTGCTCACGACGCTCCCGGACGGGACCCGCGAGATCGACTACCGCAAGTTTCACGATCTCGTGTCGGTGGTCGACGAGCCGGTGGCGGCGGCCGGGATCGCCGGGGCCGCGATCGCCGGGACCGCGATCGAACGCCCACCCACCGGCGACCCCCAGGCCGGCCCGAGTGGGCCGATCGGCCCCGGGATCCGCGAGGGCGGGACCTGAGCCGCCGCTGCCCCGCCACCGTCCCGCCGGGGCCCACGTTTGTCGCGCCCGCCCCGCGCGCTCGAAAAAATTGGTGCCTGCCCCCCGAGCGCTGAACTATCCTGACCGGACCGCATGACCCCCGCCGCGCCCAAGATCCTCGTGGTCGACGTCGGGGGAACCCACGTCAAGTTGCTCGCCACCGGGCAACCCCGCCGCCGCGAGTTCGGCTCGGGACCGGGCCTGACGCCGCGTCAGATGATGAAGGCCATCAAGAGCCTGACCGCCGACTGGAGCTACGACTTCGTCTCCATCGGGTTCCCGGGCCCGGTCATGCACGGTCGCATCGTGGCCGAGCCGGTGAACCTCGGCGAGGGCTGGGTCGGCTTCGATTTTCGCAAGGCCTTCGGGCATCCGGTGCGCATCATCAATGACGCGGCCATGCAGGCGCTCGGCAGCTACCGCGGCGGGACCATGCTCTTCCTCGGCTTCGGAACCGGCCTCGGCACGGCGCTGGTGATCGACGGGACCGTGGCCCCGCTCGAGCTCGCGCACCTGCCGTATCGCAAGGGCCGCACCTACGAGGACGACGTCGGGCTGCGTGGGCTCGAGCGCCATGGCAAGAAGAAGTGGCGGCGCCACGTGCTCGACGTCGCGAAGCGGCTGACCGTGGCCCTCGGGGCCGAGGATCTGGTGGTGGGCGGCGGAAACGCCAAGTTCCTGACCGTGCTTCCGCCGGGGGCTCGGCTCGTCGACAACACCAACGCCTTCAAGGGCGGCTTTCGGTTGTGGGCGCCCTCGTCTCGACCGCTGGTGTTTCCGATCGAGCGGGGCGCCGCCCCCGCTCGACCCGCGCGCCCCGTCGAGGCCACGGTGAAATGACGGGGGAGTCGTCCGCCCCGCCGTCGAGCCCGGCGCCTGAACCGGCGCCGGCGCCGGGGTCGACATCGGCACCGACCAAGCCGACCGGCGGCGCGGCCCGGGGGCGGGTGGTGTTTCTCTTCGACGTCGACAACACCCTGCTCGACAACGATCGCGTGACCGGCGATCTGCGCCGTTACCTCAACAAGGAGGTGGGGATCGCGCGCGCCGATCACTACTTCGAGATCTTCGAGTACCTGCGCGCCGAGCTCGGCTACTCCGACTACCTCGGGGCCTTGCAGCAGTACCGGCGGGTGTATCCGCGCGATCCCCACCTGCTGGCGGTCTCGTCGTTCCTGGTGAACTACCCGTTTGCCAATCGTCTCTACCCGGGCTCGCTCGACGCCATCGACCACGTGGCCGCGTTTGGTGACACCGTCATCCTCAGCGACGGGGACGTGGTCTTCCAGCCCCGCAAGGTGGAGCGCGCCGGGCTCTTCGACGCCGTCGGCGGGCGGGTGCTCATCTACATCCACAAGGAGCGCGAGCTCGACGACGTCGAGCGTCGCTTCCCGGCCGCGCACTACGTGCTCATCGACGACAAGATCCGGATCCTCACCGCCGCCAAGAAGATCTGGGGGGCGCGGCTGACCACGGTGTTCCCGCGGCAGGGGCACTACGCCCACGCCGCGGACGTCGCCAGCTACCCGCCTCCCGACATCGCCCTCGAGCGCATCGGGGATCTGGTCGACCTCGATCTGCCGACCCTGATCAGGGCCGGGGAGGGTCCTCGGACCGCGACCGTCGTCCCGTGAAGACGACTGAAGACGGACCCTGGCGAAGCCGACGGGCGGAGGTCTTCACGAGAGCAGCCGGGTCAAGAAATCCGGGTGCAAGCCCCATCCCAAGAACCCGGCCAGACCGAACAGCAGGCCGAAGCCCGCCATGACCGCGCCGAAGCCCAGCAGGACCCGCTTGCGGGTGAGGGCGGTGATCCCGAAGAGGGCGATCGAGACGGACAGCAGGGCCTCGGCGAGATCGAACTGGTCGTCGTGGAGGTTGAGCCGATCGTAGTCGTGCTCGTACCCCTCCGCCTTGGCCTTGATCTCCTCCTTCTCGTGCGCGTAGCGCTGGGCGCGCGCCGTGTACTCGGTGATCTCGCGCTCGAGGCGGGCCCGCAGCTCGGCGGAGAGCTCGGGCCGCAGATCCCGCTCGAGCGTCAGCTGGTCCACCGTGGACTCGGCCAGGTTTTGCTTGGTGCCCTTGGCCTGGTAGTACGACCACGCGTCGACGGCGCCCGCCTGGTCCTGCGCCATCGCCTGCACCACGTTGCCGTCCTTCACGTTGCACAGGGCGGTGAAGGTCGCGGTGATCGCCACCAGGAGGGCAATGGTCGAATTCAGTCGGTTCCCGGAGCCGTGCTCCACGGCATCGCTGACCACCTCGGCAAGCTCGGTCATTCTCGGCGAGCATACCCCAGCCGACGGTCGCCGCTCCCTCTTCGGCCTGAGCCACAGCTGGCAGGCGCCCCTTGCGTCTTTCTCTTCTGCTCCCGATGGTTAGAGTGTGCGGATGCGTTGCAAGGTGTCCTCGGCTCCCGGGCTCGTCGCCTCCACCGTGGGCGCGGGGCTGATCTTTGCCGTCTGGGCCGCGCCTGAGGCCGCCCGTGCCACGGACGCGTCTCCGCCGGCCGCGGAGCCGTTTCGCCGCGATGGAAACCCTTTCGTCGGCTACGCCGACCAGGTCCCCGGGCGCGCCCACCGGATTCGCGCCTCCGATCTCCCGCCGCCGAATGCTACCCCGTCCGCGGACAACCCCCCGACCGTCGTGCCTCGGCCACCCGGCAGCTGGCCCCAGGCTCCGGCAGGATTTCAGGTCCAGGAGTTCGCTCGGGGTCTGACCAATCCCCGCGCGCTCGCCGTGGCGCCGAACGGGGACGTGTTCGTCGCCGAGAGCAAGGCTGACAGCCTCACCGTCTTTCGCGGGCTCACGGCCGAGGGACGCGCCGCCGAACGGCGCACGTTCTTCACCGGCGGGGCCGCACCGAGGCGCCTGAAGAAGCCATTCGGGATGGCCTTTCGCGAGGGGTGGCTCTACGTGGGGAACACCGACGCGGTGGTGCGCTTCGCCTATCGCGCGGGGGATATGCAAGCCCGCGCCGCCCCCGAGCTCGTGGCGCCGCTGCCGGGGGGCGGGCTCCTGCGCGGCGGCGGGCACTGGACCCGGGATCTGGCGTTCTCGCGCGATGGCAAGCGGCTCTTCGTCTCGGTGGGCTCGCACTCGAACGTGGACGATCCCGACGTGACGCCCGCCGAGAAGGACCGCGCGGACATCCTCGAATTCGACGCCGCCACCGGCAAGGACCAGCGCATTTACGCCTCGGGGATCCGCAATGCGGTCGGGATCGCGGTGCATCCGCGCACCGGCGCGCTGTGGGCCTCGGTCAACGAGCGCGACGAGCTGGGGGACGATCTCGTGCCCGACTACATCACCGCCGTCCCCGAGGGGGCCTTCTTCGGGTGGCCGTGGTTCTACATCGGCGCCAATCCGGATCCGCGCCACGCCGGCAAGCACCCCGAGCTCGCCGCGCGCGTGCGCGTCCCGGACGTGTTGCTCCAGCCGCACTTCGCCTCGTTGCAGATGACGTTCTACACGGGCAGCATGTTCCCGAGCGCGTACCAGGGCGACGTGTTCGCCGCCGAGCACGGGTCCTGGAATCGGCATCAGCGCGTCGGCTACGAGGTCATCCGGGTGCCGCTCGATCCGGCGGGGCGGGCCACCGGCGACTACCAGGATTTTCTCACCGGCTTCATCACCAAGGACGGTCAGGTGTGGGGGCGCCCGGTCGGGGTCGCCGTCGCCCGGGATGGTGCGCTGCTGGTGGCCGACGACGGAAGCAACGCGATCTGGCGGGTCAGCACCGCCGGGAAGTGACGAGGACGAGGACAGAGCCGGGGACGAGGACGGGGTTTTGGGTCTCTCTCGAAGGGCCCGAAAATGCGGGGCTCAGGTCAGGCTTGGGGGGAGCAGGGCGCGGACCTCCGAGATGGTGTTCGCGTCCTCCGCGACCTTGTCGGTGCGGTAGCGCTTGAGCCGGGCGAAGCGCAGCGCCACACCACCCGGGTACTGCGGGCTCTGCTGGACGTCGTTGAAGGCGATCTCGACCACCAGCTCCGGCCGGACGAAGACCGCATGGCCGTCCCGCCCGAGCTCGCGCGCCAGGAGCGCGTCGGTCTGCCAGCGCAAGATCGCGTCGGTCATGCCCTTGAACGTCTTGCCCAGCATCACGAAGCCACCCGCCACCGGATCGCGCGCGCCGAGGTGCAGGTTGCTCAGCCACCCGCGCCGCCGCCCGCTGCCCCACTCGGCCGCCAGCACCACGAGGTCGAGCGTGCGGGTCGCTTTCAGCTTGAGCCACTCCTGCCCGCGGCGGCCGGCCGCATATCCGGCCTCGAGGCTCTTGATCATCACGCCTTCGTGGCCCTCGCGGAGGGCCCGCGCCACGAACGCCTCCGCCTCGTCGACGCGGGCCGTGACCAGGCGCGGGATCCGGGCTCCGGGATCGGTCCGGGTGGCGTCCTCGAGCGCGGCCCACCGCTCGGAGGCGGGGAGGTCGAGCAGGGTCTGGCCGTCGAGCCGCAGGACATCGAAGAAACCCACGTCGAGCGGCAACTCCGCGCGCAGCGCATCCACGTCGAGGCGGCGACCGAAGCGCCGCATGGTGATCTGGAACGGGACGGGGCGGCCGTCACCGCCTCGCCCCACGGCCTCGCCATCGAGGACGAGCTGCCGAGCCGGCAGGCTCCGCACGCGCTCGACCAGCTCCGGCACCGCCACGGTCACCGGGTTCTGCTGCCGGGAGTAGACCTCGACCCGGTCGCCGTCCTTGTGGACCTGCACCCGGGCTCCGTCGAGCTTGTACTCGAGGCCGGCCCCGCCTTCACCCCCGTGCCCGAGCTGCGCCAAGGCGGACCCCAGGTCGGCGGCGGTATCCGCCAGCATCGGCTGCAGCGGGCGAAAGAGGGTCAACTCGAAGGACAGCAGGGCTGCCGGCCCACGCTCGGCCAGCGCGCGGGCGACCTCGGCGAGTTCGCCGGTCAGCATGGTGGCCCGGCGAACGTCGGCCCCCGTGACCGAGAACGTACGCGCCAGCGCCTCGGACAGCACACCCTCGAGGGCGCCGTGTCGCAGCTCACCGGCCAGGAGGCGCGTCAGGAAGCCGCGCTCGGCGGCGGTGGCCCGCGCGAACAGCTCGGCCAGCACGCTCGCCCTTCGGGCGGCCGCACCCGGCCCCGAGATCTCCGCGATGGCCTCGAGCCCGCGCGCGACGTCCTCGAGCCCGAGCCCCGGCTCCGCCCCGCGGAAAGGTACCCGTGTCCCGGCCGGAGGCGTCAAGGTGGGGCTCCCCGTCGGCGGAGCGGCCGCCGAGCCCGAGGCCGTCTCGAGCGCGCGCAGGGTCGCGTATCCGACGCCGACCCGGCCTAGGGGCAGGTTCCCGGACAGGAACGAGATCCCCACGCCGATCTCGGCGCTCGACATGCGCCCGAGGGCCTCCGCCAGGAGCGCCACCTTCTCGAGCCGGGAGCGGGTCTCGCTCACGCGCCGGGACGTCTCCACCAGCTCGACGAGGTGCATCGCGCGGACGGCTGAGCCGATCGGAAAGGGTGCGAGTCCCGGGGACTGTGGGGTCCCGTCAGCTCAGAGTCCCTTGACCTCGGAGTCGTGGGCGTGCCCGATGGCGCGGCGGATCTCCGGGCTCAAGCGCTTGCAGTTGAGCACGACCTTTTGTGAGTGAACCGCCTCGACGGCGGTCAAGGGAACCGTGAAATCACCGGCATTCTCGACGTAGACGAGCAGCTCGGCGCGGCCGTTCGGGCGAACCGCGCGAACCGCGCCGAACTCCTCGCCCCCGTCGGAGACGAAGACCTGGTAACCGATTCCAATTTCGGGATTGTTCACGCTCTATCTCCTCCGCTCGGGTTGGTTTCGCACACGGCCGGCCTCACCCTGGGTTTGCCATGTGGAGGGCCAGGGACAAGTCCTAACCACGCCCGTCGAGATGGAATGTTCCTTGCTGGGGATCATTGCATGAAACGGCGACATCTCCGCATCATGTTCCTCGTGTTGTTCGGCGTGGCCGGGGCCCAGGCCGCGACCGCGCCCAGCCGGGCCCAGGGGGGAGGCCTCTCGGGCGCGGCGCTGCTGGGCTTCGCTGGCGAGATTCCGACCGAGCCGCCGCCCTTCGAGCCGGGACCGCCAGACCCGCGGGCCTTGCCACCGCCCGCACCGGTCTCGGCAATTCCGGGAGATTCGGGTAACGGCGGGGCCGGGGTCTGGAACGTCGGGGGTTCCGGGGGCTTCCCGGGGAGCCCCGGGCCAGACCTGGGACTGGGCGGGCTCGGGCCGTCGCCACCGCCTTCGCCGCCGCCGTGGGGCTCGGGCGGACAGGGCGGAGGTGCCGGCAACGGCGCGGCTCCCATCGCCAGCGCCCCCTGAGGTCGGATCCGGAGCTTCAGGCCCGGGCTTCCGGGGAGGGGAGGGCAACTTTTCGGCCTATACTCGGGGTGTTTGCCAGCGTCACCTCCAGAGCCATCCCGCCCGGTCGCGCGCCACGCGGCCCTTCGCCTGACCGTCGCCCAGCTCAACCCGACCGTGGGAGATCTCGAGGGCAACATCGCGCGGATGAAGGACGCGGCCGCCGAGGCCGCCGGGGCGGCCGCGGAGCTGATCGTGTTCCCGGAGCTGAGCTTGACCGGCTATTACCCGGGCGACCTGCTCGACGAGCCGAGGTTCCTCGCCGCGGTCGACCGAGGTCTCACGGCGCTGGCCGCCGCCACGCGCGCCACCCCTGGGCTCCACTGGGTCGTGGGGGCCCCGACCCCCAACCCGGGACCCGGCAAGCGCCTGCACAACAGCCTGCTCGTCCTGCTGGATGGACGCACGGTCCTCGCATACGCCAAGCAGCTCCTTCCGACCTACAATATCTTCGACGAGCGCCGGCACTTCGAGCCCGGCCCCGATGTGGCGCGGGTCCTGCGCATCGGAGGCAGCCAGGTGGGCTTCATGATCTGCGAGGACGGCTGGAACGACGACGGGAGCACCTACACCATCAATCCCCTCGATCGCATGGCTGCGGCCGCCCCCGATCTCGTCGTCTCGACCAACGCCAGTCCGTCGAACATCGGCAAGCGCGAGCAACGCCATGAACTGTTCGAGGCGGCCAGCCGCCGGCACGGCTTCCCAATCGTGTACGTGAACCAGGTGGGCGGGCAGGATCAGCTGGTGTTCGACGGCGCTTCCTTTGCAGTCACCCCGAAGGGCGGCCTCGCGTTCGAGGCCCGCCGGTTCGCCGAGGACGTCGTCACCCTGGCCTTCAACGGGGAGCACATCGAGCGCGAGCGGAAGACCACCGGCGGAGCGCCAGCGGCGCCCGAGCCCGCGGTCGCGCGGGGGGGCTTGCCCACCATGGAGTTCTACCGGCAGCAGATCGTCCTCGGGGTGCGCGATTACGCCCGACGCTGCGGGTTCAGCGGGGCGGTGGTCGGCTCATCGGGCGGGATCGACAGCGCCCTCACCCTGACCCTGGCGGTGGAGGCCCTCGGGGCCGAGCACGTCGTCGGGGTCACCATGCCCTCGCGGGTTTCGAGCCCGGGCAGCGTCACCGATTCGGTGGCCCTGTGTCGCAACCTCGGCATCCCGCTGCACGAGCACCCGATCCGGGAGCTGGTCGACGGGTACGGCGAGGGGTTCGCGCGCGCGTTCGGACAGCCCCTCGCCGGACTGCCGCTCGAGAACCTGCAGGCGCGGGTGCGTGGGACCATCCTGATGGAGTTCTCGAACGCTTTTGGCCACCTGTTGCTGACGACCGGCAACAAGAGCGAGATCGCCGTCGGCTACTGCACGCTCTACGGAGACACCAACGGAGGTCTCGGCCCGATCGGCGATCTCTACAAGACCGAGGTCTTCGAGCTCTGCCGTCACATCAACACCACGGCGGGGCGCGCGCTCATTCCGCGCGAGATCATCGACAAGGAGCCCTCGGCCGAGCTCGCGCCCGGACAGCGGGACATCGACAGCCTCCCGCCTTACCCGGTGCTCGACGCGATCCTGAAGCACGTGATCGACGGCGAGCCGTTCGATCTTGCACCTTTCGTGCTTCGGCCGTTCGGGCCGGCAGATGGCGGCGAGATCGAGGCCCTGGTCAAGCGCATCCGCAAGATGGTCGCCCGGAACGAGTACAAGCGACGTCAGGCCCCGCCGGTGCTCCGTCTCCGCGCGCGGGCCTTCGGCAGCGGTCGCCAGATGCCAATCGCCGCCCGCTACGAGTAAGAGCGCGGGAAGGGGAGGACCGGAGCGCGGGAAGGGGAGGACCCCTCCCCGCGGGCCCCTCCCGAGGGACGACGAGAAGCGCACCCGGATCTGCTTTGCTCACGTTGTCTCCGGTTGGCAAAGCCAACCTCCGATCCACCGCAAGGAGAGCCTGCTCTTGGGCGGTGAGTCGATCCGGGAACCGACCCCCAACCCCTCCTTATCCCCTCGCCCCGCGGAGAGGGGAGAGGGGCCCCACTTCATCCCGGGGGCGCACCGCGGAATACCTTGTTCACCCCTCTCATCTGGCGAGCGTAGCGCGGCTTTGCCGCGCGGAGCGAGAGGGGCGCGGGGACGTGCGAGCGGCAGCGAGCCACGTCCCCGATACAATCGCCAGCCACGTCCCCGATCAAATAGTCAGCACTCAGCGGAGGTTGTCGGGGAGGAGGGGGGAGGGGGGGCCGGCGTAGGTGATCCAGAGCTGGTGGGCGGCGCGGGTGCTCGCCACGTGGAGGAGGCGCCGCGCATGGTCGCTCACCGGGTAGGAGGTCTCGGTCACCTCCAGGAGGATCACGATGTCGAACTCGAGCCCCTTGGTCTGGCGCACGTCGGTGACATCGATGCCGGCCGTGAAGGCAAAGTCCTGGTTGGCGACCCGCCGCACGTGCGGCACCTCGGCGGCCACCAGCGCGTCATAGTACATGTGGGCTTGCTCGGGGTGGCGCGCGATGAGCGCGACCGAGGCGGTGGGCTCGTTGCGCATCAGCTCGCCGAGGGCGTGTGACAGGAACTCCGCCGCCTCGCCGGTCGAGCCGAACCCGAAGGCCTCCACCGGCGCTCCACTGCGCGGCGCGACCGGGCGCACGTCGCCAACCAGCGGACCGAGGATGTGCTCGGCCACCTCCACGATCTCTCGGGTGGAGCGGTACGACACCCGCAAGGGCTCGACCCGCTCGTGCGGAATCCCCAGATCATCCAGCAGATCCGACCAGTTCGAGAAGCCGTGCTCGGGCGCGATGGCCTGGGCCACGTCGCCGGCCAGGGTCACCGAGCGCTGCGGGGTGGTGGTCTCGAGCAGGACGGCGAGCTCGATGGGCGAGAAGTCCTGAACCTCGTCGACCATCAGGTGCTCGATCGCCATGGGGCCGCGCGCGTTCACGATGGGCCCGCGCTGGAGCTGGTGGATGCGCAAGAGGAGCGGGTCGTCCTCCGGATCGAGGGCGTGGGGTTCAGCCTCGGGATCGCGCTCGGTGCCGCGCGTGCGCAGGCGATCGCGCTCGACCCCCCAGCGGTGGAGCTCGTCGAGCTGGCCGGGCGAAAATAGCCCCGGCGCGTGCAGCTCGAAGCCCCGCCCGAGAGCCTGGCGATCCGTGAGCAAGGCCGCCCATTCTCCCACCACGTCGCGGGTCCGGACGCGCAGGCGCCGGCCCACGTTCTCGACGGCGTTGCGGGTCGCGGGGTCGAGGTTCGCGTCGCGCACCCAGCGCGAAAAGTGGGACACGCGCTCGTCGATGGGCGCGGGCCGGGGCCGCGACGGGCTGGCTACACCCGTGGCCCCTGCGCCCGTGACGGCACCCTGGCCGCTGCCGGGCGTGACCAGCGCGCCGCTCGCGTCCCAGCGCGCGAGAATCTCGGCCGCCTCGGGCCGGGTGGCGACCTCCGCCGCGAGCTCGGCCCGACACCAGGCCGCGAGCTCCTGCTGGCGATCGTGGATGATCTTCAGCATGGCGCCGTGGGCCTTGGCGCGCATGACGAGCGGGGGTGTGTCCTCGAAGCGCGGCGCCTGCAGGTTCGGGAACGTGGCCATCCTGGCCTCCTCCGCCCATTCCGCGAAGGTCCGCACCGGCACCCCGGGGACGTCGAGGGAGGGCAACACCCGCGACACGTAGCTCGCGAGCGCACGCTGGTAGACCACGACCAGCATGCGGTCGGATCGGAATCGGCGCGGGTCGGCGAACGCCAGGTAGGCGATCCGGTGCAGCCCGATGGTGGTCTTCCCGCTCCCGGCCGAGCCCTGGACCGCGATCAGCCCCGACGACGGTCGGGTGATGAGCTCGAACTGCCTGGGGTCGATGAGCGCGGCGATGGCGGGGAGGTGGCGATCGATGCGACGCGCGCCCCCGTCGTCGAGGCCGAGCTTGCCGCGCGTCGCCTGGTGGTGCGTCGCTCCGGGCGCGGCGGCCGCTCCCGGGGCGGCGGCGACGCCGGCGGCGCCAGGAGCGGGGACGAGGCGCGCGGTCCCGTCGCGGGCCACCGACAGCCGCGCCTGCGACGCCGCGATCTCGCGCCAGCTCCCCGTCCGGACATCGCGCGTGAAGGTCCCCTGCGGGGCCGCCACCCGTCGAAGCTCGCCGTCGAGGATGGCCACGGTTCGACGGGCCAGGATCTCCCCCTCGACCAGCCGATCGCCGAGGCGTTCCTCGTAGGCGTCGCCCTCTTCGTAGCGATAAAACAGGCGCGACACCGGCGCGTTTCGCCAGTCCACGATCTGGACACCGCCGCCCGGCTCCACGAAGCTGCGAGCCCCGATGAGGACATCGCGGCGGCGTTCGTTCTCCTCGAGCCGCAGGTGCCCGAAGTAGGGAGACTTCCGATCGATGGGAGGCGATTCGCCCTTGCCCCGCTGCTTGGACAGGGCTTCTATCCGGTGCATCTGCTCGAGGATGGAGCCCTGATCCTCGGGCTTCGCCTCGGCCAGCGCGTCGCGCAGCTCGATCATCGAGCCCACGTCATCGACCTGCGCCCGCGTGCGGCGCGGCTGGGCGTCGAGCTTCTTCAGCACGACCCCGAGGAGCGCGCGCTCCTCGGCGACGATGGGCGGAACCGGAGAGGACGCGGGGGAGGCCGACGGCGATGGCGACAGGGACGGCGAAGCCCCATCGGCGAAGTCCCCGGTCCGGACCGCGTCCGTGCCGGCGTCGACGTCCCCGACAGCTCCGCGGAGCTCAGCTTCTTCGCGCATCCCACCTATCTCCGGAATTTGTCCATTCGCTGCCAAAATAGCCGAACACAATATAGGGCGCGCCGGGCGCTGTCACGTCGTCCCCTCGGCCCCCCGGAAAGCGGGCCGCCGCGTCGTGCACCATGAGATGCCGATATCGGAGTGCCCGTGACGGAAACGAGCGTGCGAGCTCCCCATGCCCGCGCTGCGCACGGCGGGCGGATCGGCTCGAACCGCCAAGGGCGGGCAGAGCTTCCGCGGTTCCAACGACGCGGCGCTCTGCCACGATGGATGCCGCCAGCGTCCGAAGTCTGGCCCGTGGGTGGGCCGAGGCGGCACTGACCCTGCGGGCAAGTCGATTTTGTTTGGGGCTGGACACCGGGAGGCAGACACCCACCCATCGAGCGAGGTCTCTCACGTCATGCGCCATCAGAAGATGTTTCACCTACTGGTCCTGGCGGGATGGGGGGCGTTGACGGTGGTCGGCTGCAGTGTCAAGTCCGACGGGCTCGGATCGATCGAGGCAGGAGCGCCCTCGCCGGGTGCGGGCGGCCACGGCCTGCTCGGCGGACCGGGCTCGGGTGGCGGCCCGATGCCTTCGGGTGGGGCGGGTCTGCCGCCGGCGAGGAGTGGTTCGGGTGGAGGCCCGAGCACGGGCGGAACGGGTGGGGCCCAGCCGGGCGCCGGCAGTGGCGGGGCCGACGTCGCGCCGGCGGGCACTGGCGGCGAGGGCGTCGGAGGCAACGGCGTCGGAACTGGCGCGGGCGGAGAGGTCGGGAGCGGCGCGGGCACCGCAGGCCGTGATGGGAGCCTGCCGCCCGCGGGCTCGGGAGGCATGAAGGTCGCGGGGACGGGGGGCGAGGGCACCGGCGGGAAGCGGGATGCTGGTGGAACGGGCGGTGGCTCCGGCGGGCAAGCTGCCGGCTCGGGAGGCTCGGGTGGCACCCCCGATTGTTCGGGCATGCCGAAGCCTCCCGTTGCCCCCAGCGCCTGCTCCAAGGGCGCGCCCGTTCTCGCCTGCGCGGAGTCGGCCACCGACCCGGGACAGTGGGGCTGGGTCGTGATCTGTCCTGGTCAAGATCCTTCGCAAGCCGATGCGGGCGCGACCGATGCGCGTCCGGGCAACGACGGTGGAACGGCCGGTGGCCCGGCCGACGTCTGCGCCGCATCCTTCGACTGCCCGACGAACCAGGTCTGCACCACCCAGGATGGCGTGTGCAATCCACCGCCTGGTTGTCCGTCGATGGGGGGACGGGCGTGCTCTGGCGGCTGCTACGGCACCTGCCGCGACAGGATGCTTCCGCCCCCGTCGGGTGGTGGTTGCCGGTCCGATGGCGACTGCCGTATCCAGGCGGACGCCTGCATGACCTGCAGCTGCATCGGGCTCGGCCAGAACGACATGCCCCCGAGTTGTCAGGGTCAGGGTCAGGGTCAGGGGCCGGGTCAGGGTCAGGGTCAGGGG